>JAFTZJ010000067.1 GCA_017461045.1 Lachnospiraceae bacterium | reverse complement strand
GCAAGAGACACCAAGCTCGGTGCAGAAGAGATCACTCGTGACGTACCCGGTGTTGGTGAAGACGCACTGAAGGATCTGGACGAGCGCGGAATCATCCGCATCGGTGCAGAGGTTCGTGCCGGAGATATTCTGGTTGGTAAGGTTACTCCAAAGGGAGAGACAGAACTGACAGCAGAAGAAAGATTGTTACGTGCAATCTTCGGTGAGAAGGCTAGAGAAGTACGTGATACTTCCCTTCGTGTACCTCATGGTGCATTCGGTGTAGTTATGGATACCAAGGTATTTACAAGAGAGAATGGAGATGAACTTCCACCGGGAGTAAACAAATCCGTTCGTGTATATATTGCGCAGAAGAGAAAGATTTCCGTTGGTGATAAGATGGCTGGTCGTCATGGTAACAAGGGTGTCGTTTCCCGCATTTTACCGGTTGAAGATATGCCATTCCTGCCAAATGGACGTCCGTTGGATATCGTATTGAATCCATTGGGTGTACCTTCGCGTATGAACATTGGACAGGTATTGGAGACCCATTTAAGTCTTGCAGCAAATGTTTTGGGCTTCAAGATTAGTACTCCGGTATTCGATGGTGCCAATGAGGAAGAAATCATGGAAACTCTTGAGATTGCAAATGATTATGCAAACGAAGAGTGGGATGATTTCAAGAAGAAGTGGGGCAGTAGCTTAAATGATGACGTATTGGATTACTTATACGAGCATCGTGATCATAGAAGTGCATGGAAGGGCGTTCCAATCAACCGTACCGGTAAGGTACAGTTGCGTGATGGACGTACCGGTGAGGAATTTGATGGTCCGGTTACCATAGGTTTCATGCATTATTTGAAGCTGCATCACTTAGTTGATGATAAGATTCATGCTCGTTCAACCGGTCCTTACTCGCTGGTAACACAGCAACCGTTAGGTGGTAAGGCACAGTTCGGTGGACAGCGTTTTGGTGAGATGGAAGTTTGGGCGTTAGAGGCATATGGTGCTTCTTATACGCTTCAGGAAATCTTAACTGTGAAGTCTGACGATGTTGTGGGACGTGTGAAGACCTACGAAGCAATTATCAAGGGTGATAACATCCCAGAACCGGGTATTCCGGAATCCTTTAAGGTATTATTAAAGGAATTACAGTCTCTTGCATTAGACGTTAAGGTATATGACGAAAATGATGAAGAGGTTGAATTTAGCGAAACCATCAACTATGGAGACGAGAACTTACGTCCTATGATTGAAGGCGAAGGAATCAAGAACAATGACGAGTATAGTGATTTTGATGGCTATAATCAGGTAGACGAACAGGGTGAATACATCGATGAGCCGGCAGAAGATGACTATGCGGATGATATGGACTATGATGGTTCAGAAGAATAATAATGGAAGGAGTACTACGAGATGTCAAATATGAATAATCAAGAAGTAGACCAGCCAATTAACTTTGACTCCATTAAGATTGGGTTAGCTTCTCCAGATAAGATTAGAGAATGGTCTCACGGTGAGGTAAAGAAGCCGGAGACAATTAATTATAGAACCTTAAAACCGGAAAAAGACGGTTTGTTCTGTGAACGCATTTTCGGACCAAGCAAGGACTGGGAATGTCACTGTGGAAAATACAAGAAGGTTCGTTATAAGGGTGTAATTTGTGACCGTTGTGGTGTAGAGGTTACCAAGGCAAATGTTCGTAGAGAACGTATGGGTCATATCGAACTGGCAGCTCCTGTTTCACACATTTGGTACTTCAAGGGTATCCCTAGTAGAATGGGTCTCTTATTAGATAAGTCACCAAGAGAATTAGAGAAGGTTTTGTATTTTGCGTCTTATATTGTATTAGATGAAGGTGATACAGACTTAAAGAAGAAGGATGTATTATCTGAAAAGGAATACAGAGATGCAGAAGAGAAATTTGGTTATGGTTCTTTCCGCGTAGGCATGGGTGCAGAAGCAATTCAGGAATTGTTACAAGGCATCGATTTAGAAGCGGATTATGAGGAATTAAGCAAGGAACTGAGGAGTTCTACCGGTCAAAAGCGTGCAAAGATTATTAAGCGTTTAGAAGTAGTAGAGGCATTCCGTGCATCTCAGAATAAGCCGGAATGGATGATTCTGGATGTAGTTCCGGTTATTCCGCCGGATATCCGTCCGATGGTTCAGTTGGATGGTGGTCGTTTTGCGACTTCTGATTTGAATGATTTATACAGACGTATTATTAACCGTAATAATCGTTTGAAGAGATTGTTAGAGTTAGGTGCTCCGGACATTATCGTTCGTAATGAGAAGAGAATGTTACAGGAAGCAGTAGACTCATTGATTGATAATGGTAGACGCGGACGTGCAGTTACCGGTCCTGGTAACCGTGCATTAAAGTCTTTGTCTGATATGTTAAAGGGTAAGCAGGGACGTTTCCGTCAGAACTTGTTAGGAAAGCGTGTTGACTACTCTGGACGTTCCGTTATCGTAGTAGGACCGGAATTGAAGATTTATCAGTGCGGTCTTCCTAAGGAAATGGCAATTGAATTATTCAAGCCATTCGTAATGAAGGAATTAGTTGCAAATAAGCAGGCACACAATATTAAGTATGCTAAGAAGATGGTAGAAAAGCTGGATCCGGTTGTTTGGGATGTTTTGGAAGAAGTTATCAAAGAACATCCGGTTATGCTGAACCGTGCTCCTACACTTCACAGACTTGGTATTCAGGCATTTGAGCCAATCTTGGTAGAAGGTAAGGCGATTAAGCTTCATCCATTGGTATGTACCGCATACAATGCCGACTTTGACGGTGACCAGATGGCAGTGCATCTTCCATTGTCGGTTGAAGCACAGGCAGAATGTAGATTCTTATTGCTTTCACCAAACAACTTATTGAAGCCTTCAGACGGTGCTCCTGTAGCAGTACCTTCACAGGATATGGTATTAGGTATTTATTACTTAACCATGATGAAGGAAGGCGACAAGGGCGAAGGTAAGGTATTCAAATCTGAGAATGAAGCAATTTTGGCATATGAGAATAAGGAAATTACCTTACATGCGAAGATTAAGGTTCGTAAGAAGGGTGTTGACTTTGACGGCAATCCAATCAGCACTATGATTGAGACAACTTTAGGACGTTTGATTTTCAATGAAATTATTCCTCAGGATTTAGGATTCATTGATCGTACTAAGCCAGAGAATGTATTATTGCCGGAAATTGATTTCCATGTAGGAAAGAAGCAGTTGAAGCCGATTTTGGATAAGTGTATTAATACGCATGGTGCAACTAAGACTGCAGAAGTATTAGATGACATCAAGAGTATGGGTTATAAGTACTCAACCAGAAGTGCTATGACCGTATCTATTTCAGATATGACTGTACCTGGCGCAAAGAAAGAAATTCTTGGCGATGCACAGGATACAGTTGATAAGATTAACAAGATGTATCGTCGTGGTTTGATGACAGAAGAGGAACGCTATTCAAGAGTTGTTAAGACTTGGTCACAGGCCGATGATCAGTTAACCAAAGCACTGTTAGATGGATTGGATAAGTACAATAATATTTATATGATGGCAGATTCCGGTGCCCGTGGTTCGAACCAGCAGATTAAGCAGTTGGCAGGTATGCGTGGTTTGATGGCTGATACAACCGGTCGTACCATTGAGTTGCCGATTAAGGCGAACTTCCGTGAAGGTCTGAACGTATTGGAGTACTTCATTTCTGCGCATGGTGCTCGTAAGGGTCTGTCCGATACTGCACTTCGTACTGCGGACTCTGGTTACTTGACTAGACGTTTGGTAGATGTATCTCAGGATTTGATTATCCGTGAGGTAGATTGTTGTGCAGGTAAAGCAACAGAAGATATTCCGGGAATGGTGGTGGAAGAGTTCTCAGATGGTAAGGAAATCATTGAGACCTTCAAGGAGCGTATTACCGGAAGATACACAGCCGTTGATATCTTTGATAAAGATGGCAATATGATTGTAAAACATAACCACATGATTAATCCAAAGCGTGCAGCAGCAGTAGTTGAGCGTGGTGTGGACGAGAATGGCAATCCGATTGTTGATGCTGAAAATGGCGTAACCGGAAAGTTGAAGATTCGTACTATCTTAACCTGTAAGTCACACTTGGGTGTATGTGCGAAGTGTTATGGTGCCAACATGGCTACCGGTCAGCCGGTACAGGTTGGTGAAGCAGTTGGTATTATTGCAGCTCAGTCTATCGGTGAGCCTGGTACACAGTTGACCATGCGTACCTTCCATACCGGTGGTGTAGCGGGTGATGATATTACCCAGGGTCTTCCTCGTGTCGAGGAATTATTTGAGGCACGTAAGCCAAAGGGTCTTGCAATTATTGCAGAATTCGGTGGTGAAGTGGCAATTAATAATGTTAAGACCAAGCGTGAGGTTGTAATTACCAATAAGGAAACTGCAGAAAGCAAGGCATATCTGATTCCTTACGGTTCTCGTATTAAGGTACAGGAAGGACAGATTTTGGAAGCCGGCGATGAATTAACAGAAGGTTCTGTAAATCCACATGATATACTGAAGATTAAGGGTGTTCGTGCGGTTCAGGATTACATGCTTCGTGAAGTACAGCGTGTATATCGTTTACAGGGTGTTGATATCAACGATAAGCATATTGAAATTATCGTTCGCCAGATGTTAAAGAAGATTAAGATTGAAGAAGGTGGAGATTCTGAATACTTACCGGGTACTTTGGTAGATGTTCTGGATTTCGAAGAGAAGAATGCAGAGTTAATCGAGCAGGGCTTAGAACCGGCACAGGGAACTCAGTCAATTCTTGGTATTACCAAGGCTTCTCTGGCAACAGATTCCTTCTTGTCAGCAGCTTCCTTCCAGGAGACCACAAAGGTATTAACAGAAGCAGCAATTAAGGGTAAGACTGATGATTTGATTGGTCTGAAGGAAAATGTATTGCTTGGTAAGTTAATCCCTGCAGGTACAGGTATGAAGCGTTATCGTTCTGTTAAGTTGGATTCTGAGTTGTTTGCATTGCAGGCAGCAGAAGAGGAAAACTTAGAAGAATTGGTAATGGAAGATGTTGAGACAGTAGAGACTGAAGAAGAGGTTGAAATTGAAGAAACTGTTTCAGTAGCAGAAGAAGCAACCGAAGAATAAGATAAATACAATGTCCCCATAGTCGAAGTCCATTTGGCTCATGGGGACATTTGTGTAAGTAAATGTTTGTGTAAGCATAGGAGTATAAAATGAAATTTTCAAAATATTTTGATCACACAATTTTAAAAGCGGATGCTACGGCAGAAGATGTGAAGAAGATTTGTGAAGAGGCAAAGGAATATGATTTTGCTTCCGTTTGTGTTAATTCCTACTATACACCGCTGGTGGCAGAGGAATTAAAGGATACAGATGTTAAAGTATGTTCAGTTATTGGATTCCCGTTAGGGGCAATGTCAACATTAAGCAAGAAGTTGGAAACAGTGGATGCTATTGAAAATGGTGCTGATGAAATTGACATGGTAATTAATGTAGGCGCGTTGAAGGCAAAGGATTATGATGAAGTGTTGTATGACATTCAGGAAGTCAAGGATGGCTGTGTGCATAATCCGGCATGGAAAGAGGCTAAACTAAAGGTGATTATAGAAACCTGCCTGTTAACGGAAGAAGAGAAAATAAAAGCATGCGAATTGGCTACAGAAGCAGGTGCAGACTTTGTGAAAACATCCACCGGCTTTAGTACAGGAGGAGCCACTGCAAGTGATGTGGCATTAATGAAGAAAATGGTAGCCGGAAAAGCATGGGTAAAGGCTTCCGGTGGTATTCGTGATTTGGAAACTGCTAAGGCAATGATTCAGGCCGGTGCAGACCGATTGGGAACCAGCGCAACCGTAGCAATTATGAAGGAATACGAAAATGAACAATAGTAAGCAACTATTATAGCAAGGAGAAAAAATGAAATTAGTATCGTGGAACGTAAATGGCCTGCGGGCGTGTGTGCAGAAGAATTTCATGGAAAGCTTTCAGGAACTGAATGCGGATGTATTCTGCTTACAGGAAACCAAGCTTCAAGAGGGCCAAATTGATTTGGAATTGGATGGCTATTATCAGTATTGGAATTATGCAGAAAAGAAAGGTTACTCCGGAACTGCAATTTTTACAAAACAAGAGCCAATATCGGTTGCTTATGGTATTGGAATTGAGCAACATGATAAAGAAGGGCGTGTTATTACGCTGGAATATCCGGAATATTATATTATTACCGTCTATGTGCCGAATTCGCAGAATGAGTTGGCTCGTTTGCCTTATCGAATGGAATGGGAACGGGATTTTCTTGCATATTTGAAGAAATTGGAAGAGCATAAACCGGTTATCTATTGTGGTGACTTAAATGTGGCACACAAGGAAATCGATCTTAAAAATCCGAAGACCAATCGCAAAAATGCCGGATTTACAGATGAAGAACGGGCTTGTTTTACTAAGGTATTGGAAAGCGGTTTTATTGACACCTTCCGATATTTTTATCCGGAACAGACAGATATTTATTCCTGGTGGTCCTATCGTTTTAGTGCCAGAGCAAAGAATGCAGGATGGCGGATTGACTACTTCTGTGTATCAGATTGTCTGAAAGAACGATTGATTGACGCTAAGATTCATACAGAAATATTAGGTTCTGACCATTGCCCGGTTGAATTGGATATGGAATAATGAGGTTTACACCCAAGTTTACAGCTGTATTGACAGATGTAAACTTGGGTGTTATACTTTCCCCTATAATAAAAGAAAGGTGAGGAATGCAATGGCAGTTCATATTCGACAAAAGAAATTGACAGATATGTTGATAGCCACAGATATTCCGTTGTCCGGTGCCAGACTGGCAGATGAATTGAAGGTGAGTCGCCAGATTATTGTGCAGGATATTCGCGCATTGCGGGAACAGGGATATGAGATTCTTTCAACACCTAAAGGGTATATAATCCGAAAAGACAGTGGTGTTAGTAAAGTGTTTAAGGTATATCATAGTGATGAAGAAATTGAACAAGAGTTAAATCTCTTTGTGGACTTAGGCGGAGAGGTTGAGGATGTATTTATCTACCATAAAATATATGGGGAAGTACGGGCGAAGCTGGGACTCCGTTCCCGTAAGGATGTACAGGATTTTTGCGAAGCATTAAAAGCAGGAAAGTCCAGTCCATTAAAGAATGCCACCGCAGGCTTTCATTATCATACCGTCCGTGCTGAGAAAGAAGATACGTTGGAATTGATAGAAGAAGCCTTGTGGGAACATGGTTATCTGGCGGAATTACGGGATTTCGAACCGGAATCCATACAACGGAATCATTCATAAATTCAGACAATATAGAAGAAAAGAGAGGACATAAACATGGGAAAGACGAATGAGAATCAGGTAAAAGAAGAAAATAATACAGTAGTTACAAAGGCAGAAAAGAAGCAGGAAAAGAAGGAAGGTAAGGTAAAGGCTTTTCTGAAAAAGAAGAATATTGAAATTTCTGCAAAACGATACTTTATTGATGCAATGGGAGCAATGGCAAATGGTTTGTTTGCTTCTTTGTTAATTGGTACTATTATAGGCACGTTGGGACAACAGTTGGGTGTTGAATTGTTGGTAGAAATCGGAGGTTTTGCTAAGACGGTATCCGGTCCGGCTATGGCAGTTGCCATTGCGTATGCATTGCAGGCACCGCCATTGGTATTATTCTCCATGTTGGCAGTTGGTACTGCAGCGAATTCATTGGGAGGTGCCGGTGGACCACTGGCGGTATTGGTAATTGCAATTATTGCTACGGAATTGGGTAAACTGGTATCAAAGGAAACGAAAGTGGATATTCTTGTGACTCCATTAGTAAGTATATGCTCCGGTGTATTATTGGCTATGTTGATTGCACCGTATATCGGAACTGCAGCAAGCTATGTGGGTAATTTGATTATGCTGGCAACCGAACTTCGTCCGTTTATGATGGGAATGCTGGTATCTGTAATTGTTGGTATTGCATTGACATTGCCGATAAGCAGTGCGGCAATTTGTGCGGCATTAAACTTAACCGGACTGGCGGGTGGTGCAGCAGTTGCCGGTTGCTGTGCCCAGATGGTAGGTTTTGCTGTAATGAGTTTTAAGGAAAACAAAGTAGGCGGTTTGGTTTCTCAGGGAATTGGAACCAGTATGTTGCAAATGGGAAATATTGTAAAGAATCCTAGAGTCTGGATACCACCAATTTTAACATCTGCTATTACCGGACCACTGGCAACTTGCCTGTTTAAAATGGAAATGAATGGTGAGGCAATTTCGTCCGGTATGGGTACCTGTGGATTAGTAGGACAGATTGGTGTTTATACCGGCTGGGTAAATGACGTAGCAGCAGGAACCAAAGGAGCAATTACAGCGATGGACTGGATTGGGTTGATTTTAATTAGTTTTGTTCTTCCGGCAGTGTTAACTTGGGTATTTGGGTTGATTTGTCGCAAACTTGCTTGGATAAAAGATGGTGATTTGAAATTGTAAACCAACGCTTTTTGTAGTATACTAACTATATCGTGTGCATACAGTTAGTGATACTTACAGAAAGGAGAATTGCATGGAATTTGCGTTATGTCTTTTAGTTGGATATCTAATGGGCTGTATTAGTCCGTCTTATTTCCTTTCAAAATCAAAGGGAGTAGATTTGCGTAATGTAGGGCAGAAGAATTTGGGCACGACAAATGCATTTATGATGCTTGGAAAAGCAAGTGGAATTCTGGTAATGGTCATAGATTTTATGAAGGGATTTTTGGCTGTCCAGATAGCAGAAACATTGTTTAAAAGTTTTGAAATTGCCGGTGTGGTAGCCGGTGCGGCAGCAGTATTGGGACATATTTTTCCGTTTTACTTAAAGTTCAAAGGCGGAAAAGGTCTGGCAACCCTAGGGGATTGATTTTGGCAACGGATTGGCGAAGCTTTCTAGCTTTGGCCGGAATAGCAATTGCGTTAATGCTGATATCGGATTGGGGAGGTGCTACATCTTATTCTACCTCGTTGCTGTTTCCGTTTTTCTATTTTTTCAAGAGTCATAGTTACATTAGCTTGGTAATTCTGGCACTGGTATGCAGCTGTGTAATGATAAAACATCGTGTGAATATTGCGAGGCTTCAAGAGGGGAAGGAGCCGTCTGTGCGGATGGCGGTGAAGAAGACGTTACATCTGGTTGAGGACGAAAATTATACGGAGTTATAGAGTTTTTGGTAAGAGGAAATAAGCGACAAAAGGAGTTTGTTATGAACGAAAAGAAAGAGTTTCAGCCATATATTCCAGCTGAGAAGATCACCCCGGAAATTACCTTTGCGTCAATCTTTATGGGTGTATTTTTAGCAGTTGTGTTTGGAGCGGCAAATGCATACTTGGGCTTGCGTGTTGGTATGACGGTATCTGCCTCTATTCCGGCTGCGGTTATAGCAATGGGTGTGATTCGCGTGATAATGCGGAAGAACTCCATTCTGGAAAGTAATATTGTTCAGACCGCCGGTTCTGCCGGTGAATCTTTGGCAGCGGGTACAATTTTCACCCTGCCTGCGTTGTTCTTGTGGGCTGCAGAGGGCAAAATGGACAAGCCAAACTTAATTGAAATTACTTTGATTGCTTTGTTTGGCGGATTGTTGGGTGTGTTCTTTATGGTTCCGTTACGAAATGCCTTGATTGTGAAGGAACATTGTACACTTCCGTATCCGGAAGGAAAGGCTTGTGCGGAAGTATTGCTTGCAGGTGAAAAAGGTGGAGCAAATGCCGGAACCGTATTTGCCGGCATGGGATTTGCAGCGCTGTTTAAGTATATTATTGATGGTTTGAAATTAGTAGCCGGTGAAGTTTCTTTTAAGGTAAAAGGATATGCCGGTGAAATAGGTACTCAGATTTATCCGGCGGTAATGAGTGTTGGATATATTTGCGGCCCGAAGATTGCATCCTATATGTTTGCAGGTGGTGTGTTAAGCTGGTTAGTATTAATTCCGTTAATCGTAATGTTTGGCGGGGATATGATTTTATATCCGGGAGAAAATCCGATTAGTGAGATATTTGCAGCGAAGGGTGCTTCTGGAATATGGGATAACTATATTCGTTACATTGGTGCAGGTGCATTGGCAGCCGGTGGTATTATTAGTCTGGTGAAGTCGTTGCCATTAATTCTTCGTACATTCCGAGATTCAGTTAAGGGTATGTTTGAAAAGAAAAGCGTAGATAATTCCCGTACATCCCAGGAATTAAGTATGAAGATTGTTATTCCGTGTATTGCAGTTATTACGATTTTAATTTGGTTAGTACCGGCAATTCCGGTGACATTAGTTGGTGCTATTATAATTGTTTTGTTTGGATTCTTCTTTGCAACCGTATCATCCAGAATGGTTGGATTGGTAGGAAGCAGTAACAATCCGGTTTCAGGAATGGCTATAGCGACTTTGCTAATCACAACTGTTGTTTTGAAACTGACAGGGGATTCCGGTGTGCATGGTATGCAGGGGGCAATTGCAATTGGATCTATTATTTGTATTGTTGCAAGTATTTCCGGTGATACCTCTCAGGATTTGAAGACCGGTTATTTGCTTGGTTCAACACCAAAGAAACAGCAGATTGCAGAAGTGATAGGTGTGGTTGCATCTGCTTTGGCAATCGGAGGAACATTGTATTTGTTAAATAATGCATGGGGCTTTGGTACCGGTGAGTTAAAGGCACCACAGGCAATGATTATGAAAACAATCGTTGAAGGTGTTATGGATAACAATCTTCCTTGGACATTAATTATTATTGGTATTTGTATTGCAGTTGTTGTTGAAATTCTTGGACTTCCGGTATTGCCGGTAGCGATTGGCATTTACCTCCCGATTCATTTGAATGCATGTATTATGATAGGCGGCTTGATTCGGTTGGTATTTGACAAGATGAAGAAGCCGGAAGAAGAGAAAAAGAGTATTATCAGTGATGGTATTTTATTCTGTTCCGGTATGATAGCCGGTGAAGGTCTGGTAGGAATCCTGTTGGCAGGTTTGGCGATACTTGGTGTTAGCGAAAGAATTAATTTGTCCGGAATTTTCAACTTGCCGGAGCCTTTAGGAACTATTGCCAGCTTGCTGGTATTTGGACTGATGATTTTCACGTTATTAATGTTTACTGTATTTAAAAAGAGGAAATAGGAATCTTTTATGAAGAAGAAAGTGGAAAAGAAATATATTGGTGGTGACAACTATCTGGAACGCATTCCGTTACGGGCACCGGAACTCAGTTGGTCTCAAAGCGGAACGGGAAAAGTTGTGTTATATGTTTGTCATAGAGGATTCTTTCATTGGCTGGCACATCATTTGTTTCAAAACCATATGTGACGCGTGTCGATTTGGAACGGATGGGGAATTTTATCTGGCCATTGGTGGATGGTGAAAGGAATCTTATTGATATTGGTGCATTGGTACGAGAGAAGTTTGGTGAAGCGGCGGAACCTCTGTATGAACGTTTGGCGGAATACTTCCGCACATTAGAACGAAATGGTTTTATTGTTTGGAAAGAAGAACCGACGGAAGAAATAGAATCATAGAATGTAAAAGCTACGGTATATATCTTTATAAAGATATTGATACCGTAGCTTTTAAAATTGCATATTGTTGCGAGATAAGGTATATTTATAATTAGGAGATTCGACAAGAAATGGGGGATGCGGAATGCTGTATGTATTGATTGGATTGCAAGTGTTTGCAATTGTTATAGTATTATGTTGTTTGATTGCGATGTTTCGCGGCGAATCCAGTTATGAACAGAAACTGTTGAATTATTTTATGATAGCAGAATTGGTTCATAATATTGGATATTTATTTGAATTAACGGCGACGAATAAAGAGGCGGCATTAACTGCGGTGAAAATCGAGTATTTAAGTCTGGCAGTTGTTGTCATTTTTTATATGATGTTTATTCGGGGTTATTGTGGTGTGAAGGAAAACCGATTACTGGAACGAATTATGTTGGTATTTTCTTTGATTACCACCATTTCTCTTTGGACAACCCCGCTTCATAGATTCCATTACAGAAATATTGAGTTTGTTACGACAGGGCTTTTCCCACATTTGGAATTTGAATATGGGCCGGGATACTATCTACATACAGTAATTGCTATTATTATTCCATGGGCATTGTCTATTCATGCATTGGCATATAGTATGAAGCAGAATTATACAGGAAGAAAGAAAAGAAATTTGTGGATTATCATTGGTGGTACAGCCATAGGGATTATTGTGTTTATATTATATGCAATGGGGTGTTTTCATGGATATGATCCGTCACCGCTTAGTATGGCATGTATGTTGGCACTCATGGTAGTAGTTGTATGGAACAGTAAAGATTTTGAATTGACTAAAGCCGCGGCAAGCACTGTATTGAATACCTTAGAAGACGGTACTATTACCTTGGATGAACAAATGCGGATACTAACCTTCAATTCTACTGCTAAAAGAATATTTCCTGAGATAGAACAGTACAAATCATTAGTAGATATTCAGAATATGCCGTCTGCCATTATTAATAAGCAGGATAAAACAGAATTTTGCGTAGGAAACAATTGCTATGAAGTTCATTTGCGTTATTTGAAGGACAATGAAGGTACTGTTCGGGGATATGCAGTAATTATTTCCGATATTACGGAAATAGCAGGATATGTAGAGGAATTAAAGACCATGCGGGAGAAGGCTGAGGCAGCCAATCAGGCGAAATCAGATTTCATTGCAAATATGTCTCACGAGATTCGAACCCCTATGAATGCAGTTGTTGGTTTGAGTGAATTGATTTTAGAAGAAAGTAGCGGACGGAAACGATATGAATATGCAAGTAATATCAAATCAGCAGCACTGAATCTGTTAACTATTATTAATGATATTTTGGACTTTTCAAAAATCGAAGCCGGCAAAATGGAATTGGTTGAAGGGGAGTATTACCCACAGTCCTTATTTGATGGTGCGGTGAGTCTTGTAAAGATTAATGCAATTCATAAAGGCATGCGGGTGAAGCTGGAAATTGATAAGAACATGCCATGTAAGCTATATGGTGATGAAGGAAGAATTCGCCAAATACTGATTAATTTGTTAAATAATTCTATTAAGTTTACCAATAAGGGATTTGTGTTGTTAAAAGCAAATTATGAGGTGGTTGATTCGGATACCATTGATTTGATTCTTCGTGTGGAAGATACCGGTATTGGAATTAAAGAAGAGGATATGAAGAAAATCTTCGAGATGTTCCAACAGCTGGATATGAGCAAGAATCGGGAACAGGAAGGTACCGGTCTTGGACTTGCCATTACAAAGAGCTTAGTTCAGTTAATGAATGGCGATATTCAGGTGCAGAGTGTTTATGGCAAAGGTACCGTATTTACCGTACGTATTCCGCAAAAAGTAATGGATGGACGAAGTATCGAGGAAAAACCGATTTCAGAAACCATAGATGTAAAGCCGCAGGTGACTTTATTTAAGAGTCCGGATTATCGTGTCTTGGTTGTAGATGATAATGCCATGAACCGTAAGGTGGCAATTTCAATACTGGAGCTTTATGATTTCCAAATTGACGAAGCGGATTCCGGGGCAAAGGCAATCGAGATGGTGAAGGCAAATCCGTATGATTTGATTTTGATGGATCATATGATGCCGGTTATGGACGGAATTGAGGCTACGGAAATTATTCAGGAAGACTGCGGTGAAAATGGTAAAAATGCAATTATTATTGCATTAACAGCAAATGCGTTGCAGGGGGCAAGAGAGCAGTACTTGGAATGTGGTTTTAAGGATTATTTGTCAAAGCCGTTTGAACGTAGACAAATGTATGAATTGTTAGACCGTTGGGTGCCAAAGGATAGAAGATTACCGGATGAACAGATGGCAGATGAAGTGCCGGATGTGCTGGTTTCTAAGCGTAGCGAATTGTTAAGAATCTTCTATTTGGAAGGCAAGTCGAAAGTGAATTTGTTAAGAGAGTTGCTGATGAAAGAAGATTATGACAATTATTGTATTGAAGTACATGGTTTGAAGAGTTCTGCAGCGAATATTGGCAAAGAGAAACTTTCAGAGCTGGCGAAATTCCACGAAATGGCAGCGAAAGAAAGACGGTATAACGATATACATGATAACTTTTATCAATTAATGCAAACCTATGAGGGTATTCTTCAGGAAATTGCAACGGAGTTGGAACAGGAAAAATCAAAACAAGAGACGCAAGAGGAAGTTTATACAAAATTAGAGTTGGCTGATCGTTTGCAGGAAGCACTTATTAAGCTTGAAAACTTTAACCCAAAGGAAACAAGAATAATTCTGGAAAAAATGTGTCAGTCAAACTTACCAAAGGATATAAAGGCGTCCATAGAACAGATACTGGAGTTGTTACAGTTGTATGAAGATGATAAGGCAGAAGAAGCATTGAATGAATTGCTGCAACGGGTAACTACAGGGGAGGAATAGAATTGAAAAAGATGCGAATACTTGCAATCGATGATAATGCCGTGAATTTGGCTACATTGGAGCAGGAATTAAGAGATGATTATGAAATAATACCAATGCTTTCCGGAAAACGAGCAATTAAGTATTTGTACAACGAGCGGGTGGACTTGATTTTGTTGGATGTGCAAATGCCGATTATGGATGGTGTGCAGACCTTAAAAGAAATTCGGAAACTGGATGTTGGTGTTACTGTGCCGGTTATTTTCCTCACTGCATCAAAGGACAGAGTGACGGTATTAGAAGGCTCTAAGCTGGGAATTATGGATTATGTGACAAAACCATTTGATACGGTGGATTTGAAAAACCGTATCGAGATGGTATTTAAGCGTATGGGTATTGTTCCTATTGAAGAGGGTGAATTGCTGACAGTAGCACGAAAGGTTTTGCAGGATATAGTGCTTGGTAAAGGAAATTCTGCGATTACTCAGATTGATGAAATGCTTCGGTACCAGATTGATGATGATTTATCAAAACGAGTGCATAAAGCAAGAGTGCAATTAGAGGCAGAAGATATGACCGGTGCTGGCAAAATAATGTTGCGTGTAATACAGAAACTGGAAAAACATCTGCAACCGGATGAAGTAAAACCGGAGTATTCTATTAGTAATCGCATGTTGGCTGTTAAGTTACTATATCTATTAGAGGATTTAGAGCAATTTCGTAATCAGGAAGTGACCATAAAGTGCGAAGAGTTAAAGAAATACATAATGCCGGAATCTATAAAGAATGATTTCCAAGAGGTTGTGAAATACTTAGATAAGTATGAAGAAGAAGACGCAATTAAACTGCTGAAAAAAATGGTTGTAGCTTTGACATCAGCATAGGTCATAGAAAATCAATATAAAGAGGCAGGCAATATGACGATAAGTGGGGAATTGTCAGAAGATTCTTAAAATAACCAAAAAGAGTGAAAGAAGTTAACCGCAATTCAAATTGACAACTATCGTCGTGTGAATGTAAAATACATCAAAGAGAATAAATAACTAGGAGGGATTGTTGTGCCAAAAAGAACAGATATCCAGAAAATTTTGATTATCGGTTCCGGCCCGATTATTATTGGTCAGGCTTGCGAATTCGATTATTCAGGAACACAGGCGTGTAAAGCGCTTAAGAAGTTAGGATATGAAATCGTACTTGTTAATTCCAATCCGGCTACCATTATGACAGATCCGGAAACGGCTGATGTAACTTATATCGAGCCATTGAATGTAGAGCGTTTGGAGCAGATTATTGCAAAGGAAAGACCGGATGCTTTATTGCCGAATCTAGGCGGTCAGTCCGGGCTTAATTTATGTTCGGAATTAAATCAAGCAGGTATTTTAGATAAATATAATGTAGAAGTTATCGGTGTTCAAGTAGATGCAATTGAGCGTGGTGAGGACCGTATTGAATTTAAGAAGACTATGGATAAGCTGGGAATCGAAATGGCTCGCAGTGAAGTTGCTTATACAGTAGAGGAAGCACTTGCAATTGCTGACAAGCTTGGTTACCCGGTTGTATTGCGTCCGGCGTATACCATGGGTGGTGCCGGCGGCGGTCTGGTATATAACAAAGAAGAATTAAAAACTGTATGTGCAAGAGGTCTTCAGGCGAGTCTTGTAGGTCAGGTTTTAGTAGAAGAGTCGATTTTAGGCGGGGAAGAATTAGAGTTGGAAGTTGTTCGTGATGCAGAGGGTAATATTATTACCGTATGCTTCATTGAGAATATTGATCCATTAGGTGTACACACCGGTGATTCTTTCTGTTCTGCACCAATGCTGACTATTTCAGAGGAGTGCCAGAAGCGATTACAGGAACAGGCATATAAGATTGTAGAATCTGTTCAGGTAATTGGTGGAACCAATGTACAGTTTGCTCATGATCCGGTATCCGATCGTATTATTGTAATTGAAATTAATCCGAGAACCTCTCGTTCTTCTGCATTGGCTTCCAAGGCAACCGGATTCCCGATTGCATTGGTTTCAGCAATGTTGGCAGCAGGATTAACATTAAAGGATATTCCTTGTGGTAAATATGGCACATTAGACAAGTATGTACCGGACGGAGATTATATTGTAATTAAGTTTGCTCGTTGGGCATTTGAAAAGTTCAAGGGTGTTGAGGATAAATTAGGTACTCAGATGCGTGCAGTAGGTGAGGTAATGAGTATCGGTAAGACTTACAAAGAAGCATTCCAGAAGGCAATTCGTTCGTTGGAAACCGGACGTTATGGTTTAGGTCATGCGAATAATTTTGACACGCTTTCAAAGGAAGAGTTGCTTCGTAGATTAGCAACTCCATCCAGTGAACGTCATTTCTTAATGTATGAAGCAATCCGCAAGGGTGCAACCAATGAAGAAATTCATGAACGCACTAAGGTAAAGGCATACTTTATTGAACAAATGCGTGAGTTGGTAGAAGAAGAGGAAGCATTAGCTAAGAACAAGGGCACAATGCCTGCAGATGATATGTTAATTGCTGCAAAGAAAGATGGCTTCTCAGATAAGTATTTAAGTCAGATTTTAGAAATTCCGGAAGAAGATATCCGTAATCGTCGTATTGCATTAGGCGTAGAAGAAGCATGGGAAGGTGTGCACGTAAGTGGAACAGAGAACAGTGCTTACTACTATTCAACCTACAATGCAGAAGATAAGAATCCAATTAATACTGATAAGCCTAAGATTATGATTTTAGGTGGTGGTCCTAACCGTATCGGTCAGGGTATTGAATTTGACTACTGCTGTGTACATGCGGCAATGGCATTAAAGAAGCTTGGATTTGAGACAATTATTGTAAACTGTAATCCGGAGACTGTATCTACAGATTATGATACCTCCGATAAGTTATACTTCGAACCATTAACCTTAGAAGATGTATTAAGCATCTATAAGAAAGAGCAACCATTAGGCGTAATTGCACAGTTTGGTGGACAGACACCATTGAATCTGGCTGCAGAACTGGAAAAGAATGGTGTAAAGATTCTGGGAACTGCTCCTTCTGTGATTGATTTAGCAGAGGACCGTGACCTGTTCCGTGAAATGATGGAAAAATTAGAGATTCCAATGCCGGAGTCCGGAATGGCTACAACCGTTGATGAGGCGGTTGAAATTGCAAATAAGATTGGCTATCCGGTAATGGTTCGTCCTTCTTATGTATTGGGTGGACGTGGTATGGAAGTCGTATATGATGATGAGAGCATGACAGGATATATGAATGCGGCAGTTGGTGTAACACCGGATCGTCCAATCCTGATTGACCGTTTCTTGAATCATGCGTTAGAGTGTGAAGCGGATGCAATCAGTGATGGTACACATGCATTTGTACCGGCAGTTATGGAGCATATCGAGCTTGCAGGTATCCATTCCGGAGACTCTGCTTGTATCATTCCTTCTGTGCATATTTCTCCTGAGAATGTGCAGACCATCAAAGAGTATACACGTAAAATTGCAGAAGAAATGCATGTCAAAGGTTTGATGAATATGCAGTATGCAATTGAGAATAATAAGGTATATGTGTTAGAAGCAAACCCAAGAGCTTCTCGTACTGTACCATTAGTATCTAAGGTATGTAACATCCGTATGGTGCCATTGGCAACGGATATTATTACATCTGAAATTACCGGACGTCCTTCTCCGATTGCGAATTTGAAGGAGCAGGTAATTCCGAATTATGGTGTAAAGGAAGCCGTATTCCCATTCAATATGTTCCAGGAAGTAGACCCTGTCTTAGGACCGGAAATGCGTTCTACCGGTGAGGTATTGGGCTTGTCAAATTCTTATGGTGAAGCCTTCTACAAGGCTCAGGAAGGTGCACAGTCTAAGCTTCCGTTAGAAGGAACGGTATTGATTTCTGTAAATGATAAGGATAAGGATGAGGTTGTTGAAGTGGCTAAGAGTCTGTCAGATGATGGTTTTGATTTGGTGGCTACCGGTGGAACCTATGACTTATTAAAGAATGCAGGTTTAGAGGTAACGAAGGTTAAGAAGATTTATGAAGGTCGTCCGAATATTGCAGATATGATTACCAATGGTGATATTCAGTTGATTCTGAACTCGCCAATCGGTAACAGTTATATGGATGATGCTTATTTGAGAAAAGCAGCCATCAAGGCAAAGGTTCCTTATATGACAACCGTTGCAGCAGCAAAAGCAACTGCAGAAGGTATTCATTATGTGAAGACCAATACCTGCAACGGCGTAAAGTCCCTACAAGAACTTCATAGTGAAATTCATGATGTAGAATAAGATATCATTGATATTGATAGAAAAAGCTTATTTCAACCCCGGATATGAAAATATCCGGGGTATTTATATGAAAAAGTTATTTAAATGTCACAAAAATGTGGTATAATGTTGTTAATTTTATATGTATATATGGGGAGAAATATGCAATGGATAAAATTAGCTTGAAAAACCTTTCGAAAGAAGACAGACAATGTTTTTTTCAATCAAAATATGAATATTACAGAAAATTTAATTTGCGCATGGTTACAGTGGCTACATTAGCATATTTGTCATTTTTTATTACCGATTGTAGTATACTTGGTCATTTTGCTTTTGAAACACTATTGTCCCGAGTTATTGTAATTATTCCGTTTATCATTTATTTGATATTGAATAAGAAAGTAAATGATTATCGGGTTATGGTTCCGGCTACTTTTTTGATGATACATATTATTATCTGGTGCACGGATTGGGCAACCTATCTATTGCCGGATCGACAGTTCGCTATACCGGGTATGATAATTATGAATCTCATATTTGTGTGTGCCGGTTTTTCGGCGCCATTTAGTTATAGTACCTTTGCGCATGCATTTTTAATGGTGGATATTGCAATTGCGGACATCTTTATTCAGTATGAAAATGTAGAAATGATGTATTTGTTTAACTTGCCTTGTGTTTTGGCAGTGTGTGCAATGCATCACATGATGCAGGGAGTATATTTGGAACATTATCTTGCAAAAGACCGCTTGCAGAAGTTGGTTGTTCACGATCAGCTTACGGGAGTGTATAATCGTAATATTTTAAAAGAAATAAATGATGTTAGCACAGGAAAATTAACCTTTAATCCGGATTTGCAGGTAAGCATGTTGTTAATTGATATCGACTTTTTTAAGAAGGTAAATGATGAACTTGGTCATGAAGCCGGGGATCAGGTTATTAAAAGCATTGCAAAAAATCTGCAAGGACATGTGCGTGCTTCAGATTATGTGATTCGCTGGGGTGGCGAAGAATTTCTGATTATTATGCCGGGGTGTGCTTCAGAACAGGCAGTGCGGATTGCAGAGAAGCTAAGAGAAAAAATCGAACAAAGCGATAATGGTATATGTAAAACAACGGTTTCTGTAGGAACGGCTATGTATGATGGTGGCAATTATCATGAAACAATTAAGAAAGCAGATGAAGCTATGTACCGGGCAAAGCATAATGGAAGAAATCAAGTTGTGTCTTATGAGATGCATTTGCAAGCCTAGTATAATATTTTTGTATAATTCCCCATAGTTTTCCACATAATAACTCCATATCTTAAGAATGTAGACATGAATGTGTTTCAGAGATGAAATGTAATCGAAATCTTATTTTATGGAGGGAAAACACTTGAAAGCAACAGGAATTGTAAGACGTATCGATGATTTAGGAAGAGTGGTTGTACCAAAGGAAATCCGGAGAACCTTAAGAATAAGAGAAGGTGACCCGTTGGAGATTTTCACAGATAAGGATGGCGAAATTATCTTAAAAAAATATTCTCCTATTGGAGAATTAGGGGCGTTTGCTCAGCAATATGTAGATGCAACTGCACAGATTATTGGTCATGCGGTATGCGTATCTGACCGGGATCAAATTATTGCAGTAGCAGGTGCTCCGAAAAAGGACTTTATTGGTAAAGTGCTTCATAAGGAGTTGGAAGAGGCCATTAATGACCGAGAATCCATTCTGGCGCGTAAGGGCGAAAAGAAATATATTAAGATTCTTTCGAATAGTGATGAGGAGTATTATGGCGAGATTGTTCAGACCATTTTGTGTGAAGGTGATGCCATTGGAGCAGTCATTATCTTGAGTCGAACGGAGTCAGAACCTCTTGGAGAAGCCGAGCGAAAAGCGGCTATAATCGCTGCAAACTTCTTGGGTCGACAGATGGAAGGGTAAATGGGATGCTAAAATCGTGGAAAATTGTGTATTTTCCTTGACAAATGCCAATGAAAATTGTATAAATGTATGTAGGCATTGCCCTTGGTGACAAGGTCTGAAATATATGCACTTGATGGAGATGGTTAAGTGTAGAGAATTATTCATTGTTAGAGGAGGATTATTTCGATGAACAAGACAGAATTAGTCGCAGCTATTGCTGAGAAGACAGGATTATCAAAGAAGGATGCAGAGAAGGCAGTTAAGGCTTTCACAGATGTTGTATCTGAAGAATTAAAGAAGGGTGAGAAGATTCAGTTAGTTGGCTTCGGTACTTTTGAAGTAGTTGACAGACCAGCACGTGAAGGTAGAAATCCTAAGACTGGCGAGACTATGTCAATCGCAGCTTCTAAGGCTCCTAAGTTCAAGGCTGGTAAGGCATTAAAGGATATGGTTAACGCTTAATTCTTTTAGAAGAGCAGTTAATAAGAAGAGACCACCGAAGGGTGGTCTTTTCTTGTTATGATATAAATGGATAAACAGAAAGAGAGCATAGTATGAGATTAGATAAGTATTTGAAAGTATCCCGGTTGATTAAGCGACGTACAGTAGCAAATGAAGCATGTGATGCCGGCCGTGTTATGGTAAATGATAAGGTGGTAAAGGCATCCTATGATGTGAAGCTGGGAGATGTGATAGAAATTCAATTTGGTAATAAATCTGTGAAAGTAGAAGTGACACAGATTGTGGAAACAGTTAAGAAAGAAGAAGCCAAGGAAATGTTCCGTTATCTGTAAGACATGGCATAAAGCTTCCTTTTGTTTCATATATTGCAACAGAAGGAGGGAGTGACATGGACGAACGTGCAGGGGCTAGAACTCATAAGATTAGTTTTCTGAATCGTGGAGTGGGTACAATTACCGGGGTCCGGGATGTGAAAGCATTCAATGAATCTGAAATCGTTCTGGATACGGATATGGGAATGTTGGCAATTAAAGGAACAGACCTTCATGTAACCAAGTTAACCTTAGAAAAAGGTGAAGTGGAAGTAGATGGTTCGGTGGATAGTCTGGTATATTCAGGCATGAAAGCAACAGACACGCAACGCGGAGTTCTGGGAAGGTTGTTTCGTTAAGGATGCCGGTCGGAATGCAACAAGAACTACAGATATTCCTAATAAGTGCTTTTTGGGGAATGTTGGTAGTTTTCTATTATGATTTTTTTCGGATATGGAGAGGTATAAAGGTACATCGAACCTGGTCCGTTGTAGTGGAAGATATTGTGTTTTGTCTGGGGGCGGCCTGTTTGATTGTGGCAGTGCTTTATACCTATAATCAAGGACAGGTTCGGGCATTTGTGTTGTTAGGCATGGGTTGCGGTGCTGCCTTATATAACTGGGGAATTAGTCCCTTTATATGTGGAAGTATCTGGTACATCCATGGAAAACTGAAATTAGTATTGAAAAGAATGATGAAACACAGTAAAATGGAACAAAAGAAAAACGAAAAGGATGGTAAGAATGAGTAGACGGAATACCACAAAAAGCGAAAATCGCAAGGGTATGATAGTAATCAGCGTAGTATTGCTGGTTCTGTGTGCGACGCTGTTCGTTCGTTATCAATCTTTAAAGCGGCAGTATGAGATAAATGCTGAAACAATTGCCCGATTGGAAGAGGAGAAGCGGGAAGAAGAAAACCGTACCGAGCGGTTGCAGCAACAGGAGGCATATCAACAGACAGATGCCTTTGTGGAGGAAACCGCACGGGAATTGTTGAATCTCATTCGTCCGGGTGATACTACAATTAAACCGAATGAAGAATAGGAGCCATTGCCGAATGCAGTGGCTTTTTGCATAGAGAAAGGAAAGGAATGCGAATGATAGAAATACAAAATGTAACGAAGATTTACAAGTTAAATCGAAAACAAATGGAAGAACAGAAAACAAAGTCTTCCACCAAGGTTGCTGTACGGAATGTATCCCTGACGGCAAAAGAAGGAGAAATATTCGGTATACTAGGTCCTAATGGAGCCGGAAAGACCACTTTGTTGCGTTGTGTTGCAACATTGCTGAATCCTACGGAAGGGACCATTACAGTAAATGGACATGATACTGTGAAGGATGGGGAAGCAGTACGTCGTTCTATGGCATTTTTAACCAATGAGGTGAAACTGGATACACATTTCAGCCCTAAATACCAGTTCCGATTTTTTGGACGACTGTACGGATTAAGTGATGCAGTCATTGAGGAACGCAGAAAAGAATTGTTTGAGTATTTTGGCATTACGGAATTCGAGGACAAGCGTATTGAAGAGCTTTCAACGGGTATGAAGCAGAAAACGTCGATTGCAGTCAGCTTGGTACACGACCCGGATATTGTTATTTTTGATGAGCCAACAAATGGATTGGATATCATCACGGCACGGGCAGTAACCGATTATCTCCGGTTGCTTCGGGATAGGGGAAAATTAGTAATTGTTTCCACTCATATCATGCCGGAAGCTCAAAAACTCTGTGACCGTATGGCGATGATTATTAACGGGTCCTGTGTATTCCAAGGAACCTTAGAAGAAGCACTGGCGCAGAATCAGACAGAAGATTTAGAGGATGCATTCTTCGAGATTTATCGCAGAGTGGAGGTGTCAGAATGAAATATGTAGCAATTGTAATGCGAAAAGAACTATACCGGGTTTTTTCGGATAAGAAAATGATATTTGGACTATTTATTATGCCTGCATTATTGGTAATAGGTTTATATTTGTTGATGGGTGTAATGGCAGCATCTTTGATGCAGGACAGAGAGGAACATCAGCCGACAGTTTTAATCAGTCAGGCACCGGATAGTTTCCGGTCCTATATGGAACAGTTGGCAAGACATGAAGATATTCCGAATGGATATTTTGTAAATGATAGGGTCTTTCGTATAGAATTAACAGAAGACGCGTCAGAAGTAGAACAGGCAAAGGATGCTATTTATAGCGGCGACTTGGATTTAATTTTGGTATTTCCTGAAGGCTTTGATAAGCAAATTGAGGAATATCAGCTTGGAGATGTGATTCCGGACCTTGCTACTTATTACAATCCGTCTGAGGATTATTCGAATAATGCAAGAGCCGATGTATTGAGTCAGATTTTAGAGCCATATCAGAAGGGACTTCTGGAAGAGCGAATTGGTTCTTTGGAACAATTGGAAGTCTTTACCATTGATATCAATAATGATGAATCTGTAATCCAGAATGATAATAAGGCGCAGGGCAAGTTGTTTGGAATGATGATACCGTACATGATAACGATTCTTCTGTTTGCCGGAGCCATGAGTCTGGGAGCAGACAGCTTTGCCGGGGAAAAAGAACGTGGTACAATGGCGGCATTACTGATGACGCCGGTGAATCGCAGTTGTATTGTGTATGGCAAATTATTTGCCTTAATGATTTTGTCCGGGTTATCAGCACTGATATACGGCGGAGCTATGATATTTGCTATGCCACTGCTATATAAGACCTTGGGAGCAATGACGGGACAGAATCTTAGTTTTCCGGTCAGCCAGATGGCAATGATGTTGATTCTGATTGTAACGCTGGTATTTGTATATGTGGCGATTATATCTGTTTGTGCTACACTGGCAAAGAATATGAAGGAAGGAAGTACATTTATTACACCGGTTTATACGATTATTATGGTAATTGGTGTGGTTTCCATGTTCCGTGGAGAAAATGTAACCAATCTGCAATATTTCATACCGTTATATGGTCCGACCATGGCATTGAAAAATGTGTTTACCCTTGATATTACCTCAGTAGGATTTTTGCTGGCAACGGCATCAAATCTCATTACCGGAGCACTGCTTGCATGGTTGACAGCGAAGATGT
>JAFTZJ010000066.1 GCA_017461045.1 Lachnospiraceae bacterium | reverse complement strand
AGGAATCTTACCTACTGCGTACATCTTCTCCTCATATTCTACGCTCAATGGGAAGAAATCAATTCCTTCTCTTGGCTTTTCCGATGCAGTTGCTGTACATAAAACAACCGTGTCACCGTAATGCATGAATGCACAACCATTTGCCTGTGCACCAACTCTGCCAACATCTACACGAAGGGTTCTGCCGGCTAAGTCCATTGTAAATTGCTTATACATGTTTGTTTCTCCTTTTATCTTATTTTTGTATAAGACACCGAAACAACTAAAAAATACACTGCCTCAATGTACTTTTTAGCAGTCTCGGTTAGCGTCTTACACAATCTGTTATATTTTAACACATTTACATTAGAAACACAAGCAAATATATAAGAAAAGCACAGGTGCATTGCACCTGTGCTTCATGTGTTTCATTACTTTCTTAAGCCTAAGCTTTCGATTAATGTTCTGTAACGATTAATATCTTTCTTCTTTAAGTAAGCTAACAGATTTCTTCTCTGACCTACCATCTTCAAAAGACCTCTTCTTGAATGATGATCATGTGGATTTGCCTTAAAGTGATCCTGTAAATCATTGATTCTTGCTGTTAATAAAGCAACCTGAACCTCTGGTGAACCGGTATCGCCTTCTGAACGACCATACTTCTTGATGATGTCTGCTTTCATTTCTGTTGTAATCATAATTAATTCCTCCTTTTATTTCATACAGCCTGCACTAAGATACGGTCGGAGTGTCCGATACCCGAGCACTGGCTAAATCACAACATTGGTATAATAGCACAAAGTATTTCACTTGTAAATAAGAATTTTATTGTTCATAGAATTCCTTCATTTTATCCAATCTTGCACACATATTTTCCATGAGTCCGTCTATTAATGTTAGTGCAACCATAGACTCCACTACCACTATCGCTCTTGCCACAATAATCGGATCATGGCGACCTTTAATAGATACCATAATATCTTCACCGGAACGATTCACTGTAGACTGTTCATGCAAAATTGACGGTGTTGGCTTAAATGCTGCCCGAATCACAATCGGGGAACCATCACTCATACCACCCAATGTGCCTCCGGCATGATTGGTAAGTTTTGTAACCTTACCATCCTGCATAGCGAATCCATCGTTATTTACAGAACCAATGGCCTGAGCAACTGCCATACCATCGCCGATTTCGAATCCTTTAACAGCCCCAATAGACACAATCGCTTTTGCCAGATTGGCATCTAACTTGTCAAATACCGTTTCTCCGATACCGGTAGGCATTCCGGTTACTACACATTCTGCCATTCCTCCAACAGAATCGTGGGCTTTCATCATCTCTTCTATGTAAGCACCAGCCTCTTCTGCTGCTTTTGCATCCGGCATATACAGACAATTCTCCATAATGGCATTCTTATCGAATTTGTCATAGTCAATGGATACCGGTCCGATAGACTTGGTATAAGTTAAAATTTCAATTCCGAATTGCTGTAACAGCTTTGCTGCAATTGCACCTGCTGCAACTCTGGCAATGGTTTCTCGTCCGGAAGAACGACCGCCTCCCCGATAATCCCGAAAACCATATTTTTCATCAAAAGTAAAATCCGCATGTCCCGGTCGATAATAACCGGCAATTTCACTATAATCCGAAGACCGTTGGGTCTGATTCATAACCACCATGGAAATTGGCGTTCCTGTGGTCTTTCCTTCAAACACTCCGGACAAGATTTCTACTAAATCATCTTCTTTTCTTGGTGTTGCGTACTTGGATTGTCCCGGTTTCCGACGATTCAAATACGTTTGAATATCTTCCTCGGAAAGTTCTAATCCTGCCGGGCATCCATCCACAACTACGCCGACGCCCTTTCCATGCGATTCTCCCCAAGTGGAAACTCGAAATAATTTACCATAAATTGAACCAGCCATTGTTTCCTCCTGTAATCTGATTACTTTCCTTCGTAAGTAATAACAGCTTCTACGTCATATCCCTTTAAAACATCGCGGCCATGCAATCCGGCAAGTTCCATCAAGAAAATCACCTTCACTACCTCTCCGCCTAATTCCTCTATCATCTCAGCCGCTGCCTTCATAGTACCGCCGGTTGCAATCAAATCATCAACCAGAACTACTTTTTGTCCCGGCTTAATTGCATCCTTATGAATTTCAATCTCTGCCGTTCCGTATTCTAATGCATATTCTTTGCTTATAGTTTCTCTCGGAAGTTTTCCCTTCTTCCGAACCAACACAAAAGGCTTATGCAAATTATATGCCAACGGCATACCAAAAATAAATCCTCTGGATTCCGCACCAACCATTACATCAAACTCTACATCCTTCAGCAAATCCTGCAAGCTGTCAATGGCAAGTTGCAGTCCATCTGCATCCTGAATAACACTGGTTACATCCCGAAACATAATTCCCGGTTCCGGGAAATCCGGTATAGTTACAACATAGTCTTCCAACTTTTTCATTTGCATATTCCTCCGCTCTACAACATATCCATGTCGAATTTATGAATAATTTTCAATCTTATGCCCAATCATACGGTGTATTTTGATATACGTAGTAATTCAACCAGTTTGTATAAAGGGTATTGGCATGACACCGCCACGATTTGATTGGCGGATTATCCGGATTATTTTCCGGATAATAATTCTCCGGTATATTCGGATTCAGACCGCGTCCTATATCTCGCTTATATTCCTGATCTAAAGTCAATGTATCATATTCCGGATGACCTGTCACAAATATATTCTTACCACCATCACCAATAATCAAATACGGTCCTGTCTTCTTAGAATCCGCAACAATTTCTAATCGTTCATCCTGTTCAATCTTCTCCCGGTCAACTCCCGTATATCGAGACTGGGGTACTAAAAACGTATCATCAAACCCCCGTACCAATGGTGTTTTCTTATGGAATGTATTGTGCTTATACACACCGGAAATCTTCTCTGACAATTGAATCTTCGGAACTCCGTAACGATAATACAAGCCTGCCTGTGCTCCCCAACATATATGAAGAGTAGAGGTTACATTTCGTTCGGACCAGTCCATGATTTCCGTCAATTCCTTCCAATACTCCACATCTTCAAATTCCAACTGCTCCACCGGTGCTCCGGTAATAATCAAACCATCGTATTTCTTATCCCTAATTTCTTCAAATGTAGTATAAAACCGCTCCATATGATTCTTTGCCACATGCTTGGATTCATAGGAATCTGTACGAATCAATGTAATATTTACCTGCAACGGAGTATTTGATAAGCTTCGCATCAGCTGAAGCTCCGTGTCCTCCTTTAACGGCATCAGATTCAAAATTAAAATGGATAACGGACGGATATCCTGTGTCATTGCACGATCCTCGTCCATAACAAATATATTTTCTGCCTCTAATATCTTCTTTACAGGCAAATCATTAGCTATGCGAATTGGCATAATCGTTTCCTTCTTTCCTGGTTATCACTCTATGGGCGAATAAAATTCAGGCCATATCTGTGTTCTATCTTACTATTTCTTGATTCTTCCTTCAAGTATATCTTACATTTCTCCATTCATCATCCGGATGAAATCATCCTCCGAAATAATCGGCACTCCTAATTCTTTGGCCTTCTTATTCTTTGATGAATTCGAAGTCACATCATTATTAATCAGGTAATGGGTTTTGGAGGTTACAGAGCCGGTGACCTTTCCACCTTTCCCTTCAATTACAGCCTTTACCTCATCCCGATTGGCAAAATGATTTACACTACCCGTAATTACAAAATTCTTTCCTTCAAAGATTTGCTCTCCAGCTTGAATTTCCTCTTCTTCAAATCGAATTTCCTTTAATAATTCCTGAATTCGATGCAAATTCTCTTCATGCTTAAAGTAGGCCACAAAGGCTTCTGCGATTACCTGACCGATTCCTTCAATTTCAACCAGTTCTTCCACACCGGCAGTTTGAATCGCCGCTAAATCATTCTTAAAATGTTTGCAAATTAATTTAGCCGTTGCTACGCCGATATTCATAATGCCTAAGCCATACAAGAATCTGGCTAATGTGGTAGTTCTGGAAGTCTCAATGGATTTCTGTAAATTCTCATAGGATTTATCCCCAAATCCTTCCATAACCACAATCTGCATCCGATATGGTTCTAACCGATACAAATCATATAAATCTTCCAAGAATCCTTCCTCGATAAACTTATCCAAGGTGGCTTCCGATAAACCATCAATATTCATGGCATTTCGGGAAACAAAATGACTAAACAGTTTTAATTTCTTTGCACTACAAAATTCATTCGTACAGTACAACGCCCGAACATCATTTACCTGACGAATCTCCGTTGGAGCTCCGCAAGCAGGACAATGCTGTGGAATCTGAACAGTACCACTACGGGTACGATTCTCTGCCACCTGCGGAATAATCATGTTCGCCTTGAAAACGCTGATTTCATCCCCTTCGCCCATCTGAAAACTTTCCAAAATACTAATGTTATGCATACTGGCGCGACTTACAGAGGTTCCTTCTAATTCAACCGGTTCAAACACCGCAACCGGATTAATCAAACCGGTACGGGACGGACTCCACTCAATATAACGCAAATGTGTGGTTGCCAGCTCATCTGCCCACTTAAATGCTATGGAATCTCTCGGAAACTTTGCTGTAGTCCCCAAACTTTTACCATAGGCAATATCATCATATAACAGCACCAATCCATCAGACGGAAAATCATTGGTCTGAATTCGATTTGCAAACCCGGCAACTGCATCACGAATGGTATCTGCAGTTACCATTTCATATTCCACCACATCAAATCCCATTTGTTTTAACCAAACAAAACGGGCTTCCATAGAATTCTGAAAATCAACATCTTCAATATCCACTAAGTTAAATGCAAAAAAGTGAACATTCCGTTCTGCAGTAATCTGATTGTTCAATTGACGTACAGTTCCACTACACAGATTCCGGGGATTCTTGTACTTCGCCTCTACATCTTCAATGCCGGCATTGATTTTTTCAAAATCAGAATAAGTAATAACCGCTTCTCCTCGAATAATCAATTCACCGGTATAAGGAATCCGTCTCGGTAAATTACAGAAGGTTTTTGCATTGTTGGTAATTACTTCTCCTATTTCACCATTTCCGCGGGTAACTGCTTTCTCCAATTCACCGTTCCGATAGGTCAAAACAACAGTCAACCCGTCCATTTTCCAGGAAAGCACACCCTTCTGATCTCCTAACCAGGCAGCCAACGCATCCACATCCTTGGTTTTATCCAGAGACAGCATTGGAGAACTGTGTTTTTCCTTTGCCAATTCACTTAACACTTCATAGCCTACATGAATTGTTGGACTATTTGCCAACACTACGCCAGTCTTACTCTCCAACGCAACCAATTCGTCATATAAAGCATCATACTCCCGGTTGCTCATAATTTCCCGGTCTTCCTGATAATAGGCACGACCTGCTTGATTTAATAATTCTACTAATTCTTTAATTCGTTCTAATTCCATCGTATCCTCATTTCTATACTAAATCTTTTATTCCCGTTCATGTATCCGACGTTGCAATTCCGTCAGTTCCTGACTGTTCAATTCCCGATATGCCCCCGGTTCCAAATCACCTAATTCTATATTCATAACACGAACTCGTTTTAGTCTTTTCACCCGATAACCACAATATTCACACATACGGCGAATCTGTCGGTTTAACCCTTGAGTCAGAATAATCGAAAACTGCTTCTGACCGGTTTGCCATACCTGACACTCTTTTGTAACGGTATCCAAAATCGGTACTCCCTGGGACATCTTTCGAATAAATCCTTCGTTAACCGGTCGATTAACAACGACTTCATACTCCTTTTCATGTCCATATCTAGCCTTACTAATAGCATTTGCCAAATCACCGTCATTGGTCAATAAAAGCAATCCTTCCGAATCCTTATCCAATCGACCTACATAGTATAAATTCCCCGGATATTGCAGATAGTCAAAAACGGTAGTCGCCCCCTGTCCTTGCGCAGAGCATACCAACCCTCGTGGTTTGTAAAAGGCTAATACGACCTTTTGTTCCTGAACAGAAACCTCAGTGCCTTTCACCGTCACCCGGTCACCGGTTGTCACCTTTGTTCCCTTTTCTGCAATTACATCATTCACACACACCCAGCCTGCTTCAATGTATTCATCTGCTTTTCTCCGGGAACAAACACCGGCTTCACTTAAAAATTTATTAATTCGAATCCCTTTTGATTCCATATCTTCCTCTCAAATGCATCTTTGCATTGGTCTAATCATTTTATTCCTTCTCTTATACAATAATTGAGACGGGAACACCCGTCTCAAGAATTCACTGAATTAATCATAATCTAACTGTACATTAATACTTTCATAAAATGCCCGTAATGCTTCGTCATTCTTTGCTGATTCTGTATTATTATCATTCACACGCTTATACAAATCAACCACATCCGGATCACGGTCAATCTGGTTCATATATGCATCAATTTCCGGATTGGTACTTGCTGTGTTGTTCTGAACAAAACCACCGAATTCATTCGGCATCAAATAAAACTGATGCAGACTCAAAGGTTGAATCTCTACGCCTGCAATCTGTGTATTTACCACTGCATATACTACATAGGAGCCCTCTGTTAATCCCGGCTTTGTATAACAATCCACATTCGAATAATTCAATACCATCTGTTTCTTGCGTTCCAGAATTGCCACATCAAACTGTGCCGGATCTACCACCATTGTACTTAACACATTGATATCCGCCGTTGTAATGGCATTCAAATAATTCTCTACAAAGGAATTTACCTCCGGATACTCATTCCGCTCGAAAGGTATGTATTCCTCATTACTGATAATGGTTCCATCCATTCCTACTGCAGGCTTGTCATCCTTGGCAAATGGTTTGCCAATAACCAAAAACAATATAAATACAAGCAAGAAAAGTCCCCAGGCAACCACCAATTTTACTGTTGGGTTGATAAAAACTGACTCTCCACTGGTCCGAATTTCCGTATCCTGCAAATGTAATTCATCATATTTACGATTAATCTTTTTCCAAAAATTTTCCTGCATATTGCAATTCCTCTAAGCATTCCAAATAATAACAAATCACGACATAAATATTCTATCAAACCACCAAATAAAAATCAATAATAAGTGTTTGCACTTTCTTTCTTTTTGCGTTATAATACCAACTGATGCATCAGTAGCTCAGTGGATAGAGCACTGGCCTCCGGAGCCAGGTGCGTAGGTTCGATTCCTATCTGATGCATTTTTCTTTTTTAAAAACAGAATATATTCGAAAGACGATATTAGGAAAATACTATGAATTATTTTGTATATTTGAACACTAAGAAATTGAATAAAAACGACGAACAGGCCATGCTGGAATATACCAAACGGCTGGGGGCTTATTGTAAAACAAGCTATCATTTACAACCGGCATCCAAACTGAACGACCTGCTTACCAAAATCAAAAACTCCGAACACAGCTGTTTGGTTTCCGTAGTACCCGGCAAGGATACTCCAAGTTCCGAAGTACTTGCTTCGAACATTAACCAAATCGGTTTACAGGGAATCTCTACGATTTATATTTTCATCGGTTATGAAAATGTAACCACTACACAGGAGCTTGATTTACCGTCCATACACTCCCTCTCCCTGTCCTCTATGGATTTATCCATCGGATTAACCGGGGTGGTACTCTTCGAGCAAATCTATCGTGGCTATCGCATTTTAAACAACCAGCCTTATCACAAATAATCCGTTTTCGGATTTTTCTGTAATTACATTTTCTCTTTTTACAGCTAGATGCTACAGGTTAATATCTGTTCTGCCAAAATCACCCGCATTAATTGATGCGGAAATGTTAAATCCGAAAAACTAAGCTTCGTATCAGCCAGCTTTACTACAGATGCATCCAATCCCAAAGAACCTCCAATGACATAAGTAACCTGTCTATACTCCTGTTGCAGAATTCTTTTTTTCAGAACCTCTGTCCATTCTGCAGTTGTATATTTTCGACCATTTATGCATAGTGCAACTACGTAATCTCCGGTTTCCTGTTTCAGATATTTTAACAATCGTTCTCCTTCAATTCTTAGAATCTTATCCCGTTCTACGTCGCTAAGTTGTTCCTGGGTCTTTTCATCTTCCACTTCTATGATTTCAAAGGTATACTGCTTATTAATCTGCTTCGAATACTCCTCTAGTTTCTTCCGATAGAAGTCTTCTTTTATTTTTCCCACACATAAAATCCGTATTTTCATTGCTACTTTTCTTCCATTTCCCTTGAATAATATACTTTTTTACATAAAGTTTTTTTCAAATTCATATTTTGTTCATAATTTACAGATATAATACAAATATAAAATACATGAAATTAACTTTATTTCATATATTCTCTCTTCTCATAACATAAGCATTCAGGTTCGGCTGGATGCTTATTTTAATTTTAAAACCCATTCTTACTTAACTGAATCCTTGCTTTCAATGACAAGCAAGATACCATCTGTCAGTTGTATCCGTGCTGTTTCATTTTGAATTTCATTACTGATACCACGACTGATTCCTTGTTCCAGCGTAGAATTTTCTAGGGGGTACTTGAATCCGGTTAAAGTAATCCCGGATACTTGCTCTGTAAAGGGAATCAAAGATACATAGGTACCATACTGCTCTTCTTTTGATAGTTCCATAGTATCCTTTATCATCCGAATACGATTATACGCATCGGTAATCTCTGTCGGAATTCCTGCATCCAGACATATTTTTAGTAAACCCAGATTTGCCAAACCATGATCTAACCGTCTGCCGGTTGCTCCAAGAATACAGATTTCCGTTGTACCACCTTCTACCGCCTTCTCAACCGCCAAATGTAAGTCTGTATAATCCTTCTCTGATGGATATTGAAGGATACTCGCAGTGTCCAGATTCCGGTACTTCTCCAACACATTATGGGCAACCGAATCATAGTCTCCCAAAATCAAATCCGGATTCAAACCCAACTGCATAATCGCTTCTAGTCCACCATCGACTGCTATCACATATTCCGGTTGTTCGGGTGCATATTTTGTTTTGATATAACAAGAGGCGAATTCCCAATGCAATTCGCCTCCTGCTACGATTAAACATCGTTTACTCATATTAATACATTCTCTTCAAAAATTCTTTCACGTTCGCAGTTACATCACCATTGAAAATTGCAGATCCGGCAACAATAACATTCGCACCTGCATCCACAACTGCTGCTACATTATTCAAAGTAATTCCGCCATCTACCTGAATTTCAAGATTCTTCAAGCCTTTATCATCAGCAATCTTGTGAATACGTTTGATCTTATCCAGCATAGACGGTATAAAGGTCTGTCCGCCAAAGCCAGGATTCACACTCATAACCAATGCCAAATCAATATCATCAAATATATAATTCAATACATTGACCGAGGTTGCCGGATTCAACGCAACACCTGCCTTCATGTCTAATTCCCGAATCTTGCTGATAGTACGATGCAAATGGGTACATGCTTCCGCATGAACCGTAACAATATCCGCTCCCGCATCCTTAAACTCCTGCAAATAGCGAATCGGTTCGTCAATCATTAAATGCACATCCAATGGTTTATCCGTCACTTTGCGAATTGCCTCAATTACCGGAATTCCAAAAGAAATATTCGGAACAAAGTGTCCATCCATAACATCCAAATGAATATAATCTGCCCCTGCTTCATCAACCAGTTTGATTTGTTCCCCTAAATTCGTAAAATCTGCTGATAATACTGATGGTGATAATTTCATGCTACCAACTCCTTGTATTCTTTAATTCTTCATAAAACTCAACGTAATTCTTATACCGAACCTTATGAATTTCCCCTTGTTCTACAGCCTGCTTCACTCCGCAATCCGGTTCATGTGTATGAGAACAGCCTAAGAACCGGCATTCTTCCTCATAAGGTTGGAATTCTGCATAATACGCCTTTAGTTCTTCTTTTTCAATGGGATTCAGATATAATGTACTGAATCCCGGTGTATCAATCAGATAAGTTCCTTCCTCCGCCTTCATTAATTCCGAATGTCGGGTTGTATGCTTACCTCGTTTGATTTTTTCACTAATTTCTCCGGTTTTTGCATTGGCCTCCGGCATTAATTCATTCAACAAAGAGGATTTACCTACCCCGGAAGGTCCTGCAAATACGGTTGTTTTCCCCCTTAGTAACTGATGAATCTTATTCATGCCCCGACCGGTATAGGTACTGACAAACACCACCGGATAACCGCTTTTTTCATAGATACTTGCTAAGCGTTCCAATACTTCCGGCTCTGCAATATCAATCTTGTTAAAGCATATGATAGTATTAACCTGCTGATGGCTCATAAGCAACAAGAACCGATCCAACAGGTTAAGATTTGGATTCGGCTGTGCAGCTGCAAATTCAATCAACGCCTGATCCACATTTGCAACTGCTGGCCGTATTAATTCATTTATTCGTTCTGAAATCTCGACGATATTCCCCAGTTTCTTTTCTTCATCCAGAACATCAATGATTACATCATCTCCCGGCAAAGGCTTCACTTTCTGATTCCGAAAGCTTCCCTTTGCTTTACACTCATATAATCCATGCTCCGGCACATCCACGTAGTAGAATCCGCCGATTCCTTTCATTATTTTTCCTTGCATATTCCTGCCTATTCTTCTGCAATCTGAACATTTACAGACTGTGAAACATCGCTTGGTGTTGCTGTAGCACCATTATATACTACCTGCAATTCACCGGCAGAAGCCAAACCGGTCAAAGTAATTCCCTGCAATGATATGCTTGGATTTGAAGCAGATAAACCGGTCGGTGCCAATACCTGCTTAATATCTCCACCCACTACATAGCGAACCTCTACATTATAACTATTTGTAGAATCTGCCGCTCCGGTAAATGTAATACTTCCGCTAAATGTTGCCGTATAGGTCTTTGGTGCTTCCTCTGAAGTCGGTTCCGGACCTTTACTAATCGTAACATCTACAGTAGAACCTTCTGTTACCTTGGTACCCTGACTGGTGCTCTGGTGAATAACCTTGCCTACTTCAACTGTATCACTATGCTCTTCTGTTACATTACCAAGCGTCAAGTTGCGGTTCTGCAATTCTGCCTGTGCTTCCTGCTGTGTCTTACCACGTAAATCCGGCACTTCTGTTTCTTTCACTTCCGGACCGTTACTGATTACAATCTTAATCTTAGAGAATTTAGCTACCATCTGGGTTGCACCAGGCTCCTGGCTGATAACATGATCCTTTTCTACTTCATCACTATATTCATACGCATGTGTCACATCTAAATCTGCATCCTCTAACATAGTTTCTGCACGGGATACTTCATAGCCAACTACATTTGGTACAGATACCTCTTCCTTACCGGCACTTACAACGATTTTTACTTGTATGCCTTCCGGAATCATATCGCCCTTGTCATAGCTCTGTGAAATAACAATATCAGCATCAATTGCATCGTCATTTACATGTTCTACGGTATATGGGATATCGGCAGCATCTAATTTCGCTTCCGCATCCTCAATGTTCATACCAACTACATCCACCGACATTTCGATAGACTGATCTTCCTTCTGGTCTTCTGTGTTATTACCGCCACCGAACTTGAACCATCCGGCAGCCTTACCTACCAACAGCATAACGAACATAGCAATAATAACTGCAGCAATAATACCACCAATCATTACAATTCGCTGAAGCTTTGGATCGATTTCGTCTTCTTCGTCATTGTTTGGAATCGGAGCAACTACATCATCATCGTCGTCATCGTCTTCATCTTCATAATCATATTTGTAATCATCGTCATCCGGATCAAAATCTGCATCCATAGTAGACTGTGGAGCCTCCGGTTGTGGTGATGCAGGTTGTGGTGCGGTCGGACGTGCAGGTGTCTGCGGTGCAGTCGGACGTACAGGTGCAGTACCCTCATTCTGATATGAACCGGCATAGGTTGCTGTCTCTGTTGGTTCCTCCATAGCCTTCTGGGCTACAGTTTCTTTGATTGTATTCATCTCTGCATCAGACATCATAACGGTTGGTGCATCTGCAGAGGAATTCGTACCAAGTACTACAAAATCACCATTTGGATTGGTTGCCACACGCTTCAAATCTGCAATCAAAGCACTGGCTGTCAAATATCTGCGTTCCGGCTTCTTCTGCGTACACTTCAAAATTACTTTTTCAAAGCTTGCAGGAATGTCCGGATAATACTCTCTTGGCGGAATCATCTCACCCTGAATGTGCATCAGGGCAACGGTAACATTATTGTCACCCTCAAACGGAACCTTACCGGTTACCATTTCATACATGGTAATACCCAAGGAATAAATATCACTCTTCTCATCACTGTATCCGCCTCTTGCCTGCTCCGGTGATACATAATGTACACTACCCATTGCATTGGAAGCAACTGTATTAGAGGTTGCAGCTCTGGCAATACCAAAATCCGTTACTTTTAAAGTCCCTGTCTTGGATACAATAATATTCTGTGGCTTAATGTCACGATGAATGGTGTGATTCTGATGTGCCACTTCAATACCGGAAGCGATTTGCAATGCAAACTCTAACGCCTGTTCAGCCGGTAATCTACCATTATTCATAATGTATTCTTTTAAGGTAATACCCTCTACGAATTCCATAACAATGTAATAGATGCCTTCATCTTCTCCAACATCATATACATTAACAATATTCGGATGTGCAAGTCCTGCTGCAGACTGTGCCTCCACACGGAACTTTGAAACAAAATTCCGATCATCACTAAATTCGTTCTTTAATACCTTTACCGCTACGTATCGATTTAACTTATGATCCTTTGCCTTGTATACCTCAGACATTCCGCCTGAGCCTACCAGCTCGATAATCTCATATCGATCGCCTAACATGATTCCTGGTTTTAACATTTTTACACCTCTCAACTTACTGTACCGCCACAAGGGCTGCTATATTATCTTTGCCACCGTAATAATTCGCCCGTTCAATCAAGCGTTCTACTGCGGCTTTCGGTTTTTCTGCTTCCATAATAATATTCAAAAGTTCGTCATCTTCAACCATATTTGACAAACCGTCTGAACACATTAATATTCTCTCGTCCATGTGCAATTCCAGTTCAAAGAAATCCGGTACTACCTCTTCTCCCACGCCCATAGCTCTTGTAATTATATTCTTTTCCGGATGGTTCCGCACTTTCAGCGGATCCAACTGACCGGTACGAATTAATTCCTCTACCAATGAATGATCTAACGTAATTTGACGAATCGAATCCTTATCCAGCAAATACAATCGGCTATCGCCAACATTTGCAACATATAGATGATTCTCAATAATCACTGCACATACAAATGTGGTACCCATTCCGCTTAACTCTTCCCGCTCCTTTGAAGCAGCTCGAATTCCCTCATTTACGGTACGAATACCTTTCTTCATTACGGTAATCGGATTCGTGTCTTCGCATTGCTTCACAAATTCCACAAATCGATACACGGCATAAGAAGAAGCATAATCACCGGCCTTATGACCACCCATACCATCGGCTACGATGTATAGATTCGGTAAACAGCCAACTGGTTCATCGCTAAAGAACAGATTATCCTGATTCATGCTACGCTTCTTACCGATATCTGTTTTTCCAAATGATAACAAAATCCGCTTCCTCCTACTTGTTTTTCTGAATATAATTTCTCCGTAATTGGCCACAAGCAGCATCAATATCGCTACCCATACCTCTTCTTAGTGTAACATTTATTTGATTATTTTCAAGTATATATTTGAAATTTTGTATGGTTTTGTCGGTTGCTCGTCGAAACTCTCGCTCTTTTATCGGGTTCACAGGAATCAAATTTACATGACACGGTGCCTGCATTTTTAATATTCCTGCCAGTCGTTTTGCATGTTCCGGCGAATCATTTACGCCTTGCACCAAACTGTATTCATAGGTTACCCGCCGTCCGGTCTGCTGAAAATAATACTGACACGCTTCTAACACCTCTGCCAAACAATACTTTCTTGCAATTGGCATCAATTCCTGTCGTTCCTCATCCGTGGAAGCATGTAAAGACAACGCAAATGTTATCTGGAACCCTTCCTCTGCCAGTCGGCGAATCTCCGGAACCAGACCGCAGCTGGATACCGTAATGTTCCGTTGACTGATATGAAGTCCCTTTTCATCTGAAATCAATTGCAAGAACCGAATCAAATTCTCATAATTGTCTAAAGGCTCACCAGAACCCATAACCACAATATTGGAAACCCGTTCTCCCATTAAATACTGCATGGCATAGACCTGATCCAACATTTCTGATGCAGTCAGATTCCGTACCACACCGTCTATGGTAGACGCACAGAACTTACAGCCCATACGACAGCCTACCTGTGAGGATATACAGACGGAATTTCCATGCTTATAAGGCATCCACACGCTCTCAATCAGATTATCATCCTGCAACCGGAACAAAAACTTATTGGTTCCATCCAACTTGGATGTAAACCGCGCTTCCTCTTCCACACCAATCCAATGCTCTTTTAAGGATTCCCGAATGTCTTTGGGAAGATTGCTCATTTCCTCCGGACTCCGTACCAGTTTTTGATGTATCCATTGATATATCTGTCCTGCCCGAAACTTTGGAAATCCCTGTTCTTTTATATACAATTCTAATTCTTCGAATGTCAGCGAACGAATGTCCATGGGGCCACCTCGTATTTTTATCAATCTAATTCATTATTACCTAATTTGATATTTCCATTTCATTTATTCCATCCGGAACAATGCAAAGAAAAATCCGTCGCAGTCCTGCTGTCCCGGAAGCAAGGTACAATATCCCTTTTCCAAGCATGTACCCGGTTGTTCCTTCACCTGTACTACCAGTTTTTCCGGCAATAAAGCTGTGATATCCACAGGGGTAAATCCCTGTTGTTCTAGCCAAGTTGCCTGTTCTTCATTTTCTCCCGGATTTATGGTACAGGTGCTGTAAACAAAATAGCCACCTTTCTTTACATATTGGGTTGCTACTTTTAATATGTTTCTTTGTAAATCCTGTAACTCTGATAATTGCTCCTTGTTTACATGATATTTAATATCCGGCTTTCTTCCGATAACACCCAAACCGGAGCAAGGCACATCTGCCATAACAATATCAACCTGATGCAATAAGCTTTTATCCGGTTTCAATGCATCCCAGACCTCTACCTTTACATTCTCATATTGCATGCGCTCTATATTCTCTTCAATCCGCTCCGTTTTGGCTTCTGATAAATCTCTTGCAATTACCATTCCGGAAGAATTCTTCTCCGCTGCATGCAGGGACTTTCCTCCCGGTGCCGCACAGATATCCAGAATCAAATCTCCCGATTTTGGTTGCAAAAGACAGCCCTGTAACACTGAGCTTTCATCCTGTACTGTTATCAAGCCTTGACGAAATGGCTTGATTCGCTTCATATAATTAATATCTGACAGCCGTAAGGTATTCTCCGTATAACTACCATCTTCTACTTTTATTCCTTCTTCTAATAAGGCTTCCCGAACCGATTCCTTATCTGTTCTTGTCAAATTCACGCGAACCGTTAGCGGTGCTTCCTTCAAAAAAGCCTGTAACAGTTGTTCCACAAGTTCTTCTGAATACCATGACAGGAATTGCTGAACCAGCCATTCCGGCATAGAATACGTAATGGACAAATACGCCGGAAGATTCTCCTGGCGTTTTGGAAACTCAATGATATCCTGCTTTCGTACCAAATTCCGTAATACACCATTTACAAATCCACTTAACTGCTGAAAGCCTTTTTTCTTTGCCAATTTTACCGCTTCATTGCATGCGGCTTCTGCCGGAACTGCATCCATATAACGAATTTGATACAGACTCATGCGTAACAGATTCCGAATGTACGGTTTGCATTTATTCACCGGAGTTTTTGAAACCTGATTAATTATATAATCCAATTGTATTCGATATTCCAAGGTACCTTCGCACAGGCGGGTATAAAAACTACGATCCTGCTTACTCATATATTGATAATTCCGAAGAGTGCCGCTAATTGCTTCACTGGCATTTTTATTTCCCCGATCAATATCTGTCAAGGTTTCCAATACCAATTCCCGGACATTTATTTCATTTGCCATGTTATTCACCTATTGCCATATTCGCATTAAATTATTCCCCTAATACCATACCCGGGGTAATCGTATAGCCCAACAAAAATGCTGCAGTTTCCATTCGCTTCTTTCCTTCTAACTGCAAGGAAAGAATCTTCAAGGCTCCTGTACCGCATTGTACGGTAAAGGATTTCTTATCTACAGCCACTACCGTTCCCGGTGCTGCCGTTGCCGCCACATTTTCATCCATTACATCAGCCTCAAAGACCTTCAAGGTCTTTCCCTGTAACTGTGTATATGCACTTGGCCATGGATTCAGTCCTCGAATTAATCGTTCCAATTCTACTGCCGATTTCTGAAAGTCCAATACACCCATTCCTTTATTCAGCATGTGTGCGTAACAGCTTTGACTGTCATCCTGCGGTGTTCTCTGTGCAGTTCCGTCTTCCAACTTCTTCAACGTGGATAAACAAAGCTCTGCTCCTGCAACTGCTAATTTATCATGATAAGAACCACCGGTTTCCTTCGCATCAATCGGCACTACAGTCTTCTCAATCATATCGCCGGTATCCAACCCCTTAGCCATATACATGGTAGTAACGCCACTTTCCTTCTCTCCATCAATAATTACACGTTGAATCGGTGCCGCTCCCCGGTACTTTGGAAGCAGGGAGGCATGTACATTAATGCAACCAAGTGGTGGCAGGTTCAGTATCGTTTCCGGCAGAATCTGTCCAAATGCAACCACTACAATCACATCCGGCTGTAACTGTTTCATTTCTTCTACCACTTCCGGCTCTCGTACTTTTATTGGTTGATAAACGGGAATATCATACTCGACTGCCTTCTCTTTTACCGGTGTAAACTGCATGCTTTTTCCTCTGCCTTTTGGTTTATCCGGCTGGGTGTAGACACCAACCACTTCATGTCCTTCTTTAATAATTGCATCTAACACCTGAACTGCAAAATCCGGTGTTCCCATAAAAATAATTCGCATAAATACGTCTGCTCCCTTGTTTCTGATTCTATTTCAATCCTTCTGGTCTAATCCTTCTATTCTACTTCCCGTAAGCCATCGCTTACATGATCCTTATATAGCACGCCTTCCAAATGATCCAATTCATGGCAGATAGCTCTTGCTAATAATTCAGTGCCTTCTACAATGAATTCTTCCATATTCTCGTCTAACGCTTTACACTTTACATAGTTCGGACGGGTAACGGTACCAACCTTACCCGGCAGACTTAAGCAACCTTCATCTCCGGTCTGCTCACCATCTCTTTCCAAAATCTCCGGATTGATTAATACCAATGGATTATCGTCACCAATATCAATAACAACAACACGCTTCAAAATACCAACCTGCGGTGCTGCCAAACCAACACCATTGGCCTCATACATCGTATCAAACATATCATCAATCAACTCTAATAATCGTGGTGTCATTTTATCAATTGGTTTGCACTGCTTTCTTAAAACTAAATCTCCATCTACTCGTATTTTGCGTATTGCCATGTTCTTGTTCCTACCTTTCGTTGTACTCCATCAACCTAATATTTTATCATTTTTTGCCTATTTATGCAATTTTCAAATCTAATATCCCTTCATAGGATTCAAATCAAAATAAATCTTGAATTCCCCTAAGGAATCGAATTCTGAAGCCAGACTTTCTGCTTCCTGCTCCATCCGGCTTTTTGCTTCTAACAAATCCGGTTCTCCTTGTGCCTTTAGATATATGACTCTGCGATAAATATCCTTTATCTTGGAAATTACCGGCGGCGTTGGGCCAATCACACGAACAGCCTGAGTCAAGGTTCGCATCCGCTTTGCCAATTCACCAGCCACCCGTTCCACCAATTCTTCCTGCTCTGCTGTAATGAGCACAGCAATCATAGAACAAACCGGTGGATATTTTAATGCATTCCGATAGGATATTTCATTTTCATAGAATCCTTCATAATCTTGATTTGCCGCAGTCTGAACAACCGCATTTTCCGGATCGTAGGTCTGAATCACAACCGTACCTGCCTGTTCTCCCCGTCCGGCACGTCCTGCCGCCTGCGTTAACAAATCAAAGGTTCGTTCTCCTGCCATATAATCCTGACTATGCAAGGACAAATCCGCCGCCAGAATCCCTACTAAGGTTACATTTGGAAAATCATGTCCCTTTACAATCATCTGTGTACCTACCAGAATGTCTGCCTTACCTTCTCCAAACGCCGATAATATAGCTTCATGCCCATCTTTTCCCTTGGTGGTATCCGCATCCATTCGCAGAATCCGCGCATTCGGAAAATACTCTTTTAATTCTGCCTCTACCATCTGCGTACCGGAACCAAACCGGCCAATCATACCGGAACCACAAGACTTGCACTTTTTAATAAATGGTTCCGTATATCCACAATAATGACACACCAGCTTCGGTGTCTTGGTGTTATGGTCATGATAGGTTAATGAAACCTGACAATGAGGACAATTTACTACCTCTCCACAACTTCGACAGGATACAAAACTTGCGTATCCGCGACGATTCATAAATAAAATGGATTGTTGTCCCTGCTCTAAACGGTTCTGAATTAATTCCTGCAACCGATAACTAAAACGACTCCGATTGCCCATACGTAATTCTTCCCGTAAGTCTACTACTTCAACCGTCGGCAATTGCGCTGCTTTCGCCCGCTGTTCCAGCTTCCATAACTGATACTCTCCTTGCCCTGCCTTGTAATACGACATTACCGATGGTGTTGCTGAACCAAGAATTACACTGGCACCGCACATCTTAGCCCGTTGCAATGCCACCTCCCTGGCATGATACTTCGGAACATTGTCGCTTTTATAGCTACTTTCGTGTTCTTCGTCCATTACAATCAATCCCAGATTGGAAAATGGTGCAAACAAAGCCGAACGTGGGCCAATCACAATATCTACTTCTCCTTTTCGAATCCGTTCAAACTGGTCGTAGCGTTCTCCATCATTCATGCGGGAATTCAATATGGTAATCCGATCCCCAAAGTGTCGGCGAAACCGCATAACCGTCTGGAAGGTCAGGGATATTTCCGGAATCAGTACAATTGCCTGACATCCCTTTTGTATCACTACATCAATAGCGTGCATATAAACTTCAGTCTTACCACTGCCGGTTATACCATGCAATAAATACGTTTTGTAATCCTCTGCCAGATAATCAGATGTGAACGCATTTACCAACTGTTTTTGGCTTTCGTTCAAATCCGGTTCCGGTTCCAAGAGTTGCTTTCTGGTTCCTGCCTGCCGGTATTGGGTTTCCGTAAGGATTTCCAACGTTCCTTCTTCTCGTAAACGTTCGCAGGTTGTAGGACTGATATTTAGTTTTTCTTTTGCCAAATCATAGGGGATTGCACCATGTTCCAATAACGCTTCTAATAAACGCGCCTTCGCTACATAATGCTTTCTGCGGTATTCTAACAAACGCAGATTCCCTTCTTCTGCTTCCAACGCCAGTTGAAGTGTCTTTTTTTCCACCGGTCGTATCTTCTTCTTTACAGGCATAACCGTCATTAATGCCTGATACATGGTTGAACCATAGGTTTCCTTCATCCAGCCGGCCAACTGAATCAATTGTCCTTCTACAGGCACCTGTTTTTCTACTATACCCTGCACCTGCTTTATCTTATCTACCTGCCATTTAGGTTCATCTCCCATGCCGATAACATAACCGGTCCGAAGTCGGTTTCCATTGCCAAACGGAACCTGTACCTGCATACCTAAGGAAATTTTCTCAGACAAAGAAAGGGGCACTTCATACTGAAATGCCCGATCAATGGCTTCATGCGAAATATCGATTATTATATCCACATATTTTGCTGACATCCTCTTCCTCCAATACTTCCCGAATCAGCTCTCGTTCATCCATATGGTATTTCACACCTTTGATTTCCTGATAGTCTTCATGTCCCTTACCAGCCAGAACAATTACATCTCCCGGCTGTGCATGCAATATTGCATAACGGAAAGCTTCCTTCCGTTCAATTATTTCGATATATTTTCCATCAGTCTTAGAAATACCGGTTACAATATCATTGATAATATCCTGCGGCTCCTCAAATCTTGGATTATCCGATGTTATAATCGTGAAATCCGCTAAACGGCCGGATACTTCACCCATTTCATAGCGACGTGTCTTGGAACGGTTACCGCCACAGCCAAATACAGAAACCAAACGTCCCGGATTGTATTCCCGCAGGGTTTCCAAAATACTTTCCAAGCTCATTGCATTGTGTGCGTAATCAATCAATATGGTAAAGGCATCTGAAATCGGAATTAACTCCACTCTGCCTCGCACCTTAACGGTTGTTAATACCTTTTGAATTACCTTAAAATCCACTTGCATTTCGTTAGCTACTGCAACAGCCGCCAATGAATTATAGATACTAAACTTACCCGGAACATTTACCATCATCTGACCATTTGCTTTTCCGGATAAATGATACTCAATTCCCAGTTGTCCGTCTTCTCTATGAAGCTTCCAGTTACTTGCCTGATAATCAGCCCCATCTGCCATACCATAGGTTACCACCTGACAGGTGTGATCCTTTTGTATCTCTTCATAATACGGGTCATCCTGATTGAAAATACCAACCTTGCACAGTTGGAACATTTTTCCCTTCCACATACAGTATTCTTCGAAGCTGGCATGTTCATTAGGACCAATATGGTCTTCCGATAAATTGGTAAAAATACCGTAATCAAAATCTACTCCGGCCACTCGATCCAGCATAAGTCCTTGGGAAGATACCTCCATTACCACGCTATCCAAGCCGTTGTCTACCATTTCCCGTAATACACGTTGCAGTTTCAACGACTCCGGTGTGGTATTCGCTGCCGGAATCCGCTCTTTTCCATTGATAATTTCAATGGTTCCGATTAACCCGGTATGGTGTCCGGTCTGCTCCAGCATGGACTGAATCATATAGGTGGTTGTAGTCTTGCCTTTTGTTCCGGTAATTCCAATTACCGTTAATTGCTTGGATGGCTCTCCATAAAACATAGAAGAAATAATACCCATTGCATATCGACTGCTTGGAACCTGTATTACAGTTACATTCTCCGGTACTTCCACCGGTTTTTCTACAATCAATACACCGGCGCCCTTTTCCGCTACTTCCTTTGCAAAATCATGCCCGTCACGAAGGCTACCTGCAATACAGAAGAATAGATATCCTTCCTTTACCTTTCGGGAATCATTTTCAATTTCTTTCACTTCTGTATCAATAGAACCTTGTAGCAAGGTGTAATCCAGGGATTGTATGAGTTCTGATAGTTTCATGTCATGCCCTCCATTTCTATGCTGTGCATAAGAAGGGAGCTTATATTAAGCTCCCTTCTTAATCTTATTCGTCATCACCGACAATCTTTACTTTCCCTCTGTATAATTCTTCTACTGCAAGGGATAATGGCTTCTGGTTAGAAGCATCTACCAGCGGCTGTGAGCCCGCAACAATCTGTCTTGCACGCTTTGCAGTTGCAAGTACGATAGAATAACGGCTCTGTACTACCGGCTGCTCGCCCGGTTCTACCTCACTGTTAACCACTGCCATTAAATCAGAATATGATGGATGTATCATAATAAAACTCCTTTCTATAAAGCCTTTAATTCTGCTTTCATCTTATTCATAAATTCTTTATTTTCTTCCAGTCTGCAGCTCTTTGCTACTATGACAGAATTCACATCTTTTACGCACTGATCCAAGTCGTCATTGACTACAATATATTCATATTGCTCCATGTCCTCAGATTCTTCTACTGCACGCTTCATTCTCTTTTCGATTACTGCAGGGTCTTCCGTTCCCCGTCCAATCAAACGATTCTTTAATTCCTCTGCACTTGGTGCGGTCAAGAAAATCAATACCGAATCCGGATACTGACTCTTAATATTCATAGCACCTTGCACTTCTATTTCCAAAATAACGTTATGTCCCGCTGCTAATTCTCTTTCAACAAAAGCTCTTGGGGTTCCATAGTAATTGTCTACGTAAACAGCCCATTCAATCAACCCATTATAATCAATCAGGCTCATGAATTCTTCTCTTGTCTTGAAGTAGTATTCTCTACCGTCTACTTCTCCTTCTCTTGGTGCACGGGTTGTAGCAGAAATGGAAAGACTATAACCATAATCCTCTACCAACCGCTTTACCACGGTACCTTTACCAACTCCGGAAAACCCGGATACAACAATTAATGTTCCTTTTTTCTCCATATTATCACCTGACCTTATTCAATATTCTGAATCTGTTCCCGAACCTTTTCGATTTCGGTCTTCAAGTCGATTGCCTTATTCGAAATATCCAAGGAATTGGCTTTGGAAAGAATGGTATTAGCTTCCCGGTTCATTTCCTGTGCAATGAAATCCAGCTTCCGTCCAATGCTTCCGCCTTCTGCAATTATTTCCTTGGTGCTGGTAATGTGGCTTCTTAAACGAACCGTTTCTTCATCTACACATATTTTATCTGCATAGATTACAACCTCTGTTGCAATTCTGGATTCGTCAATGTTACTGCCTTCCAATAATTCCTGTACCTTAGCTTCCAGCTTGCTCCGGTAATCCTGAATCAATTGGGGTGCTTCCTGCTCAATGTAATCTACAATACCAAGCATAGCATCCAGCTTGCTTAACAAATCATTCTTCAGATTCTCGCCTTCCCGCTCTCTTGCCGCAACAAACTGCTCAGATGCCTGACGAATTCCCGTCTCCAAAATACTCCATAACTGTTCTTCATCAATGGATTGTTCTTCCTTGGAAAATACATCGGAAAAACCGGCCAGCTTCGTCACAGTAATATCATTTGGTATCCGGAATTCTGCTTCCATCTGCTTCAAATGCTCCAAATACTCCTTGGCAATCTCCGCATTGTACTTGATACAAGCATTGGATTCCCGGTAATCCTCATAGGTAATAAATACATCTACCTTACCACGATTAATGTATTCCTTTAACAATGCCCGAATATTTGCTTCAAATAAATTCAGCTTCTTCGGCATCTTAATACCAAATTCACTGTAGCGATGATTCACTGCCTTCATCTCTACAATCAATTTATACTCTGTTGTAATTGTTTCGCTACGGCCAAAGCCTGTCATACTGCGAATCATATCGTCACCTTTTCTTATAGTTATTCTCGTTTACTTATTATTATCGCTTGTTCTATATCCAATCTATTATACGGTAAAATACCGGTAAAAGTCAATAAAAACCGATTATTCCTCCACTTCCTCAATCCCCCGGATATCCGGTTCTATTGTCATAGAATAATTGGTGTGATAAATCACAAATCCGGGTGCCCCACCCGGTGTCTTTTTTAGATTGGACCGTCTGGTATAATCAATATCAACCTTTGAACCGGTTCTGGCGGAAGAATAATAGGCTGCCAACCGTGCTGCTTCTTCATACGTGCGGTCCGGAATCTCCTCTTGTCCCTCTGTCTTCAGGATTACATGGGAGCCCGGTGCCTGCTTGGCATGGAACCACAAATCTCCTCCATTGGCTACTTTGAAAGTTAATTCTTCGTTCTGGTAATTATTCTTTCCTACATACATGTGGTAGCCATCCGAAGAAATATAGTGAAATGGCTTGCTCTTTGGCATTTTCCCCTTTTTCTTTCCTTCGCTCTTGAACTTAATATAACCGTATTCCATTAACTCACGTTTGATTTCTGCTAAATCTGTTTCTTCTAACGTAATATCCAAAGCAGTCTGAATGGATTGCAAATGGTTAAGTTCCTGTTTGGTCTGCGCAACCTGCTCCGTTAACGCTTCATAGGTCCGCTTCAGTTTATTGTATTTTGCAAAATATCGCTTCGCATTTTCTGCCGGCGGAATGGTAGAATCTAACGGAATCGTAATTTCTTCATTGGTGTAATAATTTAATGCCTGAAAAGACTTGGCTTCCGGCTCAATTCCGTAACCGTAAGTGTTAATCAATTCCCCATACACCCGATATTTATCCCGCTTTTCCGTATCCTTTAACTGACTCAACTGCAAATCATATTTTTTAGCAGTCCGTTCGATTGCAGTTGCAACCACTCGCCGCAAATCCGATGACTTCTGACGAATTCGGGTAACATTATTCTTCATTGCATAGTATTCCTGTAAAACTTCGGATATGGATTCTTTTCGTTTCCATTCCAAATCCGAATACATACCCAGGGAAATAGCTGAGAATTCAATAGGACTTTCTTCTTCATCATAATAAATACCCGGTTCAAATTGTTCATTCCGAATCTGAACGATAACCTGTTCCAATTCTGTCCACAAGCGTTCCTTGCCCTCGGAACCTTCTTCCAACAAGCATGCCGCACTACTGTCTCCGTCCAAGCCTGCCCGATCACAGATTTCATTTGCCACCACCGGACTAAATCCGGTTACGGATGTATAAATCATTTTACACAGATTCAATGGTTTTGCCAGCATCACAGTTTCATAGTATTCTTTAGTCAACTCCAAGGGACTGATTTTCTCCTGTGCCGGTGGCAACTCATAGATTCGTCCCGGAAGTACTTCCCGCACAGAGCTCATCTGTGCACCGATTCGTTTGATGCTGTCAATAATCATATCCTTGTCATCACAGAAAATAATATTACTGTGCTTACCCATGATTTCTATAATCAACTTCTTGGTACATAAATCACCCATTTCATCCAGATGTTCAATGTGCAAAACCACAATTCGCTCAAATCCCGGCTGTTCTATCCGGACAATTCGCCCGTTACCAATGTGCTTCCGCAACAGCATACAGAAATTCGGGGCTGTCATAGGGTTGTTCTTACTTTCGGTTGACAGATAAATCAATGGCAATGTAGCACTTGCCGACAATAAAAGTCGATAATTTCCCTGTGGACTTTTGATAATCAGATTCAATTCATCCGGTTCCGGCTGATAGATTTTGTAAATCCGACTATTCAACACATTGGTCTTTAACTCATGTATGATATTTGCAATTACAATTCCGTCAAATGCCATAATGGTTCCTTTCTCCTAATCAATCATTTAAGCATATCTTATACGGCAAAACACAGAACAGTCAGGCGAGAATAAAACATTCCCTCTGACCGTTCTGTGTCTTAGACTTAGGCTAACTGCCTCTCTATACCTGATTGTATAATTCCTGATATTTTTCTGCAGATTTCTGCCATGAGTAATCTGCCTTCATCGCCCGTTCCATAATACCATACCAGCTTGCTTTGTCGTTATAATATACTTCCTTCGCATAGTTGATGGTATTCAACATCTCATGTGCGTTATAATTCCGGAAACTAAATCCGGTACCGGTCTTTTCAAACTCATTATATGGTTCTACTGTATCCTTCAAACCACCGGTCTCACGAACCAACGGAATGGTACCATAACGAAGTGCCATTAACTGTGTCAAACCACATGGCTCAAACCGTGAAGGAACCAGCATTACATCACAGCCTGCATACATCTTGTGTGAACGTTCATCGGAATAATAAATATTCGCTGATACCTTGTGTGGATGAATACCCTGATAATACCGGAACATATCCTCGTACCGCTGTTCACCGGTACCCAGAACAACAAATTGAACACCATCCTGGCATATTTCATTCATCACACAGTCAACCAAATCCAGACCCTTCTGGTCTGTCAATCTGGAAATAATTCCGATTACAAACTGTTTATCATCAACCGGAAGACCGAATTCTTCCTGCATCTTCCGCTTATTCTCTGCTTTTGCCTTCTTATAACTCTTAACCGAATAATTCTTGTAAATCATTGGATCCTTTGCCGGATTGTAAATATCATAATCGATACCATTTACAATACCCCAAAGGTCATGTCTTCTGGCAAAGAGCAAACCTTCCAATCCTTCACCATATTCCTGTGTCTGAATTTCCCCTGCATAAGTATTACTTACAGTTGTAATCTTATCTGCATATACCAGACCACCCTTTAACATGCTGGCATCTTTCTGATACTCCAGCTTGTCCGGTGTAAATACATAGGATGGCAAACCGGAATAACTCTGTACTGTATCGATATCCCAATTTCCTTGGAACTTCAGGTTATGAATTGTCATCAACGACTTAATTCCCTGGAAAAACGGATTACTTGCAAATAATGTCTTCAAGTATACCGGAACCAAACCTGACTGCCAGTCATGGCAGTGAATAATGTCCGGACGGAACCCGATTACCGGCAAAATCGACAATGCTGCCTTAGAGAAGAATGAGAACTTCTCAATATCCCACTTCACATCACCATATGGTGTGAAGCCGTTAAAATAATACTCATTATCAATAAAATAAACCGGAATACCTTCATACTCCATATACATAACACCAACATACTGCTGTCTCCAGCCGATTTCCATCTGGAAATGTGTTAAATACTTCATCTTTTCCCGATACTTTGGTGGAATACACAAATAGTTCGGAATAATAATACGAACATCATATTCGTTACGATCAAACATCTTAGGTAATGTTCCTACTACGTCTGCAAGACCGCCTGTCTTTATAAATGGTACACATTCTGATGCAACATACGCCACTTTCTTCATGCTAGATAACCCTCCCAGTGTTCCTTTCTTTTATGAAACTAGTATGAAAAAAGTATAGCACAATTTACCAACAAAGGAAACCTTTATTTTTCTTATAATTCATACTCTAATCGAAGCTTATCAGCAATCAAAGCAATAAACTCTGAATTCGTTGGTTTTCCTTTGCCGGCATGAATGGTATAACCAAATAAATCCTGAATCACATCCATTTTTCCGCGACTCCATGCTACTTCAATAGCATGACGGATAGCACGTTCCACACTGGAGGATGTTGTTTTATACTTCTTTGCTATAGTCGGATATAGTAATTTTGTTATGTAATTCAGCATATTCGGATCTTCTACTGCCATCATAATTCCTTCCCGAATATACTGGTATCCTTTAATATGTGCCGGGATTCCAATTTCCCGGATAATTTCCGTTACTTCTCCCTCAAGATTGCGTTCCTTCAGATATGGTGCCAGATCCTCCCCAAGCTCCAACACCCGTTCTTCTTCTGCGGTGGCTTCTGTCATCAATATTTGCTTCATTCTCCGCTTGAGAATCTGGTTATCAAAGGGCTTTAGCATATAATAAGACGCTCCCATCATAAATGCCGTTTCAATAACACTTTCCGAACCAATGGTAGTTAGCAGAATGAATCGCGTAGAAATCTCCGGATGTTCCTCCTTCATTCTTCTTAATAATTCAATTCCGTCTGTGGATTTTAACAATGCATCCATCACCACTAAATCCGGCCGTTGTTCTACAATTGCACTGTATAATTCCTCACCATCTAAGTATCTTCCGATTATTTCCATACTTCCGTCTCTGGAAATGAAATCATATCGACTAAGCTCCTGAATCAAATCCTGATCCGCAGCCATCACCTTCAACTTCCCTAAATTTTCCATATTGTCCCCATCTTTCTGTTCTTAACACATTACTCCCTATGCACTTTTCATTTTCTGATCCAACCGAATCTTATCTGCTATGAGTGCTATAAATTCCGAATTGGTTGGTTTCCCTTTTCCGGCATGTATGGTATACCCAAATAATTCATCAATAGTATCCATATGCCCTCTGCCCCATGCCACTTCAATGGCATGCCGAATTGCTCGTTCTACCCGACTTGGTGTTGTCCCATATATTTTCGCTATTTCCGGATATAACTGCTTCGTAATAGAATTCAGAATATCCATGTCGGCCACAGACATCAATATCGCAGTTCTAAGATATTGATATCCTTTAATATGTGCCGGAACTCCAATTTCATGAATAATATCTGTAACTATCAGTTCCAGCTTGTCCTCCGGTGGTGCAACCGTAATTGCAGCACTTTGCACTCCATTCCAACGGGCTGGTTTTCGATTACCATTTAACATTTGAAGGGCATGTTTTAAATCTGTCTGGGAAAACTTTGCCCCAACCCCCACTACGGTTTGACTCTCTGCCGCCATTTGGAACATGAATTCTTGTCCTTTCATCATTCCAACAATGTATTTCGGACACCCCTCTTTACCATTTTGGTACTCAACCTGCTCCATAATGCCTACCCCATCAATATGCGGCATAATCAAGTCCAATACCACTACCTCCGGCTTTCGTTCCCGAATCATAGCAACAGCTTCTTGTCCATCCTGTGCCATTCCCACCACTCGAACCCGGTCCTCTTCTGCTAAGAACTGGTGGATTTTCTGCAAGGCACATTTGTCGTGATTCACAATTGCAACTTTTATGTCGTTCATGGCTCGCCTCCTGTACTTTTACTTCCCAATTTGTTGTTCCTTTGCAATTATAGTTGAATTAAAAAACAGTGAAAAGGGGGTATCCTTCGCAATTATTGACACATTTTCGCCCTTCCTCTGCCCATTCGTATTATTCACATTTTTTTCGATTCGAATACTGTTGATTGGTGTTGAAACACCATAGGGTTTCGGCGAAATTTTTGTCATCTGCATACATACAAAAAGAAAGTGCCTCTCAAACTTAAGAGACACTTTCTCACAAAGCCTTACACTGGAAACAACAACTTACTCCGGCTTAAAATTATCTGTATTTACACCTAATTCATGTAATTTATTTTACATTTCATAAAAAATAAGATTCTCTTTCAGGTCAGCATTGATTATTCCGCCAGCCTTTTCGTATTTTAGATAAACACCCTTGTACCGCTGCAGCTTCTTTGCAGTCTCGGCTTCAAATCGTGTAATAGAGGTCTGATATAATGGATTGGCTTTTAATTCATCCCGTACATTTTTTGTAAATGGACAATACCGAACCAGAATATCCCGAACAATCTTATTCAATCGGAAGCTGCCTTTGGCTTCGAACTTTATCCAGTTCATATAATCACGCACAAAAACTTCCCGGTAATTGTTCTTTGCCCGTACCAGAGCCCCCTTAATCTTCTCCTTTGCCTCCGGCGACAGTTCATGGTTCTTACGATAGAATTGAATGTATGTACAATATTCCGCCGTTAATGATTTCTCGCGCACATCATTCCAACGAACACCTTGAATCCGTCGGCACATCTCCCAACGGAAGCGTCCAACCACTTCTAACATCATATCGTCCAAATCACCTGCAGTGAAAACCGGGAACATAAACCGTCCCTGTGTATCACTTTTCACACCGGTAATTTCCTGCCACATCATAACCCGGCTACCGGCATTCGGCATCAAAATAATATCCGGCAAAATCTCTTTCATAATCCATTCGCTATTGATTCCCTTTTGCGGATCGCTAAAAGCAATTTCTCGATAGAATACGGAATAGTCTATTTTTCGCACTTCATTCATTGCCTGCTCCAACCGTTCTGCCGTTACCAGCATTTTATCAATTGTAGTAATCAAATCATTTTTATTTAAGATTGGACAGAAGGTAGTAGGCTTTCCATAAGTCGCTTTATTTACCGAAGCAAACATATTCTTAATTTCAAATTCCACACGCATATTTGGATTCTGATATGCTTCCTTCATCTGCTCTTGATTCATTTTGCCGGTTCTACCCTGCTCTGCCAGATACACTGTATAGGACATATCAAATTCATTCTTGGATGGCTCTTTTTCTCCGTAATAGATGCATTTCAGCCATTCAAAAATTGTATACACATTCGGACCATGACAAATATCCAAGTGAGCACAAAGTTCATACAAATCCTTTGCCCGTTCTTCACCGATGTATCCTACATCCATAAATCCAAAATTCAAAAACATTTCGATGATCGGCGTTATGGAAGATTCATCCTCCATAGCGTGAACAAATACCCGATAGTAAATATCATAGAAATCAGCCGCTATCTTCTTCCGCAAGCTATATACTTCACTATCCGTAGACATCATATCCGGCAATTCCCGATAACTGATAATCCGCTTTTGAATCTGCTCAAATTCTTCATCCGGATATTCCGCATACTCCAATATCTGCCCCAGACAATCCACTGTTGTAATATCAACTTCTTTATGCACCTTTTCATCCTTCGATGCACTTCCTGCCGAATTCATGGAAGCAAAATCATAATTCAAGAATTCATTTAATCGTCGCTGCATCATCCGCTGATTATAAAATCCCAGTTTCTCTGCAAATTTCACGATTAACTGAACTTTTTCTATTACCACCTTGATATCATATTTCTTTAGACTCATTTTCATAGCCAAATCAAAATACAAATCAAATAACGTATTGTAGTTGTCACCTAACAAAATGTCCCGGTTATATTGCAAATAAGCTTCCATCTCGCCGATTCCCAAAGAGAACCGTCGCATCTGTGCAGCCGCCTCCATAATTACACCAACGGTCAGACTATCATCCTTTTCCATAAGCTGTAAATATTCCTGCTTATAGTTTTTCATCAGACTAACACTATTGTTCACTTCCCAGGCTTCTGCTTTGTGTTGCATTACCAGAGGATTCAGATGCTCCATTCGGGTAAAAGACAGTTGTTCCACCTTGTACTTCGTGCATAAGCCTTTGTAATCATTGTATACAGTCTCTACAAACATATGAAATTGCCGACTTTTATTATTCAATTCTGAATACAAACTCAGCAATTGATGCCGTTGTTCAATGGCCGCTCTTAAAAATACACTTCGCACCTTTTCCTGTCCGGTTAAGATTTTCAACAAATCCTCTGAGTTCTCACAGACAAAAGCTGCCAGTACCGTATCTTCAGAAGCCACATAATCAAACAAATACATGTCCCGTTCCAGAAATCCGATTATAGCATTCTTTTCCAGTTTCACTTCAGAAAAACCGAATTTCTGTACAACAGTCCCCTCCTGTACCAGATACCAATATTTTACTATGTCATTTTTCTTTGCTATGACTTGATCACGTGCAACCTTAATTATCTCCATACTATGCCTCTCTAGTGCTCGTTTTTTTTCATAATTCCGTTCATCAATATAGAGTTATTTTATCACAAAACGATGGTAGTTGCATTAGCTTTTTAAGGTAAACAATTACAACCCAAGATTCATTAACTAACTAATCAATAATCTTTTTCTTCCTCATATTAAAAATCATTGACATCATATTTTTTTTATGCTACTTTTAACTCAGAAGTTCTGAATCTCTTTTAATTCCATCTAATAGATGGGTCGAGTAATTTGGAACTTTTTTCATTTCATTAATATTATGCATCCAGAACCAATTTGAGGAAATTTTCTTTTTAACTGTAATTCTTACACTTACTAATTCCTGGTTTATCTCCATTCGTGATTCAAAATAAGCAAATGTATCCTGATTTTTATAATGATAATTTGGTACTTTGTCCATAATCAATTCTGCATTTTCTATAATGCTTCTTAAATGAACCAAAGTTGCAATCTTATATTGTTTTAATCTCTTGGGCAATGCTTGAAACCTCTTTCCAGGTCCAAGCGTTTCTTTTATACCTTTTGCGTTAATTCGGATACACATCCCCGTTTGTTTATTAATTATTTCTCCATATGTAAAGCCTTTTTCAACTCTAAGTACATCTAGCACTTCCTTTTGAACCCCAATATAATCATTCCATTTCCCATCCAGATTATATCGTGAAAGTTCTTCATCCATGAAAATACTCTCCATTCAAACTCCTTTCAAATTTACTCTTAAATGAAATCTTCGGCGAACGCCATGAAAAATCAGAAAATTTTTCTTTATAAATACATTATAAATAATTTGACATTTCATTTCAACTAAAAAATAAGTGCTCCATATCCTTATGCCTTTCGCACCACTACTGTTACTACAAAGCTTTCCGCCTGGTTTTCTGCATAAATCGCGCCGTCCATTTTATGCATCAAAGACTTACAGATATACAAGCCCAAACCGTTTCCATTCACACCATGACTATTACTTCCCCGATAAAAGGAATCAAATAAATTCGGTAATTCCGCTTCTTCCGGACCTCTACCGGAATTCTTAATATGAATCAGCTTACAGTCTTCTTCATCCTCAAAGGAAATGCGGATTGCCTTTCCGTCCCCATATTTTATTGCATTCTCTATAACATTTTGGAGTACTTCAATTAGACGATTCGTGTCTCCTTTGACCAGGCATTCCGAAACGTCTTCTACATAAAATTCCGTATGAACAACCGATAATTTGTCATGATAATAGATTTGTATTGCTTTGATGATTTCGGTTAAATACACTTCGCCTTCTACCACTTCCAAATTCAGAAAATCTTCTCTGGATGCCTTCACAATTTCATCAACATACTGTTTGATTTCCTTTACATTTCTGGCAATTCCCTGTAAGGCCTCCTCTTTCTTTTCCTCCGTATCATATAAATGATCTGACAATGCTTTCGAATATAATTCAATAGATGCAAGCGGAGTTTTAATATCATGGGACAATGACAAAATCAAGGTTTTTCTATCCTTCTGGAATTCCAATTCCTTTTGTTTATTGTCCTCAAGCTGTTCCCGCAGCATATCCAGCCCCCAAAGAAATCGTCCAAAGAATTTGCTCTTTTCTTCTTTAATTGGCACTGACAGATTTCCCTTTGCCAGTTCACAAGACAGATTACTCATTGCGTGAAATGGCTTTAATACTTTTTGATACACGTAAAGAAGGATTACCACCGTTACCAGTACCATACCAAGTAAGGCGCAATCCATGTATATCAATCCACAAAAACTTTGAGAATGCTTATATTCAATTCGATACAATTTATCATTGATTTCATCCACTACATAGTCATTGTTGCAGACTTCTCCAGCTACGAATTCCCGAACCTGCACAATGGTTTCATACTCTGACAAATCCATCTGTGCAATGGCTTCATCTGTCAATTGCCGTTCCTCAATCTCTAACACAACCCGCTTGGCTTCTACCCGATCCATCCGTTCGGCACCACTGCTCGCCCGGTAGATATATAAACCATTACAAAGTCCTACCAATGCAATTTCTATGATAATTATGAAACAAACAAATGTTTTAAACCGATTCAAATCTGTATCCGACTCCCCATTCTGTAATGATATGCTTTGGCTTCTTCGGATCCTCTTCAATCTTTTCCCGAAGCCATTTAATATGTACTGTCAGGGTCTGCAACTCTGAATCACTGTCACTTCCCCAAACAGTATTGAATAAATATTCCTTCTTCATGGTCACATTCTTATTCTCAATCAGAAGTTTCAACAACTCAAATTCCTTTTCTGTAACATCTGTCTTTTTCCCGTCTACATACAATGCCTGTTGCACTGTATTCAACCGCAGCTTACCTTCTATCAGTTCTTCCTGTGCGTACTTTCTCTTAAAAATGCCTTTGATTTTAGCAATTAGAATATCTATATCATACGGCTTTTCTATATAGTCATCTGCACCGAGATTCAGTCCTTTTAATTTATCATGCTTCTCTACCCTGGCACTTGCAATTAAAATATGGGTATTGGATGTTTCTCTGATTTTGGAGCAAACAGAGAACCCATCTACCCCCGGAAGCATAACATCCAACACAATCAGCTTAGCACCGTATTTTTCATAGATTTCCAAAGCTTTTTCTCCGGAATCCGCAACACTTACCGTGTAATTCTCTTTGCGCAAAAAATCACACAGCAAGGTAGCAATTTCTTTATTATCTTCTACAATTAAAATATCTAACATGTGTACCTCAACTCCCTGTACCATTCATATGTTTTTTATACGTTCCAGAACCGCATAAATTCCAGCTTCAAATTATGACTCTTGTACTATTTTCCCACATATGTACTCCGGTGTCAAAACCAGTAATAAGGTTCTGTGAGCGTGCTGTTCAATCTCAGTCTTGATGTATTCATCATCCTGTGTAAATTTATGACTGAGCTTTGTCGTAATATCAATAATTCGGTCTAAGTCATCTACAATCTCTATTTTTCCAAACACAATAACACTTTTAATATTAAGCGCCCATTCCCCCGGATTGCGATATCCCTCATCATATATACAAAAAGAGACTTTATTATCCATTTTTAATGCATCCAATCTGTGACCTATATTGCCACAATGAAAGTAGATTTTATCATCCTCTTCATTGTACCAATGATTCATTGGCATACCATATGGATAGTCGTTGTCTCCATGAACAGAAAGAACACCTCGTTTCTCTGTTTTCAGAATGTGAAGACATTCTTCCATGGATAATTTCTTATTTTTTCTGGTTAATTCCCTAAACACTGTATACGCTCCTTATCATACTTTCGAATCAGTTTTCTCCTGCTTCTGCAAATGACTATTACTCAGCAGCTTAGTTATCGGTTCTTTAAGAATCCGTAAACCACCCAAACACAAAAGATAACGAGATTTGCAATAATTGTATAAATTTGAATCGTTCTATCTCCCTTATTGGATATCTTCTATTTCTTCCAACTCATTATAACAAATATTTCACTTCTATGCACGCTTAATAAGCACCCTTGAAAACACTGCGTATGCTCGTTTATTAATATATCAAAGCAGGAAAACATTTACCATCCCAGTTCTAATAACCAGTTGTTTAACAATCTCTCCCTATCCTTCTCTTTTATCTCTAAATCCTTAGGACTTATATACTCGCCCTTAATATTACCATCTACAATGTACAACACTCTGGAACACTTTGCAGCCACTTTTGCATCATGGGTTACCATCATAATCGTTGTTCCTTCTTCGTTTAACTTTACCAACTCTTCCATTACCTCATTTGAGGCAGATCTATTCAGTGCTCCCGTAGGCTCATCCGCAAACAAAACCTTAGGTGTATTGATCATACTTCTGCAGATACAAGCTCTTTGAAGCTGTCCTCCCGAAACTTCATTGATGTCGTTATCAGCAATGTCAATGATACCCAACTTGCGCATTAAATCCTGTCCACGTGCAACCGTTTCCTTACGCGTTTCAGTATTCTTTTTTGACTGTACTGCAGGAAGAATAATATTATCAAAAACCGTCAGATTCTTAAGCATATACATCTGCTGAAAAATAAAGCCCATTTCATCAAGACGTAAATCTGCAAGCTCCTTTGCGCCCATTTTTGCAATGTTTTTTTCACAGAACTTCACTTCGCCTGCAGTAATTGAATCCATACCTGAAACGGTATACAGAAGAGTTGATTTACCGGAACCAGACGGTCCCATAACGGCTACCATTTCTCCTTCAGAAACGGTGAAGTTTACATTTTTCAAAACATTGTTCTGGCGTTTATTAACGATATATGTTTTACAGAGGTCTTTTACTTCTAAAATATTCATAATAGCTTCCTTTCTTATTCAATGTTAGCAGTGTCAGATGATTTAATTCTTCTTGTGTAAAGCGAAGTCGCAAATGCACTTACAGTTGTTGTCAGAAGAATTACAATCGGGAATGTAAGATACATTTCTAACGGATTAACAACATAGTCAACTGCAAGTTCCATACCCATCATTTTAAATACCGGGTCAATACAGAGATGTGTAAGAGGCATTGCAAAAATTTCGCCAATTAACACTGCAATCACTCCCACAAAGAAAAATCTCAATGTGTGGTATGCATAGATTTTTCCGTTTCGTGTACCTACAGCTTTCATGAGTGCAATTTCTCCCTGCTCCTTTGCAATAAAGGAACGCTCCATAAGTACGGTTATGAGGGCGGCCAACACAATGGTAAGCATAACAACAAGGGCTTTTACTGTAGCAAGCGTATCTACAACACCAAGCATTTCTTTTGTTGATTCAGCGCAGGTTTTTATCTCTTCGCAATCCGGGAAAATTCTCTGAATTTCATCTATTCGACCTTCAATCTCCTTACTGTCAGGATTATCCGTAAACATAATCTGTGTATTTATATATCCTGTTGCCTGAATATAATTTATTTCTTCCTCTGAATGAAGTCTGATACCATTGCCAAAACTGTTCATTGACTGAAAAAATGCAGTAATCATATATTCCTTATCTCCGTCAACGGTTTTAATTGTAACAGTATCACCAATCGTTACATTCAGTTCATCTGCGGAAATTCGGGTAATCGCTATTTCGTCAGTATTCTGTGGTGCAGTACCCGCAGTATATTCATACATATCCATTGTCGTGCCTGTGCCTTGGTATATATTAATATTGCTTTCATTTTCTCCAAAGACCACTGGCAAGTTAAACATCATTTCCTGATAGCATTTTGCCGGAATATCATTTTCAGCAAGAGTCTGTTCCATTCCATCAAGGTATTTTTCAAGTTTTTCGTGTCCATCTTCAAACATACATTCCGAACCAATTTTATCGTCAATGTATATATCACAGTCTGCCCAACCAAACGTCGCAGCCAAACTTCCACTGTTCATAGTCGTAACAGTAGCCGAAAGTATAAGCATAAGCGAAAGACATAGGAAAAAAGTAAATGTGATAATACCATAACGCTTAGGATTACTTACTATGTCATTCATTGCAAGAAAAACTGTGGCCGGAAGTTTTGATTTGCCAAGACTCATTATGCTCTTTTTACGGAAGCGTTCCCCCGTCTGACCATTTCGAATAGCATCTATAGGTGACATTTTTTTAACCTTACCGGTGCAGATGTAACAAAACATTAAAATAACTGCAATAACAAGAACTGCACAAAGAATATTTACCACAATCGGACTCTGATTTCCCACAATAATTGTCTGCGAGGAAACACCCATAAGCATTTGTCCGAATGGAAAGCTCAATACAAGACCGATTGCTGCACCGATAACAGAAATCCCCAGATATTTCACAAGATACAAACCTCGGATTTTGAAATTCCTGATACCAATCGCTTTCATTACACCGATTTCGCGGAATTCCTCTGAAAGTGTAAATGTAATAGTAAATCGTAAAACCACAAATGCTATTATAATAAGAATAATACTAACTACAAGCAAGACTCCTACCAGAATCATATCAAATATATATAGGAATTCCATATTGGTTCTATCCAACGTAAGAATACTGTTATCCACAAGTGGTTTGATCTGCAACAGAGCCTCTTCCACATCGGAATAATATATGTATACAAGCGAGCCGCCATAATTCTCTACTGTATTTTCTGCAGATATAAAGCTGCTATAATCCTCCTCGCTTATAATATAACGAACTATATTCACCTGATTTGCTCCCAAAAGTGCATCTTTAATTGTACCTTTCAAAACAAATTCACAGCTTACACCATTTAACTCTATAGTAAGCTTATCGCCTACATCAACACCGAGCGCTTCCGCCTTTCCTTCTGTCATATAAAACTCGCCCGGCTCTACTGTTTCAAGGACACTTCCATCAGCAAGAAAATAATTCAGGCAAATGTCACTTTGGATTAGATTAGTACCATATGCAACAATAATATCCTCATCCTCAAATGCAATATTTTCAGTCGCCAGAAATAATACATTTTCCACAGAATAACGTTCTACTTCTCTTGCTTCACTTAATGTTTCATCAATGCTAACATCAAGATTTTTATTCACGGTAGTTACAAAAAAGTCCGGTACATCCGCCATTTCAAAATAACTATCCAATGCTGCGGTAACATTTATAATGTTGTTAACACTTGAGGAAACAAACATTGTGGCAAGAATAATAAATAATAGAACAATAATATTCATTGCCTTTTTTCGTTT
>JAFTZJ010000065.1 GCA_017461045.1 Lachnospiraceae bacterium | reverse complement strand
GCAGTCCCGTAAGAAAACTACGCCCAAGAAGAATAAGGAAAAGGAGCTATAATTATGATGCAGACCATTACCTACGAAGAACAGCAGCTTATGAGCATTTACGGTCACGGCACCCGTTTGGAGCTGATAGAAACCCTGAACGATATGCGTACCTATCTGGATCAGGATGAGCAGGAGCTGAAAGATCTGACAGACATTGCTATTGCAAAGCTCAATGCTATGACGGACGCTGAGTTTGCAACACTGGATTTGATTCCAGATTTCACTATTTCTATGTAACTGACCAATCCACAAAATATGGTCTAGATTTCATGTTGTGATTAAGCTATAATATTTCTGTTCATTCCATTTCAGAAGGTGATTATATGCTTGATCTTCTCAAAAAACACAAAGGCATAATTATAAAAACCATCATTATCGTTTTTATATCTTGCCTACTGATTGCTCAAATCCCATTTTGGATTGGTAAATGGAAGGTATTCATTCCAACAGAAATGGATGAGAGTGATATTCTCAGCTTCCTCGGAGATTTCATTTCGGCAATTGGTAGTATTCTTTTAGGTTGGTATGCAATTAAGCAAACCGACAAAGCAAATGATACTAATGATCGCCTATTGGCAATCGAAGAACAGCGGCACCGAGAAGATCATCAGCCTTCCATAATCGTAGAAAGTGTTATTCTTCATAATACAACTTTTACTCAGACTCCACTACATGGCGACAAGGAAAGTAGACTATATTATGTAGATGCAAATTATGAGCATACAGTTAACGATGAACGAGCCTGTATAGAAATTAAAATTGTAAACACCGGTAATACGGGAATATTCAATTGTCAAGTAAAAACTATCTCTTCGCTTCCCGAAGAAATGGCATCAGGCATTCAGAACTTTGATGAATATTGGTCTTCACCCTTCACACTTTTACCCGATAAATCAATTTCCCTCCACCTATATACTTATCCCAATGTAATCGAACGTTTTGCTACCCGAAAACTTAAGCATATAAATCTAACAATTAACTGTGTTAATAGGTTTAATGAGAAATATACAATATTTCTTAAATTAGAGGGAAATGTTGAATTACACGGTAATCGTTATGAAGATATGCTTGGGCCTACACCCCATCCGATTGTCTGGGAAGCAATATTTACACCTGCGCAATAGAATCTCTATATCAAACCTACTTCGAGCGGCCTTCGGGCCGCTCTTTTCAATTCCTAAAGAAAGGAGAATAACCATTGCCAAGCAAACTCCAAATCTATCGTGAAATGGCTGATCAGACCGCTGCCGATTTGGTTCAGAGTCATCAAAACTGGACTTCTTTCCTGCAAGCCATGGCAAAGCTCTACAAGTACCCTTACCATGAGCAGCTTATGATCTACGCCCAGCGTCCGAATGCCACAGCCTGCGCCAGCTATGAGATCTGGAACAATCAAATGCGGCGGTATGTTCAGCGTGGCAGACGGGGTATTGCCCTCATTGACACCACAGGAGATAATCCGGAAATCAAGTATGTTTTTGATGTGTCGGATACCGGCGTCCGCCCCAACAGCCGAACACCGTACCTGTTCCAATTCCGGCCGGAGCATGAACAAACCGTAACAGATGCCCTTGCAGACCGGTTCGGTATCGGTCCCGGAAACAATCTTCCGGACTTCATCGAAGAAATCGCCAACTGG
>JAFTZJ010000064.1 GCA_017461045.1 Lachnospiraceae bacterium | reverse complement strand
TCTCTTTCTGCGTTAATTTTCTCCTTAAAATAATATAGTCCTGGTGTTTCAATAACTGCTGAAAAAGTGCTTAACGTACTATTAATCACTTCTCTATAATCTATATCTCTATCTAGCTGGGAATTATAAAGCAACTGCCATGTATTACTTCTATCACCAGCGTCACAAAGTTCTTTATATACTATACTTATTCCCACATCATCATAAGATGTTCCAAAACTCTCTGCTAACAAATTAATCAATTTATTACAATATCTTTCTATATGCATTTTAGGAATTAGTCGATCTTCCAAATGTACTTTCTTAAAAAAAGCATCTGGATTTTCATTTTCCAATATTTTCATCATCGTACTAGCATCGGTTTTTTTCAATCGCATTGCCTGTTCTAATATAACTTTATAGTATCTATCAGCATTAACACATTTTTGTATATCTTCCTTGGTTCCATAATTCTTTAATATTATGAAACATATTGACAATAATGATAGAGTTATCAATCCAATTTTGCCCCATAACGAAATGTCCTTATTATATACATAATCAATTATGGCTATTATACAAGGTATAATAGCTACGATTGATGCAATTAACCATTTCTTAGCAAAATAATTATAAACACGCCTAAATATTGATTGTTTTTTCATTATATCTCTCCCCAACTTATTTTTCAAATACCTTTTGTTTACATATAACGTCATTCTTCGACATTTTCAATCCAAAATGCAAAAATTGCACAAATATTGCAAAATTTGCATGATAAGAGAGAAAAATAATTGTATATTTTTAATTCACTGCTGCACAAACTCCAACCCTACTCCTTCGCCATTCACATAAATAACCTGACAGAGAAAGCTACATTGCGGATCCACTAGTGCGGTACCACTACTTACTGCCGGAGCAGCAACCAAGCCACTTCCACTAGTTGAATAGTTATACCAACCGTCCGATGAGCGAGTAATTAAGTGAATGGCTACCGGTTGTCCGCCAAACTTATTCATAATCGAAATCACTTGACTTCCGGTATAAATCTGTCCTTGATATCCACTTACAGATGGCATTAATGGAGCAATCACACCGGAAGATTGTGTCGCCTCTGTTGTTGGTTCTTCTGTTGCCGGGGGCATTGCTACCGGAGCTTCTGTACTGTTCGATTCCTCCAGATGTTTGATACCTGTTGTCGATTCCTGAATGCTTTCTGTACTGGCAACTTCCGTTGTAGCTTCTGTTACTGCTTCGGTCACTGCTTCCGTCGTTGGGTCTACCACCATTTCTGTCGCCGTTGCAGCCTGTTCTTCAGCAAGCATTAAACGAATACGTGATGTGCCGGAAAAACTCATTCTGGGAATCGATTCTACAGCCACCTCTAAATATTGGTTATCCTTTCGTTGATGTAAGGTGGTTGCCATCCCAAAACCGATACATAACGAAAGCAGAATCACACTTCCAATCATGATTTTACCTTTCTGTATCTTGGGAATCTGAAACGGTACAACCTTCCGAATTTTCTTTTCTACCGGTACCGGAACCACATATCCTTGTACCAAATCCTGATATTCGTCAGATGCAATAAATAAGTCCGATTGCATTGGTACAAACCACACCCGGACTTTATCGGAGCTATATTTCTTTTTCAGTGCCGGCTTTTCTGCGTCCGGAACAAATGTGAATGCAAGAATGATTTCTCCGGGATAAGACCGTAGCTGTTGCAATTGCTCTGACAATCCCTGTAAACGGTAGGGCTTTCCATCCACCACCAGAATCTTAATCTGGCATTGTTTCCAGATTGCATGACTCTTTTGCGTCATGGTACCCAAATCAAATATCGTATATGGACTGCTCTCGTCAATCTGATTATGATTATAGATAATTCCGCCCCATTGGTAACTACCCGCGGCTAATTCTTCCCAACCATAATGATATGCTAACATTCGAAATATATCTGCACGTTCCGTCACGGACACTTCCAGTTGCTGTCTATGAATATAGGTTGCCAGATGCATGGAAAGAGCCGTAGCTCCGGCTCCCGGTGTCAGTCCGGCCACAGCTATCCAAGTATGATTCAAATTCATGTCCTCATCTTGTACTCCTCGCAACCAATCCTGAAGCATTTCTTGTATATCCTTATGGGAGCGATTCATGACATCGTAATTCTCTTCTCGTAAAAAGGAATCCGTCATCTGCTCATCATCTACAATCAACAGTAAAGGAATACGTTTCATGGCACGTAAGGAAGCAGCAGCTTCTTTCCATGTACTTCTATTTATCGCCTCTGCTTCGACTATGATATGAGATACCATTGTCAGATGTTGCAGTTCTTGTCGGAATAACTGTTGCATATCCTGATTCTGTAGAACCCTTACATGAATATCTTCCTGTAACTCTTCCAGGTCGGTTTCGTGTTCCTGATTCACAAAGTATAGTATCATGTCACCTTCTCCTTCCTTTTCTTATATCTGAAGTGTTGTTGTTCTTTGTAATAACGGATTATCAAAAGAATACTATCAATAGCAGATAGGTTCGTCGCTTGGGAACGTGTTACCAGTGCAACCACTCCCGTCTCGCCAAAAAGCAATACTGCAACCGCATATATGGTGTGATTCATAAACAACCACAGAACCAGGGTAATAATGACTACCCCAATCGAACCATATATTGCCCGTCTTAGTTCTCGTTTTCCAAAGCCTTCAAAATATTCGATTTCTGCTTTCATTCCCTGCGGAATGAATAGACGCTCATTATGTTCCATTGCATCTTCCCTCCTACTTATTTTCAAAATAACCGGCTATAACTCTTGGAATGTCATATGCACATATCACCAATACAAACGCAATTAGTAATGTCGTCTTTTGCTTCTTATACATCTGCGGTTCATTATCTAAATTTCGTTCCTGAATACAACACCAGATAAACCGCAAAACGATGGCAGCCTGTGTTACAATCATCAGCGCATCAATCAAATCCATTAATGTATCCATTACATCACTCCTCGCAAAAGTAATGAGCCCATATACACTGTCTGCATCACTCTGCCACCACCACCTTGCTTTTGCAGTAGAAATTCGCCAAAAATCCTAGGCGTTTTGAAAGCAAATACCAGAACCATGATAGCAGTTATCATTAAAAGCATCGCATAGCCCAAATTATCCAATTTCACAAAGCTAATTAGTAAAACACCCACATTAAGTAAGAAAATCTGAATGATAATGGTCAAAACAGACTTGGTAATAAGTTTCATATATTGCTTGTATACACCCTGATCCGCATCTAATAGCCCGTAGCAAGCTAGCGGTACAAACATCCGGAGGATCCATAACTCTACGCCATTATATAACTGCACCAATTCTAAAATACCACCCAAGAACGTATAGATTGGCATTATTATATACACTGCTGTATTGGGTGCAGATTCGCCAAGTGATTTTGCTGTATCAAACATCGATTCTCGAATACCGACATCGATGCCAGCTGTTAAATCAGTTCCAAATTCCAATGCAATATCCATTCCCCAGCTCCATATCGTCGTGAACATCATAGAGATTACCATTGCCTTACAAAAATTAGTGACAAGCACGAAAATATCTGCATTGGAATCCCCATCTGTCTGCAAGGCGTACACATCAAATATCTTCTTCACAAACTTTAGTATCAACAAATAGTATGCATATAGATATATCGTGTTCCTTACATAAGAAAAAGTCGTCCCTAGTTCACTAAAAAAAGTTTCTATGCTCAAGGCTCGAATTAGCAAATCATCATTAAGAGCTTCAAATACCGTCATTGCTCCATATTCACTAAAAGCAAGTGTCCATATAAAATCTACAAAGAGCTGAAACACCGGACTTTCATTTACCATATCAACCATTCAATCACCCCTTAGTAAAATAAGAACCTACTAAATCAAAGATTTCCTGAGCACCAAGTATAAGCACAAAGGCTACAACCAAAGCAATTTGCCAGCTGGTATACTGTTTTCGATCTGCTTGTTCTTCCTTTGATTTTCTTATAGATATGAGTATGAACACCAAAATAACGAAAATTCCACCTATCCACTGTGCCGCCACAATTCCATCCTGGAAAAGGTTCATAATCCCTTGTACAATTGGTGAATCCAAAATCTTGTTTCCGGTTAAAAATAAATTCATTAATAAGTAAGGTATCATATTCATTCGTCGTCTCCTCCTTCTATGACTCCTGATTCTGCTTTTTCTTTCTGTTTCATTTTTACAAACTCCTGGTATTTTCTCCAAATACCCCATAGTTCAATTCCTTCCATAGTTACGCCACATTTCGCATCCACTCTTTTCTGATGGCGTTCCATCCGCAACCGCTGATTATGTTCCTTGTTACCCATTCCAAATCTCTGATTAAAGCTCCACTGACTTAAATCCGGTGCATACATGATTGCCGGATCATCAGAAGTCTTCATAATCAACGAATACGGACGCTTGATTTTACCTACATCAGATGCAGTTAATAATCGACGACCAACTAAGCTACTGCTGGATGAGGTTTCTCCGGTTTTGGAAGAATTAATGCTATATGCCTTGGTTGTATAATTATCCAAGTCCTTTGAAATAATTTCTCTGGTATCTACGTCCGCTGAACGTAAATATACTTTTGTTTCACAGTTGTTTCGAATGGTCTTTGCCGGATCCTTTTCATATTTAGTATCTAACTGAGCATAATCCTGAACAAATAGATGCCATCGGATACCTTTGCCACCGGAAACAGTTAAAAACTGCGTAAAATCAGGAATTTTTGTAAAGTTACCACATTCATCCCAAATTACTTCTACCCGAACCGGCAAGCGACCACCATTCTCTTTTGCATGTTTTGATAACTTATTATAGGTCTGCGAAATGAATAACGTTGCGATTGGATGATAGGTTGTTCGATCTTCCGGAAGGATAATAAATGTAGCCATCTTTCGTTCACCCATCTCCTCTGGCCGGAAGCTTGTACTCTTCGTAATGTTGTACATGTTTGGATTCGTGAATAATCGCAAGGTCATTAATGCTGCAGTATAGAACGAATTACGTGTCCGAGATGGAGCAATTTCAGCCACAGCAAATAGAGCCTTGGCCGGGTGACTATCCGGCAACTGTGCTTTATAATAATTGAGTGGTACCGAATTCCCAATCGGGGTACACATCTCTACTAAGAAATGATAAACGTTTGTCAGATTCCGATATTTTTGAAACATTTTTGCACGGTTATCATAACAGACCGCCAGTATCGTTCCGGCAATAGCACAACATTCACCATCTGTCCAGATTCGCTCTCCTTTCGGTTCCCCAACCAACTGCGATACAAGATCCCAACAAGCATCTACCGCTTTCGGTATATCTCCGGATTCGATATAATCAATCACCGGTTGCAGTAAGTTATAGGATTCCGACAATTCCGGTTCATCATAATCAATGATATGTACTTCATATCCTAACTCTCGAAGGAACGGTGCCGTATAATCGGATAATTCACCTTTCACATCAGGAATCAACATGCTTTCTCCTGCCAAGGCACAAAGTCCAATGGTTTCCAATACCTCATGTCTGGTCTTTCCGGAACGGGTAGACCCGACAGAAAGTGTATGGGTATCTTCGCCAATATAATAAACCAGCTCCTTCCCCTTTCCCAAATCCTTCTTACCGATCACCAATCCACCGGATTCTATTGACTCTGTATTTACATCAATTACGCAGCTATCATACACCTTCTTAAAATCTTTCTCCTGAAGCCACTTTGCCGAACCATGCTGCCCCTGTCCTGCTGGAGCCGGAGTTTTAATATCCGGCGTAATTGTAATTAAATCTGTCTTGTGATGAAGTCCATTAAAGAATAGATAATAGCCTGCTGCTATTTCTAAAACGAATAGTAGGATGCCAATTTTCAAATAACTACTTTCCGGAATTTTTAACCGAATTAGAATCACATAATTCAACAGACTTAATCCAAGCAGAATTCCGAGTCCAATTCCTATCTTCTTTGCATTATCTTTCATGTTCTGCTTCATAGCCTCTTCCTTTCTTTTGCTCTGCTACAAACTCTTCCGTTGCTGACTTGGTACCCATTCTATGAAAAGCATCATGGTTCTGTAACGGGTATGGTTGTTCTGCAGCTTGAACAAGATTCTTTGCAATATATAAAAAACTACTGATTCCCTGATACGCATTCATACCATCAATTTTCTCCGTAGCTCGTTGGGCTTTTGCTTCCAGTGCTTTTGCCCTTTCCTCTAGTGCTTTTGCTTTCGCCATCTCTCGCACTTGTTTATTCAATTCAAATTGCTTCAGCAATGCTTCTTTCGTAAATGCTTCTACCGGTTCTAATCGATGATGTCTAACCCGATGCCCCATGCTATCACGAAAGGTTATGTACTTGCGTTCATCCGTCCAGGTAACGCCATAGCCCAATTCTTTCATTTTGTAGATAAAATCTGCCTTGCTAACTGCTTCCTTCGCACAGATTTGAGCAGCAATCCGAATTTCTTCTTTCCAACTCTCCCCCTGCTTTAATACTTCTATTTCATTCTTTCTTGTATGTGGTGTTGTATAATTTTCACGTTTCTGACAAACTGATAATTGATACTCTCTACAAAGCTGATCAGAGTAATCCTTAATCTCCTGCATTTCCTTTTCACTGAGTTGCCACATACGGCCAGTTTCTTTATTCACCGTATCAATAACAAAATGTGTATGTAAGTGCTTGGTATCTGTGTGCGTTGCATAAAGCACTTGAAATCCTTCAAACTTCTCATGCTTCAGTAGCTTCTCTGCAATCTCAGATGCCATTTCCGGTGTGACATTATCTGCTCGGTCAAAGCTTTGTGTGAAATGAATTATCATACGATGGCCTTCTTGTTCCTTATTCCAAAGCGATTTGTTTAACATAAATTCTTCATAGGCATTTTGCGGAGAACAATTCACTCCTTTTATCAAATGTTCACTGGTTTTATCAAGACGGGTGATATAATCAATCACTCGTTTCATGGATCCGTGGGTTTTATAACCACGATAGGTTCCTTGTTTGGAATATGCTTTGCCACCTAGAAATTCCACAATTGCCATTTCCTCACCTACCTTTCACCGCACGTAACAGTTGTTTTAAAACTTTGTTTAGGGTACGATTAACTTCTCCCAAATCCGGGCTTGTAATCTTGCCCTGGTGTGCCAGCATCGTAAGCTGATTTAAGTTCGTTCCTATCTTAGCAAGTTGATGCAAAATTTCCTTTCCATCAATAACAACGACTGTCTGTTCCTGCAAAGCCGCCCGGATCATATATTCCCCATCCGAAATACCGGCACATTGAGCAATTGCATGAATTGCTTTTTTATCTTCTGAATTAATGCGAAAATTCATCTTCTCATCTTTTCGATTGCTTCGTTCTCGTTTCTTTGGTTTCTGCACTTCGTTAGTAACCTTAGCGTGTCTGGATGCTAGTTCTAACTGTTCTGTACAATATTCAGAAAAGCTTTTATCAGAAAGTGCAGCTGCGATTTCTATCTGTTGCTTTAGTTCCGGTCGGCATCGAATATGAATACTTGCTGTCTTACCGATAAAATCACCTCCTTAATAACTGCTTATATGCTTTATGTACTACTATTACTACTACCAGAGGGTCTTAGGGAAACTTCCCTAACAAGCTAATTGTGTCACGAATGTGATACAATTAGGAAGCTTGCCCCTACTAGCCCCCTACTTCGTAGGGTGGCTGCGTGGGTATTACCGAAAAGAAATACCCTAGGGTGTATTAGCCCTCTGGACTGTCGGAGCTTCTTCCAGCCCTTGACTTCTTAGGTACTCATTAAATGCCTCATAACATAGCAATGCATTGAAATCCTTATGCGGAGCTGGTGAATCCCGTTTGACTTGATAAAGCATTTCATAGGTATTTTGAATCTTCTGGCAAACCATATTTCCTTTTTGGTCATTATCCGTACACACTACAATCTCTGTAATATCCGGCCGGATACTAATTAACTTATCCAACGCTTCAAGAGACAGACCGGACAGACTTAAATAATGATCATTTAAATGCTTACCCATTTTCTTTCGTAATGTCTGATACGATATAGCATCAATCGCTGCTTCGAATACAAATACTCGGTTCGTTGTTCCATTCATACAAAAGCTGTATTGCTTATTACTTCCTGCCACATCTCCTCTAAACGGTTTATCCGGCTTTGTACCTCGTAGAAATGCATGCCGAGATACTCCTTCCGGATCATAGCCAACAAATACACAATTTTGATTAACGTCTTCGTATAACTTCTTATCTGCTACCAGCTTCTGTACCAATTCCTGATCCAATTTTCGGGCATTGATTAAATATGCAAATATATGCTTATATGTAGTATTCTTTTCTGGCAGTCTGAATTTTGATTTATCAACCTTTTTACGTTTCGATGAAGTAGGGTAGAACATGGAACCAGTCATTGATTCATTCGACGATTCATTCAATAACTCCTTCACCGCTTCTACCCAGGATAACTTCTTCATCATCATGACAAACTGTATCGGACCACCGCCCCGTTGTTCTGCTTCCCAATACCATTTATCCGGTTCCAGTAGCAATCCACCATAACCGGATATTTTGAAATATCCCTTTGCATATTCTTTAACCGGATATCCCTGATGCATTGCATAGGCAATAATATTTACATCATTTGCTTTCTGTAGCTGTTCATCCGTAAATCGATTATAAGGCATTGCTCCACCTCCTCCGGACATAAAAAAACGAAGGTCACCCTTCGCCAAAACAATTACTATTCATTCTTACATTTCTAATTCCGGCCCATTCATAAAGGCCTGTTCTTCCAACATCATTTCTTCAGCAATCTCATTCAGTCTGGCTTCATCTATGCCATCCGATAAATTGAATTGCTCTGGTTCCGACTGAACCGCTAGCTGTTCACTTTTCATTGGCGAAGACTGCCTCCCAGTTCCCGTTAGTCGATATTCTGATGGAATACTTTCTGCTTTACCATCAAATTCTATACTCCAATCTTCATTTGTATAAGAAATATACCCATTATTTGAGAAGTATCCAGAATCATTAATGCTATAATCTCTACCATATGCTTCATAATCGATATAATTGGATAATTCTCCCATCTTACTTAAATCAAAAGACCCACCATCATTTATTAGATAATGACCCAAATCATAATAATCATTAACCTCCGGTATAAACTCATATGTGTCTAAATTGTATGTAAGGTTAATGTACGCTTCAATACCATTCGGTTGTACAAGGTCAATATTCGAACTTAATATCTCTTTAAATTTATCAAATTCAGAACTATCCATTTCATTTATTCGTGTAGCTAAATAATTCAAATTATCAATACGCTCGTATTCTCCAAGACCTTGAGTCAAATTAGAAATATTCGTATTATAATCTGTAATGAAGTATTCTTGATAATGCTCATTAATGCCTATTCGCTCAAAAACGCCCTGCATTTTCTCCTGGGTCGTAGGAAATTGTACCCACTCCCCACACAACTCTCCTTCATTGTATTTACCTAAATTTGTTACATATGCACTCAATTCAAATTTTTTCTCCATCAAATCAGCCTCCCTAATCTCCTTGCTCAGCACATCCATTTGTTTTTCCTCGACATACTCCTTAACAAATTCTAAATCGAAATCATTTTCATACGAAAAATTCTTCCATTCATCACCAAACTTGATTTCTCTAGTTCCTAAATCATAACTACCAATGCTCTTACCTGTCGGATCTTTTAACCCACCGCTTCCATAATCATAGTTATAGTGTGTCCATTGATATCCTTTTAACTCAGAAGTGGATGCCCATTCCTTTTTGTATAGCTGATCACTAACTTCATCCATAGATTTAGTGGAAAGCAATTCCAAACGTTCTTGTAATTGAGTATCTATGTCACTCAAATTCTCTACTGCTTCATACATATGATAGTCACCAAACCATCTGGTTAGTCTCATGTTATATTGCACATTTAGCTCGCTCTCTAGTTGACCAACTTTTTGTATAGTATCGATTCTGTCATAAGACTTAGAATTACTATTCTGTTGTTGCAGATCCTGATTTGACTGCTGTAAAGAAACAAACTTATCAATTGATTCTTTCGACATATAGCCACTTACCTCTGATAAAGAGAAATATGTGTCATACCTATCAGCTAAAGTATCAATAAACATGAATTGCTGTTCTGTTGGATTATAGGCAATTTCATAATGAACATGATTTGCTTCATCATATAGCTTTTGATATATACTAACCCACTCCTTATTATTAGGAATAATCGGAGACAATTCTTCGTATACTTCAAAATACTTTGGTTGCTGTGAAGCTTCAATTGTTAGGTCTTTCTGTTTTTGCATCCTATCCCTCCTTCTTAAAGTACGCTTCTAACGCTGCATCAATAATCCCTTCTATTTCTTTCTGCTTCATATCCTCAGAAAAGTATTTCTGAATAATGTTCCCCTGAATCTTAAATGACTTAGGTCTTCCCGGCTTCTTCAACTGCTTTCCGGATAAGATTTCCTTCATACTCTCTTCATCCAGCTTGCCTTGCGATTCTAACTTTCTCAAATCCTGTGCCTTTTTCGTATCCATCTTATAGATATCCAGTAACTCATCTAAACGACTTTGATGCTCCTCAGTCAAGTAAGAAACATCTACTCCGGCATATAGACCTATTTCATCCATATCCATTCGTTCTTTTAATTCATCGATAAGTGTATAGATTCTTAGATATCTGGCAACTGTATCTTTTGATAGTTCGTAAGCCTCTCCAGAAGTCCGTAAATTGCCCTTTGTCGCTATTAGCGACAAACCCTCGTTAGCCATTGAATTTACTGGGCTCGCAAGGGTTTTAATTTCTGCGTTGATTTGCTCTAAAAAGCCTTTTCGGACACCCTTATAGTTTGTTGCATTATAATGCGAATTTAGCACCTCTGCTCGCTCACTGTGGCTCATATCTGCCCAGGAACGTTGCAACAGATTCGTTTCCGTTTCAATTAAATCTGCCTCTGCTTCAGATAAACCGTTTTTAATCACTACCGGTACTTCTGTTAGTCCTGCCTCTTTTGCCATCATTGTTCTTCGATGTCCGGCAAGAATTTCATATTGTGGTACTTTCGTTAATACTTCTGTTTCTGCTTTACCAGTTTCCAACGGCCGAACAATAATCGGTTCCAACACTCCAAATTCCTTAATTGATTGCAACAAATCTTGATTCTTCTGTCCCAAATTGATTTGGAATTTATGATTTCGTTTCGGGTGTAAACAAGCAATTGGCAAGGTAATAGATTGCTCTGTACCTTGTTGCTGTTGCCTTGATTCCACATTACTAGTAAATTCCTTATTATCGTCTAAACCGCCAAACATATCTTCTAAACTGGTAAGCTTCCGGTTGGTATCCAATAATTTACTCATGCTGCGTTACCTCCTTTGCCAGTTGCTGATACGCTTGCGATACTTTATTCATTCTTGCGTACTGTATGATAGACTGACTCTGCAACGTAGATTCACCTACTTTTACAGAATGCGGTATCTTAGTGTTATATATTGGAACCGCTTGGCCATATGTGCTACATACAATTTCTTCTACTGTCTGAGTTAACCGCATCCGTTCCTTAAACATCGTGAACAGAATACCTTCTATCTGCAGCTCCGGATTAATCTTCCGTTTTACACGCAAAATATTCTTCAGAAGTATCTCTAAGCCTTTCGCCGATAAATACTCCGGTGTCAGCGGAATAATAACCGCCTGAGCTGCAGAAAGGGCATTGATCGTTAGCATGCCAAGCGACGGCGAACAATCAATTATGATATAATCATAATCTGCTTTCAATTCTTCCAGTATTCCTTTCAGAACCGTTTCCCGGCATACTGCATTTACCAGACTTACATCCACTGCGGATAGTTCCATACTACACGGGATGAAATCTAATCCCACGCCACAATCTGCAGTATGGTGATAGATATAATGATAATCCTCTGGCAATTCCATATCCTCCATAACACGATACATAAGCGTTGCTATGGTACATTCCAAACTATCCGTATCATCATACCCCATACATACAGTTAAGGAGCTTTGCGGATCGAAATCAATCAACAATACCTTTTTACCAGTTTCTGCCAGGGCATAGCCCAGATTCATCGTCGTGGTCGTTTTGCCAACACCACCCTTTTGGTTTACTACTGCAATAATTTTTCCCATTCTTTCTACCTCTTTTCTTAGTTTAAAATATAAAAAGACAAGCGTCGCTTGCCTTAATATCGCTACTGCTATTTAATTCATACTCTCTCCTCTAAAAAGGACGGTGTGTGGAAAGCACACCGCCCCCACTAAAAGAAAAGAGTCCCCGTATTGCCGATAGGACAGCAATTGATAGAATAGTTTGTTTTACCTTGTTTTGATATCGTTCTTATGCGGTAGCAGCAGAGCAAAAGGCTCGCACCACCTACGACAACTTGCTCCGTTTAACCAAGGACCATCCGGATGTGTACGAAGTCATTAAATTCCTTCGTGAAAGAGAGGTCGTTCATTTCCAACGGTTTGGCGAAAGCCTGCGTATGGTTCAGGACGACTTAGATGCACGAAACTTCTATGCATTTAATTCAGACTTTGACACCATTGCTACTTGTGTTGACATGAAAAAGGATTGCGATTGCAAATAATTCTTAGCAATTGAATAATTATCCACTAATGGAAAGAGGCTGTGCTTATGATTTGAGTAATCTCAATTTCAAAGCTACAGCCTCTTTCCATTATGCCATTCTATCAGAAGGCACTATAATTATAGATTATTTATCGCATAATAATATATGCAGTATATCCTACATATCCCAATACACAGAGGATACCTTCCCAACGATGAATCTTCTTACCGGTAAGTCCAAAGATGAATATAATCGCACTGACTGCGAACAGTATCGCAATATCAATGATATTCTCATTGGTAATGGTAATTGGATTCAATACAGATGAGGCACCTAAAATAAATAAGATATTGAAGATGTTGGAACCAATTACGTTACCAAGTGCTAAACCACTTTCACCCTTGCGAGCAGCTACAACGGAAGTTACCAGCTCCGGTAAAGAGGTTCCGATTGCTACAATTGTTAAACCAATCAAATTCTCACTTAAGCCGAATTTTGATGCAATGGCACTGGCATTGTTTACAACCAACTGACCACCTAGGATAACGCCTGCCAAACCAATGATGATGAAAATAATACTCTTCCATGCCGGCATTGGTTTCTTCTCTTCCTCTTCTTCCTTATTGTCTTCTGCTGCTTTTGCTTTTCTATCCTTTAATGCAGCACGAAGCATTAACGCAATATAACCAACCATTAATACTAACAAGATAGCACCTTCCCAACGGGCAATCACTCCACCCACCAAGAAAATAGCCAACAAAATGGTAAGTCCCAGATTAATCGGGTAATCACGCTTCATAATCGTTGAATCCGTATCAATGCTTTAATAATTGCACAGGTACCTACAACGCCCATTAGATTAAAAAGGTTAGAACCAAGCACATTACTGATCGCAATCTCATTGTTACCGGTAAAACCAGCCGTAATACTAACAGCCGCTTCCGGTGCACTGGTTCCCATGGCAACAATGGTCAAACCGATAATTACTGCCGGAATCTTCAACAACCGTGCTACAGATGAACTACCATCCACAAACATATCCGCACCTTTTACTAAGAGCACAAAGCCCAAAAGCAACAAAACAATTACAAAAAATAAATTCATAAAACAGCCTCCTTTTGAATAGTTCCCAACACAATCTGTATGTAGCATCCATACAAAATAAAAAGAGACCTTTATCGTACTCAAAAAGTACGATAAAAGTCTCGTTACTTCCGATATGAACCGACACCTTCCGGTGTGTACTGACGACTCACATCACGACCAGGTCGTGAACTACTCCCCTTTATCTAATAACTAAATTATTCCATTCTTTTGTATTTGTCAACCCATTCCTGTAACTTTTTCTTAGGAATTTTGTGCAAATATTGCCATAAAAATGTGCGAAAATTCTATTGCGATTTCCTCTAAAAATGAGTACACTGTAACTAATGTTGCAAATAACGATTCATTATTAATTGAGGATAAAATCATGAACCAAGAAAGATTAGAAGAAAGTATCCGTATCCTACGGGAAGAAATCCGGGCATTAAAACCGACTCGGTTTGTTGAGAATAAGGGGTTTGTACAGCATGGTACTACCAGTCTGTACCAGCACTGTATTTCGGTTGCTTATCGCAGTATTGTTATTGCCGTAAAATTCAACATGAACATTGATATGCGTTCCATGATTCGTGGTGCATTGCTTCATGATTATTATTTATATGACTGGCATGATAAAGAAGCCAGAACCAATCCCCACGGCTTCGTTCATCCAAGAATTGCTTGTGAGAATGCGACTCGGGATTTCCAGTTGAATCCCCTTGAACAGAATATTATCCGCAGACATATGTTTCCATTAACCCCAATTCCTCCGAAATATAAGGAAGGCTGGGTTATTTGCATGGCAGATAAATTATGCTCCATCCAGGAAACCTTGAAGCTTGGAACTTCTCTCTGGAAGCCGGTACAATTCTATTAATTTGATTAAAACATCTACTGAAACATATTTGCTATCATTGCCAGCACGCCTAAGTGCTCCAGCAAAATCTTAAGGCCGATCACTATCAGGATAATACCACCTGTAAGTTCGGCTTTTGATTTGTACTTGGCACCAAATATATTACCAATCTTCACGCCAAGGAATGACAATAAAAATGTAATGATACCGATGAAGCTAACCGCCGGCACAATCTGTACCTGCAGGAATGCAAAGGTAACACCTACTGCCAGGGCATCTATGCTGGTAGCAACCGCTAAAGGAAACATTGCTTTCGGTCCAAAGGACCCATTCATTTCCTCTTCTTCCTCTTTGCTTAAGGCCTCTCGAATCATATTGCCACCAATAATCGCCAATAATACAAAGGCAATCCAATGGTCAAACCGTTCTATTAAATGTTTAAAATTCACCCCTAACAGGTATCCAATCAAAGGCATTAATGCCTGAAATCCACCAAAATACAGTCCGGCACATGCCATATGCTTGACCTTTGCTTCCTTTACAGATAATCCCTTGCAAATAGCAACTGCAAACGCATCCATGGAAAGACCAATCGCAAGGATTAGCAATTCCCAAATCCCCATGCTCCACTCCTCCAAATCCTATGGTATAGCTTCTAACATCCATTATTATGTGTTTTGTTAGTATAACCCCCAAAGTGGGAAAAGTAAATGGAATTTATAATTTTTTCACATACAATGCCCGGGTTGCATTCAATACCGCAAGCACCATAACACCTACATCTGCCAGAATTGCAAGCCACATGCCAATACCCAAAATCGGAATAACCGCTAGGCAAATCACTTTCACCGCTAAGGCAAAAACAATGTTCTGATATACAATACGTAACGTCTTTCTTGAAATCTTCATTGCCAATGCAATCTTCGCCGGATCATCATCCATTAATACAATATCTGCCGCTTCAATTGCCGCATCAGAACCCATGGCACCCATAGCAATTCCGATATCAGCCCGTGACAGTACCGGTGCATCATTGATGCCGTCACCTACAAAGGCTAGCTTGTCAGCAACATCCTTCTGTCCCAACAGCACTTCCACCTGTTCAACCTTATCAGCCGGAAGCAACTCACTATAAACCTCATCCAAACCCAATTCCTTGGCAATTGTTTCAGCAACCGGTCGACTATCTCCCGTCAACATAATTGTCTTCTTAACACCGGCAGACTTTAATCCCCTAATTGCCTGCTTTGAATTCGTTTTCACTACATCATTAATCAAAATATATCCGGCATACTGTCCATCCACTGCTACATATACGACTGTTCCGATTCCGCTTGGTTCCGGACAATTTAATTCCATAGATACCATCAGTTTCTGATTACCAGCGGCTACAGCCACACCATTTATGGTTGCTTTTACGCCGTGTCCGCTAATTTCCTCAACATCTGTAATCCGGCTACTATCAATTTCCTTTCCGTATGCATCTCGTAAGCTCTTACTGATTGGATGGTTAGAGTAATTCTCAACCTGCGCTGCATAGGCTAATAATTCCTCCTGTTCCATTCCCTCAACCGGACAAATCTGTGTCACCTGAAATACACCTTGCGTCAGGGTACCTGTCTTGTCAAATACCATGTATTTCACCTTTGCCAGAGCTTCCAGATAGTTGGAGCCCTTTATCAAGATTCCTCGTGCGGAAGCACCACCGATTCCTCCAAAGAAACTCATTGGCACAGAAATCACCAAGGCACACGGACAACTTACAACCAAGAAGCTAAGAGCACTTTGTATCCATGTTTTCCATTCCGGTGGTTGTTGTAACAGAAATTGATTAAACAGTGGCGGAAGAATTGCCAGCAATACAGCACTGCCACAAACCAGCGGTGTGTATACTTTCGCAAACTTGGAGATAAAATTCTCCGTTTTCGCTTTCTTCATGCTGGAGTTCTCTACCAAATCCAAAATCTTAGAAACCGTAGATTCTCCGAATTCTTTGGTAGTTTCAATCTTTAATAAACCACTAATATTCACGCATCCACTGATGACCTCATCCCCCGGTACCACCTCTCTCGGCATACTTTCGCCTGTTAAGGCACTGGTATTCAAGGTGGATGCTCCCTCTACAATTTTACCGTCAATAGGAATTTTTTCTCCCGGTTGAACCACAATAATTGTACCAATTTCCACATCATCCGGATCCACCTGCTCTAAACCATTTTCTCCTTGAATATTCGCATAATCCGGTCGAATGTCCATTAGTGCAGAAATGTTCTTGCGACTCTTACCAACCGCATAGGATTGGAACAATTCCCCAATCTGATAAAACAGCATAACCGCAACACTTTCATTAAAGTCGCCGGATTCCCAGACGCCGATTACCAATGCGCCTACAGTTGCTACTGCCATCAGGAAATTCTCATCAAACACTTCCCGATGATAAATACCAAGAGCTGCCTTTTTCAAAATATCATATCCGATTATCAGATACGGTATCAGATACAAACCTAAGGCCAGCCATTTATTTAAATCAACATTATGAGTAATTATCATTAACGCAACTAATAACACTGCTGAAATAATAATTCGATATAAGACTTTTTTCTGTTTCTTTGTCATGTTCTGACCTCCGACTTCCTATCAGTACAAAATGATTTCTACTTTGTGTAGAGAACCATATAGCTTTTTCCCCTTTTAATATCCTTAATAACCACTTCGGAAAAACCAGCTTCCTTTCCCAAAGCAATCAAATCTTCCTTTTCAAAAAGCGCAAATCCCTTTTGTGTATATGCCAGGGATTGCAACCACTCTTTAGTATAGACCACATTATAAAAGGTTCCGCCTGTCTTCAAGCATCGTTTAATTTCCCGCAAGCCCTGCAGGGTATCCCGCCAAAAATAAACGGTATTAATCGATGTAATTGCATCAAAACTGTCATTGTCATAAGACAAGTCGCAGCAGTCCCCAATTGATAAATGGCATTTCCCGGCTGCAACCGCCTGCTTATTTCTTGCAGTTGCAGCCAGCTTCATATCCTCTGATATATCGATACCAAACAGCTCCGGTCTATATCTTTTATATAATTGCTTAAGCAGATACCCATTGCCATATCCAATATCAAGAATTTTTGAATTCTCTTGCACATGAATATTCGATAAAATCTGTTTATACATTCTGTGATTAATAATATTCATCAACAAACAACAGCAGCTTCCAACGAATCCATTTGGATTGCCAAATTGAGCACCTATGTATTCTGTAAATTTACTCATTTCTATAAATACACTTCACAATCAGACTCAACCTTCTTGCAAGCCTTTACTACATCCTTCATAACCGCATCTACATCAGCACCTTCTTCAAATTCCACCTTCATCTTCTGTGTCATGAAACTTACAGTTGCATCTGTAATGCCTGCTACCTTCTTCGTTGCTTCCTCCATCTTTAATGCACAGTTTGCACAGTCTACTTCAATCTTGTATGTCTTCTTCATAATTATATCTCCTTCTATTCTTCTACATGCTCCATGCCCATTTCCATGATGTGATAAACGTGATCATCATCTAAGGCATAAAAAATACTTTTTCCTTCTCGACGAAACTTTACCAGCTTCGCATCTTTCAGAATCCGCAATTGATGACTTACGGACGACTGACTCATATTCAACACTTCTGCAATATCTCCTACACATAATTCGTTTCCAAAGAGTGCATATAAAATACGAATTCTGGTAGAATCACCAAATACCTTGAACAACTCAGCTACTTCGTAGAGTACTTCTTCCGGGGGCTGGTTGTTGATGATTGCATTCAGCATTTCTTCATTGTTCTTATCTTGCTTTGCTTCCATACTACCTCCTAGTGTGTTCTTCTGTTTTCTTTCATTTTATCATATGTTCATTCGTTCATATGAATAATAACTCATATGTTAGTTTTTGTCAAGGATAAAATTTGAAGTAATTTGATATCGGTTGTAAGTTGTATATTCATGTGAAAAGGCTACTTGCAAAAGCAAGCAGCCTCCTGTATAATCAATATAAGAAAGTAATCGGAATCGTTTCCGATTGCCCTCAGTAATGATTATTGAAATAGCATCACTTTAGGCGGGGATGCTATTTCTTTTTGTTATTTCTGTGATTATCTATATAAGACAAAGCCGCTATAATAAGCAACAATAAAGTTAATACTTCCATTGTACTCATAGGGCATCACCCTCTCCTTATGTAAATTTGAGGGCAATCACATCGGAAACGCATCCAAGTTCTCAATTGATTATGACAATATCATTGTAACATATACTCTTCTCAGATTCAATTTATAAACATATTTTTATTATTCTTATTTACTTAATATGATATATTTTTAACATATATTATATTACAAAGTAATTTTTCCAAACTCCAAAAATATCTAAAACCAAACTTCAAATGAAAACTACAATTTCACTTCAGTTTCCTCCGCCTCTAGCTCAGATAAAGTTTCTATAACCTCAACCATACGCGGATTCATTTTTGTTTCCTTTTGAATTAAACTATGCGAAAAATTATACAAGAATTTCATTAGTGCCAATTCTTCGCTTCGTTCAGTCAATCTTGCACTGTAATTCAGACAACTTTGGGCGGCACGTTCTAATTCTGTATCCCCCAGAATTTGATTCATCGCAAGTTCGCGCTGTTTTTCCAACGCCTCTTCTTCAAGCACAATATAGTTCTCAATATTATTACTATGCTGAAGGAATTCCTCGCCCACCTTACTAAGTTTAGGCAATATATTTGTAGTACGAACTTTGATCGACTTACTTAATACAGCAACTGAATTACTAAATTGTATGTGTGATATTTGTTGTATTTGTTTAATTTTTTCAATATTATCCATGTTAATTTCTCCTTTTTTATTAAATTTAAATTGTTATATATAAATGAATTTGATTTCAGAATTATTGCAAAAAGGCGACAGAACATCAAAAAAACAGGTTGATTTAACCTGTTCACAATTTTGCTCTATCGCCTTTTGTTATTAATTTTTTACACACTTATCCCCTTAAATATTCTGAACCCTAGTGGGATTTCTTACAAAACAAGAGCCTTATGGCTCTTTACTAAAATAAAATGAAATAAGCGTATGTCGTTATACTAACATACCTATATTACTTTGTCAAATGCATATATTTGAAGTATATTTTTTACATTTTTGCATTTGGGGGTGGTGAGCTTCTGGCCTTCGCGCAATCTTTCGCCTTGCTTTTTCCGTCTAGACTCTTTATTCCCTCTAAAAATATATTGTTATGACCCCGAAAAACCTAATACTTGTAGTTTGTAAGCTTGACTCTGCATTCTACCCTTTATTTGCCTTAATACGGACTTGCCTTCGCAATCTCTTTCACATAGTATTCGCCGGCAACTACACTGCCCTCGATACTTGCGATACCGCCAGCATTGGTCTTGCCAACCGCAACTAAGGTGTCCTTCTTAATACTTCCACCGCTATACGCAATCGCTTCTTTGGTGAATAAACCGTAGTAAACGTCTGCAATCGGCTTCTTATCGTAAGTAATCACACCGTTTTCGTCAAGGTTCGGTAACACCAACTCGCCCTGCTTGTGTACGTTGATTTTTACGCCTGTTACATCGTTGTTCACGCTTGCAGGTGCTACGTAAGTGGCTGTGGTTCCGTCAAATGCGATGGTTAAAGGAATCTTTTCACTCTCTAATACCGCACCCGCCGGAGTTGCAACTTCCTTCATGTAGTAGGTCTGCCCCTGTCCGCAAGGAAGTTCCGGACTGGTTGCATATCCGCTTGCGTCCGTTGTGATGGTTGCCACCACCGAATCGTCCGCTGCGTTGTAAATCTTAAAGGTAACATCCGCAAATGCGTCCGCATCAAACTTCATGCGGTTAATCGTCACTTTCTCGCCACCGATGCTCATTTCCACCGGCACCGTTCCGCTAAGCACCGGGCCTGTCTTGTAAACCCGTACAACACCGTGTAACTCGTTGTACATTTCTACGACCTGTCCCGGATTTCCGCTGTAAACAAACTCAATATCCGTCGCTTTCTTATAATTGGCAGGCGCCAGCACTTCCCGAAGAATGTAGGTCTTTCCCGCTACCATGGAAGTGATGTTTGCTACCGGATGTGGAGTAGTGGTACTGGTCCAGGATTCAATCACGGCTCCGCTTGCCTTATCAATCAAGGTCATTTCTGCCCCCGGCAGCTCGTTTCCACTCGTAATATCCTTCTTACTAATCGTAAGAGGACTTGCCTGGGTGTAAACTGCAAAGTGCACGCTACGAGGGTCACTTCCCATCACGCCCTTACCAAGCACCGTCTGGTGTCCGGTAGTGCCGTTATAGAATACCGCACACTGAGTTGCAATCGGGTTATACTCCGCCTTCTTAAGCTGGCTAACCGTTGCCGGACTGCTCTGTGGAATGGATACGCTGGTGCTAATCTTCAAGTATTCACCGCTGGCATTGGCACTACCATCTGCATTACACTGGGTAAAGGTAAGGTTGCCGTTGGTACTGCTTGGATTTTCCATACGTCCCTGACTAAGCATTCCCGATGTGTCATGAATAATCGTACTGTAAGTACCCGTATTCGGATCAAGTGCAAGCTCGTAAGTACAAGATGCATCAATCAAACCTGCATCACGGGCACCAAAACTCGGACGGGTTTCATACTCATCCATTAACTGACGGATTCTCGTATACTCCGGTGGCGCACCCACCGAATAGGTACCACTATACTCGCCCGAAGGTATGGTACGGGTCTGCTGTAAGGTCTGCATAGCCTCATCATCTGACATGTACCCTGCATAGTGCCAAATCAGACACTGATACGTCCAGTAGTAACTGTGAGCAGAAATCTTCTGTCCCTGATCTCCGTCCGGATTGTAGTCATGGGTCATAAAGCCCATGGCACGGTTAATCGCTCGGCGTTGGTCCAATGTCAACTTTGCATAATCCGAATCAAACACACCGCCTGTCACCGTATCACCCTGGGTTACATCCGTGCCGGGTTCCAGACAGAATACCGAACCACCCCAGGAACCATCGCTGTACTCAAGGTCCAAAAATTCCGGTTGGTTTGGATAGCTCGTACCATTTACATAGACAGTCAAGCCCGTATTATACGTAGCATTCCATGGCGTCAAAAATCCCTCCCCGTCCGTCCGGCTGGGTGGGCTTGGAGTTGCAAATACCTGGGTAACCGTACCCAGCATTAACGCTCCTGCGGTAAGCAACGCTCCCGCTTTCCGTATTAACTTTTTCGGTTTCATAACAGTTTATAAATCCTCCTTTTATGTAAAATATTGTCAAAATTTATCTAACCACGTTTTTCCGGTTCTGTCAAGGAAAAGACGCTCGCTCTTGCGGAACACAAAAAAAGAAAGCCCGTAGGACTTTCTTAGTTGTAAGTAATAAGAGTTACTGTACGCTCATTTGGTTGATTGTAACCCGGTGTATTAGTAATGCTTTGTACGAATACACCTGCACTCCAGTTCGTTGGTTCACCCGGATACACACCGTTCTTTGCAAGACTACTTACCATGCTGTCATACAACTGCTGTGCGTACTGCTCATCCGTATAATATGGCGCCCAATCATAACCATCAAAATCCATGACGATTTCATATCCACCACCCTGACTGATAACCAAACCCGGAAAGTTGGCTTGCAACTTGGCATTTACACTGTTGCAGATGTAATCCCAATCCCTGTAATAATAGGTTTTCTCGGTTTCGGTAGAGGCTTCCGTTGCTGGCTCGCTTGGAGTGCTTGGAGTGCTTTCCGTTGCCGGTTCGCTTGGGGTACTTGGATTCGTGTTGCCACTGTTGCTACTGCTACCAGTATTGCCACTGTTACTACCGTTTCCACTGCTACCCGTGTTGCTACCGCTGTTGCTTGCAGTGCTACCCGTATTGCCATTACCGGTATGGGTGTTCTCGG
>JAFTZJ010000063.1 GCA_017461045.1 Lachnospiraceae bacterium | reverse complement strand
TTAGTGAAGCAGAGGAGCGAGGACGGCAGGAAATGAGTAAAGCATTAGATGATATAATTAGCGAAGCAGAGGAGAGAGGACGGCAGGAAGCGTGTAAAGAATTAGATGGTATAATTAGCGAAGCAGAGGAGCGAGGGCGGCAGGAAGCATGTAAGGAATTAGATAATAGAATTAGTGAAGCAGAGGAGCGAGGAAAAGAAATTGGCACACAGGAAGGTGCCCAATTAAAAGCAATGGAAATAGCACAGCAATTGTTGGGCATTTTAGATGTTGCAACAATTGCCGAGAAGACAGGGTTATCATTAAAATCCATTGAGAACTTGAGGATTAGTCAGGAGTAATTATGGCACGAAAATATATTCATGTTACCGGTCGGGTTCAGGGTGTAGGATTTCGCTATCATGCGATGAATTTGGCACTGGAGTATCATTTGACCGGTTGGGTAAGAAATCTATATAATGGAGCAGTTGAAATGGAAGTGCAGGGCACAACGGAAGCAGTGGAGATGTTTGTGCAGAATTTAGGAAACGGTACCAATTGGATTCGTATTGATAATAAATCGGTATCTGATCAGTTTGATTTGGAAGGTGAAACTGCATTTCGAATACGTTCATAATTCTTGATAATCACTCTTGACAATTGACTCTTTGCATAATAAAATTTAATTAGATATTGATTGAATTACATACTCCACATGGGGTGTTACATTAAGTTGGCATTACCCGGGCATGATAAGAAATGAGATGGATTTTTTATGATGTTCGGGTTTTTTTAATGCAACGGAATCAATCAAGTACGCCATAAATAATTAAAAACGAAAGGAGAAACAATTATGGTAGCATTTCATTACACAATTACAGACGAGGTAGGTATTCACGCGCGCCCAGCGGGCATACTGGTACAGGAGGCTAAAAAGCATCCTGCTACGATTACACTTAAGACAGCTAAGGGAAGTGCAGATGCAAGAAAACTATTGGCGATTATGTCATTAGGTGTAAAGCAGGGTGACGAGGTAACGGTAGAAGTAAGTGGTGAAAATGAAGAGGCAACAGCACAGGTAATCGAAGAATTCTTTAAGACGAATTTATAAAGCTTCGATTTCTGGATGGTGGTTGAAAGGAAAGAAGGCGCTTATGGAACAATATATAGGAAAAAAAGTATTTAACGGGGTTGCAATTGGTCCAATCAAGTTCTATTCCAAGGAACAAGGACAGATTGTACGGAAGCATGTTGATGACGTAAATGCAGAGTTGGCACGTTATGAAGAAGCCAAGGCAAAAGCAGTGGAACAACTGGGTGAATTGTATGAAAAAGCGGTGCAGGAAGTAGGAGAGGTCCATGCACAGATTTTTGAAGTGCATAGCATGTTGTTGGAGGATGAGGATTACAATGATTCCATTTCCAACATGATTACCACCCAGGAGATTAATGCAGAGTATGCAGTTGCTATGACTGGTGACCATTTTGCAGAAATGTTTGCAAATATGGAGGATGAGTATTTTCAAGCTCGCTCCGCAGATATCAAAGACATTTCGGATCGGGTAGTTTCTATTTTGACAGGCAAGGGAAATTCCGATGATTTAGGAGAAGAACCGGTTATTGTTGTGGCAGAAGACTTAGCCCCAAGTGAAACCGTAAAAATGGACAAGACGAAGCTTCTGGCATTCGTAACGAAATTGGGTTCTACCAATTCCCATACAGCAATTCTTGCCAGAACCATGGGAATACCGGCGTTGATTGGTATTGAAATTCAGAAGGAGTGGGACGGTAAGTTCGCAATTGTTGATGGAAAAGAAGGAATTCTTTATGTGGATCCGGACGAAACTACCATCATGGAATATCGGAAGCTGAAGAAGGAAGAAGAAGAGCGAAATCAGTTATACCAGACGCTAAAAGGAAAGGAGACCGTGACCCGGTCCGGTCAAAAGGTACATTTATATGCAAATATTGGGAATGCGACGGATTTGGCAATGGTACTAATGAATGATGCGGAGGGAATTGGTTTGTTCCGAAGCGAATTTTTGTACTTGGAATCGAGGGATTACCCAACGGAAGAAGAGCAATTTCAGGTCTATAAACGAGTAGCAGAAACCATGGCGGGTAAGAAAGTTATCATTCGTACATTGGATATTGGTGCAGATAAGCAAGTAGACTATTTTGATTTGGACCAAGAAGATAATCCGGCGCTGGGACTCCGCGCTATTCGAATTTGTCTGTCCAGACCGGAAGTATTCAAGACCCAGCTTCGTGCCCTATTCCGCGCCAGCGCATTTGGCAACATTGCGATTATGTATCCTATGATTACTTCTCTGGAAGAAGTACGGCAGATTAAAGAGATTTCTTCAACGATTAAGAAAGAATTGAAGGAAGCCGGTATTCCTATTGGAGAGGTAGAAGAGGGTATTATGATTGAAACCCCCGCTGCTGCAATTATTAGTGATTTGCTTGCGAAAGAGGTGGACTTTTTCAGCATAGGAACCAATGACTTAACGCAGTATACCTTAGCAATTGACCGCCAGAATTCCAAGTTAGAACCATTTTATAATGCGCACCATGAAGCACTCTTACGGTTGATTCGCATGGTGGCAAAGAATGCACAGGAAGCAGGAATTTGGACAGGTATCTGTGGTGAATTGGGCGCAGATATGGAATTGACGGAAACATTCGTAGAAATGGGAATTGCAGAATTATCTGTATCGCCCGGCTATATTCTTCCGATTCGAAAAATAATTCGGGAATTGAAATAGATACAAAGGATGCAAATCTTATGCTATACTTCTCATATAAAACACGAACGGAAGAAAAAGTATGAGAAACCATTTAGTAGTAGGCATACTGGCACATGTAGATGCCGGAAAGACAACTTTATCTGAAGGCTTACTGTACGAAACAGGAAGTATTCGAACCTTAGGCAGAGTGGATCATAAGGATGCATTCTTGGATACCTATTCCATGGAGCGTGCAAGAGGCATTACCATCTTTTCCAAGCAGGCAGAACTAACAATGGGTGATATGGAAGTGACACTGTTGGATACACCGGGACATGTGGATTTTTCGGCTGAAATGGAACGGACATTGCAGGTGCTGGACTATGCGATTCTGGTTATCAACGGTGCAGACGGCGTCCAAGGCCATACCCGGACCCTGTGGAAATTACTAAAGCAATACGAGATTCCGGTATTTTTATTTGTGAATAAAATGGACCAAATGGGAACCAATCGGGAGCAACTGCTTTTGGAATTGCAGAACCTGCTTTCCGATAGCTGTTTGGAATTTACGAATCGGGAGGCAACAACCTCGGAAGCGTTTTTCGATGCACTTGCTATGTGTGATGAATCCTTAATGGAAGCATTTTTAGAGCAGGGAACGATTGAGAAAGAATTGATACGACAGGCCATTAAGAATCGGAAGGTGTTCCCATGTTTCTTTGGTTCGGCACTGAAATTAGAAGGTGTAGATACGTTAATACAGGGCATCGGAGATTACGCAACTCCACCGGATTATGGCGAAGAATTCGGTGCAAAGGTGTATAAGATTTCCAGAGACCAGCAGGGAAACCGATTGACACATTTGAAAATTACCGGTGGTTCCCTGAAGGTGAAATCCCTACTGGCGCATAAGAAGGATAAAGAAGAACAGACGGCAAATCAAAGCAATGAGAACGAAGAGAAAATCAACCAAATCCGCATTTATTCCGGTTCGGGTTTTCAGGCAGTGTCGGAAGTAGAAGCAGGTATGATTTGCGCAGTTACCGGATTGGAAGAAAGCTATTGTGGGGAAGGCTTTGGTTCGGAAAAGGATTCCGAACTACCGATTTTGGAACCGGTATTAAATTATCAGTTGCTGTTGCCGGAGGACTGTGATGTACACAAGGCATGGAATGATTTGCAACAGCTGGAGGAAGAGAATCCGCTGTTGAAAATGAGCTGGCAGGAGCAAATTGGGGAAATCCACATTCAGGTCATGGGTGAAGTAGAACTGGATATTTTGAAGAGTATGATACAGGAGCGTTTTGGTCTTGCAGTGGCATTTGGAGAAGGAAGTCTGGTTTACAAGGAGACCATTGAAGCACCGGTAGAAGGCGTGGGACATTTTGAACCATTGCGTCATTATGCAGAGGTACATTTGTTAATGGAACCGGGAGAGCCGGGAAGCGGATTGCAGTTGGAAGCCAATTGCAGTGAAGATATACTGAGTCGGAATTGGCAACGGCTGATACTGACACATTTAGAAGAACGAAAGCATCCGGGGGTACTGACCGGTTCGGAAATAACCGACATGAAGATAACCCTGGTAGCAGGCAAAGCACATTTGAAGCATACAGAAGGCGGAGATTTTCGACAGGCCACTTATCGGGCAGTCCGACAGGGCTTACGGAAGGCAAAAAATGTATTGCTAGAGCCATATTATGAATTCCGGTTAGAGGTACCTATAGAGAATTCCGGACGTGCATTAGCAGACATTCAGAAGATGCACGGAACCTTTGAATTGCCGGAGGTCGAGGGGGATATGTCGGTCATTGTTGGAACGGCACCGGTGGCAACCATGTCCGGCTATCAATCAGAGATAAATGCTTACACCAGAGGCTGTGGTAAATTATTCTGTTCCTTAAAAGGATATATGCCGTGCCACAATGCTGAAGAAATTATAGAGAACAAACAGTACAATCCGGAGGAGGATGTAGCGAATCCAACCGGTTCTGTTTTCTGTGCTCACGGTGCAGGATTCATTGTACCTTGGGATAAGGTAGAGGAATACATGCACGTGGACTCCGGATTGGACTTACAGGGAAATGGACAGGACTCAGAAGAAGCCCTGATTTCGAAAAATAGTAAGACTACCTATGTATCGCAAACCATCGCAGATGAAGATGAACTGGAAGCAATTTTTCAGAGAACCTACGGCAGTAGTTTACGAAGACCATATGAAAATCGTTATAACAAGGATAGTTGGGAGAACTATGAGTATGGGGCTTTGATAAATGACGAGAGTGGGAAGAATAGCAAAGTCTCGGATCAGAAAAAGGAGGCAGATGGTAAGTACCGGAAGCGGACTTCTGTACCACAGCAAAGAGAACAATATTTATTGGTTGACGGCTATAATATTATATTTGCATGGGAGGACCTGAAGGAACTGTCTCAGCGGAATTTGCAGGCGGCACGAGAAAAGTTAATGGATATCTTATGCAACTATCAGGGCTATCGGAATATGAATCTGATACTGGTATTCGATGCCTACAAGGTGCCGGGCAATATCGGTGAAATGATAGACTATCATAATATCCACGTGGTATATACCAAAGAAGCGGAGACTGCGGACCAGTACATCGAAAAACTTGTCCATCAGATGAACAAGGGATATGATGTCACGGTTGCAACCTCCGATGGCTTGGAACAACTAATTATCTGGGGCGCCGGTGCCAGACGGCTATCCGCCAGAGGATTAAAAGAAGAGATAGAACTGGCAGAAAAAGAACTTCGGGAGCAGTATCTGGATAAGCAGCCTGAGAAGAACTATGCTTTTCAAGTATTATTTTCCGAAGAAAAAATGAAGGAGAATTAGGATTTTCTTAAGAATTAAATCATAGAACATTCAGAAGAACGCAACGAGAATGTCATTTCCGTTGGTTATAATGAGACCAGATTTCCGAGGAGGTATGCCACCCATCAAAGAGAGGGGGAGGTAGCTCAAAGAAGTCTGGTCATTTTTAATAATCAAAGAGGAGAAAACATGAATTTAATGAAGGTAGTAGTGTTATTTGGTGGTTGCTCATCAGAGTACAGTGTATCGTTACAATCGGCATATGCAGTTTTGGAGGGCTTGAATTCAGAGCGTTATCAGGTGATACCAATTGGTATTACAAAGGAAGGAACATGGCTTCGCTACGACGGAGACTGGAGCCGGATTCCGGAGGATACTTGGCAGGAGGCAGATTGTCGCCCGGCATGGATTGTTCCAAGCAAGAACATTCATGGAATTGTTATATTACAGGAAGACGGAAGCTATGAGACGCAATCGGTAGATGTAGTATTTCCGGTTCTGCATGGTAAGAATGGGGAAGATGGAACTGTGCAAGGACTCTGTGATTTGGCAGGGATTCCCTATGTGGGTTGTGGAACATTAAGTTCCGCACTATGTATGGACAAGGATATTGCGCATGTAGTTGCCAAGGCAGCAGGTGTTGCTGTGCCGGAATTCGTAGTATTGCAATCCTATATGACACAGGAGGAACGGCGCACTAAGTGTCAAGTTCTGAAGTATCCGGTATTCGTAAAGCCTGCCAGAGCTGGTTCTTCCTATGGTATTACCAGAGTAGAACGGGTAGAGGATTTAGAAGTGGCGATAGCAGAAGCCTTTCGCCATGACACAAAGGTAGTCATTGAAGAAACAATTGCCGGATTTGAGGTTGGTTGCGCAGTTCTTGGAAATCAGGAATTGTTGGTAGGCGAGGTGGATGAAATCGAGCTACATACAGGTGTTTTTGATTTTCATGAGAAGTATACATTAGAGACTTCGCGTATTCATGTGCCGGCAAGAATTGATGCTGAGTCTGCACAACGAATCAAGGAAACTGCTAAGGTGTTATATCGCGCTTTAGAATGTCGAGGAATGGCAAGAGTGGATATGTTCCTGACACCGGAACAGGAAATCGTGTTTAACGAAATTAATACAATTCCGGGATTCACCTCACACAGTCGCTATCCGAATATGATGAAGGCACAGGGAATGGTATTTCAAGAAGTTTTAGATCGATTAATTCAGGAAGCAAACAAGAACTAAAAGAAGAAAAGGGGAGAACTACGATGGAGAAGAAGCAGACATATGGTGGCTTGGATTGGTTTCGAATTATTTGTGCGATTTTGGTGATTGCCATTCATACATCCCCACTGCTTTGTTTTGGTGAATTGCCGGATTTTATTCTTACTCGCATCGTTGCAAGAATAGCAGTACCTTTTTTCTTGATGGTAACCGGATTCTTTCTGTTACGGGATTTGCAATGGAACACAGATTGTCGAATGCGATGGCAACGGCAATTGGAAAAATTGGGGAAGCTTTATTGCATTGTGGCACTATTTTATGTACCAATCATGATATATAGTGGTTATTTTGGAAAAGACTTTTCTCTACTTATTCTTATAAAAGATATATTTATAAATGGAACCTTTTATCATCTCTGGTACTTGCCGGCGTTAATCTTAGGCTTGGCTATGGTAGGCTGGTTACTTCAACATGGGAAGGAGAAATTACTGCTATTTCTCAGTGGGATACTTTACGGAATCGGTCTTTTAGGAGACAGCTATTATGGAATTGTAGAATTAATACCATGGTTGAAAACAATATATGATGGCATATTTTCAGTTTCTGTATATACCCGAAATGGATTATTTTATGTGCCAATATTTCTTTCACTGGGGTATTTATTAAATAAAAGAAACGAACAAGGAAAAACTTTATCTACTAAAGTAGCGGCAATTGGAAGCATCTGTAGTATTGGTCTTATGTTGGGGGAAGGATTTATACTTCACCACCTTGGTTGGCAAAGGCATGACAGCATGTATCTATTGCTTCCGGTGATAATGGTATTCCTGTTTGATTGGATATTGCATTGGAAAGGAGACGGTGGCAAACGACTGAGTCGAATAGCGATGCTTGTATATATAATACACCCTGCTATGATAGTGGCAGTGCGTTTGGTAGGGAAATTAACCGGACTGACAAGGCTTGTGGTAGATCAAAGTCTGGTACACTTCGTATTGGTAATATTCGGGTCATTCATTGCTGCATACATATTAACGATGTTTCATTGGAATAAGAATAAAAAGCAAGATGTTCATAAACGGGCATGGACGGAAATATCCATTGATAATCTGCAACATAACGTAGAAGAGATTCGTGGCATACTTCCTTCACAGACGAAATTCATGGCAGTGGTAAAGGCCAATGGATATGGAAGCGGTGATATCCGCATAGCTGGTCACTTAAATAAAATGGGAATCGATGCGTTTGCGGTTGCAACGTTGGAGGAAGGAATTCACTTGCGGAAAAATGGTATTCGGGGATTGATTTTGATTCTGGGTTATACAGAACCGGAACGCATTCGGGAAATTGAGCGTTATCGCTTAACTCAGACGGTGACCGACTATGCATATGGAGAACGGTTGGAATCCTATAAGCGACGAATTCGTGTTCATGTTAAATTGGATACCGGCATGCATCGATTGGGAGAAAGTTATGATGACTTGGAGCATTTGGTGAAGTTATACCAGATGAAATATTTGCAAGTAGAAGGTATATATACGCATCTGTGTGTATCGGATAGTATGGAACCGGAGGATGTAGCATTTACGCGTCAACAGATTCGGCATTACTACGATGCTATTGATTATCTAAAGAAGAAGGGTATCGAACCAGGCAAGACTCATATTCAAAGTAGCTATGGCGTCTTGAATTATCCGGAGTTGACTTGTGATTACGTAAGAATCGGAATTGCCATGTATGGTGTATTAAGTAAATTAGATGATGTGAAGCTGTCCGTGGATTTGCGACCGGTATTAACGGTTAAGTCTAAGATTGCAGCCATCAAGTGCGTGAAGGCAGGCGAAACCGTAGGATATGGCAGAGCTTATACAGCGGAAGACGATAAGCGGATTGCGGTTGTAACCATTGGTTATGCAGATGGTGTGCCACGGGAGTTATCCTGTGGCAGAGGAAATGTACTGGTGAACGGTAAAGAAGCGGATATCATTGGACGCATTTGTATGGATCAGTTAATGATTGATGTTACCAACGTTCACAAGGTTAAGGTGGGAGATGTGGTTACTATCATTGGCGGTAGTCGGGAAGAATGCATTCCGGCGGAATCCGTTGCGGTAAAATCCGACACCATAACCAATGAATTGTTGAGTCGATTGGGAGATCGACTGGAACGCGTGTACCTGTAATTGTCACAAATTTATATCCATATCCCACAAACAATTCTTTGTGAAATCTCCGGTTGCACGAATCGCAAGCTGAGAGGTTTCCGGGAAGACGTGGGTAGTTTGCACAATGGCACCATCATTTATGAAGATTTCCAGCACGGAACAGTCCATTAATAAACGAAGATTATCTACCTTCTCACACAGAACCTTCCTTACAGTACGTCCGGCACCGGAATTATCGCTGAATTGTAAAGCAAGAATCTGATTTGCATAAGTCAGGCGAAGCCCGGTGGTAATATTGATTTCAAAGGATTGCTCTTCTGAAACTGCACATTCCAGTTGCCAATCAAAGGCGTTGGTCTTGGTGGTAAACCATTCTCCATTGATAAGAGTGAAGGCTTCCCCATGAAGGGTATCCAGCTCCGGAATTGGTGTCTGAAGCAGACGATGCCCTTGCTTTGTAACCACCCGTGGCACTGTCAATTTATGAATCCAGTTGTGGTGCTTCAAGGTCGGTTCCTCATAAGTCATGTCCGGACCGCCTACCCAACCTATAAGAATGCGTCTGCCGGACTCATCTACGAAGGTCTGAGGCGCATAGAAATCAAATCCGTAATCCCACTCCGTAAATAAAGATTCATCGATATGTTGTGCTATTCTCGAAATCGGCACATATCCCGATAAATGATAATTCTGATACCGGTATTCCTCCGGTGTAACTCCCTGAGGGCAGCAGGATAAATACCATTCTCCATTCATTTCAAAGATATCCGGACATTCCCACATGAACCCAAATGGCTTTGTAGAAGTTGCATCATGAGAGAATTCCCAGTGAATACCGTCCCTTGATTGGAATATAAGAATCGCACCCCTATCGTCATTCTTACGACCGCCTAATACCATTTTGTAGGTGTCAGCCTCTTTCCAGATCTTCGGGTCACGAATATGACAGGTGTAACCTGCCGGATATTGATTTAATACACATTTTTTATCAGAAAAATGAATTCCGTCCTTAGAAGTCACCCGAATGGTATTGGACTCCCGTCCGGAGTGAGTATAATCGTGGTCCCCGTCCTGTTCTACATTTCCGGTGTAATAAATAACCATAGTATCATTTTCAATAAATGTATTTCCGGAAAATGCACCATCTTTATCGTAAACGGTATCCGGATAGAAAGTGGTTCCGACAAAATCCCAATGTACCATATCCCGAGAAATATAATGTCCCCAGGACTTGTTCATATCCTCCGGATAATCCGGGGCATACTGGAAAAAGACATGATAAAGCCCTTGGAATTGACAGATTCCGTTGGGGTCATTCATCCATCCGGTTGGTGGTGTTAAATGAAATTGACAACGCCAGATATCCTGTTTCATCATTTTTTCAACCTTTCAAGTATTATTCAATCGTGATTCGTAGCAAATACTCTATTCACAAACAAAAAAAAGTATAGTACAATACTAACTAAATTGAGAAAAGAATTCAATACATATAAGGAGATAAAGAGTATGGAAAGAAGAATTGAAACCAAATGTATTCAGGACGGATACAAGCCAACCAAGGGAGAACCAAGACAGATTCCGATTATTCAGAGCACAACCTTTAAGTACGATACCAGTGACGAAATGGGTAAATTATTCGACTTAGAGGCAGAAGGTTATTTTTATACCCGTTTGCAGAACCCAACCAATGATGCGGTTGCAGCAAGAATCTGTTCCTTAGAGGGTGGTGTTGCAGCAATGCTGACATCTTCCGGACAGGCGGCGAACTTCTATGCCATTTTCAATATTTGTGAAGCAGGAGACCACTTCATCGCATCCAGCTCCATTTACGGCGGTACCTATAACTTATTCGGAACAACCATGAAGAAAATGGGTATTGAATGTACCTTCGTAGATCAGGATTTGCCGGAAGAGGAATTAGAAAAGTATTTCAAGCCTAATACCAAAGTATTGTTTGGAGAGACCATTACCAATCCAACAGTTTCTGTTTTAGATTTTGAAAAGTTTGCAAGACTGGCACACAAGCACGGTGTACCATTTATCGTAGATAATACATTTGCAACACCGGTGAACTGCCGTCCGTTTGAATGGGGAGCTGATATTGTAACGCATTCTACAACTAAGTACATGGACGGACATGCAGTTGGCGTTGGCGGTTGTATCGTTGACAGCGGTAACTTCGACTGGATGGCACATAAGGAGAAATTCCCTGGTCTGACAACTCCGGACGAATCATATCACGGAATCGTATATGCAGAGCGTTTTGGTAAGGCTGCTTATATTACAAAGGCTACCTCACAGTTGATGCGTGATTTTGGTGCAATTCAGTCACCTCAGAATGCATTCTATTTGAACTTAGGCTTGGAGACCTTGCCGTTGCGTATGAGACAGCACTGCAGCAATGCTTTAGCAGTAGCAAAATACTTAGAGAATAACGAGAAGGTTGCATGGGTAAATTATCCGGATTTGGAAAGCAATCCATACCACCCACTTGCAGAGAAATACCTGCCAAATGGTTCTTGTGGTGTATTGGCATTCGGCTTAAAGGGTGGAAGAGAGACTTCCATTTCCTTCATGGATAAATTACAGTTGGCATCCATTGTAACCCATGTGGCAGACAGCAAAACTTGTTTGTTACATCCGGCCAGCCATACCCATCGTCAGATGACGGAGGAACAGTTGCTGGAAGCAGGTGTAGCTCCGGACTTGATTCGTCTTTCTGTTGGTATTGAGAATGCAGAGGATATTATTGCAGATTTGGAGCAGGCATTGAATCAGATTTAAGAGAAATTGTTTATTTGGTATATAGAAAGAAAAGAAAGAAATTTTGTGATACGGTGGAGGGTGTATCTGTCTCGATTCAAAGTATGAAAGAGGCGGTTCCGGATAATGGAATACGCAGAACGTACAATTGTGGTATATATGAATACAAGTATCAAGGCAATATTTATCGTGTGAATTCTTTGGTCAGTACAACCGGAAACGTAAAAATGGGTAAGAAAAAGAAGATATATGTAAATCCAAATCAACCAAATGAATGTATGATTGATGCCTGGGTGTATGGTTTTATAACAATTATGCTAATTGTACTCGCACTAATCTGTATTGCTGTCGGTTTTGTATTGTTATAATTTAAGGAGAATTATGGGAATAACAATGGCACCTACTTCACTGAAGTAGGTGCCATTGTTTCTTTCTTCTATAAAGAACTGGTGCCCTTTAAAAGTGGCTTGCTATCATAATAGTAAATGATATTTACTACCCGGTTGGTAGTGTTATTAAATACGAAAACTAAAAGACTTCCGTCTGTACCTGCTACATATTGTGCAGTACTACTGCCACCGCTCATATCCTCAATCATTGAGAAATATTCGGTGTATGGATAGGTGCTTCCGTCCTCAGCTGTTAACTTGAAGGAAGTGGTATTCGCTTCGTTGAAGATTTTGTATTCCGGATCGCTAATCTTATATCCAAACAATGAATACTTGGTTGAATCAAAGCAAACACCCATTTGCATACCATTATAATAAATAACACCAAAATCTTCTTTCTCAGTGGTATATACCTGGAATCCATTGGTTTCGCCATTTGGAATGCTAAGCTTATTAACGAATCCCGGATTTTCCGTTAAGGTAACACCTAATTGTTCTTCGATTTCTGTTCTTGGCATACGGGCATATTCATCAATTGCTTTCTTTTCACCCCAAGGAATAAATGTTAATCCTACAATAATGGCAATGATTACCGGTATAAGAAATACGATAGTAGGTATCTGTACCTTCTTCTTTCCTGCCGGTGGCGGTGTTGGTGCAGAGGAGGATGTCGGTGCATGATAATACTTTCCGTCAGTGATAGAACCGGATGACTGATTGTAATTGGATGTATTATCAAATCCTCCACCATTGTCAAATGTATCCGTTGATTGCGGTGACTTTTGATTGCTACCCGAATCGTCTAATTGAAACCCCATAATGTAACCTCCCTAATTATGAATTTTTTGTAAACTAAGTTCATTATCGTATACTTTGTTGGTTTTGTCAATTCGACAATGATATGCTACAATAAATATATGATGAAATTTGGAACGGATGTGTAGAGAAACAATGCAAAGGAGGAATCCCATGGAGCAAAAAGAGAGAAATCCATATCAATTGCCATTGAATATTGTGAAGTATGCATTTTGGTTGCTTCTGGCTGTATGGGTTGGTTTCGGTATTTGGTTGTTGGCTGATGATCAGATTACCATTGCAATAGACAATTCAATATTTGCGGTTTTATTGTTGTATACCGGCGTTGTAATCGCAATCTTTGGACTTATTACACGCTTTGGTATTCGGGAAAATGCAAACATGAATATCATTTATCTGGGTATAACGGCCATATGTACTGCTGTATGGATGCTGGGCGAAAGCAAGCTAGGTCAGAATCAAGCAATTGGATTTCGGGCTGGGGAGGCGGTGTTTTGGGAAGCATTATTCCTGGTTCCGGTACCTTTGTTGTTCTATATTAATCGTTTACAGGAGTTACGACACTGCAAGATTTATATTATTGGTGCAGCCGTTACACTACTTGTGAATATCGTTACATTTTCATTGGAGCTTTCACAGCTGTATCATTTTTATGATATGCATGCAATTGGCTGGACGTTAATTCTTGGAAGTAATGTACTGATTGTTTATACAGTCATTTTAGATTGGGTTCGTGGTATTCGGCAGTGGAAATTAACCATTGGTATATCGTTGTTATTTGTATGTACATTTTTGGAAATGTGGAAAATTGCTTATCCGCAATATGAAATGATTAGTCAGAACTTTATCAGTTTCGGTTTGATTATTTTCATGATTATCATGGGTATTTCGGCGGCTACCAGTATGCTGAAGTATAAGCAGGAGCAGGCATTGGCAATTAAGGCCAATGAGACGAAGACAGATTTCCTTGCTAATATGTCTCATGAGATTCGAACTCCGATTAATGCCATGCTTGGTTTTGATGAAATGATTCTGCGAGAGGAAACGGATGAGCGAATCTTGGATTATGCCATGAATATTAAGAAAGCCGGTAATAATCTGATATCCCTGATTAATGACATTCTGGACTTCTCTAAGGTGGAATCCGGTATGATGGAAATCATCAATGAAGAATATAAGACCAGTGCCATGCTGACGGATGTTATTAATATGACCTATGTAAAAGCAAAGGAGAAAGGGTTGTCATTTGACGTTTTCGTAGGAAAGGATATCCCAAGAAAATTATACGGCGATGAAATTCGTGTGAAGCAGATTTTAACAAATGTATTGAATAATGCCGTTAAATATACAGAAGAAGGAAGCGTAACCTTAAGTGTGAATTATGACAAATTAGGTGGCGATAAGGGCAGACTGCGAATTTCCGTAGCAGATACCGGTATGGGAATTGAACCGGAGAATATCAGTAAAGTAACGGAAGCTTTCCGGCGGTTTGATATACAGAAGAACCGAAGCATCGAAGGTGTAGGACTGGGAATGAGTATTGTTGCAAGTCTCTTAAATGCTATGGGCGGCAAAATGCAGGTTTACAGTACCTATGGCGAAGGCTCGGATTTCCGAATTCTGATACCTCAGGAGATTCGTGATATTACACCAATCGGTAACTATCAGACTGACTATAGAAAAGATTTGCTAAACCGGCCGGTGTACCGGGAATTATTTACGGCGCCCCAGGCAAGGATTTTATTTGTAGACGATAACATTATGAACCTGTCCGTAGCAAAGGGTCTTTTAAAAAAGACAAAGATTTTAATTGATACGGCAGATAGTGGTGTAGGGTGTTTGGAACTAACAAGAAAGCACAAATACGATTTGATTTTTATGGATCATTTAATGCCGGAGATGGATGGTGTAGAAACCTTGCGCCGACTGCGACGGGAAAATGGCAATTTGAATCAATATACGATGGTAGTTGCATTGACGGCAAATGCCATTAAGGGTTCCAAAGAGTTCTATATGCAGGAAGGCTTTCAGGAGTATTTGACGAAGCCGATTGAAGGGGAGCAATTAGAAAAAGTATTGCTTCAGCTACTGCCAAAGGAATACATAATACCGGCAGAGGAAGACGCTCAGGCAGTGTTGGAATTGCTGGAGGAAGACGTAACCAGTGGCAAGAAAAAGGAAACGCCAATCACGGTGGAAGGTTGTATGCAGGAGCTTGTAACCATGTTAGAGCAAGCCCACATACAGGTGGCAAATGCATATCAGTATGCGGGACGTTCTATGGGACAATTTCACTGGATGATTACATTGTTTGCCCAGAACTTCGGAGAAAAATACCGGAAACTGTCGGAATTCTATGAGGAACAGCAGATGGAAATGTACACCATAGAAGTGCATGCCCTGAAATCCAATGCAAAGGGAATTGGAGCAAAGCAGTTGTCACAGCTGGCATGGGAGCATGAGCAACAATCCAGAGCAGGAAACTGGAGTTATGTACAAAGCCATTGGGATGAACTGTGTCAGGAATGGAACTGTGTGGTAAATGGTATTTTGAATTACATTGGAGAAGAACCGGTAGGACTGGAAGAAGCCGCATCCACAACTGAAACAAATAAGTGGGAATTAAGTGCTCCACAACGGATGATGTTAGAAAATAGTATTTCCTTTGTTGAAAACTACGAGTCAGATCCGGCCTGTGCGTTGATTAAGAATTTACTGCAAGAGGAACTTCAGGATGATATCAGAAATGAGTTAGAGCAGGCAATGAAGGAATTGGATCAGTTTAATTTTGAACAGGCAGCAGTCATTTTGAAACGTCTGTAGGTTGTAATAAGTGTTGCAAAAGAATGCAATACATTTTCGGTTTTATTTGACATTCCTATATGGAATGCATACAATAGAATCATTGAAAACGTCATAATTCTGTGAACTTTACGGTCGGGTAAGAAATCCTTACCCGTTTAAAGGAACTCGGTGCGATGCCGGACTGTTATCCCAGCCGTGATGGGGACGAAGGAATCAAGGATGCCACTGGAGCCTATGCTCCGGGAAGGCGATTCCGGAGGAGGAACCTAAGTCGGAACACAATACGTAAAGAGGGAATACCCATAAATATCTTTAGGCAAGAAGATGTTTATTTTTGTTGCCATGAACCCAAGTAACATGCCACCGATGTTTCTTCTCATGACAGCCCGGAAGGCGACAGATTTCAATGATTTGTAGCATAAGAAAAGGAGCGATTAAGAGATGAAACAGTGGAAAAAAGTAGTGGCAGTCTTATCCGCAGTCGCGTTATTGGTAGGACTTACACCGAATCAGGCATATGCAGAAGTGAATGCAGAGGCTATGTGTCAGGATACCGTGGAAGTAATTGCAGCAACGGTAACGGATGAAACTACCAGTGCCAATGGCTGGGCAATTTTTACAACTGCCAGGGCAGGCAAACTGACTGCTGAACAGGCAGATGCGTATTATGCGAATTTGGAAACCTTGTTAAAGACGCAGGACAGTAGTTTGCTAACAGAATCCAATACAGCGAATATTGTAGCAATATTGGCAGTTACAGCAATCGGTAAGGATGCAACCAATGTAGGTGGCTACAATCTGTTAGAGCCATTAGCAGATATGAGTTATAACACCGGATATGTAACTACCGGTGCAACTGCGTTGATTGCCATGGATTCCAAGAATTATACGATTCCGACAGTAGGAGCCGGAGGAACTCAAACAACAAGAGAAGCATTAGTGCAGTACTTATTGGACCAGAGAAATTCAACCGGAACCTGGGGATATTCGTATGGTGGTACTGATTATGCCAGTGTGGATACAATTGCTATGGTAATTCAGGCATTGGCACCATATTATAATTCCAATGCTGATGTTAAGTCAGCGGTTGATGATGGCTTGGCAGAGATGTCGGCACAACAGTTAGCAGATGGTGGATACGGAAGTGCATGTAGCGAAGCACAGGCAATCATTGCATTAACAAGTTTGGGAATTGACCCATTGACGGATGCAAGATTCGTTAAGAATGGAGCAACTTTGTTGGATGGTTTGAATGTTAATTATGTTCAAGGACAAGGCTTTAAAGGCTGGGATGGTAACATTGACATGGCATTTTCTACATCTCAGGCTGCATATGGATTAGTGGCTTATCAACGTTTTGTAAGCCAGAAGACTTCATTGTTTAATATGACGGATGCAGTCCCGATTCAACCTCAGGAGCCTTCAACTGCAGGAACGGAAGCAACAACAGGTACAGAGGTAACAACAGGTACAGAAGCAACTACAACGGAAGCGACAACTGAGGCACGGGACAAGACACCTAAAACCGGAGATGTAACGCCGGTAGTGTGGTTGGCTGGAATGGCATTGATTTCCATAACCGGTATGGTTATTGTAAATCGTAAGAAGCAGTAAAGATATACGGAAGGAGAATGGCAGACATGCAGTGGATAAAGGAACATAAAAAAATACTTATCGGTGGATGCATTGTTGTAATAGTATTACTGCTTGCTTTTTTCCTTGGAGGACCTGGAAAGTCTGAAGTATCGAATTCTGATAATACAGAAACTGCAACGGAGACCAATTCAGAAGAAACTGCAAATGGTAAGAATGATTTGCCGGAAGACACGATTGGGAAAAACACGACTACAACCGAGGCAGGAAATCCGGAAAAAACAACTTCGGAAACAGCAGAGGAACATGCTTCGCCTACGACGACAGAAGGTACAACCGAGGATGAAATAGTTAATAGAACAGAGGTTGCAACAGATGAAAATGTAACAACGGAAACTACAACAGAAGCAAGTGTAACAGTAACAGAGGTTTCAACTGAACCGGTTACTGAGGCAGCAACCTTTCAATGTACAGTTACTATTTCCTGTTCAGACATTTTGAATAACATGGATTCCCTTAAACCGGAAAAGGCAGGTCTGGTGCCGGAAAGCGGAATCATACTAAGTACTAATGTAACGGTAACAGAAGGTGAAACTGCGTATGAAGTATTACGGCGGGCTTGTACGAATGCAGGGATTCCTTTGGATGCCTCTGCAGGATATGTGAAGGGGATTCAGAATCTATATGAATTTGATTGCGGCAGTAATTCCGGCTGGAAGTATACGGTAAATGGTATGTTTCCAAATTACGGAAGTAATGCTTATGTATTAAAGGAAGGGGATAGTGTTCTGTGGAACTATTCCTGTAACTAATCATTCGGCTGTAGCCTTATAAGAATGGTTGTGTACATGAGATGGAATGAGGGAGAATCATGAGAGATACATTTTCAGATTACCATCCAATTGTAAATATCTTGTTTTTCATCAGCGTGACCGGCTTTGCCATGTTTTTACGGCAGCCGGTCTGCTTGGTGATAGCAATTTTGTCAGCACTTGTTTATAGTGTCTGGCTCTATCAAGGCAAATGGAAACAGTTCCTTTATTTGTTACCATTTGCTTTCTTCATGATAATCATGAATCCTCTTGTAAATCATCAGGGAATTACGATTCTGGGGTATTTTCCGGGAGGCAATCCATTTACACTGGAATCGGTCATCTATGGGGTGGTGGCAGCAGGAATGTTATGTGCGGTTATGCTTTGGTTTTCCTGTTTTCATCAGGTAATTACTACGGATAAATGGACCTATCTTTTTGGAAGAATCTTGCCGGCACTGAGTCTGGTGTTGTCTATGATTCTGCGATTTATACCACGGTATGTACAGCAATTCAAATCCGTTTTGGAAGCCCAACGACAATTAGGAAAGACTATGGGAAATGGGAAATTACGTTCCCGTATGAAGACGGTAATTCGGGTCTTTTCTGTAATGCTGACTTGGACGATGGAGCATGGAATAGAAACCGCCAACTCCATGAAGGCAAGGGGGTACGGTTTGCCGGGACGGACAGCCTTTTCTCTGTATCGGTGGTCGCTACGAGATACGGTATTGCTAATTGTAATCGCACTATTGGATGGGATTGTACTGACAGGGATTTTCCTCGGAAAACTATATTGGGTATGCTTCCCGATGGTTATACATGCAGAAACAGACGGATGGACCATTCTGATTTATATTGCATATGGTGGGTTGATGATATTGCCAATGGTGGTACTTGGCATGGAACATTTGCAGATGCGAAAGGAGGTAGCAGGGCAATGGAAATGATTCGGTTAGAGCAAGTCAGTTTTCAATATTCTGCCGGAAAGCAGAAGGTATTAAATGCAATTGATTTACAGATTCATAGCGGAGAATTTCTGGTTCTCTGCGGAGCCTCCGGTTGTGGTAAAACAACACTGCTTCGACAGTTAAAACCGGCAATCGCTGCACATGGTTTCTTAGAGGGGAAAATATTATTTCACGGAGAGAATTTACAAGAGATAAATGGACGGGCTCAGACTGCCGGAATCGGATTCGTTAGTCAGAATCCGGAGGAGCAAATTGTGACAGACAAGGTGTGGCATGAATTGGCCTTTGGGTTGGAAAGTCTGGGTATGGATTCTGCAACCATTCAGAAACGGGTGGCGGAGATGAGTCATTTCTTCGGAATTCAGGAATGGTTTCATCAAAGTACCTCTCAATTATCCGGAGGGCAGAAACAACTTTTGAATCTGGCTTCCGTTATGGTAATGCAACCGGAGATTCTTCTGTTGGATGAACCGACCAGTCAGTTGGACCCTATTGCAGCGTCGGAATTTCTGACTACACTGGGACGGATTCATCGGGAACTGGGAACTACAATTCTGATGACAGAGCACCGTTTGTATGAAGTGATTCCATTGTGTACACGCTTATTAGTTATGGAACAGGGACGGCTTACTCTGGAAGGAGCACCAATGGAGGTGGCGGAAGAAATGCGGCGGCAGAAGCATATGTTATTTGATGCTATGCCAACACCAATTCGCATATGGAATGGTGTGGAGCAGGGAGAACGGCAATGCCCTCTAACAGTACAAGAGGGAAGAGTCTGGTTTCAGGAATGGGCAGCAACTCATACCCTTAGCGATAAAAAGCTACAAGAGCAAATAGCCGCAAAGCAGGCGCAAGCGGAGCAACGGATGAGAAAAAATGACACCGGAAAGACTTCTTGTACCGTAGCACTAAATGACATCTGGTTCCGCTATGGTAAGCAAGAGGAAGATATATTAAAAGGAATTTCTCTACAAGGATATGCGGGAGAATTATTGGTGGTTTTAGGGGGAAATGGTTGCGGAAAAACCACTCTGTTGGGAATGATACACGGGGGCTTGCGACCATATCGTGGAAAGGTTCGCTTTCCTGCAGGAACGGATAAACGGGTCATTCATTTGCCACAGAATCCTCAATTGTTGTTTACGGAAGAAACCGTAGAAGAAGAATTATTGGATATGCGGGATTGTGGTATCGAAAGTCGAACAAAGGAAGAATTTGACCGGCAGGTTCAGGAGGTTATTGCTTTGTGCCAATTGTCCAATCGGTTGGAACACCATCCTTATGATTTGTCTGGTGGTGAACAACAGCGGTTGGCACTGGGGAAAATTCTTTTGACACAGCCGGATATTTTACTGTTAGATGAGCCGACTAAGGGCTTTGATGTAGAATATAAAGAAGTCTTTGCAGGGATTTTGAAGGAATTAACTGCACAGGGAGTAACCATTATTATGGTAAGTCATGATGTGGAATTCTGTGCAGAGCATGCAGACCGCTGTATGCTGGTATTTGATGGAAAGGCAGCAGCGTCTGATTTGCCTAATTCATTCTTTTCTGAGAACTATTTCTATACCACCAATGCTAATCGTATGGTACGGCAGCAGCTGCCTATGGCGGTGACGGTTTCGGAAGTAATCGAAGCCTGTGGGGGAACGGTGGAAAAGAAGACCCCTCCTGCTCAATTCCGTCATAAGAAGGAAAGAGATGCGGAGTCAGAAAATGAGTTGTCAAAGAAAACGAATAATGAATTGCAAAATAGGCATGTACGACTGAAAACCATAGTTGCAATTATTGTGACTCTGTGCGCCATTCCATTTACCGTCTATGCAGGAAATCAGTTTCTGCAGGACCAACGGTATGTGTTTATCGCTTTGTTGATTATAGTAGAAGCCATGCTTCCGTTTTTGTTAGCCTTTGAGGGGCGGAAACCGCCGGCAAGGGATTTGGTGTTGCTAGCAGTTTTTTGTGCCATGGGAGTGGCAGGTCGCGGTATCTTTGCAATGGTTCCGGCATTCAAGCCTGTAACAGCCTTAACGATTATTGCAGGGGTAGCCTTTGGCGGAGAAACCGGATTTCTGGTAGGTGCCATTACCATGCTGGTATCGAATATGTTATTTGGTCAGGGACCATGGACTCCATGGCAAATGTTTGCTATGGGAATCATCGGCTTTTTGGCAGGACTCATTTTTCATCGCAAAAAGTATCAATGGCAGGAACGTAAGAAATGCAACGGCTTGGTATTGGGGTTGTGCATATATGGCTTTCTGGCGTCGGTACTTCTATATGGAGGAATTATGAATCCGTCGACGGCAATGCTTGCTGGGCTGCCATTGGATTGGAAGGCCATAGGAGCTTATTATCTGTCAGGTTTGCCCTTTGACATAGCGCATGGAGTTGCTACGGTATTGTTCTTAATGCTGGGCTCTAAAATGATGCTACGGAGAATCGAACGTGTGAAAATAAAATACGGAAGCTCCTTGATTTAATCGGATTTAAGTTCGAAATGCCGAACAAAGATTAGAGGGGGAAATCGTTGCACCGAGTATTGAATTGGTATATGATAAATACACGAATGTAATAGGATAAGGGGCGACGAGATGACGAAATTATTAATTCGTTGGTTTATAAAAGATTATGAGCAGGTACAGGATTTGAAGGTGCGGACCTCCTACGGTAAAATGGCAGGATGGGTCGGCATCTTCTGTAACGTATTGCTGTTTATTGGAAAATTTGTAATTGGTATGATTTCCGGTAGTGTATCCATTTCCGCAGATGCAATGAACAATTTATCGGATGCATCTTCGAATATTATCAGCTTGCTGGGATTTAAAATGGGTAGCAAGCCGGCAGACCAGGATCACCCTTATGGTCATGCCCGATATGAGTATTTGGCAGGTCTGTTGGTAGCCGTATTGATTATGGTAATCGGAGTAGAATTACTTCGTACCAGTATTCAGAAGATTCAGAATCCGGAGCCGGTAGAGTTCAGTTGGATTATGGTGGGTATTCTGATTGGTTCCATTTTGGTTAAACTGTGGATGGCGGTATTCAATCGCTCCATTGGTAAAACCATTTCTTCTGAAACCTTGATTGCAACTGCAGCAGACAGTCGCAATGATGTGATTAGTACAGCAGCCGTTTTGATTGCAAGCGTAGTGTCACATTATACGCATTTGAATCTGGACGGGTGGATGGGTATTTTGGTAGCACTGTTCATTATGTATAGTGGTTTTGGCTTGATTAAGGATACCTTAGACCCGCTTCTTGGCCGGGCACCGGATCCGGCATTGGTGGACTATGTTGAGAAGAAAATTCTCTCCTACGAGGGAGTCTTGGGAACCCATGATTTGATGGTTCATGATTATGGCCCGGGACGTTTGTTTGCCAGTGTGCATGTGGAGATGGCAGCAGAAGAAGATGTACTGAAGTGTCACGATATCATAGATACCATTGAGAAGGATTTTCTGGAGCAGGATAATTTGAATATGCTGATTCATTACGACCCTATTGTAACCAGTGATGAAGTAGTGGGGGATTTGCGAAAATGGTTAAGTAAGCAGGTGAAATGTATTGACGAACGTATGTCGATTCATGACTTGCGGGTAGTGCCGGGAATGAGTCATACCAATATGATTTTTGACTGTGTTGTGCCTCACGAATTTGAAATGACGGATAAGCAGGTAAAGGAACGGATTCAGGAATTGGTATCAGAAACTTATCCGGATTATTATTGTGTGATTACAGTAGACAAAAGCTATGCAGCATTGCCTCATTCGAAAGGAAGCGTTGAGAACTCATGAAAATCAGAAAACCGAAATACTATGATGAATTTCAATGTATAGGAGGAGCCTGCCAGGATACGTGCTGTGCCGGTTGGGAAATCGAAATCGATGAGGAAACCGCAGAACGCTACGACCGGATTGATGGGGAGATTGGAAATCGCTTAAAAGAGAATATTACGAAAACGGAAGAAGAAGTATATTTTAACCTACAAGAGGGAAAGCGATGTCCATTTTTAAATAATGAGAATCTGTGTGATTTGATTGTGGAGCTTGGAGAAGGTGTGCTTTGTGATATTTGTCGGGAGCATCCAAGACATTACCAATGGTTTGGTGATTATACGGAAGTGGGCATAGGGCTTTGCTGTGAGGAAGCCGGACGATTGTTGTTCCAATCCCCGGAGAAGCTGGAAATGGTGCTGGAAGAAACTGTGGAAGAGGATGTCTTGCCGGATGTATTGGAGACAATCGAGGATAACTCCCAGACTGGGGATGCAGAAGAACAGGAATATATTGAACTGCTGTTACAGGCAAGAGAGACTGCATACAGCATTATGCAGAATCGTGATATGTCAATAAAAGAACGCCTAATATTGTTATTGCAATATGGTGAAGAGTTGCAAGAGGCATGGGATGTAGATGACTATGAAAGCATACGGTTTGCCACTGGTGTGTATAGTAATCCGGATGCCTTTGTTTCTGCGTGGAAGCAAATGGAAGTGATTTGTGGATTACAGACAAAGGATTCGGTGGAAGGTGAACATATTGAATTAGAGGACGCCATATGTGAACAGTGGAAAGATTTGCTAACCCTGTTTCATGACATGGAATCATTAGATGATACCTGGCCGGCTCGTATAGAAAACTTGTTACAGCAGTTGCCGGAGCTACTGAATGCAAGAACTGGATTTGCAGAATACTATCCAAATGCTCGGTATGAATATGAACACTTTGCTGTGTACTTACTTTACCGGTATTTTATGGAAGCCTTGTTTGATGGGGATATTCTCGGAAAGGTAAAATTCGTTGCAGTCAGTGTTATGCTACTGGAACTCATGGACGTTGAAACCTATGGCAGAGAACAGGCATTCACGTTGTGGAGCCGGATTCAGAACGCAAAGCAGTATTCCAAGGAGATTGAATATTGTACGGAGAATATGGAAGCGTTTGCGGAAAAAAGCTGGCAGGAGGAATGCTTGTCTATTACAGTTTTGATTGAAATGTTGCAATAATATAATAATTTCTTAAAACAGAATGATATTGAGGGAATGTAGGTAAAATAATAAAAATTACCAACATTCCCTTTAAAACTGTTGACTGGTGATTGTGATATGATATAATTACAGTAAATGTAGGTAAAAGTTTGGTTTATACCTACATTTGTATGAAAGAAGGTGAAACATGTTATTATCGTATCAAGAGTGTTTAAAAAAATATGGAAGTGATTATAAAATTAAAAAGAGTGTATCGGAAGGCGAATTATTTGTAAAAGAGAAAGGTTTATATTCAGACAAGAGATATGTGCCGGAATTGGAAATTATATCTAAAAAATATCCCAAAGCAATAATTACGCTATATAGTGCGTTTTATTATTATGGATTAACGGATACTGTGCCGGAGCATTACTATGTAGCAACACCTAAGAGCAGTAGAAAAATTAGTGATACAAGAGTAAAGCAGATTTATGAAAATAGTTCGGCTTTTGAAATGGGAAAAACTACAATAGAATATGATGGGGTAGATATCTCAATCTATAATCGAGAACGACTTTTAGTGGAGTTAATACGCAATAAGCATAAGATTCCATTTGATCTATATAAGGAATTAATAACGAACTATAGAAAGATTGTTCACGAGTTGGATATTACTGCTGTTACAGAATATGCCTATGAATTACCGAAAAGAAACATGGTAATGGAGACAATTAAATTGGAGGTCTTATAGTTGATTAACATACAAAAGTTAACTGAGCAGGCAATAGCAAGTGGTTATAATGGAGCGAATGCGTCAGCTAAAGTATGTCAAGATATTGCATTTAACGATGAGGGGGCTAGTCTCCTAATTAATTCGGAAGAGCAAATGTTTGCTGAAAAACTTCGTTCGTTACTCAAATTCAGACCGCTTTCCACAAGATTTAAGGATGTGTATGATATGTATTATTTGAAAGACACTGTGAATGAAGTAGAATTAATGTCAGCAATACAGATATACATATTTGATGATGTTTCTATGAAAGAAAAAGACGTGAAAGGTATTGCAAAGAGGCTGAGATTTACTTTTGATGACAAGAATTATATCAAACATCTTGATAAAACCGACAAGAGATGGTTAGATGATGATATCAAGGTTATAACAGATGGATTATTGTCTTTTATAAATGGAATTGACATCAGAAAGGAGTAGCAAATGGCAAAACAAACAACCATAATTTTTGATATGGATGGCACCATTTTAGATACAGAAAAATACTACCGCAAGTATTGGAAAATGGCGGCGGAGGATTGCGGATATTCTATGTCCGATGAACAGGCATTAGCCATGCGGAGTATGGGACGGCCATTTGCGGCCAAGCAGATTGAGTCCTATTTCGGAGATCCGGAAGCCTATGGGAAGATTCGAAACCGTCGCATGGAATTAATGAACCTGCGATTGCAGGCAGAAGGAATTCCGGTAAAGGAAGGTGCCAAGGAAACCCTTGAAGAATTAAAGAAGCAGGGCTGTTGTCTGGCAGTGGCTACGGCTACGGATTTGGAGCGGACAACGGATTATTTGAAACAGACAGGATTGATTTCCTTTTTTGATTATTTGATTTGTGCAACTATGGTGGAACAGGGAAAGCCGGCACCGGATATATATCTGTATGCCTGCAAAGAACTGGGGGTAAACCCGGAAGAAGCCTACGCAGTGGAAGATTCACCCAACGGAGTACGTTCTGCTTATGAAGCCGGTTGTCAGGTTATTATGGTGCCGGATCAAACAGAACCGGATGATGACTTGCTGAGAATGTTAACATGGAAAGCTAAGGACTTACAAGATTTGCTGACCTATTTTCACATGAAGAGATAGGTGTAGTATGTTACGGAGAGAAACAGATGTTGATAAATAAAGAAAAAGACATGACGCCCTTTGACATGTCCAGAAAACCGGTAAAACAGAATCCAATATTGGTAGTATTATTGTGGATAGCATCTTTTTTCATGACTAGACCCTTCCGATTGCGAATTCGGAAAGTAGGAATGAAAGGAAAGAAAGGTCCGTTTTTAGTCATTTCTACGCATCAGGGATTTTCAGATTATTATATTGCACCATTGGTGTTATTTCCGCATCGGGCAAATTATGTTTCCGATATGGAAGGCTTTGCCGCCTTTGGTAATTGGTTATATCGCAGTGGCGGTTGTATAGGAAAGCGACGATATGTATCTGATGCCTCAGTTATGAAGAACATTCGATACTGCCTGTTCCGATTAAAGAAATCAGTTGTCGTATTTCCGGAATCCAGACATTGCAATGTAGGAACAACATCCTTGATTCCACCGAATATGGGGAAGCTGGTAAAGCACTTAGGCGTCCCTGTTGCAGTGCTGTCGGTTCATGGTAGTTATCTTGCCAACCCGTTTTGGGACGAAGAACGTACACGCAAGAGCCGGATGGAGGCAACGCTGGAATATCTGTATTCTGCAGAGGAGGTACAACGGTTATCCTCGGAAGAGATTCAGCGCACCATAGAAAAGAAATTAACCTATGATGAATATCGCTGGCAGTGGGAACAAAAATTGGAAATCAAAGATGCCAAACGGGCAGAAGGCTTACATAAGCCGCTGTATCAGTGTCTGGAATGTTGTGAACTATTTTCTATGAAAAGTAGCGGAAGCATTTTATATTGCGAAGCCTGTGGCAGTCGTTGGAAAATGGATGCCTATGGCAGATTAATGGATACCCATGGACAACCGGTGCATATACCGAACTGGTACGAATGGGAACGGCAGCAGGTTATGCAGGAAATCGATGCGGGGGAATATGGACTGGATATTGAAGTACAGGTGGAGGCCCTGCCTAATGAAAAAGGCTTCGTAAAACTTGGTAACGGAAGATTGACACACGACAAAGAGAAATACATATTAACGGTAGGGGATGACTTACATCTGGAATTCAAGAATCGGAATTTGGAATCTGTTCAGACGGAATACAATTATCGAGGAAAGGGAAAATGTATAGTGTTGTCTACTAAGGATTGCTGTTATTATGTGTATTCCAAGAATCCGGAGTTTTGTGTGACGAAGTTGCAGTTTGCTACGGAGTATGTGTAGGTAAAGAAATATAATGCTATTGCAACCGATGACAAACTGATATATACTATATATAAATATTAATTTGGTTTTTTGACTATTTGTTGTGAGTTGTTGTTTTTTTAGTGAACTTCTGTCCAGAAGTATGAGTTATTTAAGGAGTCTGGAAAATTAAATACGAAGGCATGGGGACTGCTTTCTAAATAGATGTATTTAGAGAGCAGAAACATAGGACTTTGCTCTCTTTATATAAAAATAGCGAGAGCAAAGGAGGAAAGAAATGGGGCAGAAGGATATTGCTGAAAAAATGCTTGCTGACTATAATGATGTGTTTGCAGACATTGTAAATGTATTACTGTTTGATGGTAAACAAGTAATCAAGGAAGATTCTCTTGAAAATGTGAAGGATAAGAGTCAATATAAGGCTGCTTCGCAAATTCATGAAGAAGAACGGGACGTTTCAAAGGTGTTTAACAGGCATAATATACGAATCGCTATGTTGGGCTTGGAGCACCAGACCGATGTGGATGCTGATGAGGTATTTCGTGTGTTGGGTTATGATGGAGTGTCTTACAAGAGTCAGCTGCTTAACGGACGAAAGGAACGGTATCCGGTTGTAACGTTGGTTCTGTATTTTGGAACCAAAAGATGGAATAAGGCAACATCATTGTTTGAAGCACTCGATATTGCAGATGAGTGGAAACCATATGTAAATGATTACAAAATCAATCTGTTTGAAATTGCGTTTTTGGAACCGGAACAAGTTGCAAAATTCAAAAGTGATTTCAGAATTGTCGCAGATTATTTTGTTCAAACAAGAATGAGTAAGGAGTATGTGCCATCCAAGGAAAATTTCAAGCATGTGGATGAAATCTTAAAACTGTTCCGGGTTTTAACCGATGATTCCCGATTTGAGGAGGCTCAGAATAATTCAGATGGAGGAGGTGCCAGAAACATGTGCGAGGTATTAGACAGAGCCGAGAATAAGGGCAAAATTGAAGGTATGGTAATAGCCTTTAATAAAGCAAAATTCTCGGTAGAACAGATAGCGGGTGAGGTTGGCATTTCTGTTGCAGAAGTGCAGTCAATTCTTGCAGCTCAGAAGCAGAGTTAATGGTGTTATGTTTAGGTAAAATATCGGAGGAATTATTTCGTTATAAATACTTAAAATGGAACATGGGTTACTACGAAGTGTAGTAACCCATTTTTTTGTTATACGTTTCTCAGACTAAATGCAAAACACTTTAATAATTTGCATTTAGAAAGATTGTAAGTCTTATAAACAAAGACATTTAAGGAATACGTGTACAAGAATCACACTGAGGTGAAAAGTCCTGCGAACTAATGAATTTCCTTCGTTTTTTATTCGGACTACAGTCAAAAAACAGGGAATACGTGTACAAAAATCACACCTTTTTTCTTGTTTATTTTGACAGCGTTTATTATGTGCAATATAATGTAACTGAAGTATTTTTACAAGTTAATCCTTACGGAATAGTATGAGATATATTGTGCCTAGGCAAATGATGTTTAGAGGGAGAGATCGTTATGAAGAAGAACTTATTTAAGAAGACAATGTTAATCATGGGTGCTACCGGTTTGGTACTTACTACCATGACCGGTTGCAATAAGAAGGAAGTAGATACTACGGAAGAAGTTACTACCGAGGCAACTACCGAAGAAGCAAACGTAATCCGTATCGAAGAAGAATCCTTTGGTGTAGCAATGACCTTAGAGATTGGCGAAGATGGTAAGTTAAACATCGAAAGCGACAAGGCTGTTACCTTTGAGAGCTTGAATGAGGATATTGTAACCATTGATAAGGATGGTACGGTAACCGCAATCGGTAGCGGCAAGGTAAAAGTCGTGGTAACGGATGGTGAAATCCGAAAGAGTACCTTTATCGTGGTAAAGGCAGAGCCATATGTAGCAAGCACGGAAGAAACCAGTGAAGATACCGAGGAAACCACCGAGGTTGCCGAGAATACCAATACAGGCAGCAATACGGGTAGCACTGCAAGCAACAGCGGTAGCAACACGGGTAGCACTGGCAGCGGTAGCAACAGTGGCAACAGTAGCAATACTGGTAGCGGTAACAACAGTGGCAACACGAACACGAACCCAAGTACCCCAAGTGAACCGGCAACGGAAAGCACTCCAAACACTCCAAGCGAGCCAGCAACGGAAGCCTCTACCGAAACCGAGAAAACCTATTATTACAGGGATTGGGATTACATCTGCAACAGCGTAAATGCCAAGTTGCAAGCCAACTTTCCAAATGCAACCATTCAGCAGCTTGATAGTAATTATCAGACTACAACAGAGTTTGATGGCTACGACAAGCCACTGCCATACAGTGATGATGTGCTTGCACAGCAAATTTATGAGACTATTGTCAAGGGTCTTGCTGGACAGGGTGCATATCCAGGTTGTGACAAGCCGGTAACCACTGGTTTGTTTGTTCAAAGCATTACCAATACACCGGGTTATAATCAACCAAATCGAAGAGAAGTAGTCTTAATTTACTACAAGTAAGAAAGCCCTACGGGCTTTCTTTTTTGTTCCGCAAAGGTGCATCCGACTTTTCCTTGACAGAACCGGAAAAACGTGGTTAGATAAATTTTGACAAGATTATTTTGACAGCGTTTATTATGTGCAATATAATGTAACTGAAGTATTTTTACAAGTTAATCCTTACGGAATAGTATGAGATATATTGTGCCTAGGCAAATGATGTTTAGAGGGAGAGACCGTTATGAAGAAGAACTTATTTAAGAAGACAATGTTAATCATGGGTGCTACCGGTTTGGTACTTACTACCATG
>JAFTZJ010000062.1 GCA_017461045.1 Lachnospiraceae bacterium | reverse complement strand
CGGATGGTACTTAACAGGCTGGTGCGGTCAGTTTGAAAAAGGTTCAGTTCTTGTTCCGGTAGAAGGAGAACCAATCTTACTTGGTGGTCCTGACTCAGAACCATTTGCAAAGATGAACTCAGCACTTACAAAGGTTCGTTGCTTCCCGGTATTTATGGTGCCGGATGAGGAATACCCAAATGCAACAATCATGAACTTCAAACAATTGGACGAAGAATTGAAAGCAGAAGGAACCATACTTAGAAAAATCGGTTTTGTAGGAACCTCCACAATTCCTCATCAGGTATATAATGACTTCGTTGCAGGTTTTGAGGGAGTTGAAATGGTTGATATTACAGATGAATATGAAACATTACGTGCATACAAATCTATCTGGGAAATGGAACAGATTCAAAAGGCAACAAATCTTTGCGATTTGGCTTATGACAAGATGATGGCAGCAATCAAACCGGGCGCTTATGAATTCGAAGTTGCAGCAGCAGGAGAGGCAATCTGTAGAGCAAATGGTGCAACAAGCTTCGCGTATTCAACCATCGTTGGTTCCGGAGAACGTGCGAAAGCAGTTGTGCCTACAGCTACAAATAAAATGATGGAAGACGGCGAACTTGTTATGATAGGTATCGCACCACGTTTCAATGGTTATGCAGGAACGTTCGGAGATACTATTCCGGTAAACGGTGTATATACACAGAGACAAAAGGATTTATTAAATCATATGCGCGAAACCTTCCGCTTAACAAGAGATATGTTAAAACCTGGAATGACAGGACGCGAAATAGATGTACCGGGACGCCTTTACTATGAAAAACACGGTCTCAAAGATTACATCGTATGTCCATTTGCACATTCAATTGGTCTTATGGAAGCAGAAGCTCCGTTCTTCGGACCAAATGGTGATTTCGTATTAGTACCGGGAATGACAGTTATGGTTGACGTAAGCTTCTTCGGACATCCGGATCTGTATGGTGGGCGTATTGAAACCGGCTTCGTAATCACAGAAAACGGATGCCGTCCATTGTCACCGAAGATGTGCGATTATTTTATGAAGGATTTATAAAATGTTGAGAATAGCAGCAGTGTTATAATCGATAAACCAAGAAAGGATGTATGAGAAAATGGAACAAAAAGTATTAGGTTATAAACATTATATGTTTGTAGACGGAGATTTACCGGGAAATGGTGATGATCTAAGTCTTCCGGGACATGAAGCACTTATGATTACGAATAAGAATACAGAGGATGCACATATCCTTGTAAATCTTTACTTTGAAGACAAAGAACCGATAAAAGGACTTCACCTGACAGTGCCGGCAGAGAGAGTTATTTGTATCAGAACCGATTTGCCGATTTGTGAGGAAGAATTTGAGATTCCATTTGGACAGTATTCACTGGAATTGGATTCTGATATTCCGGTATGTGCAAGCTTCGGGCGTTTGGATAGAAGATATAATCTTGGATATTATGTAACCGGTTATTGTGCTATGTAATCAGAGTGACTTGGAAAATAAGAAGAGACGAGGCAAACAATCGATGAAAAGATTTATCATGTATTCGGATTTAAAACCGGAAAAAGTACAGGATTACATAGACTTACATGCCAATCCGTGGCCGGAATTGATTGTGTTAATTGGAAAATGTAATATTCATAATTATTCCATATCAATTCATGGTACGCAGGTTTACACTTATTACGAGTACACAGGTGATGATTATGAGGCTGAT
>JAFTZJ010000061.1 GCA_017461045.1 Lachnospiraceae bacterium | reverse complement strand
ATACTAACCAATAAGCCAATTACTAATGAGACCCCTAATATTGGCAGGGAAATCTTCAGTATTAAGAAAAGTGCCTCACTGGCAATATCCATTACGATATCAACTGTCATGACATTCCCTGCTCCTTTCTTTTAAAATCGTCAGTAAAACGTTCGAACCAAATTGCCAATTACCAGATTCCAGCCGTCAGCCAAAACAAACAACAAAATCTTAAAAGGCATAGAACTGGTGGTGGGCGGTAACATCATCATACCCATACTCATAAGGGTAGATGCTACTACAATATCAATTACAATAAAGTGGATATAAATCAAAAATCCAATCCAGAAGTCTGTACGAAGCTCAATAACCATAAATCTGTGAAGTAAAACAGAATTGGGAATATCCTCTAAGGTTTCTCCGTCCCATTCCAGTTGTGCAATGTCCATGAACATCTGCACATCCTTTGTCTGGGTCTGGGGATACATAAACTCCCGAAGCGGTTCCATTCCGATTTCAATAGCCTCTTCCTGAGTAATCTCCCCATTTTCATAGGGAATCAATGCCTGCTCATATACCTGTGTAATGGTAGGCTGCATAATAAAAAAGGTCAAAATCAAAGCCAAACCGATTAATACCTGATTCGGCGGTGCGGTCTGGGTATTTAATGCCGCTCTGGTAAAATGTAATACTACCAAAATTCGGGTAAAGGAGGTCATCATAATAATGATGGTGGGCAACAACGCAATAAATGTCAATGTAAGTAATATGCGAAGTGCTCCATTTACCTCTCCATTTCCTTCGTTATAAGAAATGGTCACATAATTTGCTGTATTCAGCGTATTCAGCTCCTCCGGAGTCTGCGCTGTACCGGGCGGATTAATCACCGTAGAAATCTCTGTTTCACCGGTCAAATGATGCTCCGACGCCCGGGCTGTCATAGGGGCATGAATACACAATATGCCCACCGTAATCAGCAGGCATATTATTTTCCATATTTTTTTTCCAATTCGCAATCTCTTATTCATTTGCTTCTTCCCTCGGTTCTTCTCCGTGCTCCGAAATACCGGACTTCTCCTGCTCTTTTTGCACAAATCTATTGAGCATTGATTTGAAATCCGGTACTCCCTTCCCCATTCCGGGGGCCGGTTTCAGTTCCTCCTTCGGAACCTCACAAAGTACCGTTACTGTATCTTTGCAGACTGCAATTGCCATATATTTCCCGCCAATACGTACAATCTGTATGTACTTGTTATTCGTAAGGCGGGCAGTTTCCACAACTTCTATATTGCTATTCACCAGCATTACCTTTTGGTAATTTGCCATCCAGCGGGTCACCATTGCAGTAAGAAACAAGACCCCTACAAAGATGAACACTGCAGCGATTAGCTTAAGAAAACTGTTTCCGATTCCGGTCAGAATAATTGTCATTAACCAACGACCTTCTTTACCGCTTCAATTACACGCTCTGCCTGGAAGGGCTTAACAATAAAGTCCTTAGCACCGGCCTGAATAGACTCAATAACCATTGCCTGCTGACCCATTGCGGAACACATAATAACCATTGCACTTCCATCCAGCTTCTTAATCTCTTTTAAAGCCTGAATACCATCCATTTCAGGCATGGTAATATCCATCAGAACCAAATCGGGAGCTAACTCTTTGAACTTTTCAACAGCCTTTGCACCATTCTCAGCTTCACCGGCTACATTATAACCATTCTTGGTCAGAATGTCCTTAATCATCATTCTCATGAACGCTGCATCATCACAAATTAAAATATTCTTTGCCATATTTCAATCCTCCTATTTCAGTATCTCTGTTACACGGATACCATAATTTTCTTCAATTACTACAACTTCGCCCTTGGCAACGAATTTACCGTTTACCAATACATCTATGGGT
>JAFTZJ010000009.1 GCA_017461045.1 Lachnospiraceae bacterium | reverse complement strand
TGGCGAATGGATATATATACTTGTGAGCAGACTCTAGAAGTACGTCGGTCCTTGGATTGCGTATTTTGCAATCCTAGTACCGCTACGTACTGGCCGAAGCGAAAGCGGGTCTGCGATAAGTATATATATTCTGAGCCACGTGGTTATTTGTTAGTAAACCACAATTTAATTACGAATCTGCCCATTCCCTTTAATTACATACTTGCAGGAAGTTAATGCCAACAATCCCATTGGACCTCTTGCATGCAATTTCTGGGTACTGATACCGATTTCAGCTCCGAATCCAAATTCAAATCCATCTGTAAATCGTGTGGAAGCATTTACATATACACAGGCAGAATCAACACCATCTGTAAATGCTTTTGCAGATTCCTCATTTTCTGTAATAATCGCTTCCGAATGTCCGGTGCTGTACTGATTCACATGTTCAACTGCTTCATACACAGATTTAACAATCTTAGCTGAAATAATCTTAGCCAGATATTCCGTACCGTAATCTTCTTCTGTTGCAACTTTTACCAGCGGACTGTAAGAGCAAACTGTTTCATCTCCCCGGATTTCGCAGCCTTCCTTCAATAAATCTTCGATTAACAATGGAAGTACCTTATCTGCAATCTTTTCATGGATAATCAAAGATTCACAGGCATTGCAAACACCCAATCGCTGAAGCTTTGCATTGTGTACAATTGGTACAACCTTATTCACATCTGCGTAACGGTCAATGTAGATATGACAGTTACCGGTTCCGGTTTCAATTACAGGAATGGTTGACTGCTCAACAACTGTCTGAATCAAGCCTGCACCACCTCTAGGAATCAATACATCTACATATTGTTTCATTTTCATGAATTGTGATGCCACTTCCCGGCTGGTATCCTCTACCAGACAGATTGCATTTTCATCTACATCCATGGACTTCAATGCCTTACGAATAACGGTTACCAATGCTAAGTTGGTGTAAATTGCATCACTTCCGCCACGTAAAATAACAGCATTTCCGGTTTTGAAACACAGACAAAATGCATCTACGGTTACATTTGGTCTTGATTCATAAATAATACCAATAACACCAAACGGAACTCTTACTTGCTCTACTTTTAAGCCGTTTGGACGATTAAAGCGTGTAACTACGGTTCCTATCGGGTCTGTTAAAGACACCACTTGGATTACACCCTCAATAATTCCCTTAATACGGTCTTCATTTAACGCCAGACGGTCAACTAAAGCCTCAGCCATACCATTCTTTTTCGCATTCGCTACGTCCTTGGCATTTGCCTTTAATATAAGCTCCTGATTTTCCTCTATTGCTTTAGATACCTTAAGCAAACAAGCATTTTTCTTGGCTGTATCCAATAGATTCAGGCTTCTGCTTGCATGCTTTGCTGATTTACATACGCTTACTAAATCAAAATCCTTTGGTTTCATAATTACCCTACTTTCTGTAACAATCATTTGCGGACGAATATCATGGATTTCCCGCTTAATCTTACCAACAATCTGAAAATCATATGCTAAAGCGATGGTTTGCATCTTTGGATGCATGGAAAGGTAACGATCATAATATCCCATACCATATCCAATGCGATTGCAATTCAAATCAAATGCCACGCCCGGTACAATTACCAGACTTTCTTCATCTGTTACCTTTACCATACCAATCGGTTCCCAGATATTATAGGCACCCGGCTGCAAATCCTCCGGTTTATCAAAATAATAGAATTCCATTGCACCGTCTTCTACTCGAGGTGCCGCCACTTTTTTGCCGTTATCCAGACAGTATTGAATAATCGTGCTGGTATCAATTTCATTGCCGGTAGGCATATAGACACATACGGTATTGGCTTCTAAGAATTCCGGAAACTGCAACACCTTGGAAACACATTCCTCAGAAAGAGTACGGACATCTTCTTCCGTTAATGCCAAACGTGCTTCTTTAATTGCATTTCTTGTCATTCGTTTATTTGTCATCTGTGCGCTGTATTTTTGCATGTTTCATCCCAACTTCCTTTAGATTTTTTACGGTACCATCCGGATACTCAACAACTGTATTATCTAAGGTATTTCGTAGATTTCTGCGAAAAGCCGCTACATACTCCTTACGAAGTGTTGCCTGCTCTTCCTTTTCTTCCTCTGTTAACCCTTCCGGTGTTTTCGATTTATGATATAACTCATTTATACGTGCTACTTTTTCGTCGGTCATTTATTTATGAACCTCCTTCACATAATCTTCTATTTTGAAATGCAATTCCGGGTGGGCATGGAAAATGGTTCCCACATCCTCTCCTTGGAACAACTCATTTAATATCTCAATTCGTTCACCATTCAGAATTACCATATCCGCTCCGACTGCTGTTGCAATGGAAGCTGCAGCAATTTTCGTAGCCATACCACCGGTGCCTAAATTCGAGCTGGCGCCTTTCGCCATGGCTTCTAATTCCTCATTGATTTCTTCTACTTCCGAAATCAATACTGCATCCTTGTTATAATGTGGATCATCAGTGTAAAGTCCGTCTATATCCGACATAATTACCAGACAATCTGCTTTTACCAATGCAGCTACAATTGCTGACAAGGTATCATTATCACCAAATTCAATTTCTTCTGTCGCAACAGTATCATTCTCATTCACAACCGGAATGATGCCTAACTGCAACAATTCATTAAACGTATTAATGGAATTCCGTCTGCGTTCCTCCGAAGAAATAACATCAAAGGTCAACAACACATGAGCAGATACCTGATGATATTCAGAAAACAACTTCTGATACACCATCATTAACTGTCCCTGTCCGACTGCCGCACAAGCCTGTTTCAAGGAAGTGGTTCTCGGTCGCTCAAATAAGCCTAGGGATTTTGCACCTACGCCAATGGCACCGGATGACACCAAAATGACATCCTTTCCCTGATTTCTCAAATCACACAGAAAACGCACCAGTTTTTCTAATTTAACATAGTCCAGGTTCTGTGTATTGCTATGTACCAAAGAGGAAGAACCGATTTTCACTACAATTCGATTCTTTCTTGCTAATTGTTCACGTACTCTACTCATGTCATACTCCTTTATGTTTTTCCAAATTTATCATTTTGTATATGTCCGGCATTATAAATAATCCGGTCGGCACTGCTTGGCAACTGCCTCTGCAACCTTGATTCCATCTACTGCCGCTGAGGTAATACCTCCAGCATAACCGGCACCCTCTCCACAAGGATAAATCCCGGCAATATTACTATGAAAATCCGAATTCCGTTCCATACGAACCGGAGAAGAAGTTCGGCTTTCTATGCCGCATAAAACAGCATCCTCCCGAGCAAATCCGGTTATCTTCTGCTCGAAAGACATAATTCCATTAATTATAGCATTATTCACGTAATTAGGCAAACAATCATTCAAGTCAGCAAAGGCATATTGACCTTTCAAATCCGGCTGGATTTCACCCAATTTTGTCGTTTTGCGACCTACCTTATAATCTCCGAATAACTGTAACGGAATTTTACCGCCACCGGCATCATAAGCAGCTTTTTCCCATTTTCTCTGGAATTCTATCCCCGCAAGAGGTCCTTCCCCTTCAAAATCCTCCGGTGTCACGTTCACTACAATTGCACTATTGGAGTTCTTGGCGTCTCGACCACGATAACTCATACCATTCACGGCAATTTGACCGGGTTCTGAAGACGCATCTACAATATGCCCACCGGGACACATACAGAAGGAATATACTGCCCGACCTTCCGGCGTTTGATGGGTTAACTTATAATCAGCAGCCGGCAAATAGGCTGCCTCCTCAGAGGTTCCGTACTGTGAGCTTTGAATCATTTCAGCCGGATGCTCAATTCGAAGACCAACCGCAAAGGCCTTTGGTGTCATATACAATCCTTTGGCCTGCAATTGATAAAAGGTATCTCTTGCACTATGACCAATCGCAAGAATTAAACATTCACACGGAATTACTTGAGAAGTCCCACCTTGCTCAACCACAATGGATTGCAGGTGCGCATCAGAATCCAGATTCAAATCCATGAATTTTGTCTGAAACTGCACTCGACCTCCCAAACGAATGATTTCCTTTCGCATATTCTCTACTACATTACGTAATATATCTGTACCAATATGCGGCTTATTCACATATCGAATATCTGCAGGGGCCCCAAATGTAACAAAGGTCCGCAAAACCTCGTCAATTCGTCCCATCTTGTCCTTAATCATGGTATTTAATTTACCATCGGAAAATGTACCGGCGCCACCTTCTCCAAACTGTACATTACATTCCGGATTTAAGATTCCGCTGATCCAATACGCTTCTATGGCATCTACACGCTGTTCTACCGGTAAACCACGCTCAATAATCAAAGGACAATAACCGGCTTTGGCTAACTGATAACCACAAAACAGTCCTGCTGGTCCGCTACCAACGATTACAGGTGGGTGTAAAAGTCCTTTTTTCACACCAGAATCTTCATCAGAAATCACTTGATGAAAATCATAATCCTTTCTGTCTGTTAACATAATGTTTTTATCAGCAACCGACCTTTTGACTTGCGATTCCTTCAGCAAATCAGCCACTACTTCAACGCAATAAATATATCGAAGACGGTCCTTTTCTCTGGCATCCAGGGATTGTTTAACAATGGTGTATGCAGGGATAGTTTTCATATGTAACTGTCTTTGCACTGCACGATCTAAGTCCTCCGAGTTGTGACGAACCGGCAGTTTAATTTGATTAATTCGAAGCATTCTCATAGATTTTGTCCTGCCCTTCTGCCGGTTTCCCATGCCCACATCAGATTATATCCTCCGCATATTCCATCCACATCCAGTAACTCACCAACCAGATAGCATCCGGGAACCTTCTTAGACTCCATAGTATCCGGATTGATTTCCTTTAACGGTACTCCACCGGCTGTTACCTGTGCCTGCTCAAAGGAATTGGTTTCCGTAATTTTCAAACTTAAGCCCTTACAGGCACTAGCAATTTGCTGTAATTGTGATATTGATAATGCTTTTATTGATAGGGAATCGTTTATATCATTCACAATCCTGCTATCCTTTAATAAATATACAGCTAACTTATCCGGTAAAAAGCCGCTTAAGACATGACAAATAGACTGATAACCGCAGGTTTTCTGCATGTTTTGCAACAAACTAACCAATTCATTTTCTGAATAATCCGGAAGTAAATCCAATCGAAATACAACCTTTTTATTTTCCAGTAACCCTAAGGCAGCATAGCGGGACAAATTGAACACAACAATTCCCGAAATGCCGTACTGTGTAAATTGAATCTCGCCAACATCCTCAGCAAGTTTCTTATTTCCAATCCAAGCTTCTACCCTGCCTTTTGCCCGTACACCTTGTAAGCGGTTCCAACCGGCAGCTTTGCATTTCACACCGCAAAGAGACGGCACACAAGGGGTAACTGTATGACCTAGAGATTTTGCAAAAGAATATCCCCTTCCGTCACTACCTAGTTTCGGAGAAGCAGCACCTCCGGTAGCCAGTACAACTTGCTTGGTTTCATATATGCTTTTATCGGTCCCTACACAAAAGGTTCCGTCGGAATTGGCTTTAACGTATTGAACCGATTCATCACAGTGAATTTTGCCACCTTTTGCTGTAAATGCATCCTCCAAAGCACGAACTACAATTGCAGCCTGCTCAGAACGGGGGTACAGATATCCCTGTCTCTCATACACCGGTATACCTAATTCCAAAAAGTATTGTTCAATCTCCTTACATAATTGATCATTTACAAAAGAACCAATCCGATTTGCATCTTCTGAAGAAACAGTATGATAACAAGACTTTTCCACAACACGATTGGCAAAATTGCATTTTCCGTTACCGGTTGCATACAGCTTCTTTCCTACTTTCTCCTTTTGCTCAATAATCAAGCATTGTTTTCCGCGTTTTACGCTTTCAATTCCACACAACAAACCGGAAGCACCGCCTCCAACAATAATAACCTCTAGCATATCTCTCACCCTTATCTGATTCGTTTATTCAAACGAAAACTTTAATTTCATTAATTTATCAACTGGAATAGGTTTGCAAAAAATCAAACAATTCCTGCTCGTTATCCACATAAATGCCCTCTACCAATTGAGACTGTACTGCCTCCGGCAACGTCCACATCTCAATATTCGTGTACTCATATACCTCTGAACGGTCCTCCAAATACACAATAACTGCATTGTCTTTCACTCCGATGAAATACCCCTCTGATTCAACCGGTTCTCCATAATACTTTGCCAGAGTAATGGAATCGGAAGAATAAGCTTCTAATTCTACCCGTTCCAATCCGGCTTGTAATTCCTCCTCTGAAGCCTGTTCCAAATAAGAACCTGCATACAGTACCATATCCAATCGGTTATTTCCTAATAATTCAGTGCCCGCAAGGGTTTCCTGACGTCCTGTCAAATGTCCGTGAGCATCGTAACATTCGGTTATAACTACCGTTGATTCCGTAATTTTACCGGAATCGCTGCCCGCTTCCACACTTTCTTCTGTATCTTCCCTCCAGCCTTGCTCACCGGAAGATACAAGTATCTTTCTCAAGTAAAATATCTGGGAACCCAAAACACTCAACAGGGATACTAATACAACAATCAAAACTAATTTTCTCCACATAATCTCTTCCTCCTGCTTGGATTATGTCCGAAAGTTCAAACTTTAATCACACATAAAGAAAGATAAAGGATTACATGGCAAAGACAGATTCCGAAGAATCTGTCCTACTACACCCTATTCAAATATATTCAGTTTCCGAAGAACCTTGGTTATCAAATGTCCCTTCGGTATATTCTCAAGTTCTTGTTCCGTTACGCCGTCAAACAGCAATAACGCAACAAAATAAGTAATAACCCCCATTATAAATGCAACAATAAAACCAAATGCATTGCTACCGGTAAAATAATGCACTACATAATATCCGCCCCAGCACATGATTCCCATAAAAGCAGAAGCCAATAGTGGAATCGCGAATGTTTTTTTCCATTCCATCCGGAAGCCTACCTTCCGTCGTAAGGCAATAATATTTAACACACATAAAACGAATGCAAATGCGATGGTTGAAAACATTAATCCCCAGACATTCATGTTAAATGCACGCATAAATACAAATGCCAATATTGTATGAATTACCAACGCAATAGAGGAATGAATTACCGGCAGATTCAAATGGTCAGTTGCCTGTAAAATAGCATTGGTAACCGTTGATAACGCAAAGAATAATACAAAACCACTACCAAATAACAATAACCGTCCGGCCAAGTCCGGATATGCAATGCTTCTTCCAAAGATTAACTGAATCACCGGTCCACCTAAAACAGCCAAACCAACTGTGCATGGAATCGCAATCATCATAGTCACTTTAATTGTAATTTGAGATTTTGAAATAATTTCATCGGAATCACCTCGAGCCTTAGCAGCTGCCAGATTCGGAAGCATTGCCGAAGATAACGCATTAGCAATAGCAACCGGAATATTCACCATCAGAAGGTATTTTCCGGTATAAATGCCATGCATAGATTGGATATCCGGTTGTGCATATCCCAGTTTCTCCATAACAGCAAAAATCATGTAATTATCAATGAATGGGCTAACATTGTATAATGTAGCGCTTAATACCATCGGTGTTACAGTTAGAATTATGCTCTTTAAAATAACTCCATAAGAATCAATCGGAGCTCGTTGTCCTTTATTGGAGCGTTGCTTAAACATCGGTAAATACAGAAAGAACACAAATGCAACAAACACCAATCCTGCCAAAACACCGGCCCCGGTACCTAAAGTACTTCCCATTGCACCACGAGTTGGCAATAAATCATCCGGATCATTCTTTATAAATGGACGCACCAATAAGAAAGCAGCTAAAACACTGACAATGGCATTAAAAATCTGCTCAAATATCTGTGAAACAGAGGTTGGTACCATAGTTCCCTGTCCTTGGAACAATCCACGGAAGGTACCCAGAATTGCAGAAAAGAAAATAACCGGTGCTAAAACCCGTAAAACAGGAACTGCACCATCTGCCTTCACCAACCAAGGGGCAAATGCAAAACATATGATGGAAGCTATCAAACCAACAACCGCCGCATATAATAATGAGGCCTTAAACACACGATTCGCATTTACATACTCATGCTTCGAATTCTTAGCAGCTATCAGTTTGGATATAGCAACCGGCAAGCTATAGGAAGAAATAATCAGAATAATACTATAAGCAGAATATGCACTGTCATACAAGCTATTCCCCCGGTCACCTATAATATTGGTTAACGGAATACGGTAGACCATACCAATGATTCGTACAATAATGCCGGCAATAGCAAGAATACTACCCTGGACCAAAAAGTTATTTCGCTGATTTACTTGACGCTTTTCGTTTGTTCCACTCATTCTGTCTGTCTCCTATCTAATCGAAAGGCACCCGGTAACAATTCATTTACCTGATATGTAAAAATACCTGTCTCATCTTCCAAAATTACTGTTCCATTTGGAAAGAATTCAGACATTACTTGAAGGCATATACCACATGGATATGCCTTCCTACCTTCGCTGCATACAACAGCGATACTTTCAAATTCACATTCCCCTTCTGAAACCGCCTTAAATATAGCCGTGCGCTCTGCACAATTCGTAGCGCCGAAAGAGGCATTTTCAATATTACAGCCAACATATACCTTGCCACTTTTTGCAAGTAAAGCTGCGCCTACTTGAAATCCGGAATAAGGTGCATAAGCACGTTCCATTCCTTCCTTCGCATAGTCCAATAATTCCCGTTCAGTCATGTAAAACTCCTATTCAAAGGTAACGCCACTCTTGTTAGCGGTATCAAAGAAGGTTACCCAGGTTTTTCCAGGATTCATCATCAAATCATTACCGTTTGCATCATAGAAGTGCAGTGTTTCACTTGCATATTTCCATGTAATCGGAATATATTGACCATTACTTGCATAATAGCCCTCACCGGAACCTTCATTACATACTTCCATCAAATAACCATCAACCGAATATGTCTCAGCGTAAAGCACCAATACATTCTGGTAACGAAGCTGTTCGCCGGTTACATCATCAATCTGAGCTTCTCCATACTGGAACCGATAGTACAGCTTATCTTCTGCGTTGTACTCAAACCAAGGAGCACGATAAGCACTAAATGCGGTTGTAATCTTATTAGCAGGACTACCACCTTCAATGTCCTTATTCTTGGAATTAAAGCTGAACATTGGCTCATAACCTAATCCATGTTCCATATTGAATCCACTAACCTCTAAAGCTTCATTTAAGCCTTCTTCTGAAGTGTAAGCGTTATGTGGTGCCACTCTGGAATTATCACGATAAATAAAATAATTACCAATTCCGCCCATACCATCCATATGGTCTGCACCACTACTAGCAAGCTCAGAATCTGCTAAGGTTGAAGTTCCAATGTGACAGAAAATAGCATCCATATGGTCTGCGGTACGTACATAATACTGTCTTGCACTACGAACCGGTCCAATCTTTTCCAAACCGCTGTAATCAGAAAAAACAGCCATTAAACGGGTAATGCCACCCTCTACAATCATTTCATACATAACATCTGCCTGTCCGATTCCTGACTGCGGCATAGCTTCTCCAATATTGTTAATCATAATAGCAACCGGGCGTCTGTTATTCACGGCAGGATCTACCCATTCACCGGTCAAATCACTAACAACCTTACCCTCTGTGTTAATTAATTCAATATCAGCAGCAGAATTCATCGCTTCTGTAGAAGGTACTGACACCTCCGGGAGTTCTTCCTTACCGCAACCGCTTAACGCCAAAGAAAGTCCCATAATTATTGTCATACCCATTGCCATTGTCTTCTTCGTTAATCTTCTCATCCTTTACACCTCATTCATATCTTCTCTTGTATATCCTTTGTTCTGCAGAATCTCTTCCTGTTTTCGTTCCATAATCAGCCGTTCCTGCTCCTCCTCATGGTCATGACCACTCAAGTGAAGCATACTGTGAGCGATTAAAAACGCTAACTCCCGCTCCGGACTATGTCCGTATTCCCGGGCTTGTTCATAAACTTTATCTACAGAAACCACAATGTCTCCCAGTAATAACTCCCCGGAATCACTGTTAAAATACGATTCCGGATGTTCCTCAACCAGATCAAACACCTCCGGCTCTTGGAATTCTATCATCGGAAACGATAAAACATCCGTCGGACGGTCAATATCCCGATTGTCCCGGTTAATCTCCTGAATACAATCATTGTCCGTCAACAGAACATTTACTTCCACATCATAGGGACAACTAACATAGTCCACAGCTTCCTCAATAATCTCACGGATAATCTTCTCATAATCCAGAGAACAATCCTTCAGATATTCATTTTCAATATTAACTGTCATAATGCCTCCTACCCTATATCTTGTGTCTCCTAACATTATAAACAACAAAATATGTTATTACAACCCTTTTGCCTTAATTCAGTAAAAATATCATGAATTATCTTTTTTCTTATCAAAATTCCGACCGGAAGATTTGTTATCTTGTCTGTTCCGTCGTTTTCCTGCTTCTTCATAGGCATCATATGCACTTACAATCTTTTGAACCAGCGGATGACGGACAACGTCCTGACTGGTTAAACGGCAAACTCCTATTTCATCAATATTTCCCAAAACCTTTAATGCTTCATCTAAGCCGGATTTTACATTTGGTGCCAAATCCTTTTGTGACAAGTCACCGGTAATAACCGCTTTTGATCCAAACCCGATTCTGGTTAAGAACATTTTCATCTGTGCCGGTGTGGTATTCTGTGCCTCATCCAAAATAATATACGAATTATCCAAGGTTCTGCCACGCATATATGCTAGAGGAGCTACTTCAATTAATCCTTTTTCCATATTCTTCAAAAAAGTTTCCGCTCCCATAATTTCATATAAGGCATCATACAACGGTCTTAAATACGGGTCCACCTTGCTTTGCAGGTCTCCCGGCAGAAAACCAAGCTTTTCACCGGCTTCAATGGCCGGTCTGGTTAAAATAATACGATTCACTTCATTGTTCTTAAAGGCTGTTATCGCCTTTGCCATTGCCAGGTAAGTTTTACCGGTTCCTGCAGGCCCCACACCAAATACAATCATTTTCTCCTCAATCAGATTCAAATATTGCTTCTGTCCCAAGGTTTTCGCTTTTACCGGCTTTCCATTGATTGTATGACACACAATGTCATGATCCAGCTCGACAATCTGTTTTACCTGATCTGTAAAGGAAAGTGATAATGCATAATCTACATTTTGTTCTGTTATGGTATTACCACGCTTCGACAGCTCAACCAACTGAGAAAATACCTCTTCGGCCTTTTGTACACGAGCTTCTGTTCCAAGTATTTTAAGATTATCATTCCGCAAAATCATGGTAACGCCAAGTGTGCGTTCAATCTTTTTCATATGCTTATCAAATTGTCCAAATACATTCTGGGTATGTTCAGAAGGTATGGATATACTGATTTCCGTTGTATTCATTTAATTCCTCCATATACGTAAATTGTTCTTATTCTCTATTATTCGGCAATCGGTGCCTGTGGTTCAGTCGGAATCAATAATTCTCTTCCATAGCCAATCCGCTCCCATACAACAATGGAACCGGTCGCCTTACAGACACCATTTCCACATTCTATTGTAACATTATTTTCCATGATTTCTACTTCTTTTTCAGATAAATTGTCAATATACCGTTGCAAGCGTTCCGCAGCTCTTTTATTGGCTTCTTCCTCTGTATAAGTAACAAGTACCGGATTATATTCCCGTCTTTCATTCACAGTAAAACTAATCGGTAAGTAATAGGTTTGCCCCAAACGCAGCTTGTGATTCTCTTCAACCACATCAAAGTTCGTAAAGGTTTTCCAAGGCATATGCCACTCCTGAACCCAGGCTCCGACTTCAATTGTAATGGCTTTCTGTGAACGATTCGTGTATTCCTTCTCATAGTATTGCAATTCAAAGGTATCTTCATACTGATAAGTTGTCTCCGCAATGACATCTCCATCTGCCGCAACATAATCCGTTTCCAGAATTTCATCATAGTCATCATAGATATTAACCACACCGGAAATCAAAACACTCCCCTTGGTAACCGTCTGTCCCACCTGAACAACCGGTGTTCCGCTTCGTGTAATCATTTCCACGATTATTCCGTCTTTGGCAGCAGCAATATCCTGAACCGGCGTATCTACAGTAACCAGCTCTGTTCCTTCCAATGTTTCCTTAATATCAACATTTAACTGTGTTCCTATGATTTCACAGCTCACCCAGGAAATCTCCGGAAAATCCTGCCTCAATTGTTCTTCTAATTGATTACAATCAATTTGTGACTTTCGTTGCCCCAAAGATACATACGCCTCTTCTATACGCCTTTGAATCTGTTCATCTGTATAAAAATAGGTCCCTTCTACATTAATATCCCAGATAAACAGAGAACACACATAAACAAGTACCCCTGCCATAATGGCCCCTACGACCAACCCATACCGTTTTCGATAACGAAACAACCAAAATGGCAGACCAAATTTATTTTGTATCTCAACCGTAGAACCTGTTTTCTTTCGAATGGCATCCAAGTCCCGAAATCTACGACTTTCCATACGAAAACGATATCCCTCCTGAACCGGTTCCATATCCCATATATGAATTTCCTTCAGATGTAATAGAGAAAGAAACCGCTCCGGTCCATTTCCGCTTACTAATACTTCTATGTATCCATTTAACCAAGTACGCAATTTTCCCATAAATCACCTACACATATTCAATTCTCTGAATTTCGCCAATGATTTTCATTTCCACGGCTCCATAATACTCAATTCGCATGTTCCGTCCCAAAATCCACACACCGGAAGACTTTCCTGTTACACGAATAGATTCCGCTGTATATTCCTGTAAACTTTGAAAATTCTCTAGCCAGGCTTCTTTGGAACCATGAACCCGAAGAATGATTACACCTTCTGTCACATCACTGGTAACCTGCATAGTGTCCTCCTTCAATGAATTTCCGAAAAAAGAAAACTCTCTGACATCTTTACATTATATGTCAGAGAGTTTTATCCATTCTTGTTATTTCAATATTTTATTATGAAAACCAAATACAAAACGGATTATTCAACAGAAATTACATAGTAATAAATCGGTTGTCCGCCATAGTGTAATTCTACATCACAGTTCTTATATTTCTTCTCCAAAGAATCCAGAATTGCATTGGCATCGTCTTCCTGTACTTCATCACCATAGTAGAGACAAATTAATTCGGAATCATCATCCACTAACTCAGAAATCAAATCCATGGTTGTACCATGTACATCGGTTCCAACGGCCTTAATACCATCATCACCAATACCCATGATATCTCCTAACTTAATGGTTTTGCCGTCAATACTGGTGTCACGTACTGCATACGTCACCTGTCCGGTCTTTACCAATGACATTGCTTCTTTCATACCAGCCGCATTATCTTCGCTTGTCTGAGAAGGATCAAAGGCAATAATCGCTGATATTCCCTGTGGTACAGTCTTTGAAGGAATTACTACAATTTCTTTATCCTTCGTAAGACTTTGTGCCTGGTTTGCAGCTAAGATAATATTCTTATTATTCGGAAGAATGAAGATCGTCTTAGCATTCACTTGATCAATGGCATTTAACATATCTTCTGTACTTGGGTTCATGGTCTGACCACCTTCAATCAGATAATCCACACCTAATCCATTGAAGATTTCATTAATTCCTTCACCAATGGTAACTGCAATGAACCCATAATCCTTTTCCGGTTCTGCTTTCTTAGCCGGTTTTGCTGCTTCTTTCTCTGCAACCTTTTCATTCGCTGCTTTCTGGCTTGCTGCTTTCGCCAGTTTTTCCTGATGCTCTTCCCGCATGTTATCAATCTTCATACGGGTTAACGAACCATAGGTCAAGCCTTTTTCAAATGCCAGACCCGGATGATTGGTATGAACATGGACTTTCACAATATCATCATCGGATACAACTACCAAAGAATCACCAATAGAACTTAAGTATTCCTTAAATTCCGCTTCTATATCTTCGTTGTATTCATTCTCCAGCATAATAATGAACTCAGTACAGTAACCAAAGGTAATCTCTGCATTCGGATCATCCTCTACAGAAAAATCAAACTTCTGAGTTGATTCCACAGGAATCGCTACAATCTCAACTTCCTTACCGATTGCAGCCTGATATGCTCCCTGCATAACTTCCATTAATCCCTGTCCACCGGAATCTACAACCCCTGCTTCCTTCAATACAGGAAGTAATTCCGGAGTATATGCCAGAACCTCATTACCATATTCAATTACAATTCTACCAAATTCATCAATATCTTTTACTCGTCGGCAAATCTCATTCGCCTTATCAGACATACCCTTGGCAACAGTTAAAATCGTTCCTTCCTTCGGCTTCATAACTGCTTTATATGCAGTTGCAACTGCCTGTTCAAAACAACGTGCCAAATCCTCAGTCGTCAACTCTTCTTTATTAGCAATTCCCTTACAAAAACCACGGAATAACTGGGATAAAATAACACCGGAATTACCACGTGCTCCACTTAAAGAGCCACTGGAAATTGCCTTCGATAATGTAGCCATAGTCGGATTTTCAATAGCTGCAACTTCCTTAGCTGCTGACATAATTGTCAGGGTCATATTAGTACCGGTATCACCATCCGGAACCGGAAATACATTTAATTGATTAATATATTCTTTCTTGCTCTCAATACACTGCGCACCTGCTAAAAATGCTTTCTGAAGCAGAACTGCGTCTATCTTCTTGACTGCCACAACAATATCCTCCTTAACTGATTAGTCCATCACCCGAACGCCTTCAACAAAAATGTTGATGCATTCAACAGGCATGCCGGTGAACTCTTCAATTTTATATCTTACGGTACTCACAAGATTATCAGCCACAACCGAAATGCTAACACCATATGCAACAATTATATGAAAATCAATTGAAATCCGATTCGATTCAATCGATACATTCACACCTTTACTAACACTGTCACCACGCAGTAATTTCACTAAACCGTCCTTTACACTAACGGTAGCCATACCTACGATACCAAAGCACTCAACAGCTGATAAACCGGCATACTGAGCAATGACTTCGTTATCTACAATAATATCTCCATTTTCTGTACTCATTCGTCCCTTCATATGCGAACCTCCATTCTACTGTTAGTATCATTTCAAACATATAGTATCATTATAACCGCTTTTTCAAAAAAAAGAAATAGAATTTTTCTATATTTTCGCTTGCATTTCTAAAATAAATCTGTTAAAATTGACACGTTGTGAATTTACGTTATAAAAATGCGAGGAGGTGCTGTACCATGGCAAAGTGTGCAATTTGTGATAAAGGTGCTCATTTCGGAATCAAAGTGAGCCATTCTCATAGAAGATCAAACAGAATGTGGAAATCTAACATTAAGTCTGTTAAGGTTCTTGTGAATGGTGCTCCAAAGAAAATGTACGTATGTACTTCTTGTTTGAAATCTGGATTAGTTGAGCGTGCATAATCGGAGAAATTCCGCGTAGATTAAAAGCCCCGAAGGGCTTTTTTTCGTTTTAAAAATTATTTACAAAATAAACAATACGCTAAAAATAAACTCCCCGATATGCAAACGAATGTCCAGAACCCTTCCAGGAAGCAGTTCAATATCATGCCCACTGCAACAAAAAAGAGGGCAAACCCACATAAGCGTTTCATGTGTTTCACCCTCTTTCTCGTTCTATACCCTATTATATGCAGGTATTATCAAGAAATTGACTATTAACCTTCAATTACTTCCTGTTCGTCTGCCTCGATTCCTTCAGCATCCTTCTTCTCTTTGTATTCCTTTGCATAGTCTGCAACCTTATCAATCAATTCCGGAACCATATCTAAAATCTTGGTAATACTATCCTGATTCTTAATATTTACCAGCTTGGTGTGTCCATCCTGAATCACCAATACAGCACTAGGTGACATCTTACCGCCCAAACCGCCGGCACCGCTATTCTTTGTGTTACCTTCCGCAAATGCACCTGCAGCTACAGCAAATGAAACATCTACCAAAGGCAAAATAATGGTATTACCAATTGTTGTTGGTTCTCCGATTACAGTTTTGGTTGTAAGGAATGAATCCATTCCGTTGAACAATGTACCTACAGTTGTGTTAAAATCATTACTTGCCATTATTTATTTCCTCCTAAAATCGTCCTTGCTTTCTGAATCGTGTTCATTAGATTCCGATTCAATAATATTTTCAGAATCCAGGTTAATAAAAATCCAATCTGAACTCTTCCCTTCGCATATAACTCGCCTTCAAAAATCTGTTGTTCAAAATCCGGTGCCACTACTATGTGATTCTTATATAAAGGCATCAATGCAGCAACCGCACCTAACACCTGACCGGTTGAAGCCGGATCCTCCATTCCAAACCGAACATGGCCTTGAAGCTTTCGTGGTTTGATGTGCTTCCATAGGCGAAGCAGATACTTCTTGGCATCTACCCAAGCCTCTTTGGTTGATGGTTTTTGAAGAAATGCTCTCGCATCCTGTACTTTCTTCAGAATCTCATCCTTCTTAGCCACCAATTTGCTAATATTTTCCCTTAAATCAGCTAAAAAGTCAAGTATTCTTGATAGTATCTCTGAAATTTTGTAATGAAGTCGCATAGGGATAGATGTTACCCATTCAATAGCCTCTTCAATTTTCAATCGTATCTTTGTGAGAATACCTTGCTTCGTTTCTGTTGTAACAGTACCAAGTTCAGTATCGGAAGCAGCCTGAGCCGGAAGTTGTCTTTGCTGGTTCTGTAATTCGGCACTTGAGGTTCTGCCTCTTGTTACAGCCCCTTCCTCTTTCATGTACGCATCAAAATCATCTTCCACCATAGTCACCGGAACATCATATTCTTCATGGACTTCTTCCATTCCTTTACGGTAATGTTTACTGTTCTCATCATTGGTTGATATGGTAAACCCAAAGGATTTCAGGTAATACACAAATTTCTCATCCCCATATAATCCTTTCAGGTCAATCACAAAACACAGCCACCGGACACGTCCAACTGCCCGAAACTCCTCATAGTACTTAGCATCAATTGTATAGTACAACGGAATCAGAAGGACCATAAGTACTAACAATATGATAAGGCCAAGCAAAATCAACAGTGTGATGCCCAGTACTTTTAATATTAACAATAATACATGTACCAAACCATCACCTCCTGTTCTTATAGGTGCAAATATTCACCTACGTCAAATCCACCGGTATTCCGGTACACTTCATCTATAATCAGCCTCACCATTTCCTCTGCATCCGTATAGGATTTCGTAATCCCAATTACAATGACCGGTTCCTTTAATTCATCGTATATCGGCTGACACAATTCATCATATTCATATATTTCCAAAATTCCATCTTGAAATACCGGTAACGTAATGCAATACAGCCCAAAAATCTCTTTCTTACGTTTCATTTTTCGCATGGTAGAAATTATCTTCCCATCCGGAATTCCGCGGACATACATTTGCTTGTATAACTTCATGGAAACTCCTGTTCATCTGTCTTTTTGACTAATCTTCTTCTATCATTACATCAATAATATTCATTACAGCCTTCAACTCACTGTTATTATTGCAATGCTCCAGTGAATAGCTTAAATAATCTGAGATTTCCTGCTGACTGTTAAAGAATACCGGTACATTACCAAGTACCATAGCCATTCTTGCACGGTTAACCAATTTTCCATGGGTAGCAAATGACTGTGAAAACTCTTCAATCAACTTATCCCGCACCTGGTTTACATATATACTGTCTGCAATCTCCGGCTCTAAAGAATCCGGCTTTAAGTCGATAAATATACTGTTGCAAAGCAGTTTTGAAATCAAATTCAGATCCGCATACTGCTCTGTGAGAGACAATTCCTTCAGCTTATCCTGATGTGCTGACCAGACATCAAATAATAAACCTTCTCCCTGCATCAATTTCTCAGATAACGCCTCCGGTGCACCCTCTAAAGCAAAGAAGCAATCCTCTGCCACTTCTGAAATCGGTGTATCATTTGCCATAGCTTCCAAGACACATTCTAATACCTTTGATGCATAACCCATCTCCGGTGTTTCATCTGCAACATAAACGCTTGCTGTCATAACTGCATACACTTCGTTTACAATATCTTCCAATAACAAATAATCCGTTACAATATTCTCAATATAAGCAGCCATATCATTTAACAAATCCATATTCGCTTGCCAATCCTCACGAGTAAGATTCATATAATCCAAAGTTTCTAAAGATTGCAAAGCATTGTACAGTTTTGGATATTCCGTTTCGAAGCCTTCCGGCTTGTACAAACCGGAACAAGCACGGATAGTTTCCGCAAAATCATCTACACTGCTGCATTCTGCACCGGTATAGATTTTCAAACTTTCATTCAAAATATCATAAAAGCGGTTTTTCGTAATGCGAACCGGCAACTGGGAAACAACCATCTGAATCTTGCTGTTAATCACCATTTTGTCATTTTCCTTAAACAAATACTGGAACACCCGCTTACTGTATGCTTCTACATCAACATCCTCATCTACAATTTCAAAGGAATACTCCAAACGGTTCAATATGTACTCATAAATCTGCAGTGCATCCGTGTAGCTGGTTAAAATACGCATTTTTGCAGTAATTCGATTCCGAATCTCATGAATTCGTTTGCGATCGTCTTCCCGATTCTCGTATTTCTTATCCAGCACATACATGCCGGTAAATTTCTGAATCGCATTTAACGCTTCTTCCACGTAAGAATCTGCACTTACCGTTTCCTGTGTACGCTCCTGTAATGTATAAAGATTCATAGCAAGCTGTATTAAAGAGTACTCATAATAAGTACTACTCATAAAACTTGCATACTTTGGTAAGTTCTCTTCTACATTTTGTTTGTTACCTAATTGCTTTATTATTAACCGTTCCTGCTTTTGCATGATGTCTTATATCTCCTTTATTTCTTATGTTCGTGTGTAAATAAATGTTCATTGCAATATTCTAAATTACCATTGCACTTAGAACAAAACCGGAACTGCAATTCCGGATTACTTTCTTCCGTTCTGCCACAAATGGCACAATAATGTCTGGTTCCTCGAACCTTTGCTTCCCGCACCTGCTTATGATACTTCCGCTTTCGTTTGATTTCCTTTGGTGATATCCGCTTATAATTACGGGTTGCCAGGAAATACACTATAAAATTCGTAACCGATAACAGAATGGATACAATGGTGGAAATACAATAAACGGCATACGCCGGCTGTGCATAAGCAAGTAAGGCATATTGTCCGATTTGAATTGCTAAAAATACTGCATCGATAATTGCAAGCCATTTCATCTTAATCGGTATAAAGAACATGAAATACACCTGTTGATTCGGAAAAATCGTTGCAAAAGCCAAGAATGAAGTAAAATTCAAATAATAGGTACTTGCCGACAGGCTCAATGCATTCCCAAATCCAAACATCAGCCCCGTCACCAGATAAATCAACATCGGAGCAATAGTCATCAAAATCAATCCCATGAAAATGAATACATTGTACCGGAAGGTTCCCCATATATTTTCCAAGGTATTACCAATCCAATAGTATAACATAAACATGAAAATCAAGAATAAACTCGGACTCTGGGGATTGGTACACACCCAAGTAACCAGTCTCCAAACTTGTCCACGACATATTACTGCCGGGTCCATTTCCAACATACTGTATATTCCCGGCAAAACACCGAAAATATCCAGAAAATAAAACAAATATCCAACCACATATGCAGCCAAAATATACACGATTAAATGCTTAATCGCAAATTTACCAATCTTACGTTCCAGTTTATTCATCCAATGCATAAAATCATCTTCCTTCTTAATCACATAGCTTTTTCAATTATATCCCATTCGAACTTCAAACGCAAGACCGGCAAGTTTGCTTTATAAAACCTTTATAATCGATTTTTCTACAAAAATAATTATGAAGAAACCAATTTATCTTGGTGCACGTACCGGATATCGCAGTACAAAACCTGCCGGTATCGGAAGTTCTTTTAAGGATGCATTATATTCTGCAAGACTATCAAAATCCGTGTTAAATAAGTCCAGAATATCATCCAAGGTATCCCCTTCCTGGGTAATATAAGTGCGTTCACTGGTACCACCCGGCACGGTAGAATTCGGCAAAGTCGGTAAGCAAAGTTCATCCCCTACCTGTAAATTATAGACATTTACATACGGATTATACCGTAGTACATCTATTAGTCTTAGATCATAATTTCTGGCTATTTTATATAAGGTGTCGCCCTCTTTTACTACATAGACAAACCCCTGACAATTCTGAGCATTACTGTACATATTTCATACCTCTTGTTTTTGATTATTTTATTCATGAAATGCGTCCTTGTGCGTAAAATGATGTATTTTCCGATAAATTCTCATATTTTTCCCATGTTATTCATAAAAACTTAAACGAATAGCAAGGTTTTACATATTGAGTTTTTCGACACTTTCCCTTATAATATCCTAGGACATTAAAAGTTTCTTTATAATAAGTAAGGAGGGCGACGGTTCCGTCGCATAGAATTATGAGTTACACAATTGGTATTGATATTGGTTCTACTACTGTCAAGGTAGCAGTTCTGGACAACGAGCATCATATATTATTTTCAGATTATCAACGGCATTTTGCTGATATTAAAGGTACACTTGCAAGACTTGTAAAGGATGCAAAACGCAAGCTGGGTGATTTAGAGGTTCAGCCTACTATCACCGGGTCCGGCGGTTTAGCAATTGCTACCATCTTAGAGGTTCCATTCTCCCAGGAGGTAGTCTGCGTTACGGATGCATTACAGTTGTATGCACCACAGACAGATGTTTCCATCGAGCTTGGTGGTGAGGATGCGAAAATCATTTATTTCACCAACGGAATTGAACAGCGTATGAATGGTGTATGTGCCGGCGGTACCGGTTCCTTCATCGACCAGATGGCTTCTCTGCTCCAAACCGATGCAGAGGGCTTAAATGAGTACGCTAAAAATTACGATACCATTTATCCGATTGCTGCCCGTTGTGGTGTATTTGCAAAAACGGATATTCAGCCTTTGATTAATGAAGGTGCAACCAAAGAAAATCTGGCTGCCTCTATTTATCAGGCAGTTGTAAACCAGACCATTAGTGGTCTTGCGTGTGGCAAACCAATTCGTGGTAATGTTGCATTTTTGGGTGGTCCTCTCCACTTCCAGTCAGAATTACAGAAGGCTTTTGTACGAAACCTGAATCTGACACCGGAGCAGACTATTTCTCCAAACAATTCCCATTTATTTGCAGCCATTGGTGCTGCCTTGAATGCAGAAACAACAGATAGCTTTACTTCACTTGAAGAATTAGATGAGAAATTACATAGTGATATTCAGATTGAGATGGAGGTTGACCGTATGGACCCTCTGTTCCAGAATCAGGCTGAGTATGATGAATTCTGTGCTTCCCACAACAAATACAATGTAACAAAGGGTGATTTATCTGCTTACGAAGGTGATTGCTTCTTAGGTATTGATGCAGGTTCTACCACTACCAAGGTTGCTTTGGTTGGCGAAGACGGTACACTGCTCTATTCTTTCTACAGCAGTAACAATGGTAGCCCTTTGAATACCAGTATCCGTGCAATTCAGGAGATTTACTCACAATTACCGGATAGTGCTAAAATCGTTCGGGCATGTTCTACCGGTTATGGTGAGGCTTTAATTAAGTCTGCCTTGATGTTAGATGATGGAGAAGTTGAAACAATCGCTCACTACACTGCCGCTGCTTTCTTTGAACCGGATGTAGATTGTATTCAGGATATCGGCGGTCAGGATATGAAATGTATTAAGATTAAGAATCAGGCAGTTGACAACGTTATGTTAAACGAAGCCTGCTCTTCCGGTTGCGGTTCCTTTATTGAAACCTTCGCAAAGTCCATGAACTATTCCATTGAAGACTTTGCAAAGATTGCATTATTTGCGGAACATCCAATCAATTTAGGTTCCCGTTGTACCGTATTTATGAATTCCAAGGTTAAACAGGCACAAAAGGAAGGCGCTGATGTATCTGACATCTCAGCCGGTCTTGCTTATTCTGTTATTAAGAATGCATTACTTAAAGTTATTAAGCTTACAGACCCGAAGGATTTGGGCGAAAAGGTAGTTGTACAGGGTGGTACCTTCTACAACGATGCTGTTTTGCGTAGCTTTGAATTAATTTCCGGCAGAGAAGCCATTCGCCCGGACATTTCCGGTATTATGGGAGCTTTTGGTGCCGCTTTAATTGCTCGTGACAACTATGACGGAGAGACTGAAACCACTATGCTTTCCATTGAACAGATTAACAATCTGAAGTATGAGACATCCATGGCAAGATGTAAGGGATGTACCAATAACTGTCTCTTAACCATTAACCGGTTCTCCGGCGGTCGTCAGTTCATTACCGGTAACCGTTGTGAACGTGGTATTGGCCAGAAAAAGAACAAGGATAATGTTCCGAACTTATTTGAATATAAGAACAAAAAGCTTTTCGGTTATGAGCCATTATCTCCGGAGCTTGCTTATCGTGGAGAAATTGGTATTCCAAGAGTATTAAACATGTATGAGAACTACCCTCTTTGGTTTACATTCTTAACAAAGCTTGGTTTCCGCGTTGTTTTATCTCCGCCTTCCAGCCGAGATATTTACACACTGGGTATCGAATCCATTCCAAGTGAATCGGAATGCTATCCGGCAAAGATTTCACATGGTCACATCATGTGGTTATTAAAGCAAGGGGTAAAAACCATCTTCCAGCCTTGTATTGTATATGAGCAGAATGAAACTCCGGATGCTTATAATCACTACAACTGTCCGATTGTAACCTCTTATGCAGAAAACATTAAGAATAACGTAGAAGAAATTCGCAGCGATGACATTACCTTTATCCGTCCATTTATGGCTTTGGATAACCGGGATGCTTTGGTTGTACGTCTTTATAATGAATTTTCAAAGTATTGCAACGTAGATAAGAAAGAAATTAAAGAAGCATTGGATGCGGGATTCGAAGAATACGAACGCATGAAGGCTGATTTACAGCAAAAGGGTGAGGAAGCCATCCGCTATTGTGAAGAAAACAACCGTATGGGTATTGTTTTAGCCGGCCGTCCTTACCATGTAGACCCGGAAATCAATCATGGTCTTCCGGAATTGATTAACTCCTATGGTATTGCTGTATTAACTGAGGATTCCATCTCTCATTTGACCAATGTGGAACGTCCGTTGATTGTATCTGACCAGTGGATGTATCACAGCCGTTTGTATGCAGCAGCAAACTATGTAAAATCAAGCAAGAACCTGGAATTAATCCAGTTAAATTCTTTTGGTTGTGGTTTGGATGCGGTTACAACTGATTGTGTAAACGATATCCTCTCGGGTTCCGGCAAGATTTATACCGTATTAAAGATTGATGAGGTAAGTAACTTAGGTGCTGCCCGCATCCGTATTCGTTCCTTAATCAGTGCAGTTAAAGTACGAAACAAAAAGGGAATTGTACCACATCCTATCTCTTCTGCTTATGACCGCGAATTATTTACTAAGGAAATGAAGGAGCAGAAATATACTGTTTTGGCGCCAAATATGTCACCAATTCATTTCAGCATGTTAATGCCTGCATTCAGTAAATCCGGCGTGTATTTTGCAACTTTACCGGATCCAGATAAATCAGCAGTAGATGTTGGTTTGAAGTACGTTAACAATGACGCCTGCTATCCTTCCATTTTGGTTACCGGACAGTTAATTCAGGAATTACAATCCGGTAAATATGATTTGAATAATACAGCACTTGCAATTACCCAGACCGGTGGTGGTTGCCGTGCTACCAACTATATTGGTTTCATTCGTCGTGCATTAAAGAAAGCCGGATTAGAGCATGTACCGGTTATTTCCATTAGTGCCAGCGGTATTGAATCTAATCCGGGATTTAAGTTCAATTATACAATGTTAAGCGCATCCTTGCAGGCAGTTGTATACGGTGATATCTTCATGCGTTGTTTATATCGTATGCGTCCGTATGAAGAAGTACCGGGGTCTGCTGATGCCCTGCATAAGAAATGGGAAAAAATCTGTATCGAATCCATTGAAAAGGGAGCGAAAATGCGAACCTTTAAGAAAAATGTACGCGAAATCATTCGTGAGTTCGATGCACTTCCAATTAAAGACATTAAGAAACCTCGTGTTGGTGTAGTTGGTGAAATTCTTGTTAAGTTCCAGCCATGTGCTAACAATAAGATCGTAGAGTTGTTAGAAGCTGAAGGTGCCGAAGCTGTTATGCCTGACTTATCCGGTTTCTTAGATTATGCATTCTATAACAACAATTATAAGCACGAGTTCTTAGGTAAGAGCAAAAAGAGTGCTGTAATTGCCGATACGGTTATTAAGTTATTGGATATGTACCGCTCTACTGCCCGTAAAGAATTATCAGCAAGTAAGCATTTCAGTACAATACCGCATATCCAAGAGCTTGCTGAATATGCAAAACCGATTGTATCCTTAGGTAATCAGACCGGTGAAGGTTGGTTCCTGACAGCTGAAATGGTAGAATTGATTAAGAACGATGTTCCGAATATCGTATGTTGTCAGCCATTCGGTTGCTTGCCAAATCATATTGTTGGTAAGGGTGTTATTAAGGAACTGCGCGCTGCTTATCCGGATGCTAACATCGTTGCCGTAGACTACGACCCGGGTGCTTCTGAGGTAAATCAGTTGAATCGAATTAAATTGATGCTTTCCACAGCTCAAAAGAATCTCACTCGAAAAGAGGAAGAAGTTGCGACTGAGAGCAGTCAGTTAGAAGCTGCGGTAAGCGAAATTGAATAATAGAGTTATGAAGTAGCTTATACAACAAACCCCCAAAGGTAGCCGCCTTTGGGGGTTTATATTCTATGAAGATAATCTTTCCAGATTCTTACATGCCCGCTTTATGGTAAAGAAATACATATAAATATCCATTACCAGTAGCACCAACATATATATGGCATAAATGAATCCGATGGAGGAATGCGGAATCAAGTACATTAAGAATCCAAATCCGCTAATTACAAATGCAGCAACAATCGCAAAAGCCATATTAAAGAATACGTTCAGATTGCCCCGCAATGCATTTAATTCATCTTCCCATATTAGTTTCGGATGCATGGAATCCAACCAGATTCCTAAACAGGTAATAAAGAATACCACACAGGCACCTGCAATGGCATAATACACAGCCATCTTCCAATCTAATTTCAGAATGATAGTTAATACAACAACGTCCATCAAATAACTTAGATAACTGAAAACCAAGCTTACCAATCCTTTAACATGGATTTGCAATTCATAAGATACCGGTATGTACTTCATGAAATCAATATGTGCACCTTCTCTGGTAAAGGAGCTGGAAGCCAGACTGTTAGCTGCAGTCGTTAAAGCCGCTAAAGCCAAGAATACAGCTACTGCAATAATGGCGGCCATGACATTTCCTTCATGATACATATCAATAAAATTACTTATGGTATTACTACCCTTCTGCATCATGCAAATAATGATAATAATTACCGGCCAGAAGAAATTGATTAATACACAGTTGGAAACAAATGCCGGAGTTCGGAAAATTGTTTTAATCTCCTTTTTCCAATAAGCCCAGAAGACATGCTGTTGTTTCCGTTCTGCATTCTGCTTTTTGGTATGCTCCTTTTTATTTGCCACTGACTTAAAGCTATACAAGCCCGGCAAGTATATTGCATTCGCAATTCCCATGAAAAGCACCAGTAAAAGTATATTGATTCCTGCATATAGCAGAACCTCGCTCCACTGACCGAAAGCCGCAGAATGCACTAATAAATACCCCGGGTAAAATACCACATTCATGACATTCATAAATGCATTTTCACCACTGGTTAAGGAAGTAACATAAGTATCAATGGAAAAGCCCTCTAGGCCTTGGAAAGACAAGAAGGTTCCCAGAATCAAAACAATTGTCAATCCACCCATAATTCCGTTCAATACCTTGCGGTTTCGAATTCCTTGGAATAGGAACATAATCAGCATACTGATAATACCACAGTATACTAACGGAACAATTGGCAAGGTAACCGTTCCCAGCAAACCTGTGATTACACCAATTGGCGTCACACCCATAGCCAATACATATCCAATATACGCACTGAAAATCACCATGAATTCCATGACACTTTCTGCCTGATAGGTCACCCAGAACTTTGCCAATATCAACTCATGCGTGCGAACCGGCAACGGCAACAGATAATCTATATCCGATGAAAAATAAAATTCATTAATTACTACATTCAAACCAAAAATCATGGCACAGGCCGAGATGAACTGAACAATAAACAGCATACCTTCTTCCTTACCACCGGCTTCAATCATTGCCAAAGTCATAAAATATGCTATGACACCAACAATTACACAGCAAGGAATCATAATAAATAACATGGCTGCACCGCCAAATACCGTATAGGTACGTTTTTCCCTACCTTCCTTCGGCATTGCCATCTCCTGCCCCCGTCGAAGGAGCTTCAACAAGTAACTTACATTCTTCATATTAAGCCTCCTTGTCAGCTGCTTCTTCAGCAGAATTCTCCGGCAACTCACCATTTATCTTTAAGAAAATGGATTCCAAACTCATATCCGGATATTCCTGTCGTAATTCATCAAGGGTACCGGTAAATACCAAACCACCATTTCGAATGATAATAATTTTATCACAAAGCTGCTCTGCCACTTCTAATACATGGGTAGAGAAGAATACGCAGTTTCCAGCCTTCGCATGTTCCCGCATCATATTCTTTAGTTCAAAGGCTGCTTTCGGATCCAATCCGGTCATAGGCTCATCCAGAATCCACACAGGAGGATTATGTATCAATGCCGCACAAACCATCATTTTCTGGCGCATACCATGTGAATAATCACTCATTGGACGATTCAATACATCTGTGATTTCAAACCGCTCTGCCATGCTCTCAATCCGTGCAGTACGCTCTTCTGCCGGAATCTGATAAATGTCAGCCATCAAATGAATAAACTCCAAACCGCTCAGTCGCAAGAACATGTCCGGATTATCTGCAACATAGGCAATGGACTGTTTTGCTTTCAGATTCTCCTTGCGAATATCATAACCGTTAATTCGAATAGTACCTTCTGACGGCTTTAGAATGCTGGTTAACATCTTAATAGTTGTTGTCTTACCGGCTCCATTCTGTCCTACGAAGCCAACTATTTCCCCTTTTTGAATTGAAAAACTCACGTCATTTACTGCCGTAAATTCTTTACCAAATTGTTTCGTCACATGCTCTACCTGAATCATAGTTGTATCTCCCATCCTTTTATTTGAACGTTACTTTACAGACAATCCATTCCGTTGTCCTTACACTATTTTCATCATACACGAATCCATACATATCCGCAAGAAAATCCATCGGAAAGAATTGAAGACAACACTTTTTTATGCTAGGATAAATTAGAATCAAACAGAATGGAGAACACAAATGAACAAGAAAGAAACCTTAGAAATACGTAAGTTATTCATGCAGGAATCTTCATGCCTGACCAGAATCTGCAGCTGTTATGTAGACTTTAACAAAGAAAAGGTCTGCACCAAGCAGGATGCTTTTTTATCTTTGGCAAAGGATGAAGCATTGAAATACAATGACATCTTCAAAGCCACCCTGTCCGGAACCATTGGAAAAAACCTGCTAAATATGGAATTCCCAACCTCACAGGAAATGCCGGGGGGCACTCAGGAATTTTTAATGCAATTACGTGCCAGCGAATTAAAGGATGCTACATTGGTGGAAGCATTTTATGATAAAGTCATTGCCGGTTTCCAATATCCGGAAAACTATTATATTATTCTGATTTATGGTGCCTATGATGTGCCGGGTCGGGCTTCAGACGGTGCAGAAATGTATGATGCTTCTGAGGAAGTATATCAATTCCTGTTGTGTAGCATTTGTCCGGTAAATCGTAGCAAAGGTGGATTATCCTATCTCCCGGAATCCAATATAGTTGGTGAACGTGTGCGTGACTGGGTAGTTGAACCTCCGATGAAAGGCTTCCTATTCCCTGCCTTTAACGACCGCGGTTCAGATATTCACAATGTCCTCTACTACACGAAGAACCCGGAGGACAGTCATCCGGAATTCACGGAACAGGTCCTTGGCAGCGTTACCCCAATGACTCCTGTTAATCAGAAGGAAACCTTCCAATCTATTATTATGAACACCTTAGGGGATGAAGCTGACTATGAAGTGGTATCAGCAATTCACGAGAATTTGAATGAAATGATTGCTGAAACTAAAAATAATCCGGACCCCTTAACCCTTACAAAGCATGAAATGAAAAACCTGTTGGAAATCAGTGGTGTACCAAATGAGGAACTTCAGGAATTTGAACATACTTTTGAGGAAATCGCAGGACCAAAGGCAGCTTTGGTAGCCTCTAACTTAACAAATACCAAGAAATTAAGCATTGAAACACCGGATATTATTATCAAAGTCAATTCAGACCGTACCGACTTAATTCAGACGCAATATATTAACGGCAGACAATGCTTTGTCATCACCGTGGATGATCATGTAGAAATCAACGGCATGAATGTACGCACCATGCGTTCCATTAAGGATGAAAGCACTGACAACCAGTCATAACCAGACATAAAAACGGAGTACCCATTCCAAATACACTTGAATGGATACTCCATTTTCATTCTACAATTCTTCTTCAAATAAATGAATTCCGTTTTTATCCGACAACTTCACCTGATACATAGCACGGTCAGCTTTATCAAAAATACTCTTGATATCCTCGCCATTTTCCCATTTCACTATGCCGGCACAGAATCGAATCTTTTTCTTTAACTGCTTTAGTGAAGCGTGTACCTCATCATAAGGAATACTTCTCGTTAAAATAATAAATTCATCCCCACCAAATCGTCCTAAAATACTATTTTCATCAAACAATATCCGTAATTCATCAGCAGTCTTACGCAATACCTCATCCCCATATTGATGTCCGTATTGATCATTAATCCGCTTAAAATCATCCAAATCCAGTATCGTAAAGTAGCACTCACTGCCCGGTGCTTCTTCCACATATTCCTGCATTTTCTCAAAGGCTGCTTCCTTTCGATACAAATTCGTCAATCCGTCCATATCCGCCTTATAATTCAGCATCTCCTGTTCCATTTTGGATTCGTGGATATCCTTAATCCGTCCGATTACGCTAATGATTCTGCCATCAGAATCTGCAACACTTTTATAATAAGTCAAATGCCAACGATAACCACCACCGGAAACGGAGGAAAGATACTCCATTTGCCCTTCCTTTTCCTGTTTACATGCATCGAACAAAGCCTTCTTAAAGTCATCAATATGGCTACTATGTACTAATGGTGACGTCTTAATATACTCGCTATAATTTTTGATTTCTTTCCGTTTCTTATTATTCGGAAAATTATAAGAAAAGACCATCTTATCCAAATCCGGATAAAATTCGAATAACAAGCCCTGAGCCGTACCTTCCAGAATCTTATACCGTTCTTCTTGAATCTGTAATTTCTTATTAACTTCTTTTAATGTTACCATATTGTTCTGAATTTGTGATTTATCCGGTATGTCTGTCAACATGGCCAAATATAGCGGATTATCATTCTGTTTATTCTCAACCGGAACACAACGAACATGAAACCAGCCCAAATCACCATTACCACGATAACCACGCAATGTATAACGAATGTCCTTCATCTGTGGAGCACGCATGTATATTTGTTCACGAAAGCTTTCAACATCCTCTTCGTGTATCGTCTGCAACACATCCGTTAGCTTTGATTGATATGCTTCTTTTGTAAAACCAATACACGTAAAAAATGCTTCATTCAAATAAACAGCCCGAACTGTTTCTCCTAATTCAAATAAGCCAACACCTACCGGAATCCCATCAAATATTATTGACAAAATATCTTCTGCACTATCGCTAAGTCTTTCCAAGCGACTAGTATCCGATATATCAAGATTCTCCCACAATTCTGATTTATTCATACATGTATCTCCTTTATATTGTTTATCATATATAAATCATCTTATCTTATTTCTTTAACGTACATATTATAACATAAGAAAATAAAACGGAAAAGTAATACATAAATCCTTTTATATTATTTGATTTATTGCCTTTTTCTTGCCGAAGCAACCAACCTATACTATAATGAATTCTAGTATAAAACATTAAGGGGATTTACAAATGAGCAAAGAAAAAACAAACGAAAACACACAAGAATTCACAAGCGATACAAATAGAAAACGGTCCATCCGAAATCGTATTATTTTTCTGATAGCGATTACAGTCCTTCTTGGAGTGTTAATGGTATTTACCATTCTAAACCCGGGAACCGTTGATTCTGATACTTATAAACCAATGGCATATGCAACTATTGCTTCCTTATTGCCACCAACCATTGCAATTCTTTTGGCATTAATAACCAAAGAGGTTTACTCGTCCCTCTTTGTGGGCATTTTTACCGGTGCAGTACTATATGCCAACGGCAATCTGGAATTAATGCTGAACACCCTGCTCTACCACGAAAATGGTATGGTAAATAAAATTGCTAGTACCGGAAATGCCGGCATTCTTGTATTCTTAGTAATACTGGGAATTATGGTGGCCCTTATGAACCGGGTAGGCGGTTCTGCAGCCTTTGGAAAATGGGCATCTAAGCACATAAAAACCAGAGTCGGTGCTCAGTTAGCTACAATGGTTCTTGGTATATTGATTTTTATTGATGATTATTTTAACTGTCTCACTGTAGGCTCTGTTATGCGTCCGGTTACTGACCGACACAAAATATCCAGATCCAAACTGGCATATATTATCGACGCAACAGCTGCACCAATATGCATAATTGCTCCGGTTTCCAGTTGGGCGGCTGCAGTAACCTCTTCTGTTCCGGCAGAATACAACATTAACGGTTTTACCATGTTTATTCATACAATTCCATATAACTTCTATGCACTGGGAACACTCCTTATGATTGTACTGATTGTTACCATGAAAGTGGAATTTGGTCCAATGCGATTACATGAAGAAAATGCATTAAAAGGCGATTTATTTACCACAGCAGCACGTCCATACGGCGATGCAGACCAGGAATACCAAGAAAGCAATGGAAAGGTAATTGACTTATTATTACCGGTAATTGTACTGATTATCTGCTGTATCTTCTGTATGATATACACCGGCGGATTCTTTGAAGGTGAAAATTTTGTAAATGCATTCGCCAATGCCAATGCCTCTATGGCACTTGTGTTAGGTAGTGTGGTTGCTTTACTGTTTACCTTCTGTTTCTATATGTTGCGAGGTGTAATTACATTAAAAAGCTTTACAGAGTGCATACCGGAAGGTTTTAAAGCAATGGTAGCTCCAATCCTTATCCTAATCATGGCGTGGACCCTATCCGGTATGACCAATTTATTAGGTGCAGATATTTTTGTGCACGACATAGTAAATGGTTCTGCTGGTGCATTAAAACTATTCCTTCCTGCAATTATTTTCATGGTAAGCTTATTCCTTGCATTCTCGACAGGAACAAGCTGGGGAACCTTTACCATACTGATTCCGATAATTTGTACAGTATTTGGCGGCGGTGACACATCAGAAATGCTTGCAATTACAATTGCTGCATGTCTTTCAGGTGCCGTTTGTGGCGACCACTGTTCACCGATTTCTGATACAACAATTATGGCATCTGCAGGTGCTCATTCCGACCATGTGAACCATGTGTCTACCCAACTACCGTATGCCTTAGTTGCAGCTGCAGTTTCCTTTGTGGGTTACTTAATTGCCGGCGGCATTGGTTATTTTACCAACAGTTTATTGGCACTAATTGCACTCCCTATTTCATTAGGACTTATATTCGTGGTTATTCTGGTAATTAAGAAACTAACCGCTAGCAAAATTTCAGAAAGTAAATAACAACTAACCGGGAGTTTACTTATGAACACAACTAAACGTAATTCATTATTATTGGTTATTACTGCCTTTATATGGGGTGTAGCATTTGTAGCACAAAGCGAGGGGGGCGACTCCGTAGGTCCCTATTCCTTTAACTGCATACGCTCCATAATTGGTTCACTATTTCTAATGCCAATCATTGCTGTACTGGACAAGTTCGGCATAACCAAAAAACCACAAGATAAAAAATCACAGAGAACACTTCTGCTGGGAGGTGTTCTCTGTGGTGTTGTATTGGCCATAGCAAGCAATTTTCAACAAATGGGCTTATATATGGGCTCTTCCGTAGGAAAAGCCGGTTTTTTAACCACCTGCTACATTCTGATTGTTCCTATACTAGGATTGTTCTTTAAGAAGAAATGCAGTATTCATGTATGGATTGGCGTTGTAATAACCTTGGTTGGTCTATATTTACTCTGCATGAACGGCGAATTCCGAATACAGTTTTCAGATCTTTTATTAATGATTTGTGCACTATGCTTTGCCTGTCACATCTTAGTTATTGACCATTTTTCGCCTTTAGTAGACGGCATGCGAATGTCCTGCATACAATTCCTGGTTGCCGGAATATTGTCTGCAATTCCAATGTTCTTTATAGACATGAATCATTCCGTTAGTGGCATTCAGATATGGCTTAACGGTTTTACCACATGGAATGCATGGATACCGATTCTATATGCAGGTATCTTCTCTTGCGGAATTGCATATACGTTGCAAATTATTGGCCAAAAGGATGTGAATCCAACCATTGCCTCATTAATTATGAGTCTGGAATCCGTATTTTCTGTATTAGCCGGTTGGGTAATACTCAAGGAATCCTTATCCCCTCGGGAACTCATTGGTTGTGTTTGTATTTTCGCTGCGGTGCTGTTGGCACAACTACCAAGTCATATTAGTAAAGAAAAAAATCCTGATAGATTCTGATACACAAAGAGCAACCTACAAGTTTTCACTTGCAGATTGCTCTTTTCTATCTAATTCTTATCAATCCCGAGAATCGTATACCTATAAGTTCGTGAGCCGTCTCCATAATTGAAGGTTAACTCAAATACGTCACCAACCTTTTTGCCAATAGCTAAATTTACATTGGCATTTTTTTCGTCATAGGTCAGACCATAGTCTGTTTGATCGAATTCATATGTATCTATAGAAACAACAAATTCTAACTCACCTTGGTTTTCCCAAGCACCATCTCCACCAGCACCACTATAGATTGATTCGACTGACACCCAAATAGTATCTCCTTCTTCAACAACTACTGAGCTGCTTGTATCATATTTAGAGGTATCTATGGGCTTTTTGAGGTCATTGTAGGCATCTCTTAATGAACCGTATTGTCCAGTCACAGCAATAGGAAATTCACCCATATTATCCAATGTCTGATTGTAGGTGCCCTCGTCTACTTTATCACCATCCACATACCATACATACTCAGTTGAGTCAGGAGTCTCCAACGAACGATATATTTCTATTTTTTGTTTAAATACCCCCTCTTCCAATGTATATATTTCAGTTCCTTCTAAATCCAGCATACTACCTTGATAATCATATTTAATTTCATTAAGACCATCTTTTAAAGATATTGATGAAGCTGTCATGCTATTATCTAATACAACAACTTGCCCACCGTAATAAGTAAGCATATATTCCCTCTCTCTTGAAGCAGTATCAAATTGACACTTTACAATACATTCGGGAATTACATCTCCATCAACATACACTAACTCTACACCTACAAAAAACTCTGTGTTGTTTGTAATGTACTCCTGATACGCATTTAATGCCTCAGCCACTTGTGCCTGCTCTGAGTCTTCACGGAAACAGGTGTAATCTATACCAATTGCTTGGGAAGTGAAGCCACGCACAACTAGCATATCTCCATTAACACTATAAACCATATTAAAATCATACGGATATGCCCATTCATATTCATCTTCAACTATCCATAAACCTTCGTAAAGGAAATAATAATGTAAGTCTTTTCCGTCATAAATGGATATGTACTCATCTTGATGAAAATTATAATTATACGCTTCCGATGAATCCTTGCCATGTAAACTGCCACACTCATCACAACATACCAAATTTACAACTTCTCCATATGGATTTGCCCAACTGCCAAACACTTCTCCACCATCTATCCAAGTGCCCTCAAACTGTGCCAGTAACTCTCTTGGTATCTCACCTTTTTTAAATGTGTACTCAGTATTTACAGTGCCATCATATCCACCATTTGTTACTGTTAATTCAATGGTATTATTATCAACTACCTGTATATCATATACTACATTATAATAATCTGTGTTCTTAGAGAATTTTATATTTCCATTTCCACCACTATATGTATAATCTTCATATCTGTGCAAAAGTTGAAAATCAACATCCTGACTCTGTAAATAAACTGTGAACCCTTCTCCACCACCACTTACATTATAACCGATATACATACCAGCTTTATCACTTTGCCAATACCCCATAATAGGTGATTGTTCACTTATAAGTTTTACATAGCTGTATTCACTAGATAAAGCTGTATCTGATACTTCGTCTTTAATACCTTTGTAGTAATCAGAATCTACCTCTGGACACACTCGCCATTCATCCATCTTAGTATCTGATGAAATAAACACCTCAACCGAGCCACTTTCAAATACCTTAAAAGCATATCCGATTGCGCCATCATCCTTATGTCGTAAAGATAAATCAGTATTGTCTATCTGAAACTTGAATTCATCCTGAAATTCTTGCGGTAAGTACTCTAGATCATCCAATGATATCACTACATCTCTATAAAAGTACATTGAATCATATGCATATTCGTTGGAAAGCACCGTCTGAATTGAAGTTGCTAAACTCATAGCAGTAAAGAGGTCCTCATCCTGTCTGCATGAAACGATGTAATCATATATACCAGGAGCAAAATACCAGTCACCTTTAACTTTATATGCCAATACTCTTACATTATTATCTTGTGCATTTTTCCCTTTATTATTATCGGTTGAAATAGTAACCAGAACTGCTTCTTTATAGTTTATATCCAAAGTATTGCTATGAAAGATATTATCAATATCGTGCTCCATTTGTGTATCAATAGGTTCTTTATC
>JAFTZJ010000060.1 GCA_017461045.1 Lachnospiraceae bacterium | reverse complement strand
GCTTCCGGGTAATATCGTTATTGAATTACAGACTAATCTCGGTTATGCCATGATTGATAGAATGCTTGGTGGAGCCGGACAGCCTTTGGACAAAAACAGAGAGTTCTCAGAAATTGAATTATCGATTTTAGATAAAATCATGGTTATGTGTATGACATTGATGCGCGAGCCATGGAAGAATGTTGTGGACTTGGATCCGTTTATGGAACGAATCGAATCCAATCCCCAGTTTGCACAAATTATTGCACCCAATGAGATGATTGCCATTGTCACATTGAATGTGAAGATTGGTGATGTGGAAGGATTTATGAACGTATGCCTTCCCTATATCACATTGGAGTCAATTATGGATAAATTGAATACCAAGTACTGGTTCTCGACCATGCAGGAAGTATCGGATGAGACCTATCAGGAATATATCGAAGCGATGATTAAGAGAGTCGATATTCCAATGAAAGCAGTACTTGGAAAAAGCGTTATTTCCGTCATGGACTTTTCTACCTTACAAGTGGGAGATATCATCCGATTGGATAACAGAGTGGATGATGAATTGGAAGTATACGTTGGTAACTTAAAGAAATTTACGGCCTTACCGGGTGTTAATAAAGAAAACTATGCGGTAAGAATTACATCGGTTATAAGAGAGGAGGAATAGGAGAATGGATGGAATGCTATCTCAAGACGAGATTAATGCGTTGTTGAGCGGTATGGCTTCTGGAGACATTACCATGGATACACTGGAAGAAGAAGCATCAGCATTAGCATCAAGCAACCCGATTCCTGTTGTAGAAATGGAACCGACAGCGCCTACCATGGGATATGTAGAGCTGGATGATATCGAGAAAGATGCCATTGGTGAAATCGCCAACATCAGTATGGGTACATCGGCAACAACCCTTTATTCCTTGGTTAACAGAAAAGTTGACATTTCTACTCCCGTTGTCACGATGGCACAGTGGGACAACGTAATGAAGGAATACGAAAAGCCTTGTGTATTTATTCAAATTAAATATACAACCGGTTTGGATGGAGCCAATATTTTGGTTTTAAAAGAACAAGATGTAAAGGTGATCACGGACCTGATGATGGGTGGTGATGGCACCAATATAGACGGAGAGTTGGGAGAGTTGCATTTGAGTGCAATCTCTGAGGCCATGAACCAGATGATGGGTTCTTCGGCAACATCACTTTCCTCTATGCTTGGCAGAATGATTGATATCAGCCCGCCGGAAGCCAGTCTTGTAAACCTGATGGAATTTAAGAAAGCATCAGACATTGCACCGTTTTTGGAAGGTACTTTTGTAAAAATTTCCTTCCGAATGCAAATAGAAGATTTGGTAGACAGTACAATCATGCAGTTGTATCCTGTAGATTTTGCCAGATCCTTATATGAAATATTCATTGGAAACCAAGTGGGAACGGAGCCTGAACCGGCACCGGCTCCCAAGGCTCCGGAACCGGAACCTTATGTACCGCCCAGAGTAGAAGAAACACCCATGATGAATCAGGCAATGCCTGATATGGGAGCTATGAACTACGGAATGCCGCCAATGGGAATGCCGCCAATGGGAATGCCCCAGATGGCGATGCCTCAAATGGCAATGCCGCAGATGCAACCGCAACCGATGAATATGAATATTCAACCGGCACAGTTCCAAACGTTCAGTCAGGACTTTTCGGCAATGCCCAGTCAGGAAAATATCGGCCTGATTATGGATGTTCCGTTGGAAGTGACAGTAGAGCTTGGAAGGACCAAGAAATCCATTGCAGAGATTTTGGATTTTGCACCGGGTACCATTGTTGAATTAAACAAAATCGCAGGTGAACCCATTGATGTGTTGGTAAACGGTAAATTTGTTGCGAAAGGCGAAGTAGTAGTTATTGAAGAAAGCTTTGGTATCAGAGTAACTGAGATCATTAACAATAAGGGAATTTAGGAGAGAGAAAATGGCTAAAAATATTTTAATTTGTGACGATGCAGCATTCATGCGTATGATGATTAAGGACATTTTAACCAAGAATGGTTACAATGTAGCCGGAGAAGCTGAGAACGGTTTGAAAGCAGTAGAAAAATACAACGAAGTAAAACCGGATCTTGTTTTGATGGATATTACCATGCCGGAAATGGATGGAATTCAGGCTTTAAAACAGATTAAGGCAGGAGATCCCGGTGCACAGGTAATTATGTGTTCTGCTATGGGTCAGCAGGCAATGGTTATTGAATCTATTCAGTCCGGAGCAAAGGATTTCATTGTAAAACCTTTCCAGGCTGATCGTGTTATTGAAGCAGTTAAGAAAGTAGTAGGCTAAAAATGTTACTTGCAGTAGCGTCAAAAATAGACTCTGTAGTACAGTTTTTTACAGTCCTGATTATTTTTGTATTTGTATTGAGCATAACGTGGCTGACAGCAAGATATATTGCAGGATTTCAAAAAGGGAAAATGCGGGGGAACAATTTTGAAATGATTGATTCTTTCCGTATTTCTCAAAATCAGGTTGTGCAAATCCTGCGTATCGGTCAAAGGTATGTAGCTGTTGCTGTGGGTAAGGATAATGTAACCTTACTTTCTGAGCTTTCTGAGGAAGAGATTATATTTTCGGAAGGCGTAACAGAACCGGTACAGTTTGATGAGATATGGAAGAAAGCAAAAGGACTGGTACAAAAGAGCGATATGAAAGCGGCAGATGAACATGAAGAAGAACGCTAGTAAATTCTTGAATAAAAAGTGCATTCTTCGCTTTTTGATGTTTGTGCTTATGCTTGGGGTTTTGTTTGTAAACACTTGTGTACAGGCAAAAGCTGCAAGTGTTGGTGGTGCGCTTACCACTGACACAGAAGCAGGCACTGACGATGAGAGAACCAATATCCGTGAACCGGGTAGTTCGGAGGATGCAGATGATCTTGCTGAATTGAATATAGACAATGAGGTAACCGTTACATACAATGATGGGAATGGAACTATTGCAGGCGCGTTAAGAATTTTGTTAATCTTGACGGGAATTGCATTGGCACCTATTCTCATTATTTGTTTAACGTCATTTACCAGAATTATCATTGTGATGCATTTTACAAGGGCAGCGCTCAATACGCAAACAGCGCCTCCCAACCAGGTGATTATTGCATTATCTCTGTTTTTGACATTCTTTATTATGAATCCCATTATTACAGAGATTAATGAGACGGCAATTAAGCCCTTTGAAGCAGGGCAGATTACCCAGGAAGAAGCTTTGGAAATCGGATTGGAGCCTTTGCGTGAGTTTATGTATGAACAAACCCAGACCAAAGATGCCAAGGTTTTTTGTGAGATTGG
>JAFTZJ010000059.1 GCA_017461045.1 Lachnospiraceae bacterium | reverse complement strand
CGACGGTACCGGCGGTGGAGAGAATTCCGGCTCCTATTCTGTGGACTTTGGAACAGGCTCTTGGATAGTTGGAGGTGTCACTGTAATTGCTGATAAATCTGGCAAACAGACATTATCTGAAAGTGATATAATAACCTTAACTGGTTTTGATGCGGAAACCATGGAAGCGAGAGTGGATGCTGAGGACGGTTTTGGGACTACTTTAACGGTCACCGACGGTCAGACAAGCATTTCCGCCCACACCAATGATGGAGGTGTTCCTACAGATATTGCTTTCTCGGTAGTAGAAAAATCAACCGGCGGTGGTGAAGTAAATAATGGAAATGCCGTTCACGCAAACGTTACGGTTAATATATCTGGAGAAGAGTTGGAATATAATGCACCATGGACAAATGATGCCGCCGATTTTGTTTTTGGAATAAACGGTTCAGAGATGCGAAGACTGTCAAAAGAGGAAGTAAATTATACGACAGAAGGCGATAAGATTGTTGGATTGGCAACAAAAGAGGCTCTTGGGTATGAATATAGTTATGATGATTCAGGAAATGTAACATTTAATATAAAGACACAATGGGATGATGTTATTACATCATTAACAATAAATGGTGTTCTATATGATACACCCCAAACAAAATATGACTTAATCGATGCATTTGATGCTGGTTTTAGAGGAATAAGATTTGATATAAAAAATGTTCCATATGAGGAAGAATATCACATTGTGGTCGAGGGAAGGAAGCAAACGCAGGAAGAAAAAATCATGGGCAATTTTGGCTGGACCTATGACCCAAACAGCAACGAATATTCTGATGATGATAAAATCCCTTACGGCAATTTAGAATTTGTTGAAGCGAAGTACAATGGCGTTACATATGATTCAATAGAGGAAGTTAACGAAGCCGGAGGAACATTCCAATGGGATGATGGCGTGAAAGGAACTGACGATCCAACCGGCGATGCAATGTTCCCAACAGGAACAGAATTAACTTTAAGATTAATTCCGGATGCGGGGTATCAGTTAACATCCCTGGAGTTAAATGGCACACCATTTGAACCGGGTGAAGAGGTAGGGCTTTATACGTTTACGATTGGTGGAGGAAACTGGCATTTAGGCGCACAATTTACCCAGGTTGGCGCCGAGGTGCAAGCGAGCTCTGTCAATATTAAATCCGGTAATATTGACATTAATGAAAACTTTGAATATGGAACTGCCAAACTTGAAGTAAGTGATGTTGCCAGTATGGACTCAAGCAGAATGGAAGAATTTGAAAACACTGCAACAGACGAAGGGTATGAAATTGAGAATTATCTGGATATTTCATTGTACAATGCTGTTTATAAATGTGGAACAAAAGATGTCAACGGAAATTATGAATCTTGGGATACACCGGTTGAAAACATTGAAAATAAAGCAGCGATTACTTTAGAACTTGAGAATGATATGAGCGGCAAGGATTTGGCTGTCATTCATGAACTGCATAATGGGGAAGAAATAATAGGATATGAATTAATCAATGCTACCTATAATGAAGAAAATAACACTATAACCTTTGAATCGGACAGTTTTTCGCACTATGCAATCGTATCGAAAGGAATAGGTGAAGGCGAAAATGTTTATTACATAGATCTTGGTACCGGCTCCTGGACTGTTGGTGATGTAACCGTTTCTGCGCCTGAAGGTATGAGCGGTGTGGTATCGATGCTTGATACAGAAACTATTCCTACGGAAATGTTGGCGAACTTTGATCCCGAGACTATGGATATTACCCTAATAGCAGGTGACGGTTTTGTGATCTATCTGGAAATCGATGAAAACGGCAATACCACATTGGCATCTACCTGTGATGGAGTAGAGTTGCCACCTTACGGAGAGACTTTGACCTTTGCGGTAGTAGCCAAACCCGGAAATATGGAAATCGTTGACAAGACAGAAGAAAATGCCTGCAATGCAGATTTGGCAGAATTTACGGACGATTTGATTAGTAAGTTATTTACAGATGCAGAAAAGACCAGACTTGAAAATGGAGAAGAAGTAAAGGTTTGGATTGAAGCAACGGATATTTCTGCAACTGTGAGTCAGACAGATAAAGATTTGATAGATTCCAAGAAGGGAAATACTACGATTGGAATGTACTTGGATATAGATTTGCTTAAGCAGATTGGCTCAGACAGTCCTGTAAATATTACAGAAACGAATGGTGCGGTGACAATTACGCTGAAAGTGCCGAGTTCACTTATCAATTCAAATTCATCCGTAACAAGAACATACCAGAT
>JAFTZJ010000058.1 GCA_017461045.1 Lachnospiraceae bacterium | reverse complement strand
GAACTGATAGGGTAAGTGTATGGATAAACAAGGCGACAGATGTATTAACAATGAATTGATATCTGTAAAGGTATTGAGATAAATCACAAAATATATCGGGAGATATATTGACAAATTTCAAATTTTGAGATAGGAGGAATAGATTATGAAGAGTAAGAAGACAAAAATCGGTTCCATCCTTTATATTGCTGCCTGTTTCATATTCTTATATTTGCCGATTCTGGTTACGATGATTTATTCCTTTAATTCATCGAAATCCCTGACGAAGTTTGAGAGCTTCTCCCTTCGGTGGTATGAGAATCTGTTCTCCAGCGGAGAAATTATGAGTGCGGTATATGTGTCTATTACGATTGCACTACTGGCAACAGCAATTTCCACAGTGTTAGGAACCATAACGGCAATTGGACTTTCCAAATCCCGAAAGGTGCTGAAGGAAGTTATTATTAATGTAAATAATATTCCGATTATGAATCCGGATATTGTAACAGCTATCGGTTTAATGATTTTATTTTCATCTATTCATATGGAAAAAGGATATCTGACCATGCTGTTGGCACACGTTGCGTTCTGTACGCCGTATGTAATTACCAGTGTGTATCCGAAGGTACGGAACTTAGACCCGAACCTGGCAAATGCAGCAATGGACTTGGGCGCAACTCCGTTCCAAGCATTGACAAAGGTTATTTTACCAATGTTAAAGGAAGGAATTTTTGCAGGTGTATTATTAGCATTTACCATGTCCTTTGATGATTTCGTAATTTCCTACTTCGTAACAGGAAATGGCGTATCGAATATATCAATTATTGTATATAACATGACTAAGCGAACCAATCCGACGATTAACGCACTGTCTACCTTGGTAATTCTGGTTATTATCATTACGTTGGTAATCGTGCATGTAGTTCCGTTTATTGTACGGAGAAAACGGGAGCGCAAGGCGGCATTGGTTGAAAATAATTTAATACCGGAGGAGGAACAATAATGAGAAAGAACAAATTAATGAAAAAGGTTGTAAGTTTAATAGCAGGGGCTACATTAATGGCGACCATGTTAACCGGATGTGGTTCTGATAAGCCAACCTTAAAGGTATATAACTGTGGTGAGTATATTGACCCTAGTTTATTAACAGCATTTGAAAAAGAATATGGTTGTAAGGTGATTTACGAGACTTTTGATTCCAATGAATCCATGTATACTAAGATTCAAAGCGGTGAAACTTATGATATTTTGATTCCTTCTGATTATATGATTGAGCGTTTGATTAAAGAAGATTATTTGCAACCGGTAGATTGGGAATTACTTTCCAATGCAGACCAGTTGGATGAGCAGATTATGGGGCGGGAGTTTGACCCGGATAACACCTATTCCGTTCCATATTTCTATGGTACGGTTGGAATTCTTTATGATACAACCGTAGTAGATGAAGCAGATTTGGAAGATGGTTGGGAACTTCTTCGTAATGAAAAATACGCCGGTGATATTTATATGTATGACTCAGAACGTGATTCCTTCATGATTGCGTTAAAGGCATTGGGATATTCCATGAATACTTCTGATACTGCAGAAATTGATGCGGCATATGAATGGTTAATCGAGCAGCGGGATACTATGGACCCGGTTTATGCCGGCGATGATGTTATTGACAATATGATTTCCGGTAACAAGGCAATGGCAGTTGTGTATTCCGGTGATGGTGCCTATATCATGTATGAGAATGAAGACTTAGCGTTCTTCGAGCCGGAAGAGGGAACCAACATCTGGCAGGATGCAATGGTTATTACAAAGGATTGTACAGAAGTAGAATTGGCTCACGCATACATTGATTTCATGTTGGATCCGGACAATGCGTATGATAATACCATTGCAGTTGGTTATACTTCTCCGGTTGCAGCAGCAAGAGATAAAGCAGCAGCAGAAGATTTTGCAGGTATCGATGCATATCTTCCGAAGTTGGAAGGAGAAAATGATGAAGTGTTCCGTTATCAGGAACAAGAGATTAAGGAATACTTCTCTGAATTGTGGACCAAGGTAAAGGCAGCAAACTAAGAATCATAGATTCATATAACAGAAGAGGACGAAACACATTTGTGTGTCGTCCTCTTTTTAATGTTTCAAATACTAATTAATACAGGATTAATCTTCATCAAAATCATTATCCAAAGCAGATACAATCTCATCCAAAGCATGATTGATTTTGTCTAAATGACGGTCTTCTTCGGAGGAAGGGGTATCTTTTGAAGTGTTTTTTGTAGCGGCCTCTTCAGAAGCGTTGGTTTGGTCTGAATTACTTGTAACGTCCTCAGTTGGCGGCTGTAAAGAAGCTAATAAATCAGTTGGAATCTTTTGGTTTTTCATGCTACGTTTGATGACCTTTTTCTTACTGTCTTCCCTTAGCAGACGATAAATAGTTGCGGCTAATGGTACCCCTATTAACATACCGAATACACCGTTGATACTACCACCAATGGTAACAGCAGCTAATACCCAGATGCCCGGAAGTCCCACTGAAGAACCAACCACCTTTGGATAAATCAGATTACCCTCCAATTGCTGTAATACAATGATGAAAACTACGAATAATAACATCTGCCAGAAACCACCCTGTGTCAGCACCATGATAGCACCTACAATGGCTCCCAGATAGGCACCGACAATCGGAATCAGTGCAGTTGCGCCTACTAAGGTACCGACCATAACTGCGTAATCAAACCGGAAGATGGACATACCGATGATACACAATACTCCGAGAATCACGGCCTCTGTACATTGTCCAACAATGAAGTTAGAGAAGGTTTCGTTGGCAACACTGCAGATGTGATACAACTTGTCTGCAGTTTGCGGTTTCAGATAGGCATATACCAATTGCTTTACCTGACGATACAGGCGTTCTTTAGAAGCCAGAGCATAAATGCCGAAAACCAAAGCAATGAAGAATCGTACAACACCGCTTCCGATGTTGGAAGCAATACTAACGGTTGAACCCATGATGCTGTTGAATTTTCCGTCACTACCGGCACCAAGAAGCATAGTGCCAATCTTCGTAAGTAAATGTTCCCAATTAATATCTGCCGGATGCTTAAGGTCCAGATCCAGATTGTTCTGTAACCAGCTTTCCAATGGGGGAACCTTGCTGATTAGAATGCCGGCTCTGTTTAAGATTACTTCATAAGAAGAGGATATCTCATCTTTTAACAGCATGATGGCATCCCATAACTCCGGAATTACCAAAATAATTACGAATGCAATTACTAGTACGATGAATAACAGCGATAATATAATACAAACCGGACGTCGGCTTTTTTGAAGAAACCGGTTTTTCGTATTTGGGAAATAGATTTTTTCGAACCGTGACAGTATCACATTAATTACGAAAGCAATTGCAAAACCTAATATCATTGGTGACATAAAACCAATCAGTAATGCTATTCCCTTTATTGCCAAATCAAAGTTCATAATTATCAGCACGCCGATAACTAAGAGTATAATCGTTTTTAATATTACACGTTCCAGTTCTTTTCGTTCCATATGTAGCATCCTTTCTGTCTGTAGTAGTTATGTAAACAGTCATATATTTGCATATTTAACTCTGTATAAATGCGAATTCAATACTAGTTTTACCATAATTTACAATTATATTCAGAATAGCACAGCGGGAAACATCTTTCAATAAAATGAAAGTAAAATCTTCTGTTATCCAATGATTATACCCGACCATTGGCACCTCCGTATTGGGATATAATTGCCTGTGCCAGCTTTGCGTTGGTTTCCTTAATGTTTACTGGAAATTGTAATCGTTTTTCGTATACCCACATGTTTTACACCTCCCCTTGCCAAGGCCAAGGACCTTGATTCCATTTCCATTCATTATTACAGGTGACGTTGTATCGATTCAATGGTCCAAAGTACCTGGTGTAATCCTTGATAGCCTGCATTCGTTTTTCCTTGTAGATGTTGTAATATTCCAGTGCTTCTGCATTGTCCGGATGGGTGTCGAGGAATAGAGTTACATCGTCCAGCGCAAGACTGACAGCGTCGATATATCTCAGTAATTGCTTTTGATTCATATTGTTCATGCACGGGTACCTCTCTTTCCGCAGAAGACCTGATTTAACTCCATGAAAATAGTGCCTTCACATAATCCCTTTTCCGGAGGATATAAATCGCCCCAGGTCTGCCAAGGCACATAGGACATTCCGATTGGGAACGTTTCATGTTTGTCATTCAATCTATCTCCGCAAGGCATCGTCGGCATTGGATTTCGACCGGAACCGGAGCGCATCTGGTTAGGACATGAATACATAATAAGCCTTCCTTTCTGAATCCGCATTTGCGGTGTTATACAGTTATTTTATGTAATGAGGGGAAAAATGTGAAAAATGATAGAAAGAGGAGATGAATAAATAATGGGAATAAAAAACAGTTGAGTGGTTAACTACTCAACTGTAGGTTCTTCGTAGAAAATACGAGTTTCGTCTATGATTTCAAATTGTTGATTTTCAAGTCTTAAAACAATAACATTGCAATTCTTTTGCAAGCCGCCGGACCAGAATTGGGATAAGTCATGCTTCTTTACATATGTCATAAGCGCCTTATTCATAGCTCCGTGTGCAACAATCATAACCCGTTCGCAGGTTGCTTCCAGGGGTAAAATGATTTCTTCCATAAAGGAAGCGGCCCGCTCACACAAATGCTCTAAGGACTCGCCGTTATCCGGTGCTTCGTACAAATGGGGACGTTTGAAAAAATGCTGAAAGGTATAGTCCTGGTTCTTTAATAATTCAGACATATTCTGACCTTCGTAGTCACCAAAGCAAAGTTCCCGCAATCGTTGGTCTTTTATAATTTCCACAGTTTGATTTCCACGAAACAGACACGCTGTTTCGTAAGCGCGGCTCAGAGGACTGGAATAAATTCGGTCGAAGTGTGTGTCTGCCAGACGCTCTCCGGAAATGCGAGCTAAGCGACGTCCTTCTTCGCTTAATGCAATGTCTGTACTGCCTTGTAGCAATTGATACTTATTCCATTCGGTTTCTCCGTGTCGGACAATGTATAATTCCATAGCAATCTCCTTGGTATACAATGTAATTTGAGTAATAAATCATAACAAACATGATTATAGTGATAAGAATGTCATTTGTCAAAGCAACATATTGTCAAGGCTGGTAAAAAGAAGTAGAATGCAAATGAAGTAATTATTTGAATAGTCGGAATGGAGGTATCGTTATGGAATTTCAGAAAATGGAAAAAGTTCACGATGGACATTTTATTAGTCGTTATGATATTACATACAAGACAGTTGATGGCAAAGAAAAGGTTTATGAGATGATTAGCCGGGATAAGAACATGGAAACCTTTACAGAGCTGAGTCAGCATGAAACAGATGCGGTAGTAGTGATTGTAGAAGATGAAGAAAGAAAACGCATTTTATTAAATCGGGAATACCGAATGGCAGTTGGTGGCTGGGTTTACAATTTTCCTGCAGGGTTGATTGATCCGGGTGAGTCTCCGGAGGTTAGTGCAGCCAGAGAATTAAAGGAGGAAACTGGTTTGGACTTGATTCAGATTCTGGATATCATTCCGGATAGTTATAGTGCCGTTGGTTTTAGTAATGAGAAGAATCAATGCATTGTTGGTATTGCAGGCGGAACCATGGCACCAAGCAATTCGACTGTAGAAGAAATAGAAGCCGGATGGTATACAAAAGAAGACGTACGAGAACTCTTGAAGACGGAGCAGTTTGCTGCAAGAACGCAAGCGTATTGCTATTTATGGAGTCGGCAGCAGTGAAAAATGAAAAGTAGCGCGTGAAGGATTTGACAATATGAAGGATTTGACCAAAGGTAATATTATACGATTATTAATTGCTTTTTCAGTGCCATTACTAATCGGTAATATTTTTCAACAATTATATAATGTAGTAGACACCAAGGTGGTTGGTGAAATGCTCGGAGAAGATGCGTTAGCCGCCATTGGCGCCAGTAGCCCTATATTTAATCTAATTATAGGTGCGTTAAATGGTCTTGGTAATGGTTTTGGTATTGTAGTGGCCAAATACTATGGCGCCAAGGATATGAAACATATGCGTCAGGCGGTAGCCAATGCCCTTTGCTTGACGATTGGAATTACGATTGTTGTTACAATTATTTCCTGGTTTGCAATCGAACCGTTGTTAACTGTTTTGAATACACCAATCGGTATTTTTGACCGGTGTACGAATTATATCCGGGTGATTATATTGTTTATGATATTGACAGCAGGTTATAATTTTTGTGCGGCTGTTTTGCGAGCTCTGGGAGATACCATACGACCTTTGATATTCTTGGCAATTGCAACAGTAATTAATGTAGGCTTGGATATTTTATTTGTAGGTGTCTTGGAAAAAGATGTCCAAGGAGCAGCATATGCTACAGTGATTGCACAAGCGGTTTCGTTGATTTGTTGCATTGTATATATATTGATAAAATGTCCGGAACTGCATCTGAAGTGGAAGGATTTTAAGTTCGAGAAGAATATTGTTGGGGACTTGTTGGGGCAAGGAATTGCCATGGCATTTATGCTTTGTTTTGTATCCATAGGAACCTTGATTTTACAGGGTGCAATTAATAAGTTTGGAACGGCTACAATTTCAGCCCATACTATTGCCAGAAAACTAAGCGAGATGTTCATGTTGCCGTTTGCAACTTTGGGTGTGGCAAGTGCTACCTTTACAGGACAGAATTATGGTGCCGGACGATATGACCGGATTCGTACCGGAATCAAAGATGCTATTTTGCTTTCATGGATTTGGTCAGTGGTAGTGATTGCAGTGGTATATTTGTTTGCACCATTTTTAATCCACCTGATATCCGGTGCTACAACCCCGGATATTATAGAAACCGCCCAAAGTTATCTTCGGTTTGACACACCATTCTATTTTATATTAGGCATCTTGATTGTGTTGCGCAATGCTATGCAGGGACTGGGACGAAAAATTGTTCCGCTAATATCCAGCGGAATTGAGTTAATAGGTAAATTGATTGTGGCATGGATATTGGCAGATAGAATTGGGTATTTTGGCATTATTATTTCGGAGCCTGCCACATGGATTTTGTGTACAATTTGGTTGTGCATTGCATTTTTTAGTGATAAGCGACTTCGAAAACAAACGGATAATTGAAAGAAAATGGAAAGAGGCAGAACGTTGACGGTTCTGTCTTTTTGTGCGTATAATGAAGCCAGAATACAGAAGGGGGAGGCTCTGTTATGAAAATAATAGGATTGCAACATCCGGAGTACATATCAGTTGAACATGAGGGAAAAGTGTCTTACGGCGGAGGCCAGACATGGTTTGCCAAGGATAAGAAACTTAGTCGGGATTATATGATTAATAAATGGGGCTGTGGTGCCATTGCTGTTGGAGATTTATTCTTGTATCTGGCTAAGAGCGATCGGGATTTTCAGACACCTACAACCAGCGTGGCGCGGACGAATTATGCAGTATTACCATGGGAAGATTATAAGAATTATATTCATTATATTGCTACTATGTATGCCCAGATTATGCCGGGGAGTGGAATGAATGGTGTAGCAGTTGCTTCGGCAGTTCGTCGGTATTGTTTGAAATACCATCTTTCAATGACCATAGCATGGAAAGGCTTTATGGATGAACAACAGATGCTGCGTGCCATGCGGAAGATGCTAAAAGAGGATTTGCCGGTTATTCTTTCGATTGGACCGAATACACCATTGGTATTTCGGGGGAAAGGCATCCCATTTTATACCTTAAATGATAAGGAAGAATTTGTATTAAGCCCTTATCGTTGTGTACATAGTCATTTTGTAGTAGTAACCGGAATTGTTGGTTTGAAGCATCGGCAGGTAATGCTTCGGGTTTCCTCTTGGGGAAAGGAATATTACATCGATTACAAGGAGTATCGGAAGTATATTGAAGAAGAAGGCGATACGTTGACGAGTAGCCTTTTATATCTTTCAAAAGAAGATGGAACACTGTTTTAAGAATATCTTCATATTCTGTAGCAGTTTTCGTAATCTTCCTTTGTTATGATAGTGTTACATAATTGAAGATGTGTGACGGGAGAACAAAAGAAAAATGAAGGGAATACGGGAAGAAGAGGTAATAATATGAATATTTTGGTTTGTGATGATGATAAAGAAATTGTAGAAGCCATTAGCATCTATCTGGAACAGGAAGGATATACAATTTGGCGGGCATATGATGGAGTGCAGGCGTTGGAAGTAGCAAATACGCAGGATATCCAGTTAATGATTATTGATGTAATGATGCCTAATATGGATGGTATTCATGCAGTGTTGGAATTGCGAAAGAAAAGCAACATTCCGGTGATTATTTTGTCGGCAAAATCTGAAGATACTGATAAAATTATGGGCTTGACCATTGGTGCGGATGATTATGTAACAAAACCATTTAATCCGTTGGAATTAGTGGCGCGAGTAAAGTCCCAGTTGCGTCGGTACTCAAAGCTTGGCAGTATGCCGGAAACCAGTAAGAATGTACTGGTTAACGGTGGCTTGGTAATGGAAGATGAAAAGAAGTTGGTTACCTTGGATGGAGAACCGGTGAAGCTGACCCCTACAGAGTATAAAATTGTACGTATGTTTATGCAGAATTTGGGAATTGTGTTCTCAAGCTCTCAGATATATGAAAGTATCTGGGAAGGGGATTCTTATGCAACGGAGAATATCGTGTCCGTTCACATCCGTAGAATTCGTGAGAAAATTGAAATTAATCCGAAAGACCCCAAATACATTAAGGTTATGTGGGGAGTCGGTTACAAAATGGATCATATAGATTAATGGAAAGGCAGGAAACGATATGCGTCCTTCTGTGATGGTGAAAAAGTTTATAAGTGTAGCGGCGTTGGGATTGATTGCACTCATAGCTATGAGTAGTATTACCTTTTTCGCATATATGGGATATGAATTCGGATATCGGGATTTGCAATGTAATCAGTTTACGGAGACACGCAAATTTGCATCGGAGTTTATGTTTACCTTATACAACCTGGACAATAGTGCCGATTATGTGAAGAATTATGAGGAACATATGACAACCGGCGGTGTGTATTTAACAGAAGCACAATATGCCAATTCTGAAATAAGACATGGAGATATGCAGTATTATCGGGTAGAAGACTGGTTGAATAGCGGAGAATATTATTTTAATGCCAGCCAGTACGGTATTGTTGACCTGTATAGTGCCAATGAGGAATATAATGATTCGTGGTATGGAGTGACTTTAGATTCGATGCAGCTTCGCACCCAACAGTCCTTTACCGTGATAACCCGGGAAGATTATATCGAATTGTTACTAAATTATGCAGAACCTAATGCTACTGTGGTGGATGATTTTTCCGAAGAGGATTTTCGATATTTTGTAACTGGTGAAGAATATGCTGAAAGTAAGGTGACAACCAGTACTGAGATGACGGAAAGCTATGGAGATACAACCACAGAGGCTGCAGATTATATTGATAATAGTTTTTCTCCTAATTCCTATATAGGGTATTATGATGGTGTTATGTTGGTATACTCGCCGGAGGAGAATATGTTCTACTCCAGCCTATATGGTTGGTATACCGTGCCGGAAAAATTATATTTTCTGACAAGTGATGTGCAAACCTGCACAGGTGTGGATTTGTTCCTTTACCAATTTGCCAGTGAAAAAATGTTGTTTAAGGAAAAGGTAGGAGAGGACTATTTATACTATTTATGTGAAATGAAGAATCTGAATTATACCGGACGTAATATTATGTATTATGTGGAATCTGATGGTCAGATTTATACGAATGGTAGCCGGGAAAAGATTGAGGCCTGTAATCAGTATTTCTGTATAAAACCAACCGCCAGCGGTGAGTATACGGTTGATTTTCATAATTTTGAAAATGTATATATGAGTGATGAATTTGTGACGGGATTGATGCAGACTCTGAATGCTTTAAAACCGGATGATACATTATATGTGGGGGTATTTACAACCTATCCTCATCCGGATTCCTTTGCTACCGGTTATGTAATGTTTCATGAAGGGTACCCGCTGACTATTCCGATGCTGGTTGTGGGAATTATTACAACCATTATAAGCCTTCTGTGGTTCGTTCGCGTGATATGGACCAGTGGAAGGGTGTCAAAGGAAGATAAAACAATTCATCTGTTATTTTGGGAAAAACTTCCTGTTGAGTTATTCGTTGTAGCATTGCCCATAAGCATAATTGTAATGGGTATTATTTGGTGGGAAGTCATGGCGGCACTTTTCAACTATTATGATACATATATTGAAATGGTTCCGCTGATTTATGTAGCATGTTATGCAACATTTATGACCAGCCTTCTAAGTTTGGTTCGTCGGGGAAAAGCAAAGAAGTTTTTAGACAAGAGTCTGATTCGCTGGACATGGGGATTGTTGAAACGGACAATGATAGCGCTTTCCAGACAAAAGAACCTGGTAGCAAGGGCAATTGAGTTATTTGCCATGTACTGGTTGGTAATGCTGATTGGAGTTTTCTTTTTACTAATGGATGGAAACGGCTGGTGCTTCCTTTTTGGAGTAGGAATAATCATTGCTGTAAATATTGGGGCATTAGTAGTTATGGTAGTTCAGGCCAAAGGCGAACAAAATGTACGGGAGGCTACCAAGGCATTGGCGGATGGTGATTTGGAATATCGGGTAAAACCAATGAGGCGATTGGGGACGGAACAGGAAATCATCGATAATATTAATCATTTAAGTGATGGTCTTCATAAAGCAGTTGAAAAAAGCATTTCTGATGAGCGAATGAAAGCGGAATTGATTACCAATGTTTCTCATGACATTAAGACGCCGTTAACGTCTATCATCAACTATGTTGATTTGATTAAGAAAGAAAAAATCGAAGATGAGACTATGCTTCATTATATAGAAGTATTGGATCAAAAATCCCAGCGGTTAAAGCAATTAACAGAGGATTTGGTTGAGGTATCTAAAATTAGTACCGGCAACATTGAACTGGAACGTGTTCCCATTGATTTTGGTGAATTGTTATGGCAGGCTTTAGGAGAATTTGGAGATAAGTTCACCGAACAGGAATTACAAGTGGTTGATAATATTCCGGAGCAGTCTTGTATGATATTTGCGGATGGAAGAAGAACCTTTCGGATTTTAGAAAATCTGTTCCAGAATATTTACAAATACGCTATGCCGAATACCAGGGTCTATATTGATTTGAAAAACGACCAGGGGCGGATAGCACTTTCGGTTAAAAATATTTCGCGAGCACCATTAAACATTGATGCCAGTGAATTGATGGAACGTTTTGTACGGGGAGATCAGTCCAGAACCACGGAAGGAAGTGGATTGGGCTTGTCCATTGCGCAGGATTTAGTAAAGCTGCAAGAGGGCGAATTCGAGATTTACTTGGACGGTGATTTGTTTAAGGTAGTTGTGGCTTTTCCGGAATATGTCGACTCTAAGATGATTGAAATGGAAGAACCGGATGAACTATTAGAAAAATAAATATCCCTGCCTTTGAAAATAAAAAATATAATTAAAAGAAAAAAGAATGCCAATCTTGCCATGGATTGGCATTCTTGCATGTTAAGGTATCCATACAAAGAGAGAAAAGATAACAAGGAGGTATACAGTTATGAAAAATATGTATGGATTATTATCATTAGGTGGATTTATGGTTACTATGTTGTGTTATGTGATTGCAAGAGTTGAGGTGACGAAGCCGGAGCTGGTAGTGACTTTTTTAACATGGATAGGAATTGAATTGGTTTTGTTTGGAATCCGAAAGCTGGTGGCTCATTTCTTTCACCATGAAAAAAGAGCAAGAATAGATACTCTTGCTCATTCTCGTGATTAACGGATTTTACGCCGGGCAATCTACAGAAGTTGATTTGCCTTTAACTTATCATAAATATATTGAATGACTTCCCGTCGTGTAATAATACCAATGAATTTGTTGTCATCGTCCACGACCGGAACGAAGTTCTGGTTTGTAACTTTAGAAATCAAATCTTCAATATCGGCGTTAATCGATACGGCATTATAACTAACCGAGCGTGGAATGTTCAAAACGTTCTCCCCTAAATCGGTTTCCGGTTCGCCGGTTGTAATGTTTTTGAAATAACGAAGGAAATCGCCTTCCGTAATTGTACCAACATATGCACCATCCTCTGAGATGATCGGAATTGCTGTATATGTATGTGCCTGCATTTTCATAAGAGCACGTCGTATAGTAATACTGGATTCAATATAATTCACTTCGCTTTTCGGTTTTAAGAAAAATAAAATATTCAATGCTTGTGCCTCCCCCAAAGTAGCGTTAATATCTACATAATTTTATTATATAAAAAATGGACTTAATAAACAATGGATAAGCACTGAATTTTTTATGAAGATTTTATGATAAATCTGTCAAAATATAGAATAAATGGTTGTGAAATGAAATCTGGTTTGCTACAATAATAAGCAATGGAGGTATTGCTATGGATATGGAAAATGTATTTAATCAAAACGTAGATTTTTTGATTCAGGCACGAGATGAAATTGTGCATTGTAATCAGTTGGAACAACAACAGAAGCACTTGAAGGACAAGGAAGACAAGATGCGGAAGGCAATCTCACAGGAAGAGAAATCCATTAATGATGAGATTAATTCCACAATCAAGAAGCGGAAGGCAGAAATTGAGAATACATATGATTCACAGTTGGAAGCCAGTCGCAAGAAGATGAAGAAGGCACAAGGTGAGAAGGACAAAGAGAAGTCAGAACGTGTGGGTCAGCGTGTAGATGAAGAAACTGCTGATGTAAAAGAGAATAATCGGGAACTGAAAACAGAATTAAAGACACTCTTTAAGAAAAATCATGTACCGGCATTTTGTCGTTCCAGCTTGTATTATATTTTATTTATGCCAAAGGGATTTAAGGAGATTTTCTTCTTGTTGATATTCATTTTAATTGGTATTGCAGGATTGCCGTTTGGCGTGTACATGTTGCTTTCGCAACTTGCATTTGCAGGAAAGGCATTTGCAAGCGCACCGTGGTTTATGGCAGTTGTTATTGCATTAGTAATTATAATTGTACTGGGATTGTATTTCTTGATCTTTAACTTAACTAAGGTGAAGCATAGAGATACCATTCTGGAAGGTCGTAAGATTCGTAATCAACTTGCTGTGAACGAGAAGAATATCAAGGCAATCAAGAATGCAATTAATAAGGACAAGGATGAAAGTCAGTATGGTCTGGGAGCATATGATGCTAAGATTCAACAATTCCAGTCTGAGATGGATGCAATTGCTGATGAGAAACAGGCAGCTTTGAAGGAATTCGAAAAGAAGATGAAGAGCACAATTACGGATGATATTAATAATCGTAGACTTGGCAAGGTTGAAGAAATGAAGCAGCAACAAGCCGCTATTGAAGAAGAACGGAATCAGGTTGATGCACAGGTGAAGGAAGCTTCTTTAGGAATTACCAACAAATACACAAAGTATTTAGGAAAGGGAATTTGTAAAGAAGAAGTATTGAATGACATTATTCATATAATGGAGAGTGAACAGGTTGCAACTGTATCAGAAGGAATCGCTATCTACAAGGGCGAAGCACCTCATAGAGGAGATGCAGCGGATACACAGTAATATTGCTGAAATAAAGAATTGTTCATAATCCGAATTGTTTGATTTGGATGTGTATGAAGTACACCCCGAATGTTAGACAGGAAGTTTAACATTCGGTGGTGTATTTTTTATTGCAAATGTAGTTGCGGGATTTGCAACCGGATAATAATCCTCCGGTGTATCGGCAATACTGTCTAAAACAGGAAAGAAGTCCTCTGCGTGATTAATACCTAAGGTGATACATTCTACTAGCTTCATAACTGTACAAAGTCTTGTGTTTTGCAACAGAAATGCACCCGGATTACCGGACAGATTTACAATTCCTGTAATCGAGATATCGCCAATAGCAGGTAAATTTTTAGAAATGCCTTGTCCGGGCTTCAGAGGGCCACGACGCAATGTTACATATCCGATGTGTTCCTTAGAGCCGAGGGAAGCATCAATGGCAATGACATAAGGGTTTTTATAAGTGTCATAAATGTATTCTAAAGTGTCTGCAAGATTGATTGCATGAACCGGATGCTCCAAATTGCCATAAACAATGAAGTTGTTAGCAGAAGCATTTAATTGTTGTCCGACTAACGGGCCGAGAGAATCACCGGTTACGCGGTCGGTACCAATACAAAGAATAATAATCGGTTGGGAATGCTCCCGTGTTTCTTCTAATAAATTATATAATTCACGACCCAAAGCCTCGTAGGCAAATTGGTCGGTGGAATCAAAATAAATTGTTTTTCTCATAATTCTACCATTTCACCTTATCGTTATTATACAGAGTATGTGCAAGAAATAAGACTTTAGACATGGGTCCTTTTGATGAAATTCGTATAATTATGGAAAAAGAGCGGGGGATAGGAAAAAGTTGGTCGAAAGAATATACAATTTGCGTATGAATATAAGAGGGCGACGACAAAATTTGATAAGGAAACGGATTTCTCAGTGCTATGATGCATCTAACAAACCCAGTAAGAAAGGCGGGAGAGGTTAGATGATAGAAGTGATTTACGATAAGACAGAGGAAGAAACACAAAGTGGAGAAATTCAGGGAATTCGTCTCCCGAAGAATATACGGCAGGTGGGAACACCCCAAGGGAATCGACGAATCTATGTAGAAGATTATGTAATGACCTACTTGAACCAATTGGCAAAGCCGGGAAATACATATGCCAGAGGCGCAATCCTTCTTGGAGAGTACAAGCAGGTAGAGAATCAGGGGGTGTTGTTTATTAGCGGAGCGCTGGAAGCGCAAAATGTAGAGTTTGATTTAGAAGAAATAGATTTTACCAATGAAATCTGGAGTAACATTTATAATGATGTAAAACGTTACTTCCCGGATTTGGAGGTGGTTGGCTGGTTTTTGTCCAGAATGGGGTTTTCTGCTCAGGTGAATGACAAAATCACCAAAATGCATGTGGATAATTTTCCGGGCAGAGACAAAGCACTGTTCATGATCGATTCCTTAGAGGAAGAAGAAGCCTGGTACTTATACGAGAATAATGGATTGAAAAAGCAGACTGGTTATTACATATATTATACACGCAATGATGCTATGCAGGGATATATGGTGACACAACGTAATCACATGGTAGAAGCAGAAACAGATATTGCAGAACGGGACCAGGAACTGTTGAAACGATATAGAAGTCGATTGGAACAACGAACGGAACCGAAGAAAGAACATAAACCAATCAGTTATCTATATGTGGCAAGTTCGCTTTTGACGGTTGCATTTCTGGCATTGGGCATTACGGTAATAAACAGCTATGATCGATTGAAGAATTTAGAAACTGCATTCCATCGATATGACATTATGACAGAGGTTAGTACGGAAGAGCCGGTCACTAATGTGATTTCAGTTAATGCAAATGTGGAGCCTACCACAGAAGCCTTGGCTTCAACCCAAGGTTCTGATACCGCACAGACTACAGAAGTAGCGACGGAAGCAACGACGCAAGTGACGACGGAAACAACGACACAAGCAACAACGGAAGTGGCAACAGAAACTGCAGCAGAAGCAACAACGGAAGAAGCAACAGAGGTGTTGGAGGTATCCAGTAATAATGTTCCGAAGTATTATACGGTTCAGGATGGAGACACCCTATCCTCTATCAGTTACTCCATGTATCATACGATTCTATATGTGGATAACATTATGGAAGCAAATGAAATGGAAAATGGGGACGAAATATATGTAGGACAAGAGATTTTAATTCCGGCAGTTCCTTAAATTTAGGAGTAGTCCAATGAATGAAAATGTGCTAAGATAGGCTATAAGTAAAATAATGAAAATGTATTGTAAGAAGGAATTAAAATGGCAAAAGAGAAACGGAATAAAAAGCGCGAGGTTGAACAACAACAGCAGCCAAGAAAGGTTTTGCAATTTAATACACAGATAGAGGAAGAGGAATCAGAAGAGAGAAAAAAGAATTGGTGGGTATTCCTTGTTCTGATAGTTATTTGCGCAGTTGTAGTTATCGTGATTTTTGTACTTCGTAATGGAAGAGCATACAATGACTACGAGGTGGTAAAACGAACAGAAAGCACGGATACAACCCAGATGTCTTATTTGGCATATAACAACAGCCTGATAAAGTATAGTAAAGAGGGAATTTGTTATTTAGATAAGAATGGAACTGCGATTTGGGTTGAAAGCTACAAAATGAAGCAACCAACAGTTGTGATTTCTGATAAGTACATTGCAGTTGCAGACTTAAATGGCAATAGCGTTTACATATTTAATGAAGATGGTAAAGTGGACTTGATAGAAACACCATTTACCATATGCAATATTGATGTAGCCTCTCAAGGTGTGTTTGCAGTAGTGCTGGAAAATGAAACAGAGAATTTCATAGAATTATATGATAAGTATGGCGAACAATTGGTAGAAATGCGGACGACGATTGCAGATAGCGGATATCCGTTGGATATCACATTATCTCCGGATGGTTCTAAACTGATTAGCAGTTATGTAACTGTGGAAGGTGTTACTGTAAAGAATACCATAGCAGCATATAATTTTGGAGAAGTTGGACAAAACGAGACCGATCGATTGGTTGGAGGCTTTAGTAATTTGGGTGACACCATAGTGCCGAAGGTGGAATTTTTGAATAATGACACTATCTGCGCGTTTGGAGATAATCAAATTATTTTCTATAGCATGAAAGAAAAACCAAGCGAGAAAAGTATTATCAATAATCTCGAAGGAGAAATACAAAGTATCTTTTATAATAGTAAATACATAGGTATTGTTGAGGAATGTGCGGATGGTCAAGATGGTTTGTATCAGATTCGATGCTTTGATTCTAACGGTAATCAAAGATTCGTAAAATACATTGATTTTAGCTATCGTAATATTTATGCAACAGAAACGGAAATCATAATTGTTGGAACATCTGAATCCCGCATTTATGATTTTCAGGGGCATTTGAAATTTAGCTATGCATTTACTAAAGAGGTTGAGAACATTGTTCCGACCGGTTCAGAACAGAGATATATTGTTGTATATGATGATGCAACAGAGGTAATTAAGTTACAGCATACGGAAGAAGAAACAGAAGAAGTGCAATAGGATTGCACTTTTTCTAATGTGGAGGAGCTATGAATGTATTAACAATTATTATTTTAGTAATAGCGGCAGTGTGTATTTGCCTTGGCTGTATGCGAGGCTTGTTTCGTACGCTGTTGGTGGTAGGGGCGACCATAGCAGCTATGGTGTTGTCGTCATATGCATGTCCATATGTAAGTAAATTCATTCAGAAGAACACCAATATAGAAGAAAAGATAGAAGTGGCAATTGTGGAGAGACTTTCCTTGGATGTTTCAGAACAATCCGGCACAAAGTTTGAACAGATGCAAATGATTGAAGACTTACCATGTCCGGAAGCCCTAAAGCTGGCAATTGTCAATAATAACAATGCAGATATTTACACCGGCTTAAATGTAACAGGCTTTCAGGCATATTTGGCAAGTTATCTGAGCAGCATTACAATTAATTGTCTGGCTTATGTTATAGTGATGCTGGCAATTACAGTATTATTCTATGTGTTGATTCATATTAGTAATGCGTTGAAAGAGATTCCGATTATAGGAGCAATTGATAAAGTGGGTGGTATTCTGCTTGGTTCTGTGCAGGCATTAGGTATTATCTGGAGCTTCTTTATTCTTATTTCATTTATTGGCAATACAGAACTGGGAATTGCTGCCTTTACACAGATTAGTGAAAGCCCGGTTTTGAATTTCTTATATGAAAATAATATGCTCATGAATGTCATTACGAATATCTCAAATGTGTTATTTCTTTCATGAAAATCAATGAAAAATTCAATCTCAAAAAAAGTTTCAAATTTTTTGAAAAAAGTTGTTGACAATAGTTTGCCAGAGTGTTAATATTGTCATTGCTGACGCGGAAAACGCAGAGGCGATGAACCTTGATAATTAAACAATAAGACAACCCTGAAAATTCTAAAGAATTTCAGAAAACGGACAGTTCTACGAAAGTAGGACACCTTAAAAACAGTAAGTAAGG
>JAFTZJ010000057.1 GCA_017461045.1 Lachnospiraceae bacterium | reverse complement strand
TCTCTTCCAGCCAAAGGTTTGTCCTCCTTTAAATACTTTATAACAAAAACTTGCTATGCACGAAAGTCTCGGATTGCACTCATACTTCTGTAATTTGTCAATACCGAGACTCCGAACAATACTCTTATTATTAGAATCTGTAGTGTGCGAAAGCCTTGTTTGCTTCTGCCATCTTGTGCATATCTTCTTTCTTCTTTACAGATGCACCAGTGTTGTTAGCTGCATCCAGAATCTCCTTTGCAAGTCTCTCTTCCATGGTCTTCTCACTTCTGTTACGAGAGTAAGTTGTGATCCAACGGAGACCTAAAGCCTGACGTCTGTCAGGACGAACTTCGATAGGTACCTGATAAGTAGCACCACCGATACGTCTTGCCTTTACCTCAAGTAATGGCATGATATTGTTCATAGCTTCGTTAAATACTTCTAATGCATCTTTTCCAGTTTCAGCAGCTACACGCTCAAACGCACCATAAACGATCTTCTGAGCAACGCCCTTCTTACCGTCTAACATGATGTTGTTGATCAACTTAGTAACCACTTTATCCTTATAAATTGGATCTGGAAGTACATCTCTTTTCTGAATATGTCCTTTACGTGGCACGGTTCTTCCCTCCTTAAAAAATATTAAATAAGCTAATAATCATTATTTAGCTTAAAGGTACTCACGCTCGATTACTACGAGCTGTGTTTCGTGCGGATTGTGCATATATTTATCGAATCGGAAAAACATAGCCTACCCAGCACTTGTTAAATTCAATGCCTATTTAGCATCCTTTGGTCTCTTAGCACCATACTTAGAACGAGCCTGGCGTCTCTTAGCAACACCTGCGGTATCCAATGTACCTCTGATAATATGATATCTGGTACCTGGAAGGTCCTTTACTCTACCACCACGGATAAGAACAACGCTGTGCTCCTGAAGGTTGTGACCTTCACCTGGGATATAGCTGGTAACTTCGATTCCGTTAGAAAGACGTACTCTGGCGATTTTTCTAAGCGCTGAGTTAGGCTTCTTAGGAGTTGCGGTCTTAACTGCTGTACAAACTCCACGCTTCTGTGGTGCAGATGCGTTAGTTGGCTTCTTTCTTAAAGAGTTGTAACCCTTCTGAAGAGCTGGTGCAGTAGACTTAGCTTCTACAGTCTGTCTTCCCTTTCTAACTAACTGGTTAAATGTTGGCATGTTTTTCACCTCCTGTTTTTATAGTATTGCCGCTTTTTACGGACTTTAAAAGCACGCGGGACCTAGTCACGCATGCTTTTTCATTATATCTGTGTAGTTTTCGTATGTCAACAAGAAATTTAAGAAAAATATTCTTCAATAATCGGAACCAGTCCATCTTCATCATTGGAACCGGTAATTACGTCTGCGGCTTCCTTTACCACGTCCTTGGCATTCGCCATGGCCACGCCTACGCCGGCAAAACGAATCATAGAAATATCATTATATCCGTCGCCGCAACACACCACATTTTCCTGTGGAATATCAATTAATTGAATCAAACGGTCCAAGGATGCTGCTTTATCAATATTCTTTGCCATAATCTCCAAGAAGAAATCTTCGGATTTGAAAATGCTCAATTCTTCGCCCATACTTACCAAGAATTCATCTTCGCATTTCTTCACGTCTGCCGGGTCACCGGATAATAGACATTTGTTAATCGAAAAGTCTACATACTCTGCAAAGTTCTCTACGGGACGAATGGTAATGCCGTTAATCTTTGCTTCAAATTCTGCATACTCGTTGGCTGCCGTTCCTGCAATGGCATATTCATCCTGATAGGTCATAATGGTTAATCCGTGTCGAACCGCTCCGGCATGGAGCTCCGGCAAATATTTATGATCCAAAGTCTGTTGAAAAACAATCTCTCCGGTCTTCCAGTCAATAATTCTCGCTCCGTTAAATGCTAACACATAACCGCCCTTGGTATTCAGTTCCAATAAATCCGCAATCTTACGAATCCCTGCTGTAGGACGACCGGAAGCTAATGCCACAATATGTCCTGCTGCCTGTAGCTTCTCAATTGCTGCCTTGGTTTTAGGCGTAATCTCTTTCTTCGAATTCGTTAATGTTCCGTCTATATCTAACACTAATAGTTTTCTATTCTTCATGTCGTTCCTCGTTCTATTCCTGTGTCTCTACCGCTTCCGGTGCAAACTGAATTAGATTCCAAGCATCCTCATCCACATTCTTAGAGAATTTCCATCCATGCTCCACGTCCCGGAGGTACTCATCAAACACTTCCGCAAAATACTCCTGCTTTAATTCTGCTTCCATCTCCAGTTTTTTATCCTGAGTTGCTTCTGCATCGGTAAGGGCAACCATTTGAAATACATGGTATCCGTATGGACTTTCAACTACTCCCAGAATATCTCCATCTGACATGGCATAAATCTGGTCTGTCAATTCCTGTCCGTATTGTTCCACATATTCATTATAAGACATGGTGTGAAAATCTGAATTCGTACAACCATATTCATAGGCCGCTGTTTCAATATTCAGAGAGTCCTCATCACTCATAATGCGGTTATAAGCATCGGTTACTGTATTATACTGGGTCGCCTTCTGTTCCTCCGTCAAGGCAATGAAGTCCCCTTCCCCTTGCTCGATATAAGTTGGGAAGTACAAATCATACACTTTCGTCTGTCTGCATTGCTCGTCCGATACTTCTACGCTTCCCTGCTGCATAACCCGGTCATACACCTTGCTTGCAATGGCATTTTCTTCATAGACCTGCATTGCCAGTTCCAGGGTTACTCCGGTTTCTGCTATATCCGCATCTGTCAGCCCGTTCATAAAGGCCTCTGCCTGCTGCTGAATCTGGCTTGTTTCCTCTTGAGTCAAGGCTATACCAAAGGACTCTGCTTTGTGATTCAGAACCTTTACCTGAAGGATTTCTTCTATAATATCTTCCTTAGTAATGGTTTCTACGGTCTGCGCTTCCCCGTCTTCATTCTGAAGTTCTACTGTCCAGATTCCGGTTCCATAATTCTTTTCATATTCCTGCTGAATGGTCTTGGCATAAACCCAGACTTCATTCAGATATACGGATTCTTCTCCAATGGTGAATACCTCCACCTTCTCTGTGGGCTCTGCCGACAAATCAGCCTTACAGCCACCTAGCACCAGCATACCTGCTGACAGAAGAATCACGCCCCATGTTTTCATCCGTTGCATAGACTGCCTCCAACATTAGAAAATATCACTGAATTTGAACGCTTCCCATACCTCTGTATTTAAGTCGTCTTCTTCCATTACATAGGAATCAATCCATTCCTGTTCTTTTTCCTGAACTGCCGTTTGAACTTCGCTGCTCAAATAATAAGCCTCTACGCCTGCTGAGTATTCTTCATCATAATTCTGAACCATTTTCACAATTGTATAGGCATAATCATTTTCAACTATTTCGCTAATTTCCCCATCCTTCAAATCATAGGTTTCTTTCAAGCTATCCGTAGTTGCATGGTTTATTCCGGAAACCGAACCAATACCATATTCTTCAATCAGTGCCTCGAATTCCTCGCCATTTTTAGCTCTTTCATACGCTTCTTCTGCATTCTTTTTCTGTTCTGCCTGCGCTTCTTCTGACAAATATACATATTCGTCATTTTCATCCATAAGTGCATTTCCGTTTTCGTCAATTTCAATCTTCAAGAATACCATATTCTCAACGGTTCCATAATCAACTACTTCGTCGGTGGTAGCTTCCACTTCCGCTGCAAGTTGCTCCTCTAATGCAACAATCATAGCCCGTTGCATGAATAAATCCACCAAGAAATCTCTACTAAATCCATACTTTTCCTGTTCTGCTGCATCGAATCTCTGTAAGAATTCATCTGCTTCCTGCTCTGCTGTTGCAATGCTATCTTCCGGCAATGTAACACCATTCTCAACGGCTTTCATATACAATACCTTTGACTGACGAATGTGTGTAAGCAATTGTGCCTTATAAGCATGCTCCATAGTCGGATAATCTGCACTAAATGGTGCGGTTAAATCTGTATCTTCTGTTATTCCGTAGGCTGACGCAAAGGATAACGCATAAAAGTACACTTCATTCATGTATACATCACTATCACCAATTGTCATTACTAACACTTCTGATGGAGATTTATCTGCTTGATTTCCTCCGCCCTTGCACGCTGTGCAAAGCATTCCTAAGCACATACAAATCATTAGCACAGCTACTATCAATTTCTTTTTCATATCATAAACTCCTTACCTTTCATTTTGTAAAATCACAGTCACATTGTATTACATTTTCATTTTCCATTCAATAGAGGAATTTGATTTATCACACTTTCGACACAATTTAAACGTTCTTTCTTGTTCATGGCGGTTGTCTTTAGAACAAATGTTGGTGTCTTAGTAAGATCAAAACGCATCTTCCCGTTATAATTTTTCATAAACTCATCAATCCGGTCAGTATCCACCTTGGCATTCGGATACATTACAAAATGAAGTTCAGACCCCTTTTCCGTAATTTCCGCAATATATGCCTCATGAGCCTTTGCTTTCAGCAATGCAATCTCAAGCAGATTCTCCACCGGCACCGGCATGTCGCCGAACCGGTCAATCAACTCATCCTGCATATCCTCTAAGGCTTCCTGACTGCTAATGGTTGCAATTCGTTTATATAATTCCAGTTTGGTAAATTCATTTTTCACATAGGTTGCCGGAATATAAGCATCCACCGGCAATTCAATAGTGGTCTCAAATGTTTCCTCTACCTCTTCGCCTTTCTGTTCCCGAATCGCGTCATTTAACATTTTACAATACAATTCATAACCAACTGCTTCCATGTGACCGGATTGGTCTTCACCCAGCAGATTACCGGCCCCCCGGATTTCCAAATCCCGTAATGCAATTCGGTATCCGGAACCCAAATCCGTAAATTCACGAATTGCCTGCAACCGTTTCTCTGCGGTTTCCTTCAGCATCTTATCCCGCCGATACATAAGGAATGCAGATGCCCGACGATTGGAGCGGCCTACTCGTCCGCGCAATTGATATAACTGGGACAAACCAAAATTCTCTGCATCCTGAATAATCATGGTATTTACATTGGATATATCCAGTCCGGTTTCAATGATAGTGGTACTGACTAACACATCAATGTCCCCATTAATAAATTGGTACATGATGGTTTCCAACTCCCGCTCCTTCATCTGCCCATGAGCGTATGCAATGCGCGCCTCCGGCAGAAGTTCCTGCAAGCCTGCGGTTACCAAATCAATATCATTTACACGATTATATACGTAGTATACCTGACCGCCTCGTGCAAGTTCCCGGTTGATTGCCTCCCGCACCAACTCCGGATTGTACTCCAATACATAGGTCTGGATTGCCTGACGGTCAACCGGCGGTTCCTCCAGAAGACTCATACTTCGAATTCCAATTAAGCTCATATGCAAGGTTCTCGGAATTGGTGTAGCCGTCAAGGTTAACACATCAATATCCTTCTTCATTTGCTTAATCTTCTCTTTGTGAGCAACACCGAAGCGCTGCTCCTCGTCAATAATCAACAAGCCAAGATTCTTATATACAATATCCTTGGAAAACAAACGGTGTGTACCAATTACAATGTCCACCATTCCATTTTTCAGACCTTCCAGAATCTTCTTCTGTTCTCTAGCCGTACAGAATCGGGACATCATTTTGATATTAACCGGATAATTCTTCATGCGCTCCATAAAGGTTGCATAATGCTGTTGCGCCAAAATGGTGGTCGGCACCAGATACACCACCTGCTTTCCATCCTGTACAGCCTTGAATGCTGCCCGAATGGCAATCTCTGTTTTGCCATATCCAACGTCACCGCAAATCAACCGGTCCATAATCCGATTGCTTTCCATGTCCTGCTTGGTTTCTTCAATGGCACGCAACTGGTCTTCCGTCTCTTCATATGGAAATGCTTCCTCAAATTCCTTTTGCCAGATGGTATCCGAAGAATAGGCATAGCCTTCTTTCTCCTGTCGGATTGCATAGAGTTGTACCAATTCTTTTGCAACTCCAGCTACGTGTCCTTTCACCCGATTCTTGGTGTTCTGCCATGCGGCACCACCTAATTTATCAATCTTCGGTCTGGCCCCTTCCTTGCTGGAGAATTTCTGAATCATATCCAGCTGGGAGGCCAGTATATATAGCTTACTGTTATCCTTATATTCAATGGTGATATAGTCCTTTGCGACCTTATCTACTTCGATTTTTTCGATACCCCGATAAATGCCGATACCATGATTTTCATGTACTACATAATCCCCCACCGATATATCCGCGAAGCTACTGATTTTCTCACCGGTATGCTTTGGCTTTAACCGTCTTTTATGTCTACGCTCATTCAACTGAAAAATGTCGCTTTCACTGACCACTACCAGTTTCTCTTCCGGGAACTCAAATCCTTTTGCCAATCGTCCTGCTGCCACCATCACTTCTGAAGGACGCAGAGTCCGATTCAAATCCTCACTGTAAAAGCTGACAATATCATAGTCTTCAAACTCCGCCGCAATTCGCTTCGCCCGTGTGGAAGAAGAACACAAGATAACAATCCGGTATCCCTTTTTCTTCCAGCCTGTTACATTCTTCACCAACAAATCAAAATGATTATTATAGGACTGCACCAGCTTCGTTTCCCAGGAAATCTCCTGACAGTTTCCCCAGTCCTTCATATCTTGCAATAGCACAGAACACAACAACGCAGACCGCTGTTCCAGTTTCTGAATCACGCTCGGCATATCCAACAACAACTCTGCCTGTCCCGGTAAAATATATCCACCTTCCAGACGACTCTTCATATTCTCTTGGAATTCCAGTTGATAGCCTCCGGCGCTTTCCGCCACCCGCTTCGGTTCATCCACGAACACCTTGGTATCTTCCGGAAAATAATCCAATATCGAAACCAGATTTTCATAAAAATATGTCAAATAACCATCGGCACCGACCGCATCCTGAAGTTCTAATAATTCCTCACGCAAGGTCTTTATGGTTCGATTCAAGCGTGCATAGGCTTCCGTCTGAAAACTTTCCTTCAACGCCTTTGCACAGGTCTTATGTTCAGCCTCTATTCTCTTTAAGCCTCTGGCAATCCGGTCTTCTGTCAGCACAATTTCTCTTGCCGGATAAATCACAAGTTCCTGCAATTCTTCAATGGAACGCTGACTTTCTACATCGAAACTTCGTAAGGAATCCACTTCATCTCCCCACAACTCAATTCGATAAGGGCAGTCTTCCGTAAGTGGGTACACATCCAGAATACCACCTCGTACTGCATACTGACCCGGACCTTCTACCCAATCCTTCTTCTGATAGCCCAATGCGGTTAATGTACCATTGAATTCTTTTATGTCAATGGTATCACCATTCTGAATTCGATAGCGGTTCTTCTTCATCTGAGATAGCTCCGGCAAACGCTCCATCAATGCTTCCACCGGCAGAATAATCGTAGCTTCCTCACTTTCAATTATCTGCTTTAAGATCTCTATCCGCTGGCGGGCAATGGCATTTCCATGTACATCTGCACTATAAAAAAGCACATCCTTGGCCGGATATACCCACACCTTGCGATCAAAGAATCGATAATTCTCTTCTAATTGTCTTGCCCTTTGCTCCCCATAGGTTACAATTAACCGATAAGGCGCCTGTGCTCCCAAGCAATGAACAGCACAACTAAAGGCGGTATCACTGAGACCTGATACCGCTACAAATCCTTTTCGCTCCATTGCCTGCAATATTGCCTGATAGGAGGAACTCTCCCGAACCGGCGTCAAAATTGCTTCCATGTTACTACCTTCCATATTTCAATTCTATATCTTATTCATCACTGCATTTTCATCCACTGTATTCATGCAGTTTATTAAGAACCGCAACTACTTCTTTACATTTAGTTGATTCATGGCTGCTTCCACATCCTGTGTCACAATCATGGTCACTGCCCGACAAGCTTCCTGCTTTCCTTCCTCAATAATCGGAAGTTCTTCCTTCGGGAATCTGCCTAACACATAGTCTGCCAAATCCCAACCCTTGGGCTTGGCACCTACACCTACCCGAACTCTCGGAAATACCTGTGTTCCTAAATGAGCAATGATATTCTTCATACCATTATGACCGCCTGCACTTCCCTTTGCCCGAATCCGCAATCTGCCTACATCTAAATCAATATCATCATAAATAACAATCAAATCCTCTTCCGGATCCACCTTGTAATAATGCACTGCTTCTGCAATGCTTTCACCGCTTAAATTCATATAAGTCTGCGGTTTTAATAATGCCACCTTCTGACCTTCAATAACACCCTTGCCACAGATTGCCTTGTGCTTCTTCTCTGTCATACTGATATTATATTGGTCTGCCAATTCATCTATCACTGAAAATCCAATATTATGTCTGGTTCCTTCGTATTCCTTGGTCGGATTTCCAAGTCCTGCAATAATCTTCATGTTATCCTCGTTTCTGAAAACTAATTTACTATCCCCGCTTCCGCAGAATCTCCGCTGCCTCAGCTAACTGTTCCACTGTATTTACACCTCTAGTCTCATCTACCCGGTTGGTTGCCATAGCACCTACCACTACCTGATTACCGGCATTTTCACGGTTAAGAATTTCAATCGTATCCGTCAGATAATACTCATTTTGTGCATTCTGATTGGTTATCTTCATTAAACTACCGGTCAAATCCGCAGAACGGAACACGTACATTCCGGAATTAATTTCCCGAATTGCCTGTTCCTCCGGTGTTGCATCCTTCTGTTCCACAATCTTCAGAAAATCCCCTGCTTCATTTCGAACAATACGACCATAACCGGTTGCATCCTCTAACAAGGTAGACAATACAGTCACCTTCATCTCGTTCTGCTTATGATAGGTCAACAATTCCTGCAAGGTTGCCCCGGTAATAATCGGCGTGTCACCGCAAAGAATCATAGTATCTCCATCCGTGCCGATGAAATCCATGGCACATTTTACCGCATGACCTGTACCTAACTGTTCCTCCTGCAAAGCATAAGTCACACCGGTGCCAACTCGTTCCTTCACCAACTCTGCCTTATGTCCCACTACCAGACAGATATCCTCTGCTCCGGCTTCTCTTGCCGCATCAATTACATATTCTACCATAGTTTTTCCATCTATCTCGTGTAACACCTTTGGTAAATCCGACTTCATGCGGGTACCTTTTCCTGCTGCCAAAATTACTGCTTTTAAATGACTCATTTTATTCTCTCCATTCTGTATCTAAATTTACTATAGTATATTCCACAAATAAATATCCTTCTTTCATTATGCACGAAATTGAGGGTTCTGCAAGCAGAAATAAGACCTGGTTTGCAAATCTACTTGAATTATTCAACTACTAATGCTATTATAATTATACAAAAAGAAAGCACCCACTCCAAAGTGGATGCCACCGAGTTTAGACGTTCTTTTGTCCTAACGGACAATGCCTATCCTGTGTGCAGACAGGATAGGCATTTTTATTTTCGCTTGTTTCTCTTGTCGAGAAAGGCAAGCAACGCAACAATTAAGCTACCAAAGGACATCAGCAAGGCCAATATTCCTGTAAAAATCGTAATGATTTCATAAGCTGTCATCGCACGCCACCTCCTTTCCTATGTATTCCGGCAATCCGGCATCACAAACCAGGAGGCTACCACCCTGTCATGGGTACTTTCCGCACTTTCATTTTATCAAATTAGTATAAATCCGGTTTCATTCGAATACTGTCCGCTTCTGTCAGTTCCCGAATGACACGGCATGGATTTCCTGCTGCCAAAGAATTCGCCGGTATATCCCTTGTTACTACACTTCCTGCACCAATTACACAGTTATCACCAATGGTCACACCACTGCAGATGGTTACATTACTGGCAAACCAGCAGTCACTACCAATTGTAATTTGTTTTCCGTATTCTTCGTCGTGGACAACTCCACTTTCGTCTTTCCAGAAGCGGCGTTCCGTCCCCAGTAATGGATGCAACGGGGTTGCCAATGTACAATTCGGACCAAAGAATACATTATCTCCTATTACAACGGGACAAATGTCCAATACCGTAAAGTTGAAGTTCGCATATACGCTTTCACCCATAGTAGTAAATGCACCATAGTCAAAGTAGATGGGACCTTGTAGGTAACAGCCATCTCCTTTGTTGGGAATTAACTGATCCATTAATTCTTTCCGTATATCCTCATCTTCTTCAAACGTATCATTATACTGCTTCGACAATCGATGGGCTTGCTGGCGCATCTTTGTCAATTCCGGATCTGCCGGGTCGTATATCTTTCCCTGCAACATTTTTTCCTTTTCGGACATTATGATTCCTCCACGTCGCCGATACCTTCTGCTAACAATATTTCATCCTCTTTCAAGGTTTCTTCATCACCGATATCAACTGCCTTCATTTCTTTCTTCCGATAAATAATATCATAGAATACCGGAACAATGAACAAAGTCATTAAGGTACCATATACCAAACCACCAATTACTACAATCGACATGCCTTTACCCATTTCAGAAGCCATATCATTACTGAACGCCATGGTTGACATAGCAAGAATGGTGGTTAATGCAGTCATCAAAATCGGACGCATACGGGTCTTACCGGTTTCAACCAATGCTTCTTTCTTATCCATGCCACCAATCCGCAACTGGTTAACATAATCCACGAATACGATACCATTATTAACAATAACGCCTGCCAATACCAGGAAGCCCATGAGACAGATAATAGAAATCTCCTGACCGGTAAGCAGCAATGCCAGGAAACCACCGGTAAATGCTAACGGAATGGTTAACAATACGATAAATGGTGATACCAAATTCTGGAACTGCGCAACCATTACCAAATAAATCAATACGATTGCCAACAGAATCATCAACAGCATATCCTGCAATGCTTCATTTACGCTTTCACTTTCACCGGCAATTTCAATGGTAATTCCTTCCGGTGCTTCATAGTCATTTAACTTCGCCTGTACATCTCTTGCCAATAAAGTTGTATTATAACCTTCCATGGTTACTGCTGTTACAGACATATACCGCTGTTGGTTCTCACGGTTAATAGAAGCGACGCCCTTGCCTTCTTCCAAACTTGCAAACTCATTCAATTCATGAATTTCAGTTACCTGATTACCATCTTTATCTGTAGTCTGCACTTCAAATTCATATTCCATCAGATTATCTCGATTTACAGTATCTGTTTCATCTACGATGATAACCTCATAATCCTTACCATTCATGGTCAATGTCGTTGCAGTATCTTCTGTAGTCAGGGAACCGGCAAGCTCAGCGAAAATCTGCGCAACAGTTAAGTTGTACTGCATTGCCTCGTCCTTATCTACTACAACTGTAATCTGGCTATCCCCTTCTTCTTGTCCATTGGAGATGTCTTCCATACCACCAACCTCTTCAAGAATTGCCATAATGTCTTCAGATACTGTCATCATAGTATCCACATCAGTTCCGTAAATATCAATCTGCATACCACTTCCCATCAATGCTGACATATCCATGTTGGAAAGGGTTACGGAATATTCTTCCAAATCCATCTCAGACAAGGTCTCTTCCATCTTCTTACCCATAGCTGCGTTATTCTTTGCTGCCTTATCCGAAACAATAATATAAAAATAGAATCCATTAGTTGCATCTGAGGTGCTCATTAGTCCGGTTGAGCTTTCTGTCATGGCACCAACTGTTTCCACACCTTCAATTGCCATCAACCGTTCCATAGCTTCATCTGCTAATGCAAAGTTCTCTTCATCGGTATTTTCAGGATCCGTTGTAATTGAAACGGACATCTGATTGCTTCCCATACTCGGAAGCAATACCAATCCGGTACGGAACGCCTGAATCACAGAAAATGCCAATAGTAATACTGCCACCAAAATCGGTAACCATTTCATTCGCAAACAGAACCGAAGCATCTTATCGTATACATTCGTCATGGCATCAAACCAACGATGAGTCTTTGGTTTTGTATTCCGCAAAACAGTTGCACTCATACTTGGAACAACCGTTAACGCTACAATCAGACTGGCACCAAACTAAATGCAATGGTCCAAGCCATATCCGGCAATAACTGCTTAGCAATACCGCCTGCAAATACCATTGGTACGAATACACAAATAGTCGTAAGCGTTGATGCAATAATCGCACCTGCAACCTGATTTGCACCCATAACCGCTGCACGGGCAGACGGAATTCCTTTGTTTCGCAATCGATATATATTCTCAATAACTACGATAGAGTTATCCACCAACATACCAACACCCAGTGCCAAACCGGACAGGGAAATAATATTCATTGTCATTCCTGAGAAGTACATTAATACCATAGCAAACAATACACTTAACGGAATACTGATTGCAACTACGATTGTTGGCTTTACATCCTTTAAGAAGATTGCAAGGACGATAATCGCAAGGATTGCACCATAAATCAGATTGGATAATACGGACTTAATAATCATGTCTATATATTCGCCCTGATCCATCAGGTTCATAATATGTAAGCCTGCATACTTTTCTTCCAGTTCTTCAAAGGCTTCATTACACTCATCGGATACACTGGCAGTACCTGCGGTACTTGCTTTATAAATCGCCAGAATAATTGCCTGATTACCATTTACCTTTGCATAGGATGCACCGGAATTATCAATCATGGTAACAGTTGCAACATCCTTTAATCGCACTTCACCAATACCATCAATATCACATAACAGTGCATTTTCTAATTCCTTAACACTTGTAAATTCTTCTCCAACCTTCAATAAATACTGGTCTTCATCTTCATATATATAACCGGCAGGCATCGCAAAGTTCTGTGCATAAATCATGCCGGATAAGGTTTCCAGATTCAGTAATGCATCTAAGTTCGCACTCTTCAGGGCAGTTTCCTTTGCAGATTCATAAGAATCCTCTGCACTTTCCATTTCTGCTTTACCTTCATTCAAAGCTGTCTGTGCTGCTTCTAACTGTGCAGTTGCAGAACCAAAACCTGCTGCCGCTGTAATCTTTCCTTCCTCCAAGGTAGCATAATTATTCACTGCTTCCTGAGTAGCGGAATTCACATTATCCAATACAGCCTGTGCCGCAGCAATCTCAATTTCTAAATTCGCAAGCTCTGTTTCAATTACAGGAATCCGATTATATGCCGTTACAATTTGCTTTAAATTATCGGAAGTCAGTGCCTTTAATCCGGCAACCTGCTCTGCTGTAATCATAGAACCCGGCATAGACGACATAGTTTCTGCCAATGAAATAACTGCCGCTAATTTCTCCGGACTTTCACTTGCTTCTATAATATCCTTCGGAAGAGTATTTGCATCTATCATCATAGACAACGGTGGTTGTGACGCTGCCGTATACATAGAGGTAAACAATGTATTCATTTGCTCATAAGTCGTTACAATTCCTGCATCCTCATAAGCCTTCTGTTCTGTCTGTAACGCTGCCTTACTTGCCTGTAAACTGGTTACTTGTGCACTGTATGCTGCACGAGTTGCCATTGCTTCGTCTAACAACTGACTGGTCTGTGCTAATTCTTTGGCTGTTTGGCTTTGCTGTTCTTCTAATGTCTTCTTCGCAGTATCCAGCTGTGCCTGTGCACTTCCCAATTCTGAATTTGCACTATCCAACTGTTCCTTTGCATCTGCCAGGGAATCATCTACATAGGCTGCCAAATCATCATTTAACTCATCTATGCGTTCTCCATCCAAACGAATTTCTACCATCTCATTTACCAGACCCATACCATCTACGCTGGCAACACCGGTCTGACGTTCCATATATGGCATAATGGTTTCTTCTGCAAACTCTGTTAATTCATAGATATCCATATCGTCGCAGTCAACTGTTACCTGCATGGTCGGCATCATATCCATGGACACTTCCATCAACATTGGTGTACCGCAATTCTCCGGTAACACCATCTGATCAATTGCCGTAGACAAATCAACCATAGCACTGTCCATGTTGGTTCCTTCTGAAAACTCCAACATAACCATACTGTAATTCTCACTGGATGTACTGGTAACATTCTCCACACCATTAATGGTTCCCAGTGTGGACTCCAGCAATTCCGTTACTTGGCTTTCTACACGCTCCGGTGCTGCACCCGGATATGTCGTAACGACTACAACGTACGGCAATTCCATGGAAGGCAACAGGTCTGTAGATAACCGCGTAAAGGTAACAAAACCAAATACCAACAGAGCAATAACTGCTACCAGTATTGTATATGGTTTTTTAACACTAAACTTTGGCATTTTTAACTCCTCCTGAATCATGTATCTTATTTATTTAAAATCAACCATTTTCCATTATAATCGACTGTTAAAAAACCGCAACTCTAAATTTCGCATTTAAGAAAATTTTTATACATTTTCTGATATACTTTGCACAATTCGTGCTTTTTAAAAAACAAAAAACCCGAATTCCTGTATAACCCCACCAGGAATTCGGGTTCTCATCTTCGTTATGACAGCTATTCTGTCTCGTCTGCTTCCAATAATGCTTTTTCGTAAGCATCCAGAATCAGATTCTGAATACGGTCTCTGGTAGTAGAATTAATCGGATGCGCAATATCCCGATACTCTCCATCTACTGCTTTCCGGCTAGGCATGGCGATAAATAACCCCTTTTCGCCTTCGATAACCTTAATATCATGTACAACAAACTCTTCGTCGATTGTAATTGATACGACAGCTTTCATTTTACCTTCTTTTGTAACCTTCCGTACTCTTACGTCCGTAATCTTCATTTGCTAAACCCCCTGTCATTTTACAAACTGCAAAAGCAGTTTCTACACCCACATTTATTTTCGATTAAAGTGCATATCTGAAGTTCTTCTCAACTACTACCTTAATCTTATCTGCATCGCCAATGTATTCGGTATTGGCACGTAAGGTATCCCGACTTTCTACGATACAGTTCTCGATGTAACAATTGTCACCGATGTGAACATCATTCAGAATAATAGAATTCTTGATTACACAATTGTTACCAACGTAAACCTTCTTAAATAATACGGAATTCTCTACAGTACCGTTAATAATACATCCACTTGCTACTAAACTGTTCTTAACAACAGCATCCCCATTATACTTAGCCGGCGGCAAGTCTTCTACCTTGGAATATACATCCGGATGTGTCCGGAAGAAGTAATCCCGGATATCCTTGTTCAGGAAATCCATGTTGGTCTTGAAGTAAGACTCTACGCTACCAATATTTCTCCAAAAGGTATCCATAACATAACCATGAATCTTCTTAACATCTTTATAACGGATTAAGATGTCCTTTACAAAGTCGCTTCTGCCTTCCTTTGCACAGTTCTCAAGAAGTTCGATTAACTGTCTTCTACGGATAACATATACACCGATTGATGCCAGATTGCTCTGTGCAACTAATGGCTTCTCTTCAAAATCCTTTACCCAACCATCATCACTTAATGTAACCACACCGAAACGGCTGATGTCATCATCCTCCGGCTTCACTTCTTTACAAACGATTGTAATGTCAGCTCCGGTACTGATGTGTTCTTCCAATACCTTGTTGTAGTCCATTTTGTAAATACCATCACCGGATGCAATTACAACATACGGTTCATGGCTATTCTTCAAAAAGCTGATGTTCTGGTATAAAGCATCTGCTGTACCCTTGTACCAATAGCTGTTGGTAGTTGTAATGGTTGGTGTAAATACATACAAGCCACCCTGCTTTCTACCGAAATCCCACCATTTTGAAGAATTCAAATGCTCATTTAATGAGCGGGAATTATACTGGGTAAATACTGCAACCTTCTGAATATGTGAGTTCGTCATATTACTTAATGAAAAGTCAATACTACGATAGCTTCCTGCCATAGGCATTGCAGCAACTGCTCTCTTTGCTGATAAGCCACCCATACGATTGCTGTTACCACCTGCTAAAATGATACCGATTGCTCTCATGCCAAATCACCTACCTTTATCAAACTTCCGCCACTCTTCAGCTCGCCATTCGGGTAATCCTCAAGAGTCGTTTCTCCAAATATAGCAGTGTTCTTTCCAATTTTAACATTTGCCGGAATTACAGATTTCTCACCGATGGTTACCAAGTCAAATGCGTATACCTTTGGATTGTACTCACTTGGTTCATACTCACCAACACCTAAGACTGCTCCATCACCAATCACTGTATTCTCTGCAATAATTGCCTTGTCAATTACACAATTCTTACCGATTACAGCACCGTTCATGATGATGGAATCCTTTACAACCGCTCCTTCACCAATAGTTACTGCAGAACCGATTACAGAGTGCTCAACCTCTCCATAAATCTCTGTTCCTTCACCGATAATACACTTGCCAACCTTTGTTGTATCTGCAATATACTGTGGTGGCAATGCATCACTCTTTGTGTAAATTCTCCAGAATTCTTCATATAAGTTAAATTCCGGAATAATATCAACCAACTCCATGTTGGCTTCCCAATAAGAACCTAAGGTTCCTACATCCTTCCAATATCCCTTGAAGTCGTAAGCACAGATTCTTTCTCCCTGCTCGTGGCAGTATGGAATAATATGCTTACCAAAGTCACAGGATGGCACGTCCTTCATCACCTGAAGCGCATTCTTCAATACACTCCAATTGAAGATATAAATACCCATCGATGCTTTATTACTTCTTGGATGTTCCGGTTTCTCCTCAAATTCCTGAATACAACCATTCTCATCTGTGATTACAACACCAAAACGGCTTGCTTCTTCCATTGGCACTTCATATGTAGCCAAAGTAACTGCCGCCTTGCTTGCCTTATGGTAATCCAACATTACCTCATAATCCATCTTATAGATGTGGTCACCAGAAAGAATTAATACATACTCCGGATTATAATATTCCATAAATTCTAAGTTCTGGTAGATTGCATTTGCCGTTCCTGTATACCAAGAGCTGTCTGTGCTCTTCTCATATGGAGGCAATACGGTTACACCACCAATATTGCGGTCCAAATCCCATGGCATACCAATTCCAATATGCTGATTCAGTCTAAGAGGACGGTACTGTGTAAGAACACCTACTGTATCCACTCCCGAATTAATACAGTTACTGAGTGGAAAATCGATGATCTTGTATTTACCACCGAAAGCAACCGCAGGCTTGGCTAATCTGGAAGTCAAAACACCTAAACGACTGCCCTGACCGCCTGCCAAAAGCATTGCTATCATTTCCTTCTTAATCATAAGTCGTCACCCATTTGCGCATGATAATGCTATTATACCACCTGAATTCGATTTTGAAAATGGTTTTTATGCAACTTCACAAATTTTATTCCGTTTTTTTCGCCTTTTTCTGCAAATTAACTGTAAATATCTGGAAAAATGTAAGCAAAAATCGTTTCTTGGTGGCTTTTTTCGTTTTTTCTTTGTTGAAATTTCATCAATTCTGATAAAAAATTACGCAAATTGTACAAAAGGCACATATAATAACAAGGAGTGCATCCTATCATCATAGCGATACACTCCTTATTCTGGTTCTTCTATTCAGTTTCTTCCACAAATTCCAAAAACTTCTCATGTATTTCCGGGAAGGACCTTTTTAGCGAAATTGGTTTTCCTTCTTTATCTGCAAAGCAATGTTTGCTTCGTCCGATTGTCCGTATTTCACCGGTTGCCTTATCCCGAACTTCATAGGATACATAGAATTTGACACCGGTATATTCTTCGAATCTGGTAAATACTTGAACGGTATCCCCAAACCGCACCATGGATTTATAGGTACAATTCACTTCCATTACCGGACTAATGAAACCCATTTCTTCACATTTTGCATAATCAATTCCGATTTCTTTCAAATAATGAATCCGAGCCGATTCAAACCACCGAATATAATTGGAATGATGAATAATTCCCATTTGATCGGTTTCGTAATACTGTGCCTCATGCTCATACACTATCATTGGTATTCCCCTTTCTATCCAGGCCAAGAATTATCTCTTGTGGTAACTACATCTGATTCAGTATCTTTTCCGCAACCGTCGGCAATTCAAGCAAGCTCTGAATCACCGGAACTTCTGCGTCCACGCTGCCAAATCCATATCCGGCTAATATAAACGGCACTCCTGCCTTACAAGCCGAATCATAATCCCCTTGGATATCACCCAGATATACAGCCTTGTCTAAGTCATTTCTCTGACATACCAACCGAATATTATCGCCTTTTGACATGCCGGTAGCACCAAAGCTTTCAAAATCCTGAAAATAGTTTCCAAGCTTGTGATATTCCAAAAACGCTTCAATATATCCCACCTGACAGTTGCTGACAATTGCCAGAAAATAATCTTTGGATAACTGCTCTAACACTTCTTCCAAATGCGGAAACAACACACCGCCATGGGTTCGAAGATATTCATTCTCATGCTTCATACAGGACTGCATGATTTCTTCCACTCGGGATTCCGGCAGCCCTTGAAAGAATCGTCTTCCTATTTCATCCATTTGAAGTCCCATGACACTTTGTATACTTTCCTCTGTCACCCGAAAATTCACATCCGGTAAGGTTGTAAGAATCTCATTCCAAGACTCAACTACCTGCAGGCTGGAATTCCAAAGGGTTCCGTCCAAATCAAATAATATTCCTTGTTTCATAACCATTTCCTCACTGTTCAATATCTGGTTATTATCTCCAAATACCATTCTCTTATGCACCTATTATGGATGCACATCCCAAGGCTTCTTACAATAAAAATTATTACAGGAACATTATCATATTCTCAAGACCGAAAATAGCATTTACTAAATTCTGAACAAATTGCGAATTCGGATTAATATAAGTTCCATAAATCACAATCAAACCGGGAATCGCAAGAATAACACTTAAAATTCCCATCACAATTGCCACAATTGCACCAATAGGTCTGCTTCCGTCCGGACGTTTTGCCTTAAGTCCCAGAACTAAGCCTACAACACCCATAATTATACCAAAGCCTAATAATGACGTTGGTACAGCTGCGACTGCTGCAACACACGCTACAAATGCTTGTTTCTCTATTTTCTTCGCTTGTTCAATAGCACTGCCCTGATATGGATTTATTCTCTGCTGTGTAATCCCTGCAGACTTTTTATTTTTACCCATTCCTGTTCCTCCGTCACGCGCTTTTACACTTCTTTGTTCTCGCTGTCAAGTATATGAAATCGACCAAATAGCGGAAGTTCTTTTGCCACACCCTTTGCAGCATTAATAATACCTACTACCATAAATGCAACCATCACCATTCCCACAATCGGACCTACAATGCTTGCCAGCCAACCAAGGTGAAGTGCACCTAACAATCCACAAATTGTACCATTGATTACATTTACTATAAAAGTCACAATGAAAAGCACCAGACCTTGGTTTGCATGAAATTTTGCAAACGCAGAATCCTTTGCTGCAAAGATTGGCACAAGGAATAACAGATTGATATAACTAATAATTGCAAATATCTTATTTTGTTCCACATCCTGTGCATCCATCGGAATCTCTCTTGTATCTAAAAAGTCATTCATCTTCATTTCCTCCTTAAAGAAAGAAGCATCACTTACGTGATGCTTCTCATCAAATACGTAGGTTCTATTTTACATATACTCTGCAAGAATTGCCAATCCAAATACCAGAATGAGACCTACAATAATCAGAATATCCAGAATCAATCCAATCATGCAAAGAATCTTTCCGATTTTTGCCATCTTTGGAAGTTCTGACACCTGCTTCTTAATCTGTCCAAACAATACCAAACCGATAATTGCAAAAATAACTCCAATACCATATGAAGCACTAAATACAAGTGAGCAGATACCCATAATCAAACAAGCAACTGCCTTTCCCGGTGTTCTTACTTCTGGTGCGTAATTGTTATCCATATTGATTACCTCCGTTTTTCCTCTATAGCAATATATGCTACATTTTTAATAATATTTACGTGTGCATCATATCACAAAATCCGACAGTTCGCAACGATAATTAACTTACGATAGTCTTACGTTCACTATTATTGGGGCTGTATTTGACTTTAAAATAAATATAAGGCAGAATCCGAAGACTCCGCCTCATATTTATAATAAAATGTTTCTTAATTATTTGATGATATGAATCTTGCCTAATAAAGGTACTTCATTCTCTTCGCCCTTAATAGCAGCGATAAGACCCATAACAAAGCAAACAACTACGAAGATCTCAGCGATCCATCCGATGATTGGGATGATAGCGCATACAGCAAATGCGATCCAGATAACCAATGCCTGGTTAATGTGGAACTTAGCACCTTCTCTATCACCTGCAAAGAAAGCGATAAACCAGCCTACTAATGTAACATATGCAATCCAACCTGTCTTCTGTGCGTCCATTTGTCTTCCTCCATTCTCATAAATAAAATAATCGGTCAGCATAGAAACTCACCATGACACAGTGTAACACGTTTCTTAATAAAATGCAACATTTCTGTTAACAATTTCTTAATTCGACAATATTTGTCTGTTTCTATTGCATTTTCTTCTTTACATCTTCCCGTACTCCGCTAACCATCGTTGAGTAAGCAACACCAAAAACGCACTCATTTACAAAATGCTCGCAGTTGTTATGAAGTATATTGTACCCCCGCATACCTATCTTTTCATGGGCGTACGCAATGGTATCCTTTACCGAACGTCGTTTTGCCTTTTCTGTCAGGCTCAGCTTCGCAGTTTCCAAACTGCCTCCTGCCAAAAAGGTCTGTACATCTGTTGACAACACTTCAATCTCATCCGGATTCACTCCGGTATTGTCCGGCAGTCCAAACTGTATTACATGCTTCGCATCTTCAAATAGCCCATAGTGATAATAGAACTTGCATTTCACACGAACAATATCACCGCACTTTGGTTTCTGTTCTACCCAACGCACGGTCTACACCTCGCCTTCAATCCGGGCAACAATATCCTTCACAGTTTTAATCTTTGCGAAATCATCGTTATTAAACTTAATACCGAATTTCTCTTCAATGGCAACTGCCATGTAAAGCATTCCGATAGACTGCATTCCAATATCCTCTATTAACCGGGATTCCGGTGTGATGTTGGTAACATCAAGTTCTCCGTCAAACACACTCTTTACCAGCTCCAATAAGGTTTCAAATGTACTCATAATCGTTTCCTCCTATTTCTTCTTATATAAGGTTTCGTATTTCGTTTCACATTCCTGCATGCGTTCCAATAACATCTGTGACAATCGCTGAATATCTCCCATAGAAGGCATTATCTTATCGCAATAATCTTTGTAATAAAATGGCTCGCCAATTACCACTTTCTGGCGTTGCCACCAATGTTCCCGCTTCGCAATATAAACCGGCACAATAGGAACTTTCGCTTGAACCGCTATCAATATGGCACCGGATTTAATACTGTTCACTTCCTGTTCCTGTTGAATAGCTCCTTGGGGAAACATTCCAAGGCACTGCCCTTCCTTCAACACAGAAACTGCCTTTCGAATTGCCTCGATATCTGAAATGTTGCGATCAATTGTTATGCAAATCTTTCCCATGAGAAACCGTTTTAATTTGGTACTCATTACAGCTTCTGCCGCCAAAAAGTACAAACGCCGATACCAGAATGCATCAATCAAAGTCAGCGGGTCTAAAAAGGAACTGTGATTGGCCACAATCAATGCTCCCCCTTGAATCTTTGTACTCTCACCCACATATTCCCGCTTCATGCGGTAATAAAGCTGTGTCGGAATACAGAAAATTCGCGCCAAATCTAACATTAGATACTTTCCCGGCTTTTGCTTCTCGTTTTTTTTCGTCTTTTCACTCTCTTGTTTATTCTTCATGGCTACTTTCTCATTCTACGTTCCATCTCATCCTTTAATTCAAAGGTTTTATCCTGCAAAAATTGCGTCATCTTACGAATATTTTCTTCACTTGTATCTTCTATATCAAAATAATCCTTAAGATAAATCTTTTCCCCTATCATTACATGGGTTTGCTTGAAAATTCCATAATTACCATCCGTATACACCGGAAGAATCGGAGCTCCGGAATGAAGGGCAATGGACACAATCCCCGGCTTAAACGGCCAGGTCTTCCCCTTTACTGCAACACGTCCCTGAGGGAAGATTCCAACAACACCACCCTTTTTCAGAGTTTCTAGGGATTCCTTCAAAAAACTCATATTAACCGCATCCCGATTAACATAAATGCCGCCGGTTGCATAACAGAGGAAGGTCATAAACGGATTCTTGGTAAATAAGATTTCCGCCATAAGAAACCGGATATTCCGCTCCACAAATATTAACAGATACAAAAAGAAATCCCAAAGGGACACATGGTTAGACATTAAAATACATGCCCCTTTTATGCGACGTCCCTGCTTTTTTCGATTCATGTAATAAATCTTCGGTTTGAAGAAAACAACTGCTCCCAGCCATCCTGTAATCTTCATGAACCAAAGAAAAAATAAATTCATTTTTTTCTTCTTCATGATTAAATGTGTTCCTCTATATATTTACAAAATTCCCGTATGGTATCGGTTCCTTCGTTTTCTCCTACAGTTCCCTGCAAATCAAATTCCGCCGCCAGTCGCGACAATATTTCAAAGTACTGCAAACTATCGGTATCCAAATCCAGAATAATATGTGTATCCAATCCAAGTTCTGTTTCGTCTATTCCCAGCACTTCTGCTACAATTCTCCGAACAGTTGCTACCAGTTGAGGATTCACCTCACCCTTCGGTATCTCTTGCAGTTGCTGACTGAGTTCCGAAAACGGTATCAAATGAATAGTGTCATTTTCCAGACCTCTCAGCACATACTTCCGTCCTACCTTAATAGCGGTCTTTGGTGCCAGTTCATCATAGGTAACATAGAACTTTCGTATCCGACTGGTCATTGGAAGGGTTTCATTAATAGCATAGACTTGTTCCATTAATTGCTGCATCCGTTCCAACGCAAGGTATGGATGGATAGCGACAATCATAGAAAGCACTTCCTCTGATTCCTGCGGAATTCCAAGCACTACATACTGCAGGGCATCCGGCAAAGCAAATTGCTTTTCTATGGTGTCCGGGTTGATGTTCTCACCATTTTCACCGATGACCACATCTCCCATTCGTCCTTGAATTATGTATTGTCCGGACTCATTACATTCCATAACATCTCCGGTTTCTAACCGGGCTCCGGTTGGTATATATTCACCATCAATCATTCGGGCATGACACATAGAATCGCCGCCAATGCATAAGGTTCCGTCCTGCTGTATCTCATAGGTAACGCATGTAAATGGTTTTCCCACCGTATTCTGATTCAACTCTTTCGGTCGGTTCCGCAAATCCGCAGATGTAATTCCCACCTCGCTCATACCATAACCATTGTGCAGCGGATAACCGATTCCGTTAAACAGCTCCAATGTAGAAGTTTTAATATAACTGCCTCCGGTAATACAGAACTGAACACTTGGCCCAAACAACTGATCTGTTACTTCCCGCATAATCCGTTTTGCCAGCTTGGCTCCCAGAGTTGGACATACATTCTGTAATGCTGTACAAATCCGAATTCCTTTTTGGAATTTCTTCTGAGTTTTCTCGCCCTTTTGTTCCAACTGCTTTAACAGTTTTTTCTCTATGGTATGCCACAGCATCGGTACTGCAAAAATGTGCGTTACCTCATGCTTACGACAAGTGGTTAATATTGTATCCGGCGCATAGTCACGCATAAACACAAGTATTCTGCCAAAATATGTATACCAAAAATACACTGCAAACAAACCAAATACATGATAGAAAGGTAAGAATGCCAGTTGCTTAATTTCTCCATGGTAAAAGGCAGATAAGCCTTCACTTTCCTTTAACACACCTTTGGTATTCAATAGCTGGGCCGCAATTTCTTTTCCGGTATAAAAGCATATAGTTTCTTTCAAAGTTGTGGCAGAGGTAGATAATGCAATTTCATTTTCAAATTCACCTTCGAAAGGAACTGCCTCTGTTAACGTGTTAATATCAATGTATTCTGCATTCAATTCTGTGGGACGATTGCTGACAACATATTGAATATTCAGGGTGTTTAATATGCCATCCGACAAGGTTTTCGGATGCCGGCAATTCACCAGATACGGCTTATTTCCACTTCGCAAAATCGCCCAAAATGCCACAATCCACTCCACGCAGTTTTCCATTTCTAAACCAACATATCCATGGGTCGCTCCAATGCGTGCGTGTAATGCAGCCGAGGTTGTTTCAATCCGCTTTTGTACATCCCCGTATGTATATTTCTGAATCTCATATCCATCGTTGGTTTCTGCCAGCACATTATCCGTTAAGCGAAACATAATCTTATAAATGGCTTCAAAATCCTTATTCGATTGTTCTAAGTCGGCACAATTCTTATTTACCAACTGTCGAATCATTTTCTTCATAATAATACCTATTTTCGGTTTCTATTTACAAATTCTGCAATAGCTGTGTCGTATTGCTCTAAATTATTCTGTCTCAAATGAGAATGAGAACCTTTTTCAAACCATACCAGTTCTTTTTGCAGACTGGCACATTTCTCAAATATGATTTTACTCTTTTCCGGACGGGAGAAGATATCTTTTTCACCATATAAGAACAGTACCGGTTGCTTTATCTGCGTCACCAAACGTCCCGGTGCGGTTTTGTATACGTTGGTTCCGGTATATCGTTTGATGTACCACATTACCTCATCCAATACAGGGAAGCATGGCTTATTAATATCAATCATATGTTGTTTGAAGGTTTCCCGGAAAGAAATAAAGCAACCTTCTGTAATCAAACCCTTTACACTCTCTGGGCAGGCTTCCGATACCATAGCAAGCATCGCCGAAGATGTACCGACACAAATGGTATGTAACCACACGGAATCTATAGAAAATTCCTTTTCCAAATATTGAATCCATGCAATCAGGTCACCATGTTCTTTGCCGCCAATGGTATTATATTCTCCATCGCTTTTTCCATGCGCCCGTTGATCAAATACGAATACATTCATACCAAGCTTTTCGTAAGGTTCCGCAAAATAATAAGAGTATTTCAGACACTCGCAGCGTCCCGGAACAATAATGACGCATTCATTTCCGCCGAATTGATAAAATTCGCCGTATAGCTTCAAACCCTCACGTTCTATCATTACTTCACGCATATAGTCCTTCTTGCCGTCTGCCCATTCACAACCGGTTTTCCACATATATGCCTGTTCCTCATGCTCCGGTGCGGAACATTCCCGCAACCACTTCTCCGGAGTTTCTTTTACTAACTGCTCTCTATATACACGTTTTGCAATCGGCAGTGTTATACATAGCATAGCCACTACACCACCAATTATTAGAATTACGATTACACCTATTAAAATATATAACCAAAGCATACTAATATCCCTTCTTATTTGCATAGTATTATCTAACTCAACTATGATACCAAACGCCTTTCATTTTTGCAACTTCTTTCCATACCTAATAAAACCCTATTATTCCCAACAGAATCCTAGGGTTTCTTGTCGAAAATCCGATTGAAAACCATTTATGCTTGTGCTATACTTTAGAAGATTGTTTTTAAATAGAAATAAAAGAAATATATTTTTCTGAGAATTAAGGAGGAACTATGAGTAATTTTGTAATTATTCCTGATAGTTGTTGTGACTTAAATGCTGAAATGCGAGAACGTTTTGATATACCGGATTATATCCGTGGTGTTTTGTATTTCCCGGATGGTCATTCTGAACCTATTGACATGGATTGGAACAATATCTCAGCGGAGGATTTCTATCATTCCATGAGAAACCATAAGGTTCTGTACAAGACTGCCGCACCTCCAATTGCGGAAATCACAGAAAAGTTCGAAAAATATCTTGCTCAGGGCTATGATGTATTAACCATGGGTATTTCCAGTGGCTTATCCTCTACCTATAACGATTGTCAGCTGGTAGCCAAAGATTTGATGGAGAAGTATCCGGGCAGACGTGTTGTATGTGTGGATTCCTTACGCTACTCCACTTCCCTTGCTTTGTTAGTTATTTCTGCTGCTATGAAGCGTCAGGAAGGATGCTCCTTAGATGAAGTAGTAGAATACATTGAGAAAGAGAAGCATACCATTCATCAAATGGGTCCAATGGACGACTTATTCTTCCTTGTTAAAAAAGGTCGTATTTCGAATTTCAAGGCCTTCTTCGGAAGTATGGTTGGATTGAATCTGTTGGCAGACTTTAATGAACAGGGTATGTCCGAGGTAATCGGTAAATTCAAGGGAAAGCGGGATGCTACAAAAGCAATTACTGCATATATTAAAGAAACCATTTCCAATCCGGAAGAGCAGATTATCTTCGTTGCACATTCTAAGCGTAAAGAATATGCTCAGGTACTTGCAGACATGGTACAAAAAGAATTTGCGCCAAAGGAAATTATTATTACTGAGGTTGGTCAGGGTTGCGGTGCTAATATCGGACCTGGTCTGTGTGCTGTGTTCTATAAGGGAGAACCTGCCAGCAAGGGATTAGAAAAAGAACGTGCGTTAATGGATGAGATTTCAGCCAATATTAAAACACAAGGAGCATAGTTTAGCACATATATTTAAGATAAAACGGAGGGATTTATCATGGGAACATTTGTTGTTATTGCAGATTCAACCTGCGATTTAAGTATGGAGTTATTGGAAAAGTATGACATTGATTATACTCCAATGAATTACACTATCGGAACAGAGGAATTTCCGGCCTTATTGGACTGGTCCTCTCATTCAGTACATGATTTTTACGAATCTATGCGTTGCGGAACCATTATTAAGACCACTCAGGTTCCTAGCATTGTTTACGAAGAACACTTTACAAAGTGGTTAAAGGAAGGCAAGGATGTCCTTTACATATCTTGTTCTTCTGCATTAAGCGGTTCCATTAACGTAGCTCGAATCGTTGCCAAGAATCTGGTTGCCGAATATCCGGATCGTACCATTTGCTGTGTAGATTCCTTAATCAGTTCTTTAGGACAGGGACATTTGGCCATGGTTGCTGCCGATATGCGTGACGAGGGTAAGACTGTTTCTGAGGTTGCAGAATACATCGAATCCATTCGATTAAATGTAAACCAGTTTGCAACAGTTGCTGATTTGGAATTCCTGCGCAGAGCCGGTCGTGTGACTGCTACCAGTGCATTTTTCGGAAACTTTTTAGGAATTAAGCCTATTATTATTTCGGACAAAATCGGTCAGAATTATGCAATTAAGAAGGTAAAGGGTGCTGTGAATACCCGCAACGAAATCGTTGCCCGTATTGTAGAAGCAGCCGTTGAACCGGAAAATAATACATTATACATTTCACATGCAGATAATTTAACAGAAGCAGAGGCTTATCGTGATGCAATTTTAGAAAAGGTTCCTTTTAAGGATTGCATTATCAGTTGCATTGGACCAATTGTTGGTGCTTCTGTAGGTCCGGGTACCGTAAACGTATATTGTTGGGGTACCGAAGTGACGATTGAAGGAGGAAAATAGCAATGGGTACTACCGTTTTAGATGGTATACAATTACGCAATATGTTAATCAACGGTTATCGTAATTTGAAGCGTAATGCAGAAACTGTTGATGAATTAAATGTCTTTCCTGTACCGGATGGAGACACCGGTAAGAATATGACAATGACAATCGAAGGTGGTGTAAACCGAGGTTCTGAAGAACCGGAATCTGCCGGTACCTATATGAAGGAATTTGCACACGGAACCTTACTGGCGGCCCGTGGTAATTCCGGTGTTATTTTGTCGCAATTTATCCGAGGCATTTCTGAAAGCGTACAGGACAAAGCAGAGATTTCCATTGATGATTTTCTGGAAGCATTGCTTAGTGGTTCGAATCGGGCTTATTCAGCTGTTTCCAAGCCGGTAGAGGGTACTATGCTGACCGTTATGCGGGAATCTGCTGAAAAAGCAATGAAAAAGCGTGCCGGATATACAGACTTTGAGGATTGTTTGGATCGGGTTGTATCGGAAATGAAAAAGTCTCTGATTCGCACTCCGGAATTACTTCCTGTATTGAAGGAAGCCGGTGTTATAGATAGCGGTGGTGCCGGATTGATTTATATATTCGAGGGTATGCTTCTAGCATTGCGTAATGAATTATTGGACGATTCATCTTCTGATTTAGGAACACATATTCAGTTCTCAGATTATGATCCGGAGAACTTGTTAACATTTGGATACTGTACTGAATTCATTTTACAGTTACAGGCATTCAAGACAAATATTGATGAGTTTGATATTGACGAAGTTATTCGTTACCTAGAGACCATTGGTGATTCCATTGTAGCGGTATGTGACGGCACCTTAGTAAAGGTTCATGTACACTCTCATTATCCGGAGAAGGTAATTGCTTATGCAAGAACCTACGGAGAATTAATCACCATTAAAATTGAAAATATGACCTTCCAGCATTCAGAAATCACAGCCCAGAAGAAGCCAATGGAGCATGTGAAGTATGCGGTAGTGGCAACTGCAACCGGTCATGGCATCAAGAAATACTTTAAGGGCGCAGGCGCGGCAATCATTGTAGACGGTGGCAAAACCAACAATCCGTCTTCACAGGATTTTATTGATGTATTCCGTCAATTAAACGCAGACCACATTATTGTTCTGCCAAATGATTCGAATATTATTATGACTGCACAACAAGCAGCTGATATTTACAAGGATGCAGATGTCCGTGTCATTCAGACCAAGTCTATTGCCGAGGGTTACTCTGCCCTTTCCATGATGGATTTGACCTATGATACCATTGAGGAAGTTATTTCTGAAATGACCTATTATCTGCCAAACGTTACCACCGGTTATGTCAGCACTGCAACCCGGGATGCGGTTATGAATGGTATTGAAATTAAGAAGGACGATTACATCGGTCTGATTCATGACTGTATCTTGTCTGATTCTACCGACAAGGTAGATGCTGCTTTGGCATTAATCGAAAAGTTACCGGACATCGAGGATAAGCAGGTTATTACTGCATTCTGCGGATGTGATGTAACCCTGGGTGAGAAATCCGCATTCCGTCGTATGGTATTGGAGCGTTATCCGCTCATCGAGGTGGGTATTATTGACGGCGGTCAGGATGTTTATAGTTTTATTTTTGCAATTGAGTAATACAAGTGGCAGTGAAATATCTGCCACTTTCTTTTAGGAAAATTTTGTCAGGTAAAAAAGTAAGACAATACAAATAGGAGGTATGTATATGAAGAAAATTGTGATTGATTTAATGGGTGCCGATGACGGTATGCTCCCTATCTTACAGGGTGCTATCCGGTCCTTAGACGCATTTCCGGAAATTCAGATTGTTGTTACCGGAAACGAAACAGATATTCGCAAGGAATTGCCGGAAGATGCGGATTTATCCCGCATAGAAATTATACACGCCGAAGATGTAATAACCAACGACGAGCCTGCCACCTGTATCTTTAACGGCAAGGATAACTCTTCTATGGTTCGTGCCATTGAAGCATTGAAGAAGGACAATGATTGCATCGGCTTATTAAGTGCCGGCAACACCGGAGCCTTACTGGTAGGTTCCACCTTCCGCCTCGGCTTAACTGCCGGCTTAAAAACACCGGCTTTATCTTCTTCATTACAGTGCATCAACGGTAAAATGGTTTGCTTAGTAGACTGCGGTGCCAATGTGAATTGTACCGCGAAAGACATGGCGAACTTTGCATTACTTGGTAATGCATTTGCCCGTAGTATGTATCAATTAGAAGAACCTCGGGTTGCTTTGCTTTCCGTTGGTCGTGAGAAAGGAAAAGGAAATCCCCTTGCACTAGAAGCCTATGCATTAATGGAAGAACTTCCGATTAATTTTATCGGCAACGCAGAGGGATACGACTTAATCAATGGATATGCAGATGTAGTCGTTGCTGACGGATTCGCCGGAAATATTATGCTGAAATGTGTAGAAGGTGCCGGCAAGGCTGCTATGCAGATTGTTCGGGAGCAACAAAAAGCAGCATCTTCAGAAGACGCTGCTATGTATGATTCCATATTAGAAAAATTAAATGATGTCTTTGAATTAAATACCAGAGGCGGTGCTACATTCCTTGGCACAAAAAAGCCGGTGGTAAAAATGCACGGCTGTGCTACAGAAGAAACAGTGGTTGCCTGTGTTGGACAGCTGTTAAACCTTAACGCCGGCGGTTTCGACCGGCACATAGCTGATATACAAGATATTGGATAGGCAAACGCAACAACAAGAGTATATTAAAGACCAATATCAATGGCAGTTCGCTACATAGAAGTCCTGCCAACGTACACATAACCGTGTTATAGGTTCCAACCCCTGCAGCGAAGAACCACATACGTCCGTGACTCTTATAATCAACATCTCGGAAGGAAATTCCGTTCATCAATGTCCCAATTCCTGCACAGATAACTCCTGCTGCAGGAATGGTGACAAAGCACCAATCATATCCCCAGATAATCGTAATAATCAACATGAACACTTCATATAGCAGTGTTGTAATCAAAGTTCCTTTGGCACTGTCAAATAAGCGTCTGTAAATCCACAAGGTATCCTTAACCGGGCTAAAATGGGTAGAACGATTACCATCAATATAAACTGTTTCAATTGGCAACGTTGTAATGGTGACCTTTTGCATATCTGCATAATAAAGTACATTAATTTCATAATCATACTTATCTCCAGCCACCTTTAACATCCAATCAATATGCTCTACCGCAAAACCACGCAAGCCTGATTGGTTATCTTTGAAATAATGTCCGGTTAAAAGTGTATAAATCCAACGGGACAACAGATTACCGAATTTTGATTTTGCCGGAATCTTTCCTTGCAAATCACGCATGGTCAACACAAAGGAAGCACCTTTTTCTAACTCTTCATGAACCTTACAAATATCCTCGATTCTATGCTGTCCGTCTGCATCCACCGTAATAAAATGGGTACAGTCCGGATAATGTTTTCGCAATTCCCGCATACCATGCTTCAAGGTAGCTCCCTTGCCCAAATTCTTAGAATTGTGGAGCACCACTGCTTTTTCAGAAGCCTTTTCGAAAATCTTGTTATAATCCGCTCCACTACCATCATCCACGACTAGTATAGACAGATGTCTGCTATGCAATTGGTCAATCAGCTTTAGAAGCTCTTCACCCGGTTTGTATGCCGGAATCAATATGACGTTCATCCTTAGTTTCTCCCCTGGTCCTCCATACTTTCCATGTAGAACCGATTTATGTTTTCCATCAATTCATTATTGGCTGTTCCATCACTGTCAAATAAAATATCCCGATGCCCATCCTGTCCGGGCACTTCATTCAAGATAAATTCAACATGTTCCGATTCAATCTGCTCTCTATAAGAATAAATTGAACTTTTGTCCATTGGTACGATTATATCATTAGAACCTTGTATAATCAATGTCGGAACTTCAGAATTCGAAATTTGCCTGTCCGCTCTTATATTTACGGTTTCCATATCGAACAGCAATACCTGATATAGCCATAAAAACGGATAATTTCCATAGGCAAGAACCCCCACATAATTGGTTGCCGGCTGAATCACCGCCTCCATGGCACTATTTACACCTCCAACGGATACCACTGCCGTTATATCATGGTCACTTCCCAGCATTCCGCAAACGGAATAACCGCCGCGACTATGTCCGAACAACAACAAATCCTCATATTCATAATTTGCTTCAATATATGTTAAGGCAACATCTAAATCTAATAATTCCTGCGAAAACCCAACAGAAGTTTTTCCCTCACTTGTACAACTGCCGGTAGAATCAAAAATAAAAACATCCCAGCCATAGTCTACAAAATCTTGTACCAACCCCAGATAAGAATCTGCACTGGCACAATATCCGGGAGCAATTACCACCAGAGCATCGGAATCTGCTTCAGAATACAGATATCCTTGAATCTTGTTTTTGCCGGATTGAAGAGAAATGTTTTGCCGTTCTTCCAATAGAGGTTGGAATTCTTCCGGTATTTCTTCATTTACTACATCATACCGCTGAAAACATGCATCATAAATCAATTTTGTCATTGCAAAAGACGCAAGTATGAATGATAATAAAGTAATAATAATGATACGCCATCCTTTGATTCGTTTTGATGTATTTGTTTTCATTATTATCACCACCTTTGATTTATAATAATCTGTAATTAATAACCATTACATTGCCATTCCTTGGCAGATTGGAGTATATATGTTATTTCAACCCAGTTATCAACTTCATATCATTCAGGAAAACCAGTTTGAAGCAGCGATTACTGAAATCGAAACCACTCTTCAAAAATATGCAACCCGTGGTTCCTTAACCACCTTCGATGGTTGCAATCTGGAGTATGAATACTATTTAGCTGAAAACAGTCGTGCATCCGTCGTAATCGTTCATGGTTTTACGGAATTCTATGAAAAATACTATGAAATGACATGGTATTTGTTAAACATGGGCTACAATGTCTTTCTATATGACCACCGGGGTCACGGCTTGTCCGGTCAGACAAATAAGCAGTCCGAAGAGGAGCCTCGTCTGGTTCATGTAGACCATTTTCAAGATTATGTACAGGATTTAACCCAAGTGATTGATAAGGTCGTATTACCTGCAAGTGCGAATCTTCCTATATATTTATTTGCACATTCCATGGGCGGCGCAGTGGGCACCTTTTATCTTGCTTCCGATGAATGCAAGGTCTCAAAAGCGGTGCTTTCTTCTCCGATGGTATGTCCGGTTACGGAAGGAATTCCGGCACCGATTGTTCGTATTGCGTCCCGTCATTACGGGAAAAAGTACGGATGGACTACCCGGTTCCCACACAGTCACGACTTTGACCCGAATGTGGATCACCACAAAACCTCCGATGTGAGTTATGCCCGGTTCAAACACAATCTGGAATATCGTATTCGGGACACCCGATATCAGACCTCAGCATCAACCAATTGTTGGATGCACCAGGCACTGAGCATATAGAAGCCTTTGCTTTCTCCTGCTGTTACCAATAATATTCACGCAAAGGTTTTACTATTGTCAGCCGAAAACGATACCGTTGTCAAAAATCATCTTCAAAAGAAGCTGGCTTCAAAACTATCCGATTGCAGTTTCCAAGTAGTACCGAATAGTAAGCACACTACTTATACCGGTTCTTATGAGGTGCTGGAATTGCTATATCATTCTATGCTGGATTTTTATCAAGACACCACGAATTGAAATGATTCTTTTATCAAACTAGCGAAAAAAGTGTAACATAAAATCAAATACAGCACAAGAAGCTTTTCTCTTATTGTATTTTCTTGAGTTTTTATGTATAATATATCAGTTGTAACATTGCATTTTTACGAAGAGAATCTAGGAGGAACTTCTTATGACAAATATAACAGGTGCCGAAGCACCGATTGAAAAATATGCAGGCGTCTTAGCCCATCCGACTTCTTTTCCGGGACCATATGGTATCGGCGATTTGGGAGATGGGGCTTATCGTTTTATCGATTTTTTGGCAAAGTCCGGTCTAAACCTGTGGCAGGTATTACCTTTGGGCCACACCGGTTTTGGCGATTCACCATACCAGCCATTTTCTTCTTTTGCCGGACAACCTTTAATTATTAGCTTGGATTTCTTGAAGAAGGTTCATTTGTTAAGCGATTGTGATTTCGCTGAAATGCCACAATGGGACCCGGTGAAGGTTGAATATGGTCCATTGATTGAATTTAAGACAGGACTTTTACATAAGGCTTATGAGCGCTTTATAAATCCGGAGCTTCCGGATGACTTTAACGGCAATCCGGAATTAATGGCAGAATACGAGAAATTCTGTAACAATACATTTTGGCTGGAAGATTATGCCCTCTTTATGGCAGGCAAGGATTATCATCAAGGAGCCCCTTGGTACATGTGGGAGGATTCCTTGAAGAAACCAACTGCTAAGCAGAAGGCTACTTGGATTGAGAAATTAAAAACCGAAATGGGTTATTATAAGTTTATCCAGTTCTTGTTCCATCATGACTGGATGGCAGTAAAAGAATATGCCAACGAAAAGGGAATTAAGATTGTAGGTGACATTCCGATTTTCGTTGCTTGGGACAGTGTAGATGTATGGAGCAATCCTAGCTTATTTAAGTTGGATTCCAAGGGTTATCCGACAGTTGTTGCCGGTGTACCGCCGGATTACTTCAGTGCTACCGGTCAGTTATGGGGTAACCCATTATACAATTGGAAGAATCATACTAAGACCGGTTACCAGTGGTGGATTGACCGTATTCGTTATCAGTTAACCTTAACGGACTTCCTGCGAATTGACCACTTCCGTGGCTTTGATAAGTACTGGGAAATCCCTTATGGGGATGAAACTGCCGTAAACGGTAAATGGCAGGAAGCACCGGGAATCAACTTCTTTACTACTTTGGAAGCAACCTTAGGTTATAACCTTCCAATCATTGCAGAAGACTTAGGCGAGATTGATCACTCGGTTGTAGAGCTTCGTGATAAGTTCAGTTTGCCGGGTATGAAGATTTTACAGTTCGCATTTGAAAATCCGGAGGAAAACCATTTTCTTCCACATAACTTTACCCGTAATTGCGTATGCTATACCGGCACTCATGACAACGATACTACCTTGGGCTGGTATAACAAAGCATATGAAGCATCCAGAGATAAATTACGTCGTTATTTCAGTACTGATGCAAGTGATATCTGCTGGGTTATGATTCGTTCTTGTTTTGCTTCTGTTGCAAACATGGCAATCGTTCCAATGCAGGATATTCTTTGTTTGGACTCTTGGGCACGTCTAAATACTCCGGGTGTGGCAGACGGCAACTGGAGTTGGCGTTTTACCGATGCGGATTTAGGCGACACGCTTGCCGCCAGATTATATGAAACAGCGAAGCTCTATGGTAGATAGGAGGTATTCATGAAAGTCAATTTTCGTTCCGTACTATGTGTTTTGTACGTTGCGTGGTATTTGATCTTTTTCTTGCCATTACACTTGGTACTTTGGTTAATCGGAAAGAAAAAGCCAATGACAAAATACCGGGTTTCACACAAGATGATTCGTTGGGCATTTAACTGTGTCCTTTGGCTTGGAGGTGTTAAGAAAAATGTGGTGGGTGTTGAAAACATTCCGACAGACACTCCCGTATTATTTGTCAGCAACCATCGTAGCTACTTAGATATTTTACTATTACAAACCACCGCCGGTGTACCGGTTGGTTTTGTAGCCAAAAAAGAATTACGTCAAATTCCGTTACTTGGATTGTGGATGAGTGACATTGGTTGCGTCTTCTTAGACCGCGCCAATATTAAGGCTTCCATCAAGAGTATTGCTGATGCAACAGAGCATATTAAATGCGGTTGTTCTATGAGCATTTGTCCGGAAGGCACTCGTGGACACACCGATGAAATGAAGGAATTCAAGGATGGTAGTTTGAAAATGGCAACCAAGGCAAATGTACCGGTAGTGCCGGTAGCCATTCTCGGAACGGATGATTGTCTGGAAAACAACGAAGGCTTCAAAATCACAAAGGGTACGATTACCATTGCATACGGCAAGCCTATTATACTTTCTGAGCTGGAAACAGAGCAAAAAAAGCACTTAGGCGGCTACACACAGACATTTGTAAAAGAGTTATATGAAAATAACAAGGCAGAGCATATGGCCTTGAATCAGAAGAATTAATGAGGATTCCCGATGATTGGAATTATTACCGCAGCTCCAAATCCGGCCTTATGGATTATCCCAACAGCAATTTTGGTTGTTTTGATAATTGCAATGGTTGTACTTTATATTTGGGGCAACAAAATGCAGAAAAAGCAGATGGCACAGAAGGAACAGATGGCCGAAGCTGCACAACAGGTTACCATGTTAATTATTGACAAGAAATACATGAAGATGAAGGACGCAAAGCTTCCTAAGGTTGTTATGGAACAGACACCAAAGCGTTACCAGAACCAGAAGCTTCCGGTTGTTAAGGCAAAGGTTGGTCCGCAGATTCTTACATTAATCGCAGATGACACTATTTTCGATGAGCTTCCAACCAAGGGCGAAGTAAAAGCTATGGTTAGCGGCATTTATATTGTAAGTGTAAAGAATGTTCGTGGTAAGGTTGCTCCTGCAGATGAAAAGAAGAAGTCCAGCTGGGGTGCAAAGCTTCGTAAAAAGCAGAATGAATACCAGAAGTTAATGGTAGAAGAAGAGAAAAACAAAGAAGCTGAAAAGGCTGCTAAGGCTCGTGCCAAGGCGCAGAAGGAAGCAGCTAAGAAGATTACTAAATAATTGACTATTCAAGCAGACTTGTGACATACAATCGCATATAGCTATTCTATATTGAAGTAGCATAAACCGGAACGATTGGCGTTTAGTAACGCAGATAATCGTTCCGATTTTGTTTATATGCTCTTGTTTTCTCATTTACGGACATTGTGGACTATGTGCTGAAATCATCTGTAATTATTGCCCTAGAATCATTCATTTTTTTTAGTATTCCTAGTATTTTACAGATGATGTGATATACTTTGTATTTTCATCTGTACAAAATTAATAAAATGACTTCTTCTACACAGCTTTCGCACTGATTTCTACAGATACTTGAAAAAATCGAGGTATTCTATCCGTATTGCTCCTAAGATTTCACAAAAACCACTTGGTTTTCTTTTATTTCTTACAGATAGCGCGACTCTCTTACAGATATATCTGTATTCTTGCTTTGGTTCCTGCCCTCTTTAGTGCAATATCTCTATGCACAGTTCTTTCCCTGCCTGTTTTTCAAATAGTAACCAGGCTTTCTCGTTGTTTTGAATCACGCATTGCAGAAGAACTACTAAAAACGCTTCCACCAGAGACAAGTAAAACTACTTCAATCCATGTTCCCTCAGCATTCTATCAAACTGTCTGGAATCAAATGGTTCAATACTTGTTTCAAAGGTAATTAACAGATCCTTCCCTAGCACAAACCCACTTTTTTCATACAGCTTTAGCTTCATTAATGTCTTACTGACATAGTTTTCATCATCCATCATTCCAAAATGTTCCAATATTATCTCTTTCCTGTTTTCAATATCCAGAATTTTGAAATCCGGATATATCACTCTACGATCTTTTAATTCAAGGGGTTCCTCGTATCGATACGGAATCCCTTCCTTGTATAACTTATCAGCAATGATTTTTTCCGTTTTAGAGCGAACCCGTTCTCCTTTTTCGGAGTAGATTTCAGGATAATCTTCCGCAAATAATTTACCCTCGTATACTTTGCTTTCCCACCGTTGTCGAAACAATTCTTTACTTATTACAACGGGGTCAAAACACTCTCGCTTTACTTTCGGCATTAATTCATAAACTTCTTCGATTTCCGTAGATTGTATGCAAGAAATCATCTTTTCTATCTCACGATTTCGTTTATAGCATACTTTCAGTAATTTTTCATAGTATTCTCGTTCAACTATTCTGCTTGCTAGTTCTTCTTCACTTTTTCTCATATACTTTCCATTTGGAGTTTCTGATGATTCATCATGATAATAGAATTGTTTAGAGTTATGACATTTTGAAACTCGTACCTTCCCTTGCGGAGCGTTCTTGATAATATTCTCGGAAAAGCATATTATATTCTCTAACTTTTCTTTTTCAACCAGTAATTCTTTCAATAGTCTATTCATATTTCACCTTCTTTCGTTAATAGTGCTTGTAGGGTAATAGTATACCTTGTATTACGGATATTTATTGATTAACAAATTATCCTATGTAATTTTTTCCGACAAATCTCGCTCATCACCTCTCTTTTTCTCTTGATTTACAGATAAGTAAAGCTATTCTCTTTATCCATCTGTACTTTTTCACCGCTATGACCCAAATATCACCAAATTCGCTTCTGCATTTACAGATAATTACTCAACCTCGCCTACTTCATCTGTATTTTCTTAATATTCTATAGCAATGCCAAACAAAATTTGTTCACTTTTACAGATATAGAGCACTAATTATGTTCCTTATCCGTATTTGTGTAAAATTGGGAATCATTGTGGGTCTTGGACTGCTTGGTAGGATAATACCACTGGAACTTGGTACTGCTTGGTAGGATAATGCCACTGGAACTTGGACTGCTTGGCAGGATAATGCCACAAGAACTTGAATTTCTTAGTAAAATGAAATTACTAGGACTTAAGTTATTGGTGTGTTAAAATCACTTTGGGATTGGTTACTATGGAATGATGATTTGTTCTCTCAGATTATCACACAGAACATCATGCACATACACAGAATCGCATGTGCACATATAGAATAACAAGCTAGTCTGTCTTTTGTCAATCAAAAGACAGAACAGAATTTCTCACGCATGAAATGCGAGGTCTTAGTCATAATGGTTTGTTTCATTCTTCTCTTTTTTAGATACAGCATTCACTATCAATACGATAACGACTGCCAAGGCTGCAAAGCAAAATAAAACTACAAATGCAACTGCAACCAGTGCCAATATCATCATCATACTCATATGGCTTCCTCCTTTTCTATCCGTTAGTACAACGGGTTCTGGAATATGTACATCTTCTCGTCTGTATCCTCTGCATAATTCGGCAAGCGTATCATGCGCTTTTGCTTCCAACACATCTCCCGAATAATCTTCAGATAGTCATCGGATATATAATACAGAATCAAGGTAACCACTCTGGAATGCTCCTCAATAGAAAGAACAATGTTCTCTAATATGGTTGCAAAATGCTCCGGCGAACAAGGATTGAAGAAATAAAATATATTATCTTCCTTAGCAATTGCGTAATCCTCTGCTTTCATGTGGTACAGGTCAATCATCTCTTCCCGATCTCTGAATTTCACCGAGTAATAAGCCTTGTTGTCTTCTAACTGCTGATATAGCTGCGCATCCTGTTCAATGCCTTTGGTTCGGCACAAATAGAAATTATTAAAAAAGAAAACAATTCGTCCTTTACCACAACCAAAATCCACCACGCAGTCTGTCGGTTTAATTCGAAGTTGTTCGCATACTACACTAAGGGCATCATAGGGAGTCACTTCATAACGGTTATATTCTTCCGGAATGCCTTCCTCTTCCCATTCCTCTTCCTTGGTATCAATTCCAAGAAATGCATCATACATTCGTTCATAATCGTATTCCAGCATATGGTACTCCTTCTATGTGCATTCTTCTTGTTCCTGAGCCGCAACGCGAATCAGAATTTCATTCTCTGAGGTATAACTGTAGTTAATATCTAAGGTGTACTTAATGTACACCTCCATGTAGTTCTCTTTCTCAATAAATCGATACTCAGTTGTCGTTACGTTAATGGTCATTAAACCTGCAGGTGTTGAGTAGTAATTGGTATTACTTTCCTTCGGATTAAATAACAACTGGGTATTCACCGAGCCTTTTTTCGACATTTCAAAAAAGGTTTCATCGAACTTCAAGGTATTCTTAATTGCAGAATCCTCTCCTTCGGGAATCTCTTCGTACAGGATGAAATGTCGTCCGTTCCGTTTATAATAATTAGCCACCGTTACCAGCTCTATGCTATCATTTTCCTCGTCGGCGAACTGGCTGCCGGTAATCGATAATAACACTTGTTTTGTCATTGCTACACCTTAATAACTCTCTATATCTACTACCGTTGCCCGTTCTACATGGCAAGGCAATACTTTCGCAGCGAAGGTGCTGAACTTATCCACCCCATCGCTTACATAATATTCGTAATGCGCCTGCTCCCCTGACTGATTCAATATCTGCTGTTCTGTCAATAAGGCTTTCAAGCTCTTGGCGGTCTCATATGCAGGATTCACCAAATTCACTTCCGCCCCCATGTAACGCCCGATGGCATTACGTATTAACGGATAATGAGTACAACCTAAAATCAGGGAATCAATTCCATATTCCTTCATTTCATGCAAATACCGCTCGATTACATCATCTGTAATCCGATCCTCCAGCAAGCCTTCTTCCACCAATGGAACAAATAGCGGACATGCCCGTCCTACTGCAGTAATCTCCGGATTGATTGCACGCAAATACTTGGTATAAATTCCACTTTTAATTGTGCTTTCCGTTCCGATAATTCCGATACTGTTGGTTTTGGTAATTTCTGCTGCCATCTTTGCACCCGGCTCTACTACACCAATAATCGGTATATCAATTTCCTGCTTGATTTCATCCAATGCCAAAGCACTGGCAGTGTTGCAGGCAACCACAATTGCCTTCACTTCTTTCTTTCGCAGAAAATGAACAATTTGCTTTGAGTATTTTAACACGGTGTCTTTTGATTTGGAACCATATGGCACTCTGGCAGTATCACCAAAATACACCATACTTTCTCCCGGCAACTGCCGCATGATTTCCTTAACAACAGTCAATCCGCCGACACCTGAATCAAATACACCAATTGGAGAATGTGAACTCATATCTTCCCTACTTTCTTCTCTGGTAAGCCAATTCAATATTCTTTGCTACTAATGTACGAATATCCAAGCCCTTTGCATTCCAAAGCATTGGATACATGCTAATGCCGGTAAATCCCGGCAAGGTATTAATCTCATTGAATACCACCCGATTGGTATCTTTCTCTAAGAAGAAATCGACTCTGGACAATCCGAAACCATCTAATGCCTTGAAAATTGCCACTGCAGCCCGGCGAATCTCCTCTTCCTTACCCTCCGGAAGTTCCGGTCCGATAATAGTTTTAGAAGCCGCATCATTATATTTTGCGTCATAATCATAGAATTCTGCTGCCGCAAGAATTTCTCCAATGCCGGATGCCTCTACATCCGTTCCTCCTAATACAGCACATTCCAGTTCTCGTCCGATAATAGTCTCTTCTACTAAAATCTTCTCATCATGCTTTGCCGCTTCAACAAAAGCTGCTTCTAATTCTGCCCGATTGTGTGCTTTAGAAATACCCTTAGAAGAACCTGCATTCGACGGTTTTACAAATACCGGATATTCTAGCTTTGCTTCTACTTTATCTAATGCTCCATTCATGTCCTTCAAATCAGACTTCCGCAGAGATACATAAGTAGCCTGTGCAATACCCAGAGTATCCACTACGATTTTCGTATATAACTTATCCATGCCAACTGCAGACGCTATGACACCACAACCTACATACGGAATCTGTGCCAGTTCCAACAAGCCCTGTACCGTTCCATCTTCTCCGTATAAACCATGAAGAACCGGGAACACTACATCTACCGGAATTCCTTTTGTTCCTTCCGGTCCAATACAAATAATTTCTTTTCTCGTAGCATCCGGTGAAATCACAGCTGTGGTATCACTGTTTCTCCATGCTCCGCTGGTAATATCATCCACAGATGCAACATATAACCAATGTCCTTCCTTGGTAATTCCGATTCGGACAATTTCATACTCATCTGTATTAATAGCATTCATGATTGTCACTGCTGATATACAGGACACCTCATGCTCCGAAGACTGACCTCCAAATAATACGGCTATGGTTTTCTTTTCCATACTAATATTCCTCTTTCATTTCTATTCATTGTATTCTTGAAATTCTTGATTCACTACCATTTTATAGAATCTCATAATTATTAACAGTATAACGCAAGCCGCAAAATATGTAAAGAATTTGGATTATCGGTTTCGTATTCAGATAAATTGTTCTTTCACGCAACGCAAAATTCGGAACCCTCACGAGTTCCGAAACCATGCATCCCATATTAAGCTGCGATATTCTATTTCTGTATCTTCATCAGGAGAGAATAGTAATTTCTCATAATCCTCCGGTGTTAATACCTGTTGCATTTCTTCTTTTCCATCTGTGGCAACCACACCGCCAACCGTATCTACGAAACACAATCCCGGATACATAACACACCACCAGTTGCCTCCGTTTTCATTACCGATATCTACCCGAAGGGCTTCATATTCTCCGGCCGGAAACATCAAATCTCCATAGGCTTTCATCGGAAATTCTTCTACTGTCATATAAGCATTTATCTCATAGTCATAGCCGGCTTCCTTAATAACCGTTGCCCCGATTTCCTCAATGCGTGTTAGGTTGTCTTCCATGATTGTTCTTGCATCTTCCTTGGATTCTGCCAGTGCAAGCTCCGTTCCCAACTCCGAAAGAATGGCGTCCCGTACCAATAGTTTTAACGCTTGGTCTTCCTCCGAATCAGAATTGGCCCGCACATGAAAGCGTATCACTTCATTTGCCACGTTACTTGCAAATATATTTTCCTCATCTAATTCATCATTTAGCAGAGTTTCCACCTCCAAAATGCTCTGCTCTGTTTGCATAGTTAGTGCCTCTGCCTGCTCCTTCATGGCTTGATATTGTTGTATAGAGTGAATGCCTATGCCGCCAACCACCGGTGCAAGCAACAACGCAGACAATGCTGTTTTATATAGATTCATATTCATAACCTCCACTTCTTTATGGAGATTATTTCCATTTGCAAGTGATTTATACAATGGACTATTGAATTTCCCGCAACCAGTCTCCCAGCGTTTCTTTTTTCTGTTCGCCGATTTCTAAACCTTCCTGATAAATGGGAGTCGAAAGCACCGCCTGTGTTTCTTCCCGAATATCCTCTAACACATCTTCTGCAGCTTCCGGTTGGTATAAATTCTCTGCCAAATAAATCCCCTGTAAATGAGAGTAATCCAACACACTTCCGGTAACTCTTGTATATTCCCGATTAAAGTCATCGATTTCTTCTGCTGTTGCCGTATATTCTTCCGAGGCTTTCCCACTTGTGGTCTCTTGTCCATTTCCCTGTGCACTATTCTGACCGCTACTTTGCTCATTTCCCTGGGAACCACTTTGACTCTTATCCTGTCCGCTCCCCTGCTCTAAGGTTCCTCCGGTGTTCTCACCCTTTCCAAGGGTATCCATAGATTGTTTATCCATATATGCCAAAGTACATCGGTATTCATACCCTCCCATAATTGGTGATATATGAATCTCTTCCACATAAGTCCGATCCTCTAAAGAGGCTTGTTGGCTACACCCGGTTAAACCAAGCAAGGTAACCACTAACAATAAACAACCGGTAAATACTTTAACTGCTTGCTCCTTATTCTGACGTAATCGTCGTTCATGCCTGCTTCGAAACCGATAGACAATCCAGATTATCAATGGCAATACAATGGAAATCGGGAAGTCAATTACGCAAGCATATCGTAAATACCAATCCGTCCATTCCTGTGCGGATTCGAAGCTAAAATAAATTGCTACAATCGCCAAGGTCATCCACAGGGTTGCCACTCCATAGCGACTGCCAAACGGAAAGGTTCTCCGCAATAGCTGCTGGCCTTGAAACAAATATGCACTTAAGGTCACAACGGTTCCTACCAGCCAAAACAGAATCATCAGGATATCCAATCGCTCCATTCCGCCGCCCCGTATAGTAATCAATTCCATGGCATCTGTAACCACAAGCAAGGAACGGTGCCCCCAATGCAATCCAACAATGCCAACTGTTACAACATACACTAGTAGCAACCAAAGTCCGGAAAGCAAAACGCCTTTCATTCCGGCTACCCAAGCCTTTTGATTGCCCCCTTCTAATGCAGACATACGAAACAGCAATAATTCCAATGGCAGAAATAACACCATTAGCCGATAATCACCCACAAGTAATTCCCGTACCTGAATGGGCTCCTTTGGCAGTACATTTATAATATCTGCTTTCCACAATCCAACCAGAAACAATAAAACTAACGGCAGAACCACCCACCAGAACAGCAATTCCACGAACCTGGCACGTCCCTGCAGATTCCGCAATCCGGCATATGCACACACCAGCATAAGAGGAATGATAATCATGAATCGGGAGCCCTCAAACAAGGTTTCCCGTATTAAATGCTCCGCATATGCCAATATCCATGCTCCCCGAATTGCAAAACGCAACGCATAAATCAACCAGATAACTCGCCCCAGAAATCCACCCATTGACCGCTCGGTCATAGAGAAATAACCACCGTCTGCCCGTCCGATTGCCATGAGAATTCCACCATAAACCAAGCTTCCAATCACCGCCATCATGACAGTTAGAATTCCATTTCGTTCTCCCGACCAAAGAGTTACAAACAAACACCCAATCGAACCGGTTTCCAAAATAATCATTCGGCGCAACTGCTTTGGCGAAATGCGATATTGTGATACTTCCATGTTATAACCTCCGCATGCGATTTCGTTGTCCTTCTTTGGTGAATATTGGTCGCTTTTTCATGGTGTAAATCGGAAGTCGCAGGATAAAGTCTTTGATGCTTTCATACTGTCCGTTTGCGGATACTGCCGGAGTCATATACGGAACTCCAAAGCTGGTAAGTCCTGACAAATGAACAGCAAGAACCAACATTCCCAACACAAATCCATACAATCCCCATACTGCACTCAGGGCTATTAAGAAGAATTTCAACAACCGGTAGGCAGATGCAAAGCTCTCATTTGGAATGGTAAAGGATGCCAGTGCAGCAAGAGCAACTACAATTACTACAATCGTGCTGACCAAGCCTGCTTCCACTGCCGCTTGTCCCACAATCAAACCGCCTACAATTCCGATGGTATTTCCCATAGGTCCCGGCAAGCGGATTCCTGCTTCCCGAAGTAATTCGAATTCCAATTCAATTAAAAGCACTTCTAGTACTACCGGAAAGGTGATACTACTTCTGGCTTGTGCAATGGCAAGCAACAATTCCGTCGGAAGCATTTCCAAATGAAAACTGGTAATTGCTATATAAAATCCCGGAAGTCCTATGGCCAGAATCGAAGCAATGTATCGTAGAATTCTGGCAAATGAAGCTACTGACCACTGGGTGTAATAGTCGTCGGATGCCTGAAAAAATGTATTAAAGGTTGCCGGCAATAACAGAACCTCCGGCGAATTATCCACCACTATTGCTACCCGTCCTTCCAGTACGGAGGCCGCCACTTTATCCGGTCGTTCAGTACTCTGAATTACCGGAAATGGCGAGTACCATTTCCGATTCATAAAATGCTCCAGCATACCGCTGTCATATATAGCATCGGTTTTGTATGCATTTAACTCTGCTTTTACCTGTTCCACCAAGCCGTCCGGAACCAAATCCTCCATATATACCAACGCATAATCAGTACGGGAACGTTCTCCAAATTTATCCTGTACAACCTTACATTTCGGATCTTTAATGCGTCGTCGGATCAATGCGGTACCGATTCGGACACTTTCGTTAAAACTATCCCTTGGCCCTCGCATAACTGCTTCTGTCTTGGATTCCTGTATGGTTCGGATAGGCAGCTTCTTACTGGATATAACAATCACTTTTGCATACCCGTCTAAAAACAGAACGGTATCCCCTCTCAAAATGCTGTTCACCAGCGAATCAAAGTTGGAATCCTCTCGTATATCTGCCGCGTCAATTTCGCTATGAAAAAAAGAGGCAAACACATCTTCCTGCAAGACGGGCTCTTTTTCTTGCAGGGGTGCGATTACATTATCTTGTATCATTTCGGTATCAACCAATCCATCAATGTATACCATATACGCAGAAATCCTTTGGCTTCCGCGTATGAATTGGAACTCTTTCTTCACAACATCATCGCAATCCCGGAACAGCGTTTCAATTATTGCTATGTTTTCCTTTAAATTCGAACTTAGCTTCGCAATTATTTCATGACTAGAATTGTATAATTGTTCCATAAAAAAACCTCACACATTTTTTATAGTATGTGTGAGGTTTCTTTGAATTATTCGATTTTATAATTACAGAAATCAATTTCCTAATTAAAATCATTTTCTGAATGTATTACGCTTTGATTATCAATCTGACTTTGAACATTGGTAATCACAATGGCTTCCTGATTGTATATGTGCTTTCGCATGACTGCTCTTGCTTGTTCTACATCTCCAAGAAGAATGGCGTTGGTGATTGCATCATGCTCACTTACCAGAACATCGTGGTAACTGAAGTCCTTTACATATTCTACCCGATAGCGATATACCTGCTCCCACAGATTATGGGTAATCGTAATCAATCGCTGGTTCTGGGTCGCTTCTAAAATCGCATCATGGAATGCCACATCACTGTCCACAATAGACGGAACATGCTTGGTACTAATTGCTTCCCGGAAGGCAATACAAACTGCTTTCAGTTTTTCTTTTCCTTCTTTGGTAATCCGCTGACAAGCTAATACTACAGCCTGCTCCTCCAAGGCACAACGCACCTCAAGTGCATCTCGCAAATCCTTCTCTGTAATGCGAGCCACTTCTGCGCCCCGACGAGGAATCATCACTACCAAGCCCTCCAATTCCAGCATACGAATCGCTTCACGAACCGGCGTCCGGCTCACACCCAGCTTCTTCGCCAAAGGAATCTCCATCAGACGTTCGCCGGGACCGATTTCTCCGGTAATAATTGCCTGACGCAAGGTCTGGAATACCACATCCCGTAGGGGCAAATATTCATTTACATCAAACTTTAATTCCATCTGTTCACCTTTCTGTTATAAATTGTGGTTTGTCTGTTCGAATATCTACAACGCAGCTTCGAGACATATGTATTCCTGCCAGACACGCTTGCGCTCTGGCCAGCACGTAGCGGTACATAAGGCTGCCAAAAACGCAGCCTAAGTGCCGACGTGCTTCTACGGTCTTTGCAGGAACACATATGCTCATTCGCTGCGACCACATTCCCACATACAGATAAACACAATTTATACATCATTTAATTATAGGGCTGCGTCACATACACCTGCTGTGCCAACCCGGCTGTTCGTATGATCTCTGCCGCTTCATGTGCCTTCTGTTCTTCTGCGAAGATTCCGAATACCGTAGGGCCGCTACCGCTCATTAAGGATTGCATTGCTCCTGCGTCCAGCATCACCTGCTTAATCTCCGCAATTACCGGATATGCCGGAACAGTAACCGTTTCCAATACATTTCCTAATCGTTGGGCAATTCCTGCCAAATCCTGTGCTTCAATTGCCTGTATCATACCATCTATATCCGGATGCTCCGTTAATTCATTGGCTTTTAGGTTGCCATAGACGAATGCGGTGGATACATTTATCGGCGGTTTTGCAATTAATATCCAACATGCCGGCATCTTTGGTAAGGTGGTTAATACCTCCCCGATGCCCTCGGAAAGTGCTGTGCCGCCCTGAATACAATATGGAATATCAGCACCTAACTTTACTCCCCGGTCACACAATTCCTGTGTAGACAATCCCAGTGAAAATAACTGGTTCATGCCCTTTAATGCAGCTGCTGCATCAGTGCTTCCACCAGCCATACCTGCTGCTACCGGAATTCGCTTTGTCAGAGTGGCTTCTATGCCATCTGTAATTCCGAATTCATCCTTTATCATCTGTATGGCTTTGTATACCAGATTGGACTGGTCCATTGGTACGTCTGGATTTTCCGTACCATCGTTGCTCTGAAGCCGAATGCCTGCTTCCGCTGACTTTCGAATCACCAGTGTATCAGCCAATGAAATGTTCTGCATAATCATCTTCACTTCATGGTATCCATCTTCACGCTTCGCAATACATCTAAGCCCAGATTAATTTTCGCATATGCCTGTAATGAAATCTCATCCATATCCGCCATTCCTTTCGTCGTACAGATATTTTCAACATTTATTAACTTGCTGATTTTACAAATATTTCTTCAAGTCCTCAACCTTATCAGTACGCTCCCATGGCAAATTCAAATCTGTTCTGCCAAAGTGTCCGTAGGCTGCGGTCTGCTTATAAATCGGACGGCGCAAATCTAACATTTTAATAATGCCTGCCGGACGCAAATCGAAGTTTTCACGAACGATTGCAACTAATTTTTCATCCGACAATTTGCCGGTTCCAAAGGTATCTACCATAATAGAGGTTGGGCTTGCAACACCAATTGCGTAAGATAACTGAATCTCACATTTATCTGCCAATCCTGCTGCCACGATATTCTTTGCTACATAACGTGCTGCATATGCCGCAGAGCGGTCTACCTTCGTGCAATCCTTACCGGAAAATGCACCACCACCATGACGTCCGTAACCACCATAGGTATCTACGATAATCTTACGTCCGGTCAAACCACTGTCACCATGCGGTCCGCCAATTACAAATCGTCCCGTTGGATTAATGAAGAACTTGGTTTCTGCGTCTACCATTTCCTTTGGCAAAATCGGATCAAATACGTACTTCTTAATATCCTCGTGAATCTGCTCCTGTGTTACCTTCTCATCATGCTGGGTAGAAAGCACTACTGCATCTAAACGGAATGGCTTACCATTTTCATCATACTCTACGGATACCTGTGTTTTTCCGTCCGGTCTTAAATATGGCAAAGTACCATCTTTCCGGATTTCAGTTAATTTAATTGCTAATTTATGAGCCAAAGCGATTGGATATGGCATTAATTCTTCTGTTTCATTTACCGCATAACCGAACATCATGCCCTGGTCTCCGGCTCCGATGGCTTCAATTTCAGCATCGCTCATATCTGTTTCTCTTGCTTCTAATGCTTTATTAACACCCATAGCAATATCGCCGGACTGCTCGTCTAAGGCAACAATTACGCCACAGGTCTCTGCATCAAATCCGAATTTTGCACGGTCATAACCAATGTTGCGAATGGTCTCTCGTACTGTTTTCTGGATGTCAACATAGCCTTTTGTTGTAATCTCACCCATTACCAATACCAAGCCGGTAGTAACCGCTGTTTCACAAGCTACGCGGCTCATTGGGTCCTGCTTTAATAATTCATCTAAAATTGCATCCGAAATCTGGTCACAGATTTTATCCGGATGTCCTTCTGTTACAGACTCTGAAGTAAATAATCGTTTTTCCATGTGTTCCTCCATTCTTTCACTGCTTTTGTACATGTTCCTTTTGCCCAATGGCTAATATCTTCTCTTACATAAGAAAAAGTCCGAAATAATCGGACTTGAATGCTGGTCAAATCCTCTTATTGCTCGATTCATCTTTCAGATGTTGTATGATAAAGTATCATACTTGCTCGCTCAGGTAGGCACCTTCCAAATCTGGGGTTGCCACGGCTTCTCTGGCCCTTCTGCCTCCACCGTTCTGAATAAGAGAAGTATCTTATATAATTACAGTTTCACATTACTACAATTGCTACATTTCGTCAACTACTCTTTTAGAATTATTGACTTTTTACTACATGATATTTTATACTATTCTATGTAGCTAATAATCGCGATTTATATTTTTTCTATGGCATCAAAACGTGTAAAATTATACAACTTAAAAAACGGCATGAAAATTGCGGATGATGTATATAATCGAAGTGCCCAGCTTATCATTCCAAAGGGCATCGAGGTTAACGAGAAGGTAATTGAGCGTCTCACATTTCATTCCATCTTAAGTGTTCCGATTCTCGTTGATGATCCTGTTACGCCATCTGAGCAGACGGAGCCGAAGACTCATGCCCAAAGAATCCGTGAGAGTCAGGCTTTCTATCAATACAGCGAAGCCTTCTATGAAGCAAAAGATGCATTTCAATATGAATTAAATGATATTGCTGACCGGAATGCCCAGGTAGACATCGATAAGATGTTTGAGACTACGGCGGAAATCATCAAAAATGCTGATACCTCTTATCAGGTATTTGACATGCTTCACAACATGCGGAATTTCGACGATTCTACTTATGCCCATTCTCTCAACGTATCCATTATCTGTAACATCATGGGAAAATGGTTGGATATGTCAGAAGAGGATACTAAGATTCTAACGGTAGCAGGTCTGATGCATGATGTTGGAAAGTTATTAATTCCATCGGAAATTATAACCAAACCGGGCAAGCTTACAGATGAAGAATATACAACGATTAAGGAACATACCAAGCGTGGCTTTGAACTAATCGCACGTCAGGGATTGGACCCACGAATCGCTCATGCAGTACTTTGTCACCATGAGAAATGCGATGGTTCCGGCTATCCTATGGGATGGCCTGCAAAGAAGATTCCGCCATTTGCGAAAATCGTTTGTATTGTAGATATTTATGAAGCTATGACAGCCGACCGGGTATATCGCAAGGGAATGTGTCCATTTGATGTTATCCGAAGTTTTGAGGCAGAAGGCTATCAGAAATATGACCCACACTATTTACTTACTTTCCTAAAAGGCATAGCGCAGACGTATTTGCATGAAACCGTACTTTTATCCAATAACGAACGAGGTGAAATCATCATGTTAAATGATAACACCCCGTCACGACCAATGATTCATACGAAAGACCGTTTTATCGACCTTTCGAAAGAACCGGAATTGGAAATTATTCAAATTTTATAAGCGGCTGTTTATACAGCAAAACAACAATTAAATCATTAACGTTTCGGCGTTCCCATCGAATTCAATGGTATATTCCTCGTCTTCTTCCAATTCCGGAAAAGACAGGATGATATTATTGAATTCTTTTTTTGGTGTCCAGGAAAGAATCTCCTGCCCCTGACTGTCCTTCACTACAATCTGCGTACCTGCTGCTTGTGTTTCTTGTGTTCGATGCATCACATTATATTGGGTAGAGCTACGACTAAGAGAGGTTGCCATACCACTAAAGCCTGTAGCGATTAGTGTTCCTCCGGATGTGGTTCCTTCAATTCCGTAATCAATAGCACTGTCTCCGTCATTCATTGCTCCGCTTACACGAACGGTGCCGCCTTCTAGTTTCAGGTATCCGTTTGAATCTAATCCATCGCCACCTGCATCAACTGTTATAGTTCCACCACAAATTTGTATCAGAGATTCTTCATCTGCATCCATCATCATTCCCATGCCTTCCGGCATACCTTGATTCTGACTGTCAAATTGCATTCTGCCACCGTCCGGTTGTCTTCCTGCTTGCCCTTCTTGTAATTGTGGAACCTCTTCCGGCTCAATTACTTCCGGCATCATACCATCTTCGGGCATTTCCGGCATCCCTCCGTCTTCTGACATTTCTGGCGGAGTCATGCCTTCCGGCATCGTTCCGTCCGACCACATCTCCGGCGGGGTCATTCTGTCCGGCATCATCCCATTTTCCGAAATAGTGAATCCTCCTGAGAATTCCGACGTTTGCTCATCTGTAGATTCATTTCCTTCCAAATCACCGGTTGCCGTCTCACTGCTTTCCGAATCGCTACCATTATTGGAATTAATTCCGTCATCACTTGCTGTTATGTCAATCATTCCATTATTTATAATTACTTGATGTCCTTCCAGACCTTCGGTGCTTTCCGTAATTGTTATCGTTCCATTATTTATGGTAAACAACTCATCTACATGCATACCATCATCCCCAACAGACACCGTAAATGTGCCATCCTCAATGGTGATACTATCGTTGGCATTAATGCCATCCTCCACAGCTTGAATAATATAGATTCCGCCCTTGATTTCCACATCGTCTTTGCCAACAATTCCATGCTTGTAGTTGCCATTGATGTATAAGGTGCCGTCGCCTTTCAACTTCAAATCATCTTTGCTAAAGATAACTCCATCGGTATTATCCTCCTCGTCCGTCAACTGATAACTACTGCCATCGGACAAAATATTTACAGAGCCTTCTGCCAAATCAATTGTCACATCACCGGCCTGTGTTACTCGAATTGGCGCATAGTCCGGACATGTAATATCCACGCCGTTCAACACCAACTCTACATCCTCTTCTTTTCCCACTTCTACCACAACACGCCCATTCGAGGTTGTTCCGGTCAAAACATAGGTGCCCGCCTGTGTAATCGTCACTACATTTCCTTCCACGGTCACCTGCGACGCATCAGCTTGTATACCATCCGCCTGAAAATGTATTGAAATTCCTGTCTCTTGTTTGCCTTGTACTGCTACTGCATCTTCCTGTTCTACTGCTGTCTGCTCTGTACTTTGAACTCCTTGTGAATTCTGACATCCTGTGCATAGTCCGGTTACCAGAATAAGCACCAGTGTGCCTGCTAATATTCTTCGCTTCATAAAATACCTCCTATAAGCCCGGCGTTTCTATATATGCCTCCGCATAACTGCATAGAATCTCCAAGTTCCCGTTTCGGCAACGTAATGCATCTATCATTTCCTTCTCCTGCTTCATATCTTTCAACGTCATGCGATATTCTAACTTGAACAGACTACCCATATTCGTGGTTTTCACCTGCATAAGTTTGCACTGCTTGGTATATATATCGAACACCTCATCGAATACCTGCGTATAATCCAAGGATTCCGGTATGGTTATACGAAGTAGCATCTCCGGATTGCGCTTTTCTCCAAAGTTTGCCAAAACCAAAATAAGATTTACCAATTCCATCAATACTGCGAATACGATTGCTACCCAGATGTAGCCCATACCCGTAGCAAGTCCTACTGCCATAGCAAGAAAAATACTTCCAATCTCTCTGGCAGTTCCCTGTGCAGAACGAAACCGTACCAGCGAAAATGTACCCATTACCGCAATTCCGGCTCCAACATTCCCATTTACCAGCATTATAATCACCTGCACAATTGCCGGCAATAGTACCAATGTTATCACAAAGCTTTTCGTATATGTATTTCGGAACATATAGCAACCGGCTATTATCCCTCCCAACAGAATTGAAATTCCAAGACAGATTAAAAAGCTACTTGCACTGATTGAACCATTGGCAGTTACAGTAAAAATTGATTCCATAATTTGATTCATAGTATATTCTCCTTTATTACGCTATTTGACTTGATTGTTTGCGACTGAGCCACTGTTCATACGCCCTACCGTATTTTGAAAAAGAACACGGATAAATCTGTAATTCGTCCAGCGTGTCTGCAAACCACTTTGGCATTGCCCCAAGCGTCTTGACCTCCATAATCCGTTGTCCCGGCTGTAATAACAATTCCCCATAGATTCCTTTCAGTAAATCCACTTCTGACCTTCGCCAACGTATATCCCAGTCAAAGGTAACACGTACTTCTGATTCTTTTTCAAACAATGCAACTCTCCGATAGGACAAATACATGGCTGGCTGAAGGTTGTGATAGAAATCCAAAAACCATTTCATCTCTCTTAAAATCTGGTTTTCTTCAACTGGTAATTGCTGCGTTTTCAAGAATTTTATTGCTGCTTCCAGTGTCATGGCTTCTCTGCGTTTATACACGACACCTTTGAATTTCTTTTTTAATTCCAGATAAACGGTACTGTCCATTTCCTCCGGCACGCCATAACTTCTTAACCGTAGCTTTTCTTTATACACCGGCTTCTCCAAGGAATTCCGAATCAAGCGAAAATCCGGTGTATCATAATAGCAGTTGCAGATATCCTTCTCACCATATACGTCCTCCACCAAATATTCATCTATCCGTTGTCGTAGTGCTTCATATTGTGTAGCACTTAATAGATATTTGACTTCATACCGCTTAAAAATACGCTCCTCTGCTCCCATAGGAGTACCTCCCTATTGCTAAGTCATTACATTGAATTTACCTTTCTTTTACATTTTTTCTGTGAAAAGAGTTTGAAAATCCTGTGAACAATCCATCGATTTCTGTGCATAAAAATGTCGCCTCAACGATTCCTCGTCAAAGCGACTGTTTAATTTCTATATTCCGTTCTAGAATAACTCTCGTTCTAATTCGTTCAAATATTCTTCAATACACTTCATACGCTTGGTGTATTCCAGCCGTCCGGCAGCCGTCTTACAACGACGTATCTTTGGCTGATTAATACGATAATAATTCTTGATGCGATAGTATGCTTTCTTATAACTTGCCTCGTCTTCACAAGCAGTTGCCATTGCATCCCAAAGAATGCTCATCGCTCCTACTTCATCTAACAAATCCGCATCCATTACAATTCTGCACTCCAAAGACAGCTCTTCTTCTGTATCCTTGTCCGGATGGCGAAGGATAATATCTCCAATACGACCAATCTTTGCTTCGTCGTATTCCTGTTCTACCAAATACTCAACTGCAATCTCTGCGCTCACTTCTTCATGTGGGCGTTCCGAATCCCAACCTACATCATGAAGCAGTGCCGACAGAGCAATAATCTCCAAGTCTCCACCTTCTTGAGCCTGAAGCTTAATCGCCCAACGATACACCCGCATAATATGTTCAAAACGGCTACGGAATGGATAATTGTCCGGTCTTCCGTTCTGTGCAGTTGTTTCTTTCACGAATTCTATTACTTTCGTGTAATCCATTAGTTTGCACCCCTTAAATACCAGTCTATCTAAATGATGCCCTCCGGCATCCCGTCTGTCATTTTAATAATATTAATACTTACCCCAATTTAAAATACCTAATAATGATGATAGCATGATTCAAGAAAAAATGCTATCACTTTTTGGTTTAAAATTTAAAATCTGTGCGGGCTGAGTTGTGTAATTTTACCATCGTTACCTTTGCAGTTAGCTCTTCCCAGGCACCCTTACGGCACATAGAAAATCCCTCTTAGTGCTGCTCCGTTCCCGACCTGACACGGTTCGTGGGCATCTATTGCGCAAGACCCAAGCTTCAACACCACTTGCAAAGGGCGGCTTCGTAAAATACCCGAATCAGCCCATGACCCCTGCTAAAGCGATGCAGGTACAGGGAACCGCTACCTCCCCGGTTGCACAGAAACTTGAAAACATATGAAATTATGTACGATTCCTCGCACCGTTTTTCAGTATAACGAAAACTTCTCTTTCTGTCAATCTTTCGATTCTTTCCGCTTTTGTCGCAACTCCTTAAAAAAAGCAGATAGCATTTCGGAACATTCTGCTTCCCGTACACCTCGTACCACCTCTACCTGATGGTTGAATTCCTGCATTTGCAACAGATTTAAAATCGAACCGGCACATCCTGCTTTCGGATTCATACAGCCTATAACTACTTTGGGAATTCTCGCTTGTACAATCGCCCCTGCACACATTTGACAGGGTTCTAAGGTCACATACATAGTACATTCCTCTAATCGCCAGTCCCCCAATACCTTAGACGCCTTGGCAATGGCATCCAACTCCGCATGTGCCAATGTAGTCTTATTCTTATTCCGTTTGTTATAACCTCTGGCTATAATTCGATTTTCATAAACAATCACGCAACCGATTGGAACATCTTCATGCAAAAGTGCTTTTTTTGCTTGTCGGATTGCCTGACCCATGTAACGTTCTTCTTCTGTCATTCTATTGCGAACCTTTCTGAATTGGTGTACTATATTATATACCAAATAATTCAAAGGAACAACCAAGAATGCTACCAAAACTGGAAACCAAGCGGCTACGTATGCAATGCTTAACCAATGAATCTGCATTTGCCGTTTTGGAATTTTACAAAGAGAATCAACCTTATTTTGACCAATATGAACTGACGCGCCCACGGAATTTCTATACCGTTAGCTACCATACAGCAGCTCTGGATTGGGAATTAAAGGAAATGGAGGCACGTCGCTGTCTTCGTTATTTTGTATTTTTAAAAGAGGAGCCTTCTATGATTATCGGCTCTGTAAATGTTTCAGACATTCGGTTTGGTTGTATGCAAAAGGCATCCTTTGGCTACAAGTTCGACCATCGATTCTGGCATCAGGGATACGCATATGAAGCATGTACTTCTTGTCTTGATTTCATATTCCGGGATTATGGGCTTCATAGAATGGAAGCAAATATTATGCCTTCGAATCAAGCCTCCATTCGCTTAATCCAGCGTCTTGGTTTTTCTTATGAAGGTACCGAAAAAGAATCGGCCGAAATCAATCACCGTTGGGAGGATTTACACCGGTTTGCGAAGTTAAATCCTTATACCAGTTCTACAATCCAATAACCAAAATTTCCGGTTTTAATATTGGTATGCTTGACCGGAACGAATACTTCAAAACCAAAGATTTTGGCAATGTACTGTTCTTTATTGTCATATACTCCAGGCACTCCCAGCACCGCTTTTACCACTCCGTCTTGAAACCGTAATTTCCCTAGCATTAAATACTTATAATTATAGTAACCATGGGTCAAAAAGCTATTGACCCCCAGCCTCCAATTCTCCATTTCCAAAAGCCCAATATCATTAGGTACAATTCGCACGCAATCGTAAATTTCATGATTTTCAAAATCCGGAAGTTTCGTACGACTTTCCATTAACCGAAGAGTAGCATCCGATATAGGTTTCCGCATAGGCTCCATTACTTTGGATTCCATCGCCTCAGAATTCATTGCTTCAGAATTCATTGCTGCAATATCCGTTACTTCAGATGCCGGCTTATAGTTTCCTTCCCTTTCTTCCTTGCATTCTTCGGATAATTCACGCATTAATTCCGTCGCTAGTTCCACCGTTTTCAACTCCACCGCATGCAATGCCAAACCTTCGCTTTCTTTTTGATAAACCGGCTGTTCCGGCACTCTTTGCTGCTGCCATTCCCGATAAGTCTGAAATTGGGAAAGCTGCATTGGTTCGTCACTCCACTGACTGACATACATATGGTCTTTATCATAAATTGCAATTACTCCATCAAAATCTTCCAGTCTATGATTCGTATTCCACACATTTTCACTACTGGTTTGCTTCCGTAGCTCTGCGTTGCATCTGCGGATAAGTATCTCATCCAGATAATATCCAATGGGCCGTTCTTCTTCATTTATTTTATACAAATACACCTTATACCGCCCACCTTCGATGCCTTGACGGTCTAGTAGATTTAATGTGAATCGGCAGTTCCCTTGTCGCTGTTCGCAACGTATGTATCCCACATTCACTCCCTTTTCACCTTCCACATAGCTATATAGATAAGAAATAAAACGCCTATAATCCAACATGTCCCACCCCTTCTTGATAATATAGAAAAACATTCTATTCTATCATATGAAGAGATGGGACATGTTATGTCTGAATTCACTCGACACATTTTTCAGTTGTTTTATTCTTCTGCTTCTACAAGTGTACTTAATACATCACTTAGCCTTGCAAATTCCTCCAGGTTCAATGCTTCACCGCGAATCGTAGCACTGAATCCCATTTGTTCTAATGCCTTTGCCGTTTGCTCCTTTGTAAATGGAACATCCGGTGCGTTTCCAATGCCGTTTACCAGAGTTTTTCTTCTCTGATTAAAGGACGCCCGAATCAATTGGAACATCAACTTCTCGTTCTGCACCTTTACCGGCGGATCCTGGTAACGGGTTAAACGAATTACTGCGGATGCTACATTAGGCCGGGGAATAAAGCAATTCGGCGGTACATTGGCAACAATGTACGGTTTTGCATAGTACTGTACTGCCAGAGATAGTGCCCCATAATCCTTCGTTCCCGGACCTACCTGCATACGGTCTGCCACTTCTTTTTGTACCATGACTGTAATATTTTCCAATGGCACATGTTGCTCAAACAAACCCATGATAATAGGCGTCGTAATATAGTAAGGAAGATTCGCAACCACTTTAATTGGCTTTCCTTGATTCTCCTCCTTTACCAAGGTTTCTATATCCAGCTTTAATATATCTTCATTAATCACTCGAACATTATCATAAGCACCTAAGGTCTCCTTCAGAATCGGTATTAGGTTGTTGTCAATTTCAACTGCAATAACCTTCTTTGCCCGTTCTGCCAAGTACTGTGTCATAGTACCGATTCCCGGCCCGATTTCCAATACACAGTCCTCCTTTGTAATCTCAGCCGCATCCATGATTTTCTCTAATACATGTGCATCGATTAAGAAATTCTGTCCGAACTTTTTCTGAAAATCAAATCCATATTTCTTTATGGTTTCAATTGTTACTTGTGGGTTACTAAGTTTTTCCATTTTCTATTCCTTCATTCCATATAATCGCTTGCCATTTTCAAAAGTCACCGCCATAATTTCTTCCTTGGATACGCCCTTGATTTCTGCCAGTACCTCTACCACATAAGGAAGATTCAAAGAAGAATTCCGTTTACCACGATTCGGAACCGGAGCCAGATATGGACAGTCCGTTTCCAATACAATCTTCTCTAAGGGAATATACTCCACTGCTTCCTTCAACTTCTTCGCATTCGGAAAAGTTACAACTCCTCCAATTCCAAAGTAATAGTTCATATTCAAAAAGTCTCTTGCAAGTTCCTTTGTATAAGAGTAGCAATGTACGACACCACCAATGGTTTCTGCATGACACGCCTTCATCAAGTCTATGGTATCTTTTGCCGCATCTCTGCTGTGAACAACAATCGGAAGTTTTACCTGTCTGGCAAGCTCCATCTGTGCTTCAAACCAGCGAAACTGAATTGCTTTCGACGGTTCATCATAGTGATAATCCAAACCGATTTCTCCAATTGCAACAATTTTCTCCCGTTCAGACCATTTGCGCAGTTGTTCCATATCTTCTTCCTGCATAGTTCCTACTTCATTCGGATGAACACCAACCGCTCCGTAAAGGAATTCATATTGCTCTGTCAAAGAAACCGTCATTGCCGACGACTGCATGCTGGCACCAATATTTACAATACGTTGGATGCCTGCTGCCTGCATACTGCCTAATAACGCTTCTCTATCTTCATCAAATGCTTCATCATCATAATGTGCATGGGTATCAAATATCATAATCTGCCTTCTTTCCAGCTTCATTTGTATTCACATGAGGACGACAATCTGCCTGATTGCTATCCACACATCCTTTATGCTAATTCATGCTTTCCGGAATTGCAAGTAAAACTTCATAATATTCCTATCGCAAAATAAGAAAACTTGTGGTATACTGTCTGTGTTTATAAAATGAAGATGAAAATCATTTGGGAGGAATTTAGAATGAAATTCGCAATGAAGAAAATAACAGCTGTTTTTCTTGTCCTTCTTACCATAACCTCATTGACAGGATGCTCTTTATTTGGAAATGGTAAAAAGACATATGCTAATTATGTACAGAGTCTACTGGATGTAAACTACAAAGCAGAATTCACCAATTACATGAACATTACAGGTGCTACACAGGAGGAAGCCCAAGCCGTATATGACGATGGCCTGAATTATCTGGCAGATGCTTTAATGGTTGCTTACGGTGTAAATGATGTAGAAGGCTCCGATATTAAAAATCAGTTCGTTGAGTTGGCAAAGAATATTTACAGCCATGCCAGCTATGAAATTACAGAAGTAGTAAAGGTGGATGGGGTCTACAGTGTAACTGTTACCATTTATCCGATTGATATTCTGCTGATTACATACGACGATGTAGTTGCCTATATTGAAGACATGAATCAGCGTGTAACCGCAGGCGAATACAACGACTATGAATTAGACGAATATGAAATCGAATATGCACAGGGTATTATTAACATCTTAAACGAAGCAATCCCTAACATTGGAAATGGTGAAGGGGTTCCTATCACTGTGACTATTTTAGATAATGGCGAATACTATTACATTAGTGATGCTGATTTCCTTGCATTAGATAAGGCCATCCTTACTACTACAATTGTAAATGAAGATGGCACAACCGGTGCTACAGAAGCAACCGAAACTCCGGAAGCAAGTACAGATGCTCCGGTTGCAGAATAAGTAATTGCTTTTAACGCAAAGGGCTACACACGTAGCCCTTTATCTTATTATCCGATCTTCGCACTTAATGCATCGGTTCTGCGTAACATAATTTCATGTACTCGTTCAATTTCATCGAGAATCATGCCATCTGTCTTGCGTAACTCATCATACTTAGAAAGAATATCTTTTTTCATGATTTCTATGTCATTCATCATGGATAGCATATCTGTCTTCATGGACGTCATCTCATTCATCATGGATAGCATATCTGTCTTCATGGACGCTATCTCTTCTTTCATGGATGCAATTTCGGCTTTTATAGGCTCCAGTTTCTCTTCTAGTTTCTCTTCTAGTTTCTCTTCCAACTTACGATCCAACAGCTCCTCAATTGCGATTAAAAGTGACTCATCTCTCATACTAGCCCTCCTTTCCTATGCCCAGTACAAACAATCCATCCAACATTTTCCATTACGATTTGTCCCCTATTGCACGAAACGTGCTGTACTATCGATTATACATTCTACATTTGATTTGTCAATAGTTTTGTAAATATTTATTTATTATTTATCGTCATAATTATATATCATATCCATACCACACACCCATGCAAAAAGAAGGCACCGCTTTGGTGCCTTCTTTCTTTTATTAGAACATATTTTTCTAATCCTCTGTTATTTGTGGTAATCGTATTGTAAAACGAAATACGTCTTCAAATACATTAATCATTGTTTCTCCATGATACTTTTCAACAACATCCTTTACATTTTCAATACCAATGCCATGGAAATCACGGTTTTCATTCTTCGTTGTAATGAACTTATCGCCAACCTTAATCGGTGCGGTTACATATGTATTCTCGACTGCCAGCAAGGTTCCTCTGTCATCCTCTGTGATTTTTAGTTTAACCACCTTATCTTCGCATTCCTCACAAGCTTCCATAGCGTTGTTCAATAGATTCTCTAAAATCACTACAAGATCTTCATTATAGATAGGAAGATTATCCAAATTCATACTAAATATAATAAATGTGATTCCCTTCCTGTGCATCTCATGCTCCTTCGCATTCAAAAGCGCGTTCAGCATGGTATTCTTAAAATCATATACCCGATTCAATTCACCAACCTCATAATTCAGCCGGTGCAAATACTCCTTTAATTCTTCAATCTGGCCATCCCGTGCCAATGCCGCTATACTATTTAAGCGATGGTTATATTCATGTTGAAGTTTTCTTTGCTTCTCATAGTTCTCAGACAAATTTTCATAACGTTTAATTTCATTCTTTGTTCGTTCTGTTGAAATCTGATTTCTTCTCAAAATTGCTTCCCGTTTAATAATGTCATTCAACAGGAAATAAATGATAATGTTCATAATTACCAATCCAATGGCAATTAGTAGGAAAATGGCTTCTTGTTGTTGCTCTTTTGCTAAATCAAATTCCACCATCAATCCCATAATGATTCCCAAAGTGCAAATCGGAACAATCGCAAAACGCAACCATTCTATTGTACTTAATAATTTGGAATCTTGCTTCTTAAAACATCTTACCAAAATAATAACAATCAATAAGTGGACACATTCACTAAATACTTCTACTAAACTACTTCCCATAGTCGAAGCCAATAATGCATTACTACCTTCCGGCATTATTAACATTATTAGAATCAGTATTGCATAATCCGCAACTATGCAACCACAGATAAATAGGAAAGTTAGTGCTAGTGATTTTAAGTATGACGTTTCATAAAGACGCCATAGAAATATTGAAAAGACAAATATAATTCCAATCTCCTTCAAGACAAGATTACTATGTAGTGATACAGTCAATCCAAATACTGTAAAAATAGAAAATGTATACAATAGCATTGCTATTAGACTACTATTGTTTCTTCTTTTAAGAAAAATTTTAGCATAAATTGTCATATATATTGTGTAGCAAATAACCGAAAATAAACAATGAAGCAAAAACATCATACTTCACCCCAATATCCTAAAATTGCTTCCTTTGCTTTTGCCTTTCGGGATTTGGAGAAAGGAAGCCAGGTTCCATCCCGCATTTGGACCTGATTCTCCTCCATACGCAGAATGTGCCGGATATTTACCAGATAGCTTTGACTGATTCTACAGAACAGACTTTTCTTCAGCATTTCCTCAATCTCATTTAAGCCAACGTACCGGGTCAACCGTTCCAGTTGATTGTTCCGATATACTACGAAGGTAACCACATGCAACTCACTTTCCACATAGAGAATCTCATCTGCAAACAACTGAACCATACCTTCCCGAAAACTGAAGAAATAACAATTCTTCCTCCGGTCATATTCCAGAATAATCGCATTCATACATTCCCGCATACGAACCTTGAAGTCATCCTTAGTCTTAAGAAGGTACCGAAAGGCTCTTGCCTCATATCCCTCCATGGAGTAATTCACATAGGCGGTCACGAATACAATGAACACTTCATCTGAAACCTTACGAAGCTGCTTGGCAGTTTCAATTCCATTCAGCCCTGCCATATCTATGTCTAAGAATATCATATCAAAATCATGGGGTTGGGACATAGCATTCACCAATTGAAAGCCATTGGTGAACTTCGTAATCTTGTAATCGAAATCCAGCTTATCCAGATACTTACTTATATATTTTTCTTCATGTTCTAAGTATTCCTCTTCATCATCGCAAAGTGCTATACGAAACATCTCTGTACCTCTTCTTTCGTCATTCTCTTAATTATTATGGCGAATTGTTCCCTCCTTTGCAATGCTTTTCTGAAAAAAACGGAAAACTTCCGTATTTGCAGAAAAGGAGGCTATGACAGTTCCCTGTCATAACCTCCTTTTCTATCCGAACCTACTTCACTGCAGGCTTTACCGGACGCTTTGGCTGATGTAAAATTCCAACACATCCTGGCGGCCATTCTGACACTACAGTGCCTTCTGCTTCAACCACTTTCTTAGTCATTGATAACAATACCTTTTTCATGATGTTACCTCCTGTTTTATTATTTTTCCAAGCACCAATAAGATGGCACTTAAAATCACTCCATAGCTCATGAATAGGATATAGCTTTCATCTCCCTGAAGGAAAACAAAAACTCCTATACAGAGCAATTCTAACAAAACCGTAAATCTTGCCATTCGTCTGCTTACAAGGAATTCCTCCTTGCTCCATTCCATGTTGGGATGATTTACGGCTCCAAGCACTAAAATCAATACAGCTGCAATTCCCAGCATCCCATAATTTACCATTGGATGATCCAGTAGTAAGGGGTATAACCATAGAGCATATATCACATAGACTGCCAAGGTTCCAACAAAGCACCCACCGAAGGTATTCAGGTGAAATCCACCACTTCGATTGCGTATCCGAAAGAAGAAAAATATAAACACAATCGTCTGGGGTAGTAATCGAAACCACAAAGCCAACAAAAGAATCGCTGTAACACCTATAATCTTCTCTATTAAAACTAATAGCGAGTACTGGTAGAACTCTTGGGCCTCCGGCTGAATCATTTGATTCTCCACAAGCTCTCTTGTTATTCTGTTTGCAATTCGTTCTGTCATCTTTTTCCCTCCTACTTGTACAATTATGCACAAAAAAAGCCAATTATCCGGCTTTCCACATAATTGACCCTGTTTTTCACATATTTGGTTTTGCTCGATTTTTTCAAACGTCGATTCCCGTCGAATGACGTCGGTTTTTATCGAATATTCGCCAAAAAAAGAACACTACTGATATCAATCTGTCAAACAAACAGCTTTCATATCAGAGTGTTCCTCTAATTCTTTATTATTCTGCTTTTAATTATTCCGTTTCCTCAAACAATACAGAATCGTAGGTGGGCAAATTATCAAAGGAATAGGTATCATTTAGTCCGTTATCCTGACAGGTAATGGTGTAACTTTTCACCATGCACCCGGTCATGCTAAAGGTCACCACATGACTCCCCGGTGTCTTATCAAATGTACAAGGCACGGTTCCTTTTAAATCTCCATCCACATAACAATAAGCGCCTACCGGCTTTTCGATGGTTATGGTATTACTGGTGGATTCTGTTGTGGCTGCACCATCTTCCGAATCGTCATCTTGGGAGGAATCTTCCGAATTATTACTGCTGGTTATTTCCGAATTGTTACTGGTTGTGGAATCGGAGTCATCATCCTCTTCATCTCCACCCTCCAATTCAATCGTAAATATCTTATAAGCTGCATTAACCGTAATATAACCTGCCTTCGTCTCATATCCGTCTGCGGTTATTCGAATATGGTGTTTACCATAAGTTAGTTCAATGGTTTCACTGGTATCAATGGTTTCACCATCAATCATAACCCTTGCATCTGCCGGTGTTACATCAAAGAATAAGGTACCAATCGGATCCGGTGCAATCTGCAATTCCTGCAAACTTACCACATTTTCCTCATCACGAATCACCACAATATTCTTATATCCACTATGCTCGCCTTTGGTGATTTTAAGCTTATATTCACCCTCGCGAACAGTTAACAGCATATCTTCAGTTACAGGTACAATTACATCATAACCTATTTCAATCATACCACCTATGTAGGTATCGTAATTCTCTAATTTTACATATCCGTGACCCAAATCCACTGTGACAGAGCAGAGCTTACCGCCATATCCTCTGGCAGTTACCTGATCTTCCCGACACACTTCGTTAACACCGATAATTTCACCATTGGAAACAATTACAAGGTCGTTGGTGTATTTGTAATATTCATTCAAAATCTCTGCCTGTCGATTCGCCTTATCGAATTCAAATCCGGATATTTCCCGAACTTCCCATGCGTCCGGATTAATACGAATCTCCAACAACTTTTGATTCGTTGTATTGTACACAATATCAACAATCTGACCTTCTTCCAGTTGATTGCCTGACATTATTTCATCATACTTATTCCGAACATCCACGCCATTGTTATAAAGCAATTCGTATAGTTTTCCATCATCAATATCTACAAATGACATTGTTCCTGCATCCAAATCAATGTCCCGAATGACAGCTGTTTCCTCTACCGCACTGGCATATGGATCATAGGCTTCTGTGGTAGGTTCTGGCTTTTGATTTTCACATCCGGTCAGACAAAGCATTAATAGGACGCATACCGGTATCAACTTCCATATATTCTGTTGTCTACTCTTTTGTATTTTCATGTTCCCACCTGCTATTTTATTTCAATTCAGTATAACACGAGGTATTACTTTTGTAAATTCAGACCGTAATGACGAACATATTGCTCCAATAATTGTTGTTTTATTGCATCCTGGCGTATCACTGTCTGCAACTTTTCATAAGTCTTAGGCGGTATCCACGCCTTATTCATATTGTTGTACTGATTGGATATTTTCCAAAACTTCTCCGGATATCGAAGTAAATAATATAGAAATACGTAGTCTTCTTCCACTAAATTCATATACTTACTATAAGCTTCAATCAAGCGGAATAACAGCTCCCACTGATATTCATTTTTCTCCATCGCTTTTCGAAGAAAGGTGTACAAATCAACCAGCTGATTATCCACCATAAAGCGTTCGAAATTCACAGTTGCTATTCCTTCTTTTAGAATCAGAACATTGTGCTGATGATACGCACCATGACAATAGAACCATCGCCGCTTCACCAACCCCTCCTGCACCTGTTCCAGTTCCCGTACCACCTCTTCTGCTTGCCCATAGAAGGTTTCATAACAGGACAAATATAAATAGTCAAATTCTGACTTGGTTGGCTTCTGTCGCATATATCCCCGAACCCGTTTCAATTCCTGATTATGTCTTCGGAAGGAATACAAGGTCTTCAGTTCTTTTTGATGAACCGGATTCTCTATTTTCTGAAGCACCAAATGGAGCCTTGCCAAATTCTCTACCGCCGCTATCATGTCACTTTCCTGACGAATGTTGCACTCTCGTCCCTCAAAATATTCCTTTAACACAAAGGGTGTATGGTAACGATCACAGGTAATTAACTCTTCCTCCCGATTTCGTACAAATCGGTCTATATAACGATAACCAGCCTGATAAATTGCTTCCTTTAACAGGGCCTCCTGCTCCAAACGGCTTTCTGAGGTTACAAATGGCTGTAGCACCCGAACACCTCTATCGGTACGCAAAATGGTCATTCCACGCCCCTTGCCGGTACTTACTACCTCCATATCATATTGTTCCCATACTTCTGCTAATTTGTCAGACAAAAAATCATCCCCCCATAAGCCTTTCTACGTTCTATCTTATGAGGGGATGAAAAAGTTTATTACTGTGTTTGTTCCTGATAATATTTCAATGCTAATTGAGTTAGAATTTCTTCTGAATTCAACTCCGGTTGTTCTAACACCTGTTCTAATAAATAGTGCAGTATTTCACCCATTGCAGGTCCCGGTTGCACACCTAATTGGATTAATTTTTTACCGTCTATCTTTAATTCTTTTATAGACAGACACTCGGAAGCATCCATAATTTCTTTCTGCATTTGAACCAATCGTTCATATGCTTCTATCTTCTCCTGTCGACGATAATCACTTTGCCCCATCATGTCTGCCCATCGTAGTTTTCGGTAATTATCAAATAAATCCGGCCCCATTTGGTTCAATGCTTTCCGCAATGACTTCTTGGTGATGTTACCATCCAAAGCATAATCATGCCATTCCACCAAACGCTCTACCGTATGAATGGTATCATTATCCAGCTTCATACGACGCAATACCCTATGGGCGATTGGCCGACCTTCTTTCTGATGATTGTAAAAATGATCTACGCCTGTCTCATCTGTGGTTCTGCACATCGGCTTTGCGACATCATGAAGCAATGCTGCCCAACGTAAAATCGGTTGTGGGTCAATATGCTTCATTACTTCCACACTATGTTCGCCCACATTGTAGCAATGATGTATATTGTTCTGTTCTGTTTCCATCATGGCATCAAATTCCGGTAACACAATCTTGGTGATACCTAGCTCATATGCATTTATTAGCCGTTCCGGATTCCGGGAAGTAATCAATTTTGTTAATTCTACCTGAATCCGTTCAGCACTAATATCCCGCAGGAATTCCGCTTTCTCCCGAATTGCCTGACAGGTTTCCTCTTCGATTGCAAAATTTAACTGGGCGGCAAATCGTACTGCCCGCAGAATTCGTAATGCATCTTCATCAAATCGCTCTTGCGGTACTCCTACACAACGGATAATTCCTTTTTGCAAATCACCAATTCCGTCGAATTCATCAACAATACCTTCCACATCATTATATGCCATAGCATTGATGGTGAAATCCCGACGTTTCAAATCTTCCAGCAGACTTGCGGTAAATGTAACTTCCTTCGGTCTTCGATGGTCCTCATACTTACCATCCACGCGATAGGTAGTCACCTCATATCCAACTTTATCCATCATTACAGTTACAGTACCATGCTCAATTCCTGTATCGATAGTTCGACGAAACAATGCCTTGGTCTGCTCCGGCGTTGCCGAGGTGGTAATATCCCAATCCTGGGGTTCCTTTCCCAGAATACTATCCCGGACACAGCCACCTACAATATAGGCTTCATAACCGTGTTGCATCAGTGTTTCAATTATATATCTTGCCTCTTTCGGCATTTGAACCTTCATGCTATCACTCCATACATTGTATCGTCTCATCAATATGCTATTCTAGTATGCACGTCCAAAGTAAACCATCTTTGTTGCCGGTTTACCACAGTGTACACAGGTCTCGCCCAGTTTCTCCTGTGCAAATGGCATACATCTTGTGGTTGCTCCGGTCTCGTCCTTAATTGCGGTTTCACATTCCGTATCACCACACCACATACCCTTGATAAAGCCCTGCTTGGTATCCAGAATTTCCTTGAATTCCTCCCAGTTCATAGCTACATGAGTATTGGCTTCCCGATGTGCTTTCGCACGTTCGAACATATCCTTCTGAATCGTTTCTAACAATTCGCCAACCTTTGTATCAATTTCGTCAAGAGAAACGGTAATCTTCTCTCTTGTATCACGGCGAACCAAAACTGCCTGATTCGCTTCAATATCCTTTGGTCCGATTTCAACTCGGATTGGAATACCACGCATTTCCTGCTCACTGAACTTCCAGCCCGGACTCTTATCACTATCGTCTACCTTTACACGATATGCACCCAGCTTCTCCTTCAGCTCTGCTGCCTTCTCCAATACGCCTTCCTTCTTCTGCATAATCGGAATAATCATAACCTGAGTTGGAGCCACTCTTGGAGGCAATACCAATCCGGAATCATCACCGTGTACCATGATAATTGCACCAATCAAACGAGTCGTCATACCCCATGAAGTCTGATGTACATAATGTAATTTATTATCCTTATCTGTAAACTGAATATCAAATGCCTTGGCAAATCCATCACCAAAATTATGACTGGTTCCGGACTGCAATGCTTTACCATCATGCATCAATGCTTCAATGGTATAAGTTGCTTCCGCACCGGCAAACTTCTCTTTATCTGTCTTCCGTCCTTTTACAACCGGCATTGCCAACACTTCTTCACAGAAATCAGCATACACATTCAACATCTGAATGGTTCTTTCTTCTGCTTCCTCTGCAGTTGCATGAGCTGTATGTCCTTCCTGCCATAAAAACTCTCTGGAACGAAGGAACGGTCTGGTTTCCTTCTCCCAACGTACTACCGAACACCACTGGTTATATACCTTTGGTAAGTCTCGGTATGACTGAATATCATCTTTATAAAAATCACAGAACAAGGTTTCAGAAGTCGGTCTTACACACATGCGCTCCTGCAATTCATTTAAGCCACCGTGCGTTACCCATGCCACTTCCGGAGCGAATCCTTCTACGTGATCCTTCTCCCTCTGCAAGAGACTTTCGGGGATAAACATCGGCATATATACATTCTCCACACCGGTTGCTTTGAACCGATCATCTAACTGCTTCTGAATTAACTCCCAGATAGCGTAGCCAGCGGGCTTAATTGCCATACATCCTTTCACATTGGTATAGGAAATCAATCCTGCCTTAATTACCACATCGGTATACCATTGTGCAAAATCTTCGTCCATAGATGTAATTGCTTCTACTAACTTCTTGTCCTTTGCCATAATGACTTTCTCCTTTTCTTTCACTTTCCGGCATTCCTGCCCTATGGAACTCTAACATAAGTTCAACAATATTGATATTATAGTAAACTATGGAGAATTATGCAAGGTTTCCCTTTTCTTTTTCGCAAGTTCAAACACTTCTCTTCCAATCAAATAACCAAGAGGACCTAACAGAAATCCGAATATTCCAAACAACCGATAACCTACATACATCAAAAACAATGAATGCAAAGTACTCATGCCCAGTTGCTTCCCCAAAAGTCTCGGTTCCAAAAATTGTCGGTTCAAGGCACACAGCCCCCAGACAACCAGCAACCCAACTGCCATAAATACATCCCCCATTAGCAGGCGAAAAATCCCCCAGGGAACCAGAATCGTACCACAGCCAAAAACCGGAAATGCATCCAAAACACCTATGAATACAGCCAGCAAAATGAAATACGGACTACCCAAAATCCATAACCCGATTGCACATATTAAAGTTTGAGCCAGCATAATCAATCCCTCTGCCCGAAGATATTTACTAAGCACTGCTATCATTTTTTCTACTATCGTTCTTACACCATTCCCAATCTCACTTTTACCAAATAGATACGGATAATTCTTCAGCATACAAAGAGTGGCATAAAGCATAATGAAGAGAAAAATAATCCCGGCAAATGCATACTTTACAACGGTTACCGTTTGACTGGTTAGCTTGGGTAACACTGTAATTTGAAAATCCGAAAAAATTCCGGTCAATACTTCGGTGGCATAAGCAATACTGGCACCTTGATTCAATCGCAGCCCATTGTCAATATATCGACAACAATTCCCAAGCCCTACCATGAACTGCGCTTTATAAAATGGCAAATAGGACACCAGATTTTCCGCTTGGCGAATCAAAGCAGATACCACGCCGCCACCAAGAAGTAATACCAATACACCGATACTAACCAAAACAAAAATTGCTGCTATTTTGTCCGACCAATGCACCTTTCTTATAATCCAGTCTACAATCGGACGCAACACTCCTGCGATAATTAGTGCAATCAAAAACGGAATCACAATCGGCAGTAAATATCGAAAGGCTAATACAATGCCCAGGATAATCGCCAGAATTATCATTCCGTTTTGAATATCATTTCGCTTCTTTAATTGTTCAATAAAGTCTTTCATACAAACCCTTCATACCTACCATTCAAAGTCATTATTTAGGGTTAGTATTCTCACGACGTTTTAATTTATTCTGATACATCATCTTATCTGCTTCTTTTATCATTTGCAGATAATTTTCGTCCTCTGCGGTATAGCAATATCCCATAGAAAATTCAAGAGGAACACTCAAGTCTTCACGAATACGTGCAGAGCTGTTGCTCTGGATATATTGCAAGGTTTCAATTGTATGTATTAACTCGTCTTCGCTATCGTAGTCGTATAAGAATAAAATAAATTCATCTCCACCCTGCCGGGAGGCAATACTTTCTCGAATACCAAAATTATGAATAATTGCAGCAATTTTTTTCAAATATACATCACCACATTCATGTCCATAGGTATCATTTAGTATTTTTAAGCCATCTGCATCAATCATGATCATGGCATATTTCCTTAACTTCTCCGGTTCTGCAAACAGCATCTCCAGCTTAGCATCTAAACCACGTCGGTTATATAATCCGGTTAATACATCTATATCCCGTTCGATTTCAATTTCCTTCCGTCTTAGAACTTCGGCTGTCACATCCATGACAACACCAAACACGTCATCTCCATTTACTATCTCTTCCAGTTTAATGTACTTCTTTTCTACCTGATAAACACTTGATTCATCTTCTACCGGATTGCTCAGAATCCCTTTTACAAACAATTGAAATTCTTCTATATTACCGGCTATGGATTCCACCTTCTCCGGTTCCATAGATAGAATCTGAGGTACCGTTTCTGTAAATTGAACCTGATTCATGGAATTATTATATTCATAAATTCCTATAAGCAAATCCGTTTTATTCAATACATAAGACATCTTAATATTATGATTTAAGATGTTTTTCAGCATTACATTGATATAATCACTAAGCTCCGAAAGCTCTAAACTGCTTCTTGTTTCAATAATTTCATTAAAATCTCCATGAGCGATTTTATTTAGCTGTTTATTCACACCATGTATTTCATCTACCACTAATGTATTCATTCGTTTCAGAACTACATGTGCCAACAAAAATGAAATTGTAACCAAACATGCGGATAGCAATAATACAGAGGTTGGTACACGTTCATATAATTTAACCGCCGACACAACTCTTCCGTAATAGCTACTGCCCTCCTGCTTAAAAACACAAAAGGAAAATGTATCGTTAATCCGGGCATGAAAACCATCCGAATCATTCTTGACTCTATCAAAATCAATACCCAGTTCCTCAACATTACAGCCGATACTATCCAAATTTGTAGAGCCTATAATTTCACCACTGGTAGCGTCAATGTCGTAGAAATCCGCCTCAGCATTAAACTTAAATGTAGAAAAAATATAAGATATTTCATTCTTTTCTGTAACTTTCTCTACATTGACCGGTTCCATACCCACCTGTACAATATACCGGCCATTATCACTCCAGATTGCTGAATACTGCATCAGCTTACCTTCCGCTGTGTTAGGAGTAATTTCCTGAACCAGCTTCAGTGTCTTATCCTCCAACATCGGTCTAAAGAATGACATCTGATCACCGGAATCAAAGGTATAATTATAGTACTCCGGATGAGTGCCGGCAAAAATACATCCGGTTTCATCAAATATGTGAATTTCGTCTACTTCCAATAAGACCGCTAATTCTCTCAATGCAGATGTACCCTGCAACATCTCAGGATCATCTTCTATAATAGACGCTATGACCTCGGCATTATACAAACAGGTTTGCTTGTATTCTTCCTGTATAATCCCCAGTTCAATCTCATTCTCTTCCAACCTGCTGTTAATCATGGAGAAGGAATGCATCGACGTCTCATACGCACGATTCTGTTCAATTGTAACTTGGATAATCAAAACAATCAGTACCATTAAAACTACGCATACTGCCGTCACCTGATACATGTATGTTCCGATTATTTTCTTTAGCGTCTTCATGATATTACCTTCATTCTTCCATATACGGTTCCAACTCTTTGTACAACTGCTCTAATTGCTTTATCTCAGTATATTGAGACACTTGAGCCACTAACATTTTACTTTCTACGGAATCATTTGGCAAGAGGTCCTTCAAAACTTCTGCATACATATCAGTCAACAACACAATACGGATTTCCGTATCCGGCGAGTACTTTCGCATAGCCGCAGTCACAGATGCCCGAACCAGTTCTCCGGCAACCTTATCATCCTTCGCCGAAAACAGTACCGGATACAAGGTTTCTTGTGTAAGCCGTACAATTCGTCCCCCTTGCATATCAAAACACGGAGTCTGCACATATTGTACGCCGATACCACCGCATATCTGCTTTCCGTCAGATACTAAAATACTTAAATCCGAGTCCAATAACGAATAAGCATTATGCATTGGATATAAAGCTTGTGTTTCAGAATGTTTCAACAATTCTGTAATCGCCATACGCTGCTGAGCAGATGGAAACGCAGATAGGGAAAGCATGGAATATTGCGTTTTCTCCTTCGCAGATACCTGGTTCGATATATTTCGAAGATTTGTAAACCACTCACCCGGAAGCGCCTGCTCTGCTTCGAATAAATGTTCCTCAAAAAACGACTCTTCATTAACGCAAAACAACTCTCTTCCGTACTCTTTGCTAATATATGCTTTCAAAGTTTTCAAGCCTCGCTGCTCCGCAATGCTAAATGCTTTACACAACAATGCCTCTCCAATTCCTCTGCCCCGGTACTCCGAAGTAACATACAGCCACTCAATGATTAAATCCTTTTCCGTAGCCAGACAAATCATAAGACCGGCAGGACTATCTCCATGTTTCGCTTTTTCCATTGCCACAAGTGCAAAGCATCCGGGAAATGCCAGATAATCCATCTTCATTAATGGGTCCATGCTCTTAAAATAATCTCTGTGCTCTTTTTCTAATTGTAATATCTTCATAGATCATTCCTCTTTTCAGCATTATATACCATTCCCGATTTACTCCTGCTGATGATTCATCTTATAACCATAATAAATACCTCGGAAAAAGCCTAACTTTTTAATCGCTGTGCTAACATTGTTAGAAATTGCATCTGCCATTACGTCAAAGAATGAATCCGGTTTTCTTCTTGTTGTATAACTCAATGATTCTTTCATCTGTTCCAAATGCTTTGGTAATGCCTTTCGCATTATTTCTGCCATTTCTTGTCCAAGAACTAATTTGTTATGGTCTCTTTCTTTCTTCTGTTCGCTTGTTAGATTTTTTGATTGGACATTAAAGTTGGATACTCTGATACGGTCAAACACTTCACCGAGTTCCGCTCCATAATTATCCTCGTCCATTACCCATTGTTTAAACACTTCATTTACTCCCGGATCATCAATAGTAGTATTCGGCAAATGCGGAATAATACAGTTCACAATATTCTTCATGCTCGGCAAGCTTGCTATACAAGCCGTATTTATTTTATGCATCGCCTCGTACACCTGTCCTGCTTCTGTTTGCAACTGTTGTTCTCCCATTTGCCCCTATCTTGATTGCAAAAGTCAGAATATACCTGTGTTTTATTCTTTAATATTCCTGCAAGTCGTAGAGCACTTTCTTTCATTTTTTCCAGTGGTTGGTCATCAGATATTCCAATTAAATGCTCCGCAATATTCTCCAGTTCTCCATCTTCTGGTGCAATTAACATGAATTGTTTTGCAATATTTGCAATCCAGTTACAGTGTTCCCTTAACGGCATAAACACCTTATTAGATGAATATTTACCTCTTTTATTTTTTGGAGTATTGGAATGCTCGGTATAAATCGCATTAGATTCTTCATCACCTTTAATCTGATCCACATAATTAATAACATTTTGCAATTGTTGTGATATAAATGTAATCGCCTTAAAATGTGTATTTCCCAATTGGTCCATTTTCTCCGGATTCATTAAATCTCCAACAACCGCTTCTCTATCACCCATTGCCTTCATTAACTCTACATTTTGTCCTAAAATTTCAGGAACTTCTTTCGTTTCTACTCTATCTTTATAAGACATTATAGTCATAATGGCCACTCGTGGATCCCCATAAAGCATCATCACCTCGGTACTTTCCAGTGGTATACTTTGCAAATTGTTAATAACTGACTGCACTTCATTAATTATTGCGTTCATTTCATCCAACGCATTCTGCAAACGCATTTGTGACTGTGAAAAGTTATTAATGGCCGCCGGCAATTCAAAACCTAAACTTTGTGCCTCAATTAGTGCTGCCGATATACGCATACCTGCATCTTCCTTCGTTCCAAGGCTTAGGACATGTTCAAATTTTTCTCTCAGTTGTGCTTTCTTTGCTTCATACTCCTGCTCATCTGTATTCTCCAGCAAAGCGTGGAATCCTTCCAGAAATGCATCCACTTCACTGGCGCCAAGAGAAGTTGCCGCAACAACTCGTATAATGTGCTTGATTTGTTCCTCTGTAAGTGATGTAGCGTTACCGAAATCAATTAAGGTTAATCCTTCTGCACTCGTCATAATATTTCCCGCATGCAAGTCTCCATGATAGAACCCTCCTTGGAACAGACCCTCCTGTACCCATTTGTAAGACAATTCTACCATATGCTTCTGCCGTTCCCGAAGTTCCGTCTGGATTTTGATTAATTGATTCAGTGCATCAAAAACCACTTCTATATTTTTCATATTAATTTGCATTTTATCCGGACTACGACCAACGTTCAAGTTCCCTTCCCCTTGGCACATTCTGTCATATTGCGCTTGTATCTGTGCTTTCACGTCAGTCATATACCGGTCTACCGTTTCACCCTTTGCCCGTTCCAGAACCATGGTTCCCTTGGTAGGCTCTACCAGATTACACAGCTTCATAGCCTTTACATTCTTGCTACCTTGATCATATAGTTTACCTTTTTCTACATTCGCAGCCTCCAAGGTCAAATCTAATTCTTCCTCTATCCGCTGTAACTGTCCAAGATAAGTCGCTTCCAGACCGCCGATTTCTCCATCCTGCAGTTGCGGTTCATGTGCATTCACACGATCCAGCCGATCTGCTTCCCTTGCTGCATTGAGCATAACTTCTTTTTCTCGCATCATTCGGTTTCCAACATCCGGACGAAGTAATTTTACTACTACATCTCTTCCTTCTTCCGGTATGGAAGGTCCATATATGGTACATAAAAATGCCTGTCCCACAGAAGCAGCACCCAAGGAACGTGTCAGCTTGATTTTGGTAATGTTACCTTGGGAACGTTCTACAATACCCTGCAATTCTGCCTCAACAATTTCCATTGGAATCGGTGCAAGCTTGGACTTCATATCCTTCAATGCATACTGCAAGGATTCCGGTGTTCCTTCTGCCGGGAATCCCTGTAGCATTTTCTGAAGCAATGGTCCTGCGCCCTTTAGAATACCACCCAAAGTATAACCTCTCTGACGTTCTTCTTCCTCGTTTCTCTGTTGTAACGTTGCATCCTCCGGCAACACCTGTTTTGGTCGCATATCACGAATACAGTATGCCAGCATAGAACGTTGTTCTAATTCCGATGCGCCTTCAAAGTATCGGCTAAGTACGGTTTTGATAAATAGACCCTGACCACGACCACCGGTTGCCGCCTCTTTTACAATACGGCTCAATTCCGCTCGTTGTGCTAACAATCTCCGCTGTTCTTCCGTTAATTCCTGTTCATCCTGCTGGTTTGCCTGTTGATTTGCCTGTTGATTTGCCTGTTGATTTGCCTGTTGGTTTGCCTGTTGCTCTTCCTGCTCATTTGCCGGACCAAACATTTCATTTACCAGACTCGTTACCATAGCTTGCAATTGATTGCTGGTATTTCTTACTACTTCACCAATTTGGTTATCCATTTGCACAAAAGCATACATCGGATTCATTTCGTCCATTGCATCATCCGGTGCGCTTAAATATCGTGCTGCATTCAGTAATGTAATTAATCCTGCCTTTATTTCTTCTTCTGTACCAAGTTCCTTCAGCAACATAATTTCCGGGTTATCATAAAATACTCTTAATGAGTCCTTAATAACATTACCAATATTTGCCGCTTCAGTTCCCTGCTCTTCCATAGCCGGGAATGGCATACGGTCAATCATGCCGTCCAATATACTGTCATCGATAATAAGCTTAGCAATGACATCCGCATATTCCAACATCATCTGACGTGTACGCTCACCCTGTGACAGTTTTGTCTTATCATATACCCAGGTCTTTTTTGAATAAATTAAGTCAGACAGGAAGTTCTTAACACGCATTTCTTCCTGCGACCAACCATTTGCATTTTCTTCATATTGAGTCCGGACATTCTCAGGAATTTCCAGTCGATTATTTCGCTCCTGTTGATGTTCTTCTGCTATTCGCAGCATCATCAATGTATTGTCTTCGTTAATGGAAAGGGACGCTTCGTTTAATCGAAGTACCTCTGCCTCTATTTCTTCTTTTGCTCTCTGGATATCTGCCTTTGTCTGTGCCTGACGGAGATTATTGGCAAATTCCAACAATTGGTTTTCCGGTATGTTGATAAAGAATGTCGAAGGTTGTTTCAAACGATACTCCAAATACTTCGTACATAAATCTCTGGTTCGCATTAGTTCCGCAGAATCAGCGGCAGAAGCATCCAGGCCACTAATAATGGCATCCGCTCTCGCTTCTCCAAATACCTCTTCATGCAGAATCATTTCTCCTTCCAAACGTGCTGCAAGAGATTGAGGCGTAATTACCAACGGAATGGTCACTTGATTTACAATGGTTTTCATCCAACCCATTTCATCTACGATAATCTGCACCTTATCATTTCCAATCATGATTTCCTTTGTCAACGGAATACCTTCTTTTACGGAATGAAGAGTTTCACGCAATTCATTTATTCCAGCTGCATACTGAGCAACATATTTTTTTGAAATATTTTTATTATCATTTATGTAAAATGCCGCCGGAGTTTTCAGCATAAGAACAGATACCAGATTCTGCTCTGTACCTTCTAATTTTTCCAATATTTCCCCTGACATATCCGCCTTGGCTATCAGAGTCTTACTTTCACGAATGGTTTCCTCTCTTCGCGCAATTCTTTGCTTTTCTGCTTACGAAGCACCATGCTCATTATTACAACGCATCTTTCTCGCCACTTCAGACACACTGTAGAGATAACTCTCACCAATGTCTTCAGATTCATTGGCTCTCAGTTTGTTCCATAATCCCTCCATACCAAAACCGTATCGAGTATTTTTAAGTTCATCGGTCACAATGCGATATTCATCCTTAACGATTTCCCCGGAACCAAGCTGTATATCCGTATGGGCACGAAATTCTTGAACCACTTCCCCTGCTAATAGCACCATTTGTTCAGCTTCAGCATCGGTTAATCCTTCCACGAATGCTTTTATCTTAAGCCGGTCTATTTCTTCCATATTGGCACACAATCGCTTAATGGAATGGACTGCTTCCGCTACACGTGTTGGGTTCTTCTCCCATTCCGGAACAGTATGCATTTTACTCTTTACAATAGCATCCAAATCCCCACTGCCATACGCCAAGTTTCGATCACTCAGATTATCCCAATGCTTCTGCTCTACTGTGCCAATCTTTTGCTCTGCCTCTTGAGACTCTCCGGCATGGTCAAACGCATTCTTAATAATATAACGCTCTTTTCTATATTGAACGTACTCACTACCTGCCGTAGTCTGTGCCGTTAAACTTGCAATATTATACAAAATCACTCTATGTATCAGTTCGTCAGTTATGGCATCTGTATTCGTAGCCTGACCGGCATTCACGTGTGCCAAACCCCGATACAGCAGGTTCAAATCCCGAAATACATTCTCTCGAAGTAGAGATATGTTGTTATTTACCACCATCTCGATTTGTCTGTCTGACACTGCCAAAAATGGTTCATTTTTCCGTTCTTCTCCTAACCCGCTCGTTGCTTCTTTTACTAATTTCCGCATCTCAGCTTTTAGAATTTTCTTGTCGTTTTTGTCCATTCTTGTACGTGACAATTTCTGATAATTACCGCCAATCATGGCATCTACTCGCTTCGCAAGGCGCTCCTGTATACTTAAATCCTCTTCGTTTTCCACGCCTTTTGCAGTTTTTAATAATTTGTCCACTTCGGCTGCGTTTTCTGCTACAATTCCCAAAACTTTGCGAACCATTTCTGTAGTAAGCGGCTTACTTTCATCAATATTATCCATTTCCATGGTTTCATAAAGCCATTGTGCTTCTGCCCAGGTTCCCTGTTCCTTTAACCGTGTTGCACATGCAACCACAAAGCGATTTCGAATCTGTATATTGTATTTTGCTCTGGTTTCAAAATCAATCGGAAAGTCTTCATCTATAACAATTAAATCCCGGTTTGGTGTCAAGACAATTGCACCATCGGCACCAGTTCCCGATACTCTTGCAAAATCCTCAAATCTCAGTTTACGAATCGCTTCCTGCATGAAATCTTTTCGTCCATATTTAATTTCTGTTTGCGCATCTTCAAATTGCAACCAGTCTAAACCTTTGGTAACCGTACCTGATTTCTCAACCAGTTTTTCCTCGTCCTGCATTGCAAGACGAATAATAATGTCTTGCTCCTTCTTATAAGTTTCTAATATGGTTTTTACTCTTTCTTTCCGAATTTTTCCACTATTAAAAAATGGATGCTTGTTATCACAATAGTATTGGCAAGCCTCAATTGCTTGTGCATACATGCCGGAAAGCCGATCTAAAAAAGCCTTATCTGCTATCAGGTTTTCCTCTTGCAAGAGCATTTCAACACGATACACGTTTTCCTTTACTGCAATCATTTCCTTGCTGTCCTGCTTCGCACTTTCGCAACTCATTAAATCCTGCGCAATAGTACGTGCTGCAGCCTGATTTACGGCTTCGGCTCTTACCTCTTCTGTCAGTTGCATTGTCTGTGTAGATGCAGTTACTTCTGCCGTTACATTCACATCCTGCTGATTTATATTTATCTGTTCTTCAACATTCAACTGTTGATTATTCGCTTGCTGGAATTCTGTATCCAACTGCTGATTCATTTCACCCTGTTCCGTACGGTACTCTGGCACATTTTCTTCGTGTGTATTTTTAAGCATCAAATCTGTATTATCCATATTCTACCTTCCCTTCTTTTACCTTTCTGCGACTATAACCATATCTCCCATTTTTCGATTCAACATCTTCTGTGCAAGATGTTTTGTCTGTTGCCGGTTCCAACGTATGCGAATGAATGTATCCGGCGGATATTTCTTCTGTATTTTCTGAATGCTGTGTACTATCATATGTAAAATACCCATATTATTTGTCTGGTCAAATCCACATAACAGCTGTGTTTCCAAAACACCGGAGCCGGTACGGTGTATCAGGAACAAGCCTCGAACCTTACCCTCCGTCTTAATACAGCTTGATATATCCGGTTCAAACCAGGATAATGGCAATGCCATTAAATCCCTTGGCATCTCCGTTATACTACTCTGAGTACAAGTCATCATCGCTTTACGGAATTGCTGCATATTTACTTCTCCCATGCTAATAACATCCTGTATCAACAATTCCTTTTTGGCAATTGGCAATGCGGTCAGTTCCTCGACTGTTATTACCATTTGATTGTTTTCCTGTTCCTCCAATTGAAAGCCAGATGCCTTTAACATTGGTACTCTTGCATCCTCCCAATCCAATGGCAATCGGAATTGTGTTCGAACTATACCTACCTTTTCTGCCTCCTGCAAAAAAGCCTCCAGCAGCTGTTTTCCATTCTCCGGCTGATCTGCTTGGAATTCTATAATTTCTGCATTTCGTTCCACTTCGCCGGTTTCAGTTTTTAAATAATTCCAATCGTTCCAAATCAAAATAGCCTGCACCGGTTCTTCTGCTTCTGTATGCAATACCATGCCATGATAGCTTTGTCTTCTCATATTCTCCATATTATCCATGGACAAATATTTCTTATAATCCTCTAAATTCTGCTGTGAGATATATCTGATTTCAGTTTTCAAATTCATTCCCCTTCAAAAAAATACTTAATTACCGATAAATTATCCATTTTATATGGAATAATTATACCGATAATTAAGTACTTTTACAATGGAATCCGCCGTATCTTTAACAAACATTTAGGATACGGTGAATTATTATTTACATGTCTTCTTCCAACTCTATAATCTCGAACGCTTCACCTTCCGGCTCGTTTTTGAATACCAGATGTTCGCCGGTAACCGGATGTTCGAATTCCAATCGGGTTGCATACAAACCGATTTGCTGATATCTTCGTTTAATTTTCTGGAACCGTGGGTTATACTTCGTATCTCCCCAGATTCCGGCTCCCTGATTGGCCATTTGTACCCGAATCTGGTGATGGCGCCCGGTGTGTAATTGAATCAGAACATAGGACAAGATTCCTTCATCCGTTTCGAATACATCCAAAACCTCATAATCCAAAATTGCTTTTTTCGCTCCCTTGGTTCCCTTAGCTACCACCTTGGCCGTATTGGTCTTTCCGTCCCGTACTAAATAATCCACCAGCGTGCCAAAGTCATTCTTCAGTTCTCCGGTAAGGATTGCCTGATAGTATTTAATCATGGTTCCGTCTTGCACTTGATCGCTCAAATCAGCCGCCGCTTCCTGAGTCTTTGCCAACACCATAATTCCGCCTACCGGGCGGTCTAAACGATGAATAATGGCAAGATATGGTTCTTCGTCTAACTCCTCATTATCATAGATGTAGCTCTTAAAATAATTGACTACATCTTCATCGTTGCTTTTATCTGCCTGACTGGATACCCCCTGTGGCTTTACACAAACAATAATCGCATCATCTTCATATAAAATCGGTATTTTCATGACCAATAAGTTCCTCCGTTTCTCCTTAACTAGTAATCAACGCTCAGTAAAATAAGTCCCTGTGGCGGCACTGTAACCCCTGCCTGCTGCCGGTCTTTTTGCTCCAATATGTCTGCCATGCTTTCCGGTGCTCGCGTTCCTTCGCCGACCTCTAACAAGGTTCCGGTTAGTATCCGTACCATGTTGTACAGAAATCCATTTCCATGATAGGTGATACGGATTTCATTTGTCAATTCCTCAATAACAATCGAATCCAAGGTGCGAACCGTAGACTTCTTCATATGCTTATTGGAACAAAAACTCTTAAAATCATGCGTCCCAAGCAAATATGGAATTGCCTGTCGCATACGTTCCACCGAAACCGGCTGTTCATGCGTATACACGTAATTTCGTTCAAAAACATTGGGTACTTTGCCTGTCCAAATTCGATAACAATAGGTCTTCCCCGTTGCGGATAGTCTGGCATGAAATCGTTCCGGTACTTTTTCTACCTGTAGCACCGCAATATCAGATGGAAGATATTGATTCATGACATCTCGCAATTCTTCTTCCTGCCACGTCCCCTTCAACTTACAATTGCACACCTGACCTTTTGCATGAACCCCCGCATCCGTTCTTCCGGAACCGTGCACTTCAATTGGCTGTTCTTCCAAACGTGTTAGCAGCTGCTCTAATTTCCCTTGTATTGTTTTTGATGTATTTCCTTGCTTCTGCCACCCATCATAACGAGTGCCATCGTATGCAAGCGTTAGTTTGTAATTCATCTTCTATTCTTCATCTCCAAAATTTAATTCTCAATTCCGCAAAATAAGGTAATTGCACCGGCTACTGCGCAAAAAAACCAAGTAACACTAAAATCAACGATGCTTCATTCATATTATGTCTCCTTTCTACACCTTAAACCGATAGCCCACCCCCCAAATTGTTTCGATATACTGTGGCTTTGCTGTATTCAACTCAATTTTTTCACGAATCTTCTTAATATGAACCGTAACGGTTGCAATGTCACCTACAGAGTCCATATTCCAAATCTCCTGGAACAATTCCTCCTTGGTATACACATGGTTTGGATTGCTGGCCAGAAATGTCAACAAATCAAACTCCTTCGTTGTTAGAATTTTCTCTTCTTCATTTACAAATACCCGACGGGCCGTTTTATCAATCTTAATACCACGAATTTCAATAAACTCATTTTTCTGTCCGCCGCCGTTACCAACCAGTCGTTCATACCGGGACAAATGTGCCTTTACCCGCGCCACCAGTTCACTGGGACTAAAGGGTTTGGTAATATAGTCATCTGCACCTAGTTCCAAGCCACGAATCTTATCAATATCTTCCTTCTTAGCAGATACCACCAGTATTGGAATATCCTTTACTTCCCGAACCCGTTTGCAGATTTCAAATCCGTCCATGCTTGGAAGCATCAAATCAATAATAATCAAATCATAATTTCCAAGCATCGCGCGGTCTAATCCCTTTTGTCCGTCATTTTCAATATCGACTTCAAAATCATACAATTCCAAATAGTCTTTTTCCAATTCGGCAATTGCCTGCTCATCTTCTACAATCAATATCTTACTCATACTCATTTCTCCTTTTTAACGACATTCTTAAACCACTTTTTCTTCATAAAGTCTCAACGTAAATGCAATTAAAGTTCCTTCTCCTGCTTCACTTTCTGCCCAGATAGTTCCACCATGTTCTTCTATAATGCGTTTCGCAATCGCTAATCCGAGACCACTACCGCCTGTTGACGAATTTCGGGATGTATCTCCCCGATACATACGTTTGAAAATCAATGGTAAATCCTTTTCTGCAATTCCATCTCCGTTATCCCGAATACCAATATATACAAATTCATTTTCATATGGTTTTACATGAATCTGAATACTCCGCTGGTCTTTTTGATTATACTTCATAGCGTTTGTTATAATATTACCAATCACCCGACGCAGCTGCTCCGGATCTGCAATCACACGGGTATCTTTCTCACAATCGTTCCTATAATCCAACTTCATATTTGCCGCTTCTATATCCATTGAAATATCTTCGACACAATCATCAAAATAAGACGCCACGTTGATTTTTACAAAATTGTATGGGATAGAATTATTATCAATCTTCGAGTATAAGGACAACTCATTTATCAATGCGTCCATCTCATTGGCTTTGTTATAAATTGTCCGAATATAACGCTCCTGTTTTTCCGGTGTATCTGCCACTCCATCCATAAGCCCTTCTACATATCCTTTAATGGCTGTAATAGGCGTCTTCAAATCATGTGAGATATTTGTAATCAGTTCACGATTTTCCTGCTCCTGATGCATACGCTCATCTACCGATTCTTTTAGCTTCAAACGCATCTCGTTAAAAGACTGACACACCTCGCCAATCTCATCATTTGACAATACTTCTACGTCTTCCTCCAGATTACCTTCCTTAATCCGCTCTGTACCTTCCTGCAGCAACTTTAACGGCCGAACACATATCCAATAAATGTATAAAGAGGTAAAACCGCTAACCAGCATTAATACACCTACAATCATCGCCATGACTTCAATCATAATTCGCTTCATGTTGCGAACCAAGGCATCCGCATGGGTGATTACAAATAATGAACCGGTTGTCCCATCGCTTAGTTCAAAGTCCTGTTGTCGTAGGAACAGGGAATCCGGTGCATCTATAAACAAACCACCTTCAATCTGATGATTGTCTCCATACTCCGGCAATACCGATTCTAACTGGCCAATTTCATCCTTGCCACGATAGTAGATTTCATCCTCAATTCGCACCAATACAAATGCATCACTGGTTTCCAATCGTTTATTAATATCTTCCAAATATTCCACATCCAGAAAATGTTCCGGATTCTCGTTGCTTTCTGTTTGAATTTCTTCTAAGGTATCCTGTGCTTTGTCATTCATTACAAACATCGGACTGGTGTATGTACTGTTGGCTTTTCCCCAGCCAAACACATTTTTAATATAAATTCGTCCAAATAAAAATGTTCCACCAATGATAATTATAAATGGAATCAATACCAACGGTATTACCAGCATTTTTACTTTGTCTGCAATTTTCATCGTGGTACCCTCCTCTTTTAACTATCCATACAAGTATAGCATATGGGTCTTAAATTGTATCCAAAACAAGTGAAATTTATGAAGTTTTAATAGATTCTTTCTTCTTTTTTTCTACCAAAAAATTTTTATTATTTTTTAAACAGGGGTTAAGTATTCTATTTTTATTCCGATATTATAGATAGCGGTACTTGTCTGCGGCAGGAAGCCAATGCAAGTACAATGACATGGTTGAAGCAATTCAACGGATAACACATTATTAGTTCCAAGCAATTGGAATCAGTACAACCAAGGAGGGTGATAAACATGATTCAAGGAGTTTCAAATTCTTCGTACACACCTGCAACAACAGCAACGAACACTACTGCTGCTGCAAGTACGGTAGAAACCAAAACCGATGATACTGCTGCTGTTTATGAAAAGAACAGTGACATATCAGCAACTGCGAAAGCAACCGACCATTCAGCAATCGTTGCAAAATTAAAAGCAGATGCAGATGCTAGTGTAGCTTCCTTAAAGAGCTTGGTAGAGAAGATGTTTACTAAGCAGGGACAAAGCTTCGCTTGGGCAAATGCAACCAATGAAGACTTAATGAATGACTCTTCATTCTGGAATGCAATTCGTACCGGCGAATTCGAAGTAGACCCGGCAGTAGCTGCACAGGCACAGGAAGATATTTCTGAAGATGGATATTGGGGTGTTGAACAGACCTCAGACCGTATGGTAGATTTCGCTAAGGCCTTGACCGGCGAAGATGCAAGCAAGATTGAAACAATGCGGGACGCTATCAAGCAGGGCTTTGAAGAAGCTAAGAAGCTTTGGGGTGGCGAATTACCGGATATTTCTCAGAAGACTTATGACGCTACTATGGAGAAGCTGGATAAGTGGGCAGAGGAAGCCGGCGTAGCTGTACAGAAAGCAGTTCAGTAATTTTACATAAGAATCTTTAATTTAAGAATCCCCCGTCAGATACTTTGACGGGGGACTTTTTATTTCACTATACATTTCCTTTTAAAGAATCGTCTCCATACATATCTTATACGGCAACAATCCACAGGATTCGTAGAACTTCATGGCACTTTCATTACAGCTCCACACATTTAAGGTCACATTGTAACAGCCTTGCTCTTTCGCAAAAGCAATCACCGCTTCATAAAGAGTTTTTCCAATATGTTGCCCTCGAACGGTTTCGTCTACGCACAAATCATCAATATACAAGGTCTTAATATCCGTAAGAATATTATCCTCCAAGTATTGTTGGAATATACAGAAGGCATAACCTAGGACATAATCCTTCTCATCCACCGCAACCAAAATTGGCCGATTCTTATCTTGCATTAATTCCTTCAACTGCTCGTCCGTATATTTTCTACCACCATACTTGAACAAATCCGGTCTTCCATTGTGATGTACCAGACATACCTGAAATAACAATTCATGAATCCGTTCAATATCCCGTTCCTGTGCCAGTCGTATATTCATGGAGAATTTCCTTCTTTCCTTTTGTAGATTTCACTTGATAACTGCCTTATATCGTTTTTCTCATTTGCTATGCGTCCTTTAAGAATGCCACATAACCCTTCTTGGTTTCATAGATATCTGCCTTGCTGGTCACTTCCCAAGGTGCGTGCATATTCAGCACTGCAACACCACTATCAATTACTTCCATACCATATAAAGACAGGATATATGCGATGGTTCCGCCACCACCTACATCTACCTTTCCAAGCTCCGCGGTCTGATAAGCCACCTGATGATCTTCTAAAATCTTACGCAATGCACCCATGTATTCTGCATTGGCATCATTGGAACCGGACTTGCCTCTTGCGCCGGTAAATTTGTTAAATACCATACCTCTGCCAAAATGTGCTGCATTGTTTTTCTCGTAAGCAGCAGCATACAACGGATCAAATGCAGCGCTAACATCGGAGGACAACATGCGAGAATTCTTCAAGCATCTGCGCAGGGTCAGCTCAGAGTAATCACCCATGCTATCCAACAATTCAGCTACTGTATTTTCAAAGAACTTTGATTGCATACCGGTAGCACCTACACTTCCGATTTCCTCCTTGTCTGTTAACAGACAACAGGTGGTTTTCGTCACATCATTTACTTCTAACATTGCTACCAAAGAGGTGTACGCGCATACACGATCATCTTGTCCATATGCCATAATCATGCTTCGGTCAATACCGGCTTCTCTTGCCTTGCCAGCCGGAACCACTTCCAATTCTGCAGAAAGGAAATCTTCCTCTTCCATGTCGTATTGCTCCTTCAGCAATTGCAGTACGCCCTTTTTTACCCCTTCTTTTTCTTCATTTTTCAATGGAAGACTACCAAATAAAATATCCAGGTTCTCTCCTTCAATTACTTTGTTGGCTTTCTTCTCCTGCTGTTCTCCAGCCAGATGAATCAGCAAATCAGTTACACAGAATACCGGGTCGTCCTCTTTTTCACCAATTACAACATCAACCACCGAACCGTCCTTCTTCACAACAACACCATGAATCGCCAGTGGCAGAGTTACCCACTGATACTTCTTGATACCTCCGTAATAATGAGTATCCAGATACGCCATATCTCCATTTTCATATAATGGGTTCTGCTTCACATCCAAGCGAGGGGAATCAATATGAGCGCCCAAAATATTCATTCCCTGCTCCAATGGTTTCGTTCCGATATTGAATAATGCAATGGTCTTCTTCATGCATACAGCATATACCTTATCGCCTGCTTTTACTGATTGCTTCTGTGCCAGTACCTTGTCCAAATTCACGTAACCGGCGGCCTCCGCCTGCTTGACAATCTCTACAATACATTCCCGCTCCGTTTTACCGGCATCTAAGAATGCACGATAGTTCTTGTTCAGCTTTTCCAATTCCTTCAACTGCTTCTTCGTGTAAGTCTTCCATGCATTTGGTCGTTCCATATATCTATTTCCTCCTGACTGTTTCGTAATAAATTAACTGCAAATAGTATAGTACAATTCCGAAAAACTGTCCACTTGTGTATAAAGATTTCAAGTTATATGCTTCACTCCGTGGCTCAGGATATATATACTTATCGCAGACCCGCTTTCGCTTCGGTCAGTACGTAGCGGTACTAGGATTGCAAAAAACGCAATCCAAGGACCGACGTACTTTTAGAGTCTGCTCACAAGTATATATATTCCTTCACCACTGATTTGCTTTCATAAGAACACGTAATTTTATACACTACGCTAGTAGTAAAGCTCCGCAATAATATAGAATTTTACACTTACGCAGAGCATTACTGTTCTCCAATATAAATTTTGTATATCAGTTGGTAGAGTAGCGGTGGACGAGGATATATGTTCCCGCAAAGACCCTAGAAGCACGTTGGTCCTTGGGCGTGGTTTTTTCACGCCCTATGTACCATTACGTGCTGGCCGGAGCGAAAGCGTGTCTGGCGGGAATATATATTCTCGAAACCGCGGTATAGTAAATTCTGATAAACCACAATTTATATACACTACCCTTTTACAATCACCAACTTCTGTCCTACCACCAGTTCATCCCGTTCCAACTGATTCACCTTCCGTATAGTATCGATTGATGTGTAAAAACGTTTTGCAATATTCCATAGTGTATCCTCTTCCTGCACCATATATCCAATAATACCTGCCAATTGATTCATTTTTTCATAATCAATGTCGGATATAGTCATATCGGTAATGGCTTTGCATTGCTTTTTCACGAAGGCAATAATGCTTAAATTAACAACTGCTTTGATTTCCACCTCGTCGCTTCCCAACATGATACTACTGATTTGTTCCAGGGTCGGTCGCACATGATAAATTGTATCCGGCGATATGTCCTTTGCCTCTACCAAATAGCTAAACGGCAGAAATCCGGTCAACGAATTCATTGGACGGGCATCGTCCTCAGCTATGTACACAATTCGTACCTCAACTGCTCCTTCTACTACAAGACCGTCCTCAGTAGCGTGGGTATCGTCTACCTTCACATTGCCTTCCACATAGCACACTTGCAAGATTCCCGGTTGATTCTCCTTCCGTTGCAACCGTTCTACGATTCGGGTCTTTGCATTATTTCTGGTCAACAGGGATTCGTAATCAAAGGTTTCCGTTTCCACATCGATGCAGGCAGTTGTTGAAAACATATCTCCCAACAGTTCCAGTTCTTCTTCCTGATAAATCCGAACCTCCAGTTCCAGATTGGCCTCCAGATTCAGAACCCGTTCTTCTCCGTCCTCATCCGGTTCGACGGTTAACTGTGATTCTCCTAACACCACGCCTATATCTGCGGTCATGCCCTCCATGGAGCCCATACAATCCACTTCACCGGTAAATGGAATATCCAAATTCAGGTATTGCAATGGCAACTGCTCCTCAGCCCAATAAATCAAAAAGATTTCCAGTTCGCCACGGATACCGATTTTGTTATCCAACGGTTTTGTTTCTACCTCATTTACCGTTACGGAATGCCAAATAAGATTTCGAATATTTGGCTTACTTTGCGGAATCGGAATCAACTCCCGCACCCGGAAAATATCCTTTTGGTCAGCAACCGTTCGCGTGTACGGAACCTTCTTATACATGCATTGGATATTGTCACCATTTTCAATACCCTCAGCCCCCTCAATCACATCCTGCTCCGTTACATCAATTTTCATTTGAAGCAAACCCTTCACCGCAATTTTGCGGGAATGAATCATGGAAATATTCAAATCCTCCATTTCACAGCTGACACTGGTATCATAAGACGGAAGCAAATCATCCACATTAATTGTCTCTTCAAAGGCAACGCTTCCCTCCATGGAATCCAGCTCGCCCTCTGCCTTTGCCACAGAATACAAAATCTTATAACCCACATGACCTTTTACCCGAATACGGTCCACCATGGGTTCGGTTTCATCGATCATAACCTGCCCTTGACTGATAATAATTTTATCAATATCCTGTCGGCTATCTGACACATTAAAATCTTCATCTATTGTAAGCTGAACCAGCTTTGATACCTTGTGATTATTGGTGCGAATTTCTTTCTTCACTAACTGCATGTTATTTCCCCTTTCCTGCCTTGTGTGCTTTTGCTCACTTGGTGCTACTTACGCTGATACTATTCTATGAGCGGAAATAGGAAATATTCCTTAAGATGCAAAATTAGGTAATTCTGACGTGGCTTTATGTGCGTAATACAGAGTTGACAGCATTAATCCTATATGCTTCTTTCCACGGTCGCTTTCTATCTAACCAGCCTTTTTCCTGCCAATATTTCTTCTCGGTCTCTCCTGACCCCCAACCTTTCTTCTGCATCATACGCATCATGTTAAATAACATTTTCGTCTTGATTCCCACATTGGGTTTACGATTCAATGATAATTTCTTTGCCAGTTGGGTAGTTTTCTTATCAATTTGTGACTTTTTCTCATCCGATACCATATTCCAGCCTGAAGCCTGCACACTTACTCCATACTTTCTTATAGACGGAATTCCCCAGTATTCAAGTGCGGTTACAATATCCTTAATCGCAGTATTGGTTCCCGTTCCCGCAGCCGTTGATACAACAACTGCTTTCTTTTCAAACATACAGGCTCTCGGTTTGTGAACCATCCAGTATGTAAATGTAAGATCTATAAATGATTTCATCGGTGCCGATGCCCGCATACAATAGGTGGGCGTAGTGAAAACCAGTAAATCTGCCTGTTCAACCGCCTCCATAATTTTGCTTTTCTCAGAATAGAACGGACATTTACTTTCTTCCTCGATACAACTATAACAGCCTGTGCAGAAATGGTTTAAGTCCTTTGGCAAGAAGAATTCCGTTACTTCTTTTTCACATGTTATCTTATCCGCAATCATACGCCCGATGTGATAAGAGCTGCCTTTGTGGTTCTGTCCGTGAATTAAAACGATTTTCATTACGATTCCTCCTTTTGGTAAATTCTGCTAAATTGCCTGATGTGTTGTTCCAGTAATTTCGATAATTCTGCTTCCCGCTCCGGCTGTCGGTCACACATTGTAAGCAACATATAAATTGGTGCGTAAAATTGCAACGCCATTATCTTTGAATCCTGTTCCTTCAAGATACCATTCATTCCAAGCATGGTGAACATTGCCGCCTGGTATGACAGCGGTTCGTCCGCATATTGCTTCGTAAATAGCTCTGCAAGTTCCGGATTCCGAAACTGCTCAATGGTCAGCATCTTTCGAAACTTTTGTGCATACTCATCATGAAGAAAATACATAAACAAACCCATTCCCATTTTTACTAGCTCATCTTCAGAAACCACAGAGAAAATCTCAGCGTCAGCCTCTGCATTATTTCCATTCATATTTAGGGAAGCCGCCTGTTTGTCATAGCTACATTTCATTTCATCAAGAATTGCACTGAAAATATCTTGCTTGCTTTTGTAATGCTTATAAAGGGACGGTGCTTTAATACCAACCGCCTCAGCTATCTGAGCCACATATACATTTCCGTATCCCTTTTCTGAAAACAGATTCAGTGCTTCATCTAGAATTTTTCTTTTCGTGTTCATGATTTTCTCCTTTGGCTAATTTGGATTAGCCTTATTGTAAGCTAATTCCGATTAGCCGTCAAGCATAATTATTCATATACCACCGGAAGATTCTGATTTTCGCATTTGACTGCTACATAAGGATACGTCATGCCATCAATCTGAATGGCTTCTCCCTCTACTCCAATCAGGTTCGTATCAATATACACAGCTTGCGTGGTTCGATATAATGAATTGACTGTCACAGAGCAACCACCTCTTTGCTGTGCTCCATATCCCACCACAATATACATATATTCTCTAGTGGTAAAGGTAAGCTTAAATGGTTCCGCTTTCTTTTCTTCAATGAGTTCAACCAATTCATCCGGCAACCGTCCTTCCTCGCAAACGGTAAAATCCAAATCAATTCGTTCCATATTAGCTTCTGTTTCTCCTTCAAGCTCAGTTGCACCTACTGCCCCATTATGAGACGGATTACTACACGCAGACAAACACATCAGCATTGAAAATAACATAAAGGCTACCACCATTTTAAAATTAAAAAAACACATATATTCATGAACTCCTTTAGAAGTAAACACTTCTGTTTTCATAAATATATGCGTCATTCCATGTAGGATATGCTTCTAACAATATGCACCTCTTGTTTCCAACCGGCATCTACATCTGCTTTCGTACAATCCTATATTCATCTCCCAATTGATAATAAGGACACTCCTTGTAGTTACCACTTAAGAATCGGCTCATTTCATCCTCGTCCAATTCCATAAGACAGGTGTAGCATTCATATTCTTCATCATATTCATAATTCATACAGCTGTCACATAAATCTGCCATGATTATCCTCCTGTTTATACATACTTTTCCACTAATATGGCTTGTTTCCCCTTCTTCGTATCATACTGAATATGGCGGAAAATGAACTTTCCATGCCCCCGCACAGCTATCACATCGCCATCCTTAGGATTACCACTGTTGTTTTCATATATCCTGCCATTTACCAGAACCAACTTTTTCCGGAACAAATCCAAGGCCTGACTTCTGGATAAATGATAAAGCTTTGCAATAATCGTATCAAATCGTATGGACGCCACAATTAATTCCTCCGGCTCCAACTGTGGCTTCACTTCCTCCGGCATTTCCTCCAGAACCTGACACTTCACATGGGTATGCTTCACCTGTCCTAAGTTCTCCCGGATGTAGTCGGCAATTCGCTCCACTACAAATACATATGCCACCTTATCCTTTACCACAATATCACCAATGGTATCCCGCTCAATCCCAAGATTCATCAAGGCTCCAAGGAAATCACGGTGGTTCAAATTATCTGCGAACTTCTTAATCAAAGGCTCAATCTTTAGTATTTGAATGGGAAACGGAATTTCATAACCAAATTCCTCTGGATTTCCAAACCGTAGTATTACCCGCTCACAGCCATCTGCTCCACCCCATTGGAAGAACTCTGACTCCTCCACCACGCTATATGCCAATGCGGCATCCGATACAGATAAAAAATCCGTAAAATAATATGCACTATTTTGATAACTTTGTTCTGCCAGCTCCGAAAATCGTTTCTGAAGCTGTTGTTCTTCCATCATTGACATGATATTCTCCTGTTACTTATTACTTGTGTGCGCAAGTATTGTTAGTCCTGCCTGTGACCATACATTACAAACGGTAGGAAGTTTTTCGCAGTTTTGCGAGCATAGTATAAGCGGCGTAAGCCTTGTCTGAGCCCGCTTGCGGGCGAGCTGCGGAAGCCGCTTATAAATAGGCGGCGGAGCAAAACCAGAAAAACGACGTGTTTGTAATGTATGGTCACAGGCAGGGCAGTACAACTCTAGTGTACATAAGTGAAAAACTGATTTCCCTGCTCTGCAAACATATCCTCAATGATATATCGCTCTAACCGATGTTCCTGTCCGGTCACCGGATTATAGTATCGAATCGTAGCCGTATTATAACTGATAATAATTACATAAGTCTCTGCATCCAATTTTGCAATTACAGGAGCACCCTGACACAAATAGAACAAAGCATTATCCACATCACAAGCTACTAAGTTAACACCTGTTTTACCCAAATAACGTTCAATGATATCATCCGGATTTCCGGTCATATCCATAGTTTCCGGAAGAGCTACACCCTCATACAACAGAATCATTTCCACACATTCCTGTAAGGATTCCGCCGGAGTATCGCAAATCGTTTCCTGCAAACCTTCCGTTACTTCTGCATATTCCAACAAACCACTGATTTTCCAAATACAATTACCATTGCTGTCAATTGCCTGACCGCTTTCCTCATTCGCCGCCAGAATAGCGCCTCGCGGTGTGGAGTAAGAGCCCTGCATTTCACCCTGTGCATATACATAATAACGGTTGGACTTCTCACCACTGTCTACCGCAATGGTTCGATTGTCTTCATTTATCGATTCCTTGGTAATCACCAGCTGTGGAATGGAGGTTACATACATATAGTTCGGGAATATCATATACAGCTGGTTATAACCATCATAAGTATATTGATAGCTTACCTGAATGTTGTTGCTGTCTTCTTCCTTAAAGGTAATAAAATCATCGGATACTTCCAGATAATTACTGCCGGCTTTGGTAGCCCGGTTCAGATAAATTACCTGATTTACGGCTCTGGCTTCCATTACATAAATTCCCGCCTTTGCATATTCCTTTACCACTTGATTTTCCAAGGTAGTAATCTTCAAGGTATGCATAGGGAAAATGGTACTTCCATCTGTATTCAATACTACGTCGGTTTCATTTGCCAGTCCGTATACCAAATCATTTTCAATAAATCCAAGTGCCTTAATTCGTTGTCCGGCACCTGCCTCAATTACATGCTGCTCATAAGTTTCCAAATTCAGAATGGTTAATTGCGTACTATCCCGGTCAACAGATGCATTTGGGTAGGCCAACAAATACTCACTATCAGATACACCTAGATATTCCTTTGGAATGCCATGAATTACATAACTGGATTCGTGGGTTTCCAAATCAATTTTCATAACGTTATTTCCCAACAAATAGAAGAATTCTCCCTGCTCATTTAAATACGTCAGACGGGAAGCGTCTTCCTTCAAAATCTCATACGGCTCATCGCAGGTGATAAATAATACTTCCTCCAAGGTACTGGTTTCCGCTTTAAACCGGTATACTGCAATACCATTTTCACCTTCGTGCTGTCCCCGGTTCATATATCCGTAGACTGTAAATACAATGTTGCCATCATCATCAATTTTCACAATATTTATACCATGCTGGTCGTATGCAGTCCGCACATCCGTTGGTGTATCCTGCCAGAAAGCAAATACCTTCGTTATTCTGGTATTGGAATAATCGTAATACCACAATTGTCCTTCTTTTACGAATGCAACCTTGCGATTGCCATCACTAACACGATATTGGAAATCATCCAAATCTGCCACACCGAAGAAGAACCAGTTGCGTGCTGTATTTACATTAAAACGATCAAAAATACTCTCAACGTTTCTGTCAAAATCCATCAGATAAATAGTTGATGAATCTACATATCGTACCCGATATACCTCTGTTACGTTAAAATACTGCGCCGTCTCTTCATCACCGGAAATGGCTACATATTTTAATTCGATAGTTGCATTCTTGCTGTCAATATCTGTTATGGTCGGCACCATTTGGGAAATTCGCATCATGGATAAGTTCGCCCAGGTAACCGTTTCATAGTTCGAGTGAATATCTATATGAGACAGGTTCTCATTTTCACCCTGATTATTCGGTTCAATATACATGCTAACGGTTGAACGGCTTTCTTTATCAAAGGTAGCAGTATGGAACTCCATGATGAATTGCAGGAATTCCTTGGTGTATAGTGCGTCCGATGGAATCAATCGGGTATAGTACTTCACCTCTTGTCCATCCTTTAGATTCAAAATGGCAACAAAGGTATATTCTTCTAATTCTGTCAAATTCATTCGCAATGTAGTCGTAGCATAAAATGAGCCACTGTTCTTTTCCAAATCATCTACACTACCGTTCTCTATTAAGGAGCCTCCATCTACTGTACGTACCTCATAGGCAACACTGTCAATATCAACTCCTACATCTTCAATCCGAAACTGTACGGTCTGATCCAACCCAATCGGCGTTATAGAATCGTGAAACAGGGCAATATCAATGGAAGAGGTGTAGCCATGCAGACAATTGATTTCCTCCTCATCCGCCAACATATATACCAGCGGAAGAGTTGGCTGATCCATTTCTGCCGTCACCTCATCCATTCCTGCATTATTAAATCGATTTACCAGAAAGAGTGTTGCAAAAAACACAAGGGTTAGTACAACAGCTCTAGTAATTATACTCTTTATCATAAGGTTACTCCTTTATATATCATAAGAGCTTTGCTCCATCAGTGTTCCTCCTGCGGGTGTCGCTCTATCAATGGTCCTCCTAAAAGAACCGGCGTTTACGTTGTCGGTAGCGACATCTGCGCACATGAAACTCATTACAAATTAAAATCATACACAACTGCATTAACGGTGCATCCGGCTTTGGTGGTCCATTATCTTTTCCTTTCATACGAGTGTGTACTTCCTCAGCCATTCGGTAAATAGTAACTGCATCCGGCTGTTCATCGAACATAGGGCTGCCTTCATACTCTAGCTGATCACACATATCCTCTATGATAGCGGCCACAAATCTTGCCTCTCTCGGATATAACCGTTTCATTCTTTCATAATCCCGGGCAACATCTTCTTCTGACAATTCCAATGCTTCCAAATTCCATTCCTTTGGATATGGATTTCGAGATGCCTGTTCCAAATAATCACTGAAGCTGCTCATTTCAACCTCCCTGACTTCAGGCTAAACCTGCTACGATATATCCATATTTTATGCTACTGTCATGCTTTGTTGCCTGTCTGCTTTCATGGCAAATCAGATTCCACATGGATTCTTTCCATGATTCCCGAAAGAATTTAGAAGAAGCACCCGAAACGGTGCTTCCCCTAAATTCTTCCGCTAGTTACTCATCACCAAAGGAAATGCCTAACATTCTTACATTCTTAACAATGCTGTCCTTAGGTGAAACATATTTTAATTTTCCGGCGGATTCGGATAAAGGAATAGAAGTCACTTCGTTATTCTTCAATACAACTAATTCGCCGAATTTCTCTTTCTTAATCAATTCTGCTGCCTTTGCACCGAACCGGCTGGAAAGCACACGGTCATATGGGCAAGGACTGCCACCACGCTGGGTATGTCCCGGAACCGTTACACGAACCTCCTGTCCGCCATACTGCTTAATCTGGTCAGCAATTTCATAAGCAACAGACGGATACTTCGGATTTGCTAACAATTTCTTCCGTTCCTTCTTTGGCAGTTCAGCCACTTCCTTGGAAATTGCACCCTCTGCTACTGCTATAATAGAGAACCGCTTGCCCTGCTCAGCACGCTTATCTAATGCCTTACAAACATTCTTAATATCATATGGAATTTCCGGAATCAGGATAATATCTGCTCCACCGGCAATTCCGGCATGCAGGGTAATCCAACCTACCTTATGTCCCATGATTTCTACAATGAATACCCGACCATGGGAAGCAGCTGTCGTATGAATACAATCGATGGCATCCGTTGCAATATCCACTGCACTTTGGAAACCGAAGGTCATATCTGTTCCCCATAAATCATTATCAATCGTCTTTGGAAGACCAATTACATTCAAGCCTTCTTCGCTTAACAGATTGGCTGTCTTTTGAGAACCATTTCCACCCAAAACAACTAAGCAATCCAGCTTTAATTTCTTGTAGGTATCCTTCATAGCCTTTACCTTATCCAGGCCATTGGCATCCGGTTCCCGCATTAACTTAAATGGCTGTCTAGAACTTCCTAAAATTGTTCCGCCCTTTGTCAAAATACCTGAGAAATCGTCTGCGTGTAATTTCTTATAATTGCCATACATTAATCCCTTATAGCCTTCTAAGAAGCCATAAATCTCAACTTCATCAAATGCACCATATAACCCCTTAACTACACCTCGCATGGTTGCATTTAACGCCTGGCAATCTCCGCCACTGGTCAACATACCTATTCTCTTCATAGTACCACCTTCTCTTTCTTGTGTTATTTATAGGTAAACCCTGCCTTCTAAAGCACGTAGCAGCGTTACTTCATCAATACATTCTAATTCTCCACCGATTGGAACTCCGCTTGCAATTCGGCTAACCTTAATACCAGATGGCTTTACCAGCTTGCTGATATACATAGCGGTTGCTTCCCCGGGAACATCCGAATTGGTTGCAATAATTAATTCCTCTACGTCCTCTGCCTGTAACCGAATTAACAGTTCTTTCAGTTTAATATCCTCAGGGCCTTTGCCCATCGCCGGATCCAAGGCTCCGTGGAGAACATGATATACACCATTAAATCGTCCCGTCCGTTCATATGCCGCCAAATCTCTGGTATCCTCTACCACCATAATGGTGCTGTGGTCCCGGTTGGCAGATGCACAAATCGGACAGACCTCTTTATCGGTCAGCGTATAACATTGCTCACAATATTTCACATTCTTCCGCGTTGTCTGAATGGTATCAGCCAGCTTTTCCACCTGATCCAACGGCATATCGATAATGTGAAATGCCAGTCTCTGTGCAGATTTGCCGCCAATACCCGGAAGTCTGGATAACTGCTCAATTAAATTACTGATTTCTGTACTATAGTAATTCATGATTAGAACGGAAATCCTCCCATTCCACCCATGTTACCGGTAATCTTAGACATCTCATTATTGGAATCTTCTTCCTGTGCACGAAGTGCTTCATTGGTTGCTGCCATAATTAAATCCTGCAACATTTCGATGTCGTCCTTATCTACTACTTCTTCATCTAACTCAATGGAAAGAACTTCCTTCTTACCGCTTACAACTACCTTAACGACTCCGCCACCGGCAGTTGCTTCGTAAGTCTTTTCCTCTAATGCTTTTGTCTTCTCCTCCATCTGTTTCTGCATTCTCTGTGCCTGCTTCATCAGATTGTTCATGTTTCCTGGCATCATTCCACCAGGATATCCACCACGCTTTGCCATTTTTACATCCTCCTAATTATCATCATATTCCACTGGAATATTCATTTCTTCAAATATATCCATTCGGACGAATTCCTTCTGCATAGAATTGTTCGAAGATTTCTTCCGGAATTCTACAGAAACCTGCTTATTTAACACTGCCACAAACGCTGCCTCTATAGCCTCTCTATCCGGCTCGTTATTCATCAACAGTCCCTGATTGTATTCATCCAATAAAACCACAATGGTCTTATGCTCTTTGTTAATCCGCATATCCGACATCCGAAGCAGATTTGCCAATGCCGGTTCTAATTGTCGGAACACCTCACTTCGCCGTCCGGCAATGTCTTGTAACTCCTGTATCGTAGCTTCCGGTAATGTCTTCTTCAGCTCCTCCAAGGTCAACTCTTGGGATTCTTCCTGTGCCGGTTGTGGCACATATTGAGTTACCACCTGAGGTGCCGGATTCTCCAGACAACTGTCTACCCGCTTCGACAAATCATCCAACCGTTGCAAAATGGAATCATAATTCTGCTCCATTTCCGGTACGCACAATTTAATCACTGCAAGCTCCAATACCACCCGCTTCTGACTGGCATATTTAATCGTATTGGATAACTCCGAAAAGATACGAATATATCGCATCAACGATTCTAAAGACAATTGGTTTGCCATTGCCTCCATGGCAGCCAGATTCTCTTTGGAAAAATCCAATTTCGAAGCACTGTCCTTGGAACTCTTTATCAATAACAGATTCCGCATGAACCAGGTAAAATCCGTTATGAACTGTCCCAGTTCCCGTCCCTGCCAAATAATCTCATCAATCAAATCTACGGCTTGTGTAACTTCCTTTTTGTCGACTGCAGTCAGCAATCGAATAAATACTTCCGTATCAACTGCTCCCAGCACATCCAGACATTTCTCATAGGTTAACGTTTCGCCCAGATAAAATGCAATGCATTGGTCTAACAAACTCAAGGCATCACGCATAGAACCGTCCGCCACCTTCGCAATGTAATCGATGGCTTTCTTCTCAACCTGCTGCCCTTCCCGTTCCATCAAATCAGACAAACGGTCCGAAATGGTCTCAATGGAAATTCGCCGGAAATCATAACGCTGACACCGAGATAAAATGGTAATCGGAATCTTATGTGCTTCCGTAGTTGCCAAAATAAAAATCACATAAGACGGTGGTTCTTCCAAGGTCTTAAGTAATGCATTAAATGCACCGATGGACAGCATATGCACCTCATCAATGATGTACACCTTATACTTTCCTTCTGTAGGTGAATACTGCACTTCATCTCGAATTTCACGAATATTATCAACACCGTTATTAGAAGCCGCATCTATTTCAATTACGTTCATGGAGCTACCCTCTGCAATGGACTTACAGCAGGCACATTCTCCACATGGGCTTCCATCTACCGGATGTTCGCAATTCACTGCCTTTGCAAATAGCTTTGCCACTGTCGTTTTACCGGTACCCCGGGTACCGCAAAACAAGTATGCATGTCCGATTCGGTCATGAGTCAACTGATTCTTAAGGGTGGTTACTATATGCTCCTGCCCCTTCACTTCCTCAAACGCATCCGGCCGCCATTTACGGTATAATGCCATATATGACATAGTCTTCACATCCTAATCTAAATCATTCCTAAACATATTATCTAATACCGGAACCGGAAAATCTGATCCAGAGTCCGCAAGGTCTTAAAGTTACCCTTAGCAGTAATCTCTCCGGCCATAAATGCTCTCTGAAATGTATTCTTGCCACTAATAATTGCTTTTAATACTTTCGTTTCCGCTTTCATAACCACATCCGCTTCCGTATCATCGCTATACCAACACTTAACACCCTTCGGCGTTACCTCAATGGAAAGCGTTGATTCCCGATCCGGAATGATAATTATATACTTTGCACTAAAGTCTTCCATTGGATAGAAATTCGTCCGTAACTCCCGAATGAATTCCCCTTCTTTCTCTTGAGGTTCCGAATCTCCTAACATACTCTTAAACATTGCAGATAGTTCTTCAATATCCTTCTTCTGCTTCTTTACGTAGGTGTCATCCGAAACAAATCGTGATAACTGCTCACTTTCCTGTGGGGTCAAATCAATGGTCTTGGTCTTGGAGATATTTTCTTTTACTGCCACGTTACTGTTTGGCAAAATCGGCATGGTCTGATTAATCGCACGATATAAGTCTTCTGCCTTCTTTTCGATAATTCCGCGATAAACAGCAGAGGTCTCAAAATCGGTATGGTTTTCTACATATGCAGCTAAACCATTCATTGGAATACCACCCAAGGTTTCCCAACCTTTAATCAAGGTTAATTCTGCATCACGCTCCCCATAGGTTGTTGCCATAACTACCGGAAGCATGTAGATGCTCTTCATCTTCTCCTTATCAGCATATAACCAGCACATATCTAAGAACTGTTGCATGTAGCCACCGATACCAAACCATTCCAAAGAAACAGCCAGAATAACACCATCTGCCTCCTTCAAGGTTGAAGGCAGTGTTGCGATAGCATTCTTCTCCTCATAAAGATTATACCGACGTACATCTACCCGAAGTTCTTCCAACACCTCTGTCAACTTTCCAATTACATATAAAGTAGGGTCTTCAATCAATCCCCGTCCGCCATAATATATATTGACTTTCATGGTAAATTCTCCTTTTTCTACCAACCACATCTCTCAGGCGCACCTATTTTTTTCGGCACGTCTCCATAGTAAAAATACTCCATATTATTATAACGGAAAGTGGCAATAAAAGCAACGGGTATGCCACTTGAGTTTCTATTCTATTACATAAAAAGACTGCCACGTATGTACTAATTTGTACACTGACAGTCTCAACGCTTCATTATCTTCTTATTACTCGAATATCCTACAACTAATTTCCTTTTACAGCTTTATAAATCCTTCACATCTTTCAATCCAAAATAGAAATCTGAAAAGTTCTCCGGCAACTTACGTATTCCGGTATATCCATACGAATTTCCATTACTGCATTCTATCTGCATCACATAGGTAGAATAGTCATTATCCCACGGGCGTGCCCAACCCATATCCGCTTTCCATTGACTTACTTCCGCTTCGCCTACCAATTCCCGAATTGCTTCTACATCTTCTTCGCTCAGTTCTCCGGATGCTGTTGCTTGCGAATAATCATCAGTTACATCCATCAATTCTCCAAAGTAATAGGTTTGATTTGCCAAATCAAAAACAACACTTTCCCGATAACTACCGTCCGTTACTATGATTGCTATCACAGTTATTTCAGTCTGATATTCATCTTCATAACCACCTTTGTACTCTCTACCGAACATTTCTGCATAGTCGTCTTTTTTGCTTTTTTCGATTTCTGCTTGTTCTGCTTCAAACTGCAAACAATCTTTGTATACATCAAATTTACCAGCGATTACTTCACAATCGACTTTGTCTGTAGAAGAAATATATGGTTCAATCCATTCCTCTATAAATCTCTCTACATCAACGTCATTTAATTCTTCTTCTGCAATTCCACAATTGTCAATCAAGTACTGCTTATCTATCACTATTTTTTCCTCCGACATACTGTCCTCGACAACGCCTTGCTGGTTTGCCAAATAATAACTAATGCCTGCAATAGTTACTCCTAAAATCAGTAAAATAATTATAAAAACCAACCTTCTTTTCTTAGCCATTATTCCCCTCCTGAGCATCGATGCATGTATTCTGCATTAAGCTTAAGTTCTCTTACCTTTGAATAGCATTATTATAATACTCCTTGTTATAAATCCTTCACATCTTTCAATCCAAAATAGAAATCTGAAAAGTTCTCCGGCAACTTACGTATTCCGGTATACCCATACGAATTTCCATCACTACACTCTATCTGCATAACATAGGTTGAATAGTCATGATCCCATGGGCGTACCCAGCCCATATCAGCTTTCCATTTGCTTACTTCCGCTTCACCTACCAATTCCCGAATTACTTCTACGTCTTCCTCGCTCAGTTCTCCGGATGCTGTCGCCTGCGAATAATCGTCTGTCACATCCATTAATTCTCCAAAGTAGTAGGTTTGATTTGCCAAATCAAAAACAACACTTTCCCGATAACTACCGTCCGTTACTTCTACTGCAATGATTGTTATTTCAGATTGGTACTCATCTTCATATCCACCTTTGTACTCTCGGCTGAACATTTCTGCATAGTCGTCTTTTTTGCTTTTTTCGATTTCTTCTCTTGCTTCTTTTGCCTCTAAATATCTTCGATAGCTAATAAGCAATTCCGAAACATCATAATTATAAAGTTCCTCTGATGTATACCCACAATACCATACGAAATGTGCTATATCGATTCCTTCCAGTTCTTCTTCTGATACACCATGATTTTCAATTAAATATTGCTTATCTATCACTATTTCTCCCTCTAATGAACTATTTTCTACTAGATCATTCCGATTAATTAAATAGTAAGAAATATCTGCCACAGCCATTCCCAAAACTAGTAAAACCACCACTAAAACTATTATTCTTTTCTTAGTCATTATTCCCCTCCTGAACGTTGCAACAAGTCTTCTGCCATAGCATCCAATGCTTCACTTGTCTTTGGATAGTATTGTCTTAACATTCTTAAATTCTCTTCATCACCTGTCATTTGGTAACTAAAATACTCTGCCCATAACTCTGATGACTGCTTATACGTCGGTTGCCCGAATATATTATACCAATAGTAATAGTTCTTTTGTCCATTTTCTGGTCTATGTCCATAACCACCCTTCGCATCAATGTTCAAGTTTGTATATCCGCCATAGACATCGCAAACACAATCCATTTCTGGACCTGTCAACTCAAGGTTGTATTGCTCAAGAATCTTTTGTCTAATGTATATAAGTTCTTCGTTTTTCAATTGATTTTCCTCACCGCCATTTTGAATTGACTGTAAAACTTGTTCAATCTGTGAATCTGTTAAATATGGATCAACCGCATAAATATGCTCCCGAATATTATTATTCACATCTTCCTCAATCAGCTCATACAACGTATGCATTTCTCCTGTTTCCGGGTCTGTATACTGATATTGATGACTATAGAACATAAACTCTTGCATATCTGTTGCATGGCCACATTCATGAAAGAAGGTATTATATGCTCCTCGTTTATCCAATCGCAATTCTTCCGGTGCATTTAGAAATATCCGTCTCCCGAATCCTATGTACTCACTACCTTCTTCGCTATCTTCTTCGTAAATTTTCACAATCCGATACGTTCCCAACTTATTTAAGAATAATGTACGACAAGGTTCTTCTGCCGTATATGCCAAGTATTTAATTTCCAGTATATCCCCCTGTGAGAATGCTTCACAACTCTTATCGTTCAGCAACTCATTGAATTTCTTCGCTATTTCCGGATGTGCCACTTCGAAGGCATCAATCAACTTTTGTTTGTATAATCCACCTGCTTCACTTGATGGAATTGCTTTTCCGGTGTTACCCAGGGCAAATCGCCACACAGAAGAACCAGCACCGGTATACATTCCGGCACAAAATGTAGTCCCCAACTCTTTCAATCCCTCTGTTACCAGTTCCCGCACTTCTCTTCCATTCTGAAATAGTCCGACTGTTTTACTCTCAATCTCATCGTACTTATCTTCTTTCTTTTGGTAATACTGATATGTCTTCTCATCTAATTCCAACATCAGTTTGTACTTGGAAACCAACCATGAATAATACTCATATTGAATTGGATTCCCCTGCGATACCTGCATCTGATTCTTATAGAATTCTATCATCTGTTCATCCTGCTGAATCTCATTCCATGCTTCTTCTTTTCGCATTAATATTTCGGCACCATCCAGAACTTCATTTCCAACTTCATTCTGTAATGCAAAGTGGTCTGTAGCATCTAACTGCATACTGATTAGCAATCCTTGAATAATGCTTTTATACCCTTCCATCTGCACTTTCAGATTACCAAAGCTTACACTTTGAATATCTTCATTATCAATAAATGCCTCTACGTACATTAAAGCGGTTTCCAATGCCGTACTATCCGTTCCTAATTGCCGTACCGCTGCACTACTCTGCTGTCGAATCGCTTCCGGATCTAAATATGATTGTTCATTCATTTATTTTACCTCCCAACACTTTCCATTGCAATTCAAAATAGTTTGCATCATTTATCCAGTTTTTTTAATTGTGATTGAAGCTCATATCTTTGCCATTCTAACTGTTCTATGTCTTTTCGCTTTTTTCTGTCAACCTCTTCTATGAACGCCTCCTGCTCTCTTTGAATGGATACAATTACATCTTGCTTTTCCTCTAGAATGCAATATAATTCCGGGTCACTGCTATAGATACTTTCAAAATGACCTTCTGCCGTCCTTCTTTTTCTCCATATGCTTTCTGCATGCTCCTCTTCTTGGCGCATAGTATCTCTCCAGATTCTCTGCACAGTCTCCTCTGTATCTTCCATCGTACGCAGCTTGCTATATAACTCTTGCTTCTTTTGTTCCTCCATAACTATTACTCTCCGATTGATTCTGTCGCTGTGTCCCTTGTACATTCTTCCAACAGTGCTTTCATCATCTCATCGTGCTCCTGAAACACCAACCCCAAACTCCGAATATTCTTTGCTTCCTGATCCAAACACTGCCCAAATAAAGCAAGTGCATTCTGCGTTTCAGCAAAGCCTTCCTGTACATTTTCATTTGCTGATATAGTTGACTTATTATCGCTGGGTATTAATAATACTTCCTCAAAATAAGCAGATGCGGTAGCAATCTCACCTGCATGTTCTTCTACTTCAGCACAGTGAATGTGAATGCTTTCTGACATCTTATTCCTCCCTCTTTACAAAATATTTGCGTTACATTGTACTTAACTTCTAACCCAATTACAACCCCCATTGCAAAAACAACCAATTTTCAGCATAAATAGCCAATTTAATCTACATAAATGGCTTGTTACGATTTATCAGATACCGTTTTCCCCCAATCATTAACACGTCCGTTTCTCGCAGTCGCATGGGTTCTTCCCCTATTAAACGCACTCCGTTTACATAGGTTCCGTTGGTAGAACCCAAATCCTGCACATACAGCTCCTCACCACTTAAAAACAGCAAGGCATGTCTTCTGCTGACGCCATCTCCATTCATTACATAGTCCACTTCACTGATTTTTCGACCTACAACTCCCGGAAGCCGGTTCAACTGAATCCGAATACCGGCTCCTTCCTGCTCCTGTAATTCCCACACAGAAGCCATTTGTTTCTGAACTGTTTCCAATACCATAGTTTCTCCTTCTATCATCTCTTCCTTCTCTGCACACTCCCGAACCAATTCCACCGGAGGTTCCTGTACAGGAACCGTTTCACTTTCTCCTTCATCCTTCAATGCTTTTATAGGCGGAATTCGTTTTCGATTTGCCTGCACCGCACTATACACAAAAATCATTAGCAGGATGGTCAGAACAATGGATACTTTTATATCTGCATCACTTCGGGTAACCATCAAAAATCGAATCACAAATAAGCAATCGAATACCGCCACTATACCGGAAAGACCAGCATATACATAAAACCATAATTGCTTATGCTTCGAATCTGACTCTTTTGATGCTAATATAATCGGTTCTTCTGCCTCCGGAGGTTTCGGTTTCTCCTGACTTTTATCATCCGGTACCTTTACCGGTTCCTCTTCCTGTATGCCAAATCCCTGTATGTATTCTTGAATGATGTTCACATCAATACTTTCCTCTAACAACTGATGATACAAACCATAAATGAACAATACTGCCTCTGAATCCCGGTGTCGGGTGTGCTTCATACAAAACTCCACCAATTCAGTAATTTCCGTCAAGACCCTTCCGCTTTCTCTGGGATAATAGCAAAAGCGAAAATCCCGTTGCCCCGGCATATAAAAAATATAACGGGGATGTAAGAGCAATCCATCCGGTGTCAACAAATAGGTTTCCACTTCCTCATAAGCATTCAGATACGCTTGAAATAACCCTTGTAATTCCCGTATTCCAAACTCCTGTTGTTCAAAGTATTGCTCCACCGTTACTGCACCACTCATCTCATAGCAAATACAGGCATTTCCGTTTTTCCATTGCATCTGAATCGGCAACAGCATCTTTCCTTCAAAATGTAACAGCATATTACATTCAAATTCCTGCTCCTTCAAAAACTTCCCTTCCATTACCATATATTGACGAAAACCCTCATTCTGAAACAAGACTTCCAAAGACCTGCCACCTCCTGATTCGCTCTTCCTCAGATGTACTTCTGATTATTTGTTGCTCTATGGAATGAAGGGGATACCCTTGAACAAATTCTAATTCTACTGTCTGGGTATAGACCTGATAATCCTTTTCAAAAACTGCTGTTTTCTCTATTACGGACTCATCTGTATACTCCATCATAAGACTTGCATGTGTCTTAGCCTGTTGCAATCCTCCCAGCAACATTGTAATAAATAACACCATAAGTATTAGTATTACTGGCATTATCAACGTCACTTCTACAATTGCACTTCCCCGATTATACCTTTTTCCATTACATGTATTATTTCTATGTTTGATTACTTTGCCATCTAATTTCCAACTCATTGCTGACACCTCCTCTACTGCCCGCATCGCATACAAGGTGCATACCCAACTGCCTCTGTCATCGGTACTCGGCGCACGGTCCGCTTTAAACCGCTACATTCCAAACTGGTATGATACATGTCTCCTGTAGCAGTAGCATAGTAGATAACTGCCTCTCGATTACCGCAATAATGACAAGGCTCTAAAGATTGATACTCTGACGACAACCCACTTATAGGATATACGGTTAAATCCAAATGACTACAGCTTCGTGTAGTATGATAAACACTACTATACTCCGTCAAATACACATATCGTTGATTCAAATCCGTCTGCTCCGTTTCCTTATATCCCACATATGCCTTTTGATGAATTTGCACTTGGATTGGCATTGTAAGATTACCAATCACCGGAACCGGAATCCGAATCCGGTATAGTAGCTCTAACGTTATAAACCCCTCTTCATCAAGAACAATGGGCTTTGTAATCAGAATCCCATACTTTCCACCCTGTATGTATTGCTCAATTCGCTCAGAATCCGGCAAATATTGGTGTAGCCTTACATAAGCCACACCGGTAGCCAATAGCTCAATTTCACTGTCCTCCGCTATATATGCATACTCTGCCAAATAGTCAGCTGTATTCATTGCCGCCTGATATACTTGGTTCTCTACAATGAATATCTGTGTCATAGAAAAAAACGCCCAGAATGCAAATAGTAAAATCGGCATAATGCAAACTGCTTCTACCGCTGCCGAACCCCGATTATCCGAGGTGCTGTGAACTGCGTACCTACCGCAACGGGGGACTACCGAAAGTATTTTACTGTAATAAAAAAATCTGGAATTAAACTTGAAATAAATGATTTTTTGATTAATGTTTGGAGTCTTGTTATTTTGAGCGAAATGAAGTTTATATTTTTGCCCTTCCGGTACATTGCTTTGATAGATACGCATTTCACAGCACCTCCTTCCTAATTCGTTTCATACGTTCCTGCGGCTTCCATATTCCATACACGATTTCCTTCTTGAATCTCTGCCTGCATACGAAAAGCATAAATACAATTCTCAATCCGAAATTCCGGTATGGTTTCTTGAATATTCAACTGCATCAAATCCAACATGCGATAGTATTTGGTATTTGCATCGGGCATAGTCGCAAGCATACACGTTAAATACATTTCATAATCCCAGCCCTCTTCTTCCGAAGTACCGGTTCCTTCTTGTATGGCAATATCCGCCAGTCCTTCCAGAGATAATTGCCAGCTATCCTTATCTTTCAACAACGGAACCCGTCCGCCATCCAACAGCACCTTTACATCCAAAATGCTTTCTCCATAGGCCCATACTGCCAAAAGCACATAAGAAACCGGTTTTCCAAATGCCGCACCATATGGTCCCAACAGTACCGTTGCCACTGCTTGGGCTTCCTGTTGTTTTGTCTGATCCGTAAACGCATGCATTGCATTGGGAACAAACCGCATGATACATAATCGCTCTGCTACAGCAGACATATTTTCAAAATCCGAATCCTTACCCATTACCAGATACTCTACTTCGTATTCCAAACAATGATTCTCTTCTGTTTTCTCCTCTGTTCCTGCATGTTGAAATACCTCCATAGCATATGCAATACCACATAATTCTTCTTCCAGTTCGGAAATGGTCATTCCATCTAATACCGGGTATGATGTCTTTTGTTCCTGAGAAGGAAGCTCTCCGGTATTGATTTCTTCTTTGGAAATCTCATATGCCTGTTCCGGCATAACCAAATATAAGATTTCTCCTTGTGATGGGTTCATCAACATTTCTAATCCAATCAATTTTTTTATGGATTCCAAATCAACAGATCCCTCTAAAGCCGGATTATCCAAAGCTGCAATTTCCTGTTCGATTTCCTCCCATTGGCTCTGAAAGGCACGTTCTTCCTCTGTCACCTGCTGAATCTCATTTACCGGAACGACTGCTTCCAATGCACCTACCGGTGTCTTTAATTCCATATACTCTTCTATCTGTTGCTTAAAGCCTGTTAAATCATCCTCTAACAATGGCTGACTATCTACTAACATCACATCATCAACTGTATAGGAATATAACGAATGCTTGGAATTCAAATTGTAATTCAGATATTCCTTTGCCCGTTCCTCCAGATATCCCTCTCCCTTTCCATAGTATGTCTTGTCCAGAGCAAACAGGTGATACCGCCGGAACAAGTCCGGCTGATAATCTCCCTTGATGCTGTCTACCATACCGGAAACCGCCTGTGTAGCTTTTGCCTTACTTTCCCAGATACGAACCCCCTGTAGCACAACTACAATCAGAATCAGAAATACACAAACCATCCCACAGACATACACAGATATCTGTCCTTTGTTACCGTTTTTCATAGCATCTCCTCTTACTTATAAATTGTAGCTGCATCCTTATTAATCGCTTTCCAAATCTTATTTACCAAGTCGGTAATCTGCTTTTGGAAAATAATTACCATAGCAATCAAAACCACAATAATTAGCAGAACTTCTACCACACCCATTCCGTCTTCGGAATGCTCACCAATTAAAAAATCCTTCATAACTTCCATACAGATTCTCCTTTCATTTACGATTTTATTGTTGTATCCTCTTAGATCATAAAGTTCATCAATGCCGGACAAACCACTAACACCATAGAAACCAACATAAGCAACAGCATCGGAAACAGCAACTTTGTTCCTGCTTCTTCTCCGGATTTCTTTGCCAGCTCCTTTCTCCGTTCAAAGGCTGCATGCTCCTCCTGCTCTAATTGGTCGGTAATCTCGCCGGTACCCTTACGAACCTGCTGCGTTAAAAGAGAAGACAGCTTCATATAAGGCAATATGCCGATTCGCTTTCCCCAATTCAGATATGCCCGTTCCTGAGGCACCCCGGATTGTAATTCATTCCACAAATACTTCAATTCCTGATAGGTGCTTTCCTTTTCTTTTCCGGCCTTTTCATAGTGATGGAGCAAACGTTCAAATGCACCCTTTATTGTTGTGCCGGCTTCTAAGTATAGTAATAACTGATTCAAAATTCCCGGATATTCTCTCAGTAATTCTTGCTTTTTTCGCTTTACCCTTCCTTGTAAAGTTTCCATTTGACGAAACCATAAAAGCAGACAAACCGCACCACCTAACAGTAGCAAAACCATAATTCGCGTATTGGTTTCCCGGGTATCGGAAAGCATGAGTCCATTCATCTCTCCAGGCAAATGCACCTCCTTTTCATAGGGCTCCTTCCCCAGCGTTTCTTGTATATGTGCCTGTAATTCCATCGCTTCCAATTCCTGTTCCGACCACCGCTTCGGCTGAATTGTCAATTCGTATTCTCTCGTTTCTGTGATATCCTCATAAGATAATTGCAATTGCAGCCGGAGGCTTTGTGGCGCAGTCAAGGCATAATTATTAACCACACCTTTATCATTCAGCAGCTCATAATCCTCACTGCTCCAAGTTGCAATGAGTCCACTATCCGGTATACTTGTAGGAAGTTCCATATCTAAATGGATATTTTCAAGGTCTGTATTCTCACCTAGCATCACACCTTCCAGATAAGAAAATCCCTGTTCAAACTGTGACTTCAGTTCCTCCGGACGATACTGTACCGCCGGCACCGTAATCTCCAGTTCCTGCCACTCATGGAATGAATCTCGGTATAGTAGAGGTTGTATTGCTTCCTCTTCTCCGTAATCACTACGCACAATTCGAACACCATCATCTCTCTCAAACGCCGATTGTGCCCACATGGCAATCAAAAGCACTCCCACAACAATCAACACGAGCAACACCTTATGTATTGTTTCAACAAAAAAATTTTCAACTCGCATCTCGATTTGACCGGTTGTTTCTCTATGTAGTTGCACTAGATACTTTCGTACTTCCTCCGTACGAATGAATCCTTTGCTTTTTAAAAAATGATAAATGGCTATGGCTGTTTTCTTCAAATTACACCTCAATTCTAATAAGACGCGCTCCCCAGCAAGCCGCTATACAAGTTGCCACCAGACAAGCCGTCATAACTAATACACCAACCCAATTGTGATATAGACCTGAAAGATACAGCGGATTGGTAATTCGCAAATATAACAACATAAAAATTGGCATTCCGCACATGATGCGCTGTTCTAATTTCTTACCGGACAACATGGTTTGAATCTCTTGTTCTACTTCCATTTTCTCTGTGAGAATCCCAATGGCTTTATCCATCATGTGTACCAGATTGCCACCACTTCGCTTTGCAGTGGAGAGCAATTCCGCAAAGCTTTCTATTTCCTCCAAGGGATTCCGCCTTGCAAATTCCTGTACTGCCTGTTCCAGTGAAATTTTCAAATGAAGCTGATTCTTCACCCGTTCCATCTCCGGTTGCAGCAAATACCCCTCCGAATAAATGGTCTGCAAATCATCGCCTGCTACTATCCACGCATTTTCCATGGAATATCCTGCTCGAAGGTTGGCAGATAACGCATATAATAATTCCTTAAACTCTCTTCGCTTCTTCTGCTCCTGTTTTCCTTCCCACCATTGCATATACCAATGCACAATGAAATATGCAAAGGGAATCAAACAAACACTTCCGATCCAGGAATCATAAAACAGATATCCGATTCCCCCAACCATACATAGGGAGATTATCCAAACTCCAATTTCTCTTCCTGTAAATCGTTTATGTAATTGCAAGTTTTTTCCCCATTGTTTTGGCTTTTTCAACATTCACAAAATTCTCCATTCTTCTCCAGCAAATCTGCTTCGTATTCTTTAACAGGTTCTCTTCCATGACATATATGGTATGTAACCGGACCTCTCCATTCTCACAGCCTAACACCTCTGACACTTCCAGCACTCTACGACTTCCATCCGGCAATCTTCCGATATGCACAAGAATATCAATTGCAGAAGCGATTTGCTGGCGAATAGCCATTAACGGAATGTCCATTCCCATTAATACCATGGTTTCCAATCGGTAAATCATATCCTTAGCGGAATTGGCATGTCCGGTAGACAAAGACCCGTTATGTCCGGTGTTCATGGCTTGTAGCATGTCCACTGCTTCTTCCCCCCGAACCTCACCAACGATAATCCTGTCCGGTCGCATTCGTAAAGCGGAACGAATTAGTTCTTTTATAGTAATTTCATTCTTGCCTTCCACATTGGCATTACGAACTTCTAATCGAACCAGATTTGGGATCCCTCGAATCTGTAGTTCCGCAGAATCTTCAATGGTAATAATCCGCTCCGTTGGAGGAATGTAATTCGATAAGGCATTTAAAAAGGTTGTTTTCCCGGAACCGGTCCCACCTGAAACCAAGACATTATACTTGCTTTCCACCAGCACTCTTAAATCCTCTGCCATTTCCTCCGATAACATTCCCATATTTACTAAATCTTTCATTCCATAGGTGTTACTTGGAAATCGCCGAATCGTCATGACTGCACCATCCAAAGCAATTGGGGGCAATACGATATTTACTCGGGAACCATCCTTTAATCTGGCGTCTACAATTGGAGTCCTCTCATTTACAATCCGGTTGCATCCTGCCACCACCTGTTGAATCACGTCCATATACTTTTCCAAGGATGAGAACTTTTGATCCCATTGCACCAGTTTTCCGTGACGTTCAATGAAAATGGAATCATATCCGTTAATCATTATTTCTGTGACATCCTCCATCTGAAACAACTCCTCCAGACAGTCATAGCCACGAACCGAATGAAATACCCGTTCCCGAATTCGAAGCTTTTGTTGTAGGGAAAGGTGTTGATTCTTTGCCTGCTGAATAATTGCCGCATCAATCATTTCCTCTACAACCTTATCCTCGATTGCTTCCAATGCTACACAGGCTTCTCGTATGGACTGCTCAATGGTCTTGCAAATCTCTTCTTCCAATTCTGTCACCACCTGTTTCTAACGTATCTAATGTACCTTTCCTTCTTTCTTCTTCCATTCTTTGCACATCCGTTGTGCACAACTCCTCATCCATTAATATTGGATATGTTTTTCCGGCAAAGGAATCCCATACCTCCAGCTGCTTCATACTTTCTATAAACTGTTGCACTTTTCGCAAGGAACTCCCCCGGGAATGATACGGCATATAAATTACATGGAACTTATCCAACAGTCGCAAATCCGCCAAACTACCGGAACCTATATCTGCAATCAATGCATCATAATATGCTTCGTTCTGAACACACTCAAACAGCCATTGCAGGTCTTCCATATTCAATTCTCTTAATTCCTGATAGTTTTTCATGTTGGGGATTTGATCATATCCCTGCGTTTGAATAGCAAGGGCATTCATCTTCATAGAAATATTATCTGTTCGCTGCTTGATATAATATAAAAGTTCCTCCATCCGGCAATTGGAATCCGCTTCTTCGGCATAGTTCTCCCAGCCCAGATAGATACATTGCTTACCGCTTAAATCACTATTACTCACTTGCGTTTTGCATAATTCATGAGCTAGAAATGTTGTCCCACATCTCCCTATCGGCGAATAGACCCCTATACAAATTCCGGTCTGATTCTCACACCACAAATGTCGTTCTTTATGTAACAGTTGCATCATTTTGCGTACATATTCCGGTGCAGAAGAATACTTAAAAATCCTTTCACTTTGAGGAACTGAATCCTGCTCCCAGACCATTTCTTCTACAATTCGTAAAAATGGGATATTTACATCCACTGTAAGTCTACTTCGCTCCCAGCCTGTAATAATCAAATCCGGCTTATGTTCCCTTAAAAATTCCCGCGCTTCCTCATGCTTTGTAAATGCCATCACTAATACCGGCACCTGCTCCTTCCGGTTTACATAATTCATGAGCGCAAGGACAAATTTCTCCTCTTCATCGCAAAGAAGAACCTTGTAATGCTTCATGTTATCACCCACCGTTCCAACAACCAGCAACAATATCCTATTAATATGGCAATAGAAAAATGAATTGTATTACTTGTATTTCCTTGATCAAAACCACTAACATATGGGATTATCTGTCTTGTCTGTAAACAAGATTGAATATAATTCCAGAACCATTTCATTCGACTCACCAGACTTTGGTGAAAACACATATGAATTGCCGCGAGAACGCCTCCGGCAATAAAGGAGTATAGCATGACCTTCCAAACGGAAAATCCGATACTTCCTCCGATTACAGCAAATAACTTAATATCTCCCGCACCCAGCATTCGCAATCGATGTAAAATAATCAACAACGTAATTGGAAACACGATTCCTAACATGGATTGGAACAAACCATTCCAACTGCCACTATAAAACGAATACACACTCCCGATACAGATACCTATCAGTACCAAAGGATTGGGAATCCGATAGCTTCGGATATCATAAATCATTGCTATAATTATAACAACTAAAATTAACGCAATAACTAAATATTGAATTGTTTCCTCCTTTCCTGTTTTCCTATTGCTCTTTTACTATACAATATTATTTTACATTTGTAAATAGTTATTTTCAAATTTATTTTTTTCTTTACAACATTGTCTGATTCCCTCATCTCTTTTTTCATTTATCCGTTTGAGCAATCTTCTGAACACTTGCTATTTCATGCGAATAAAATAGAATTAGCCCGTCTATACTGTAACAAAGGTGGTGGAATAAAATGACAAAAAAGAAACTCCTGAAACTCCAACAAGAGCAAGAGCGGCAAGCCCTCCTACAAGAAATTGAAACAATTAAGCGTGCCCATGCAGCTACATTGTCCAATCTTGAGAACATTACAGATCCGGATTTAATTGACTGCTATATTTACGAATTAAATGCCGTACAGGTTCGTTACAAATTCCTACTGCGCCAGGCTAAGGCAAGTAATATTACCAACGATTTGCCTGCTACCCTGCTGTTACCCCAAGCAGAAGCTGTTAAATAGTCTTTGCACCCAAATTCGCAAATACTCATTCGAATTTGGGTGCAACCTAATTTCTAATATGATAAAATTCAAATGCAAATCGCACATTTTCCCTTGCTCAATCGTTTATATTATGAAAGGCCTTTTGAACAAAACAATTACGAGAAAACCGGAGGTGAAGTTTTGGATAGCAAAGAATATGAGCAGCTTGTAAAAGAATATATAGATACCATTTATAGGATAGCCATAAGCTATACCAAGACACCGGCAGATGCGGACGATGTAGTCCAGCAAACATTTTTGAAACTTCTCACAAAATGTCCTAAATTCAAAGATAAGGAACATGAGAAACGATGGCTCATTCGCGTATGTATAAATGAATGCAATAGTCTGTTTTCCTCCTTTTGGAGAAAAAATGTAGGTTCCATTGATGAGACAGTGCAGGAACCGGAATTTACCATGGAAGAACACAGTGATTTGTATTACGCTATCAAAGAGTTACCGGCTAAGTGTAGAATTGTAATCTACTTATTTTATTATGAAGATTACTCTTCCAAAGAAATTGCTAAGATACTACATATTAACGAAGCCACTGTAAGAACCCGGTTGACACGTGGAAGAAAATTATTGGGAACATTGCTAAAGGAGGCATGGGAAAATGAATAACAAAGAACAAATTAAAAATGTATATGATGAAATTCATGCGTCTGATGCGTTGTTCAGAAAGGTCAAAAATATGAATAAGAAAGAATCAAAAACAAGAAACATTGTAAAATTCGCTGCGACGGCAGCAGCCGGTCTGGCACTTATGTTGGCTACCTCAAACGGAATCTGCTATGCAGCCACAGGAGAAACACTTACAACCAAAGTGAAATACTTTATTAATGGTATTGAGCAGGAAGCAGATATTGATTGGAAGCAGGATGGTGACGTAACCTACGGTGAGTTTGAACTCGAAGTAAACGAGAACGATGATGTGCATGTAGAAGTTACAGATGAGATAATGGAAACAACCGTAACTGATTCCGAAGAATAATTATAAGTACCCATAATTACCAAATATAAAAAAGAGAGTTTTCCAATCACAATCCACCAAGCGGATTTGCAAGGAAAACTCTCTTTTTATTATAACGTATATATCTTATGATTCTTCACTCATATCTACATAGCGGTTCAAAGTATCCACTACATCATTTAAGTTGTATGGTTTTGCTATGTAATCATCTAATTTTGCTTCCAAAATTCGTTCTTTATCACCGAACATAGCTCTTGCTGTTACCGCAATAATCGGAAGACGCTTTAAGTTCTTCTCTTCTTCAATTGCACGAATCTGCTGGGTTGCTGCCAAGCCGTCCATAATTGGCATCTGCACATCAAAGAGTGCTGCATCATAGGTCTTCTGCTTGAACAATTCAACTGCCTTTTCACCATTTTCTGCAATGTCATAAGAGAAGCCTGCCATACCAAGCAACTTACCGATTACCTGCTGATTTACAGGTTCATCCTCTGCAACCAGAATTCTTGCACGCTTATGACCCTTAATGGAAATTACTGCAGAATCCTTCTTCTCTTCCTTCTTCTGCTCAGAAGCCTTTACAATCTTCAAAGGAATCTCTACGATAAATGTACTACCGATGTCTTCCTTACTCTGAACGGAAATATTACCGCCCATTAATTCTACAATCTGTTTGGTAATAACCAATCCAAGACCGGTTCCGCCATACTTTCTTGTATCTGAACTATCAACCTGACTAAAGCGAATGAATAATTTGCTCTTGTTTGCATCGGAGATACCAATACCGGAATCTACAACTGCAATACGAAGGGTTGTCTTGTCCGGCTCATCACCGTCCATAGTGGCTACCTTAACACGAACGCCACCCTCTGAGGTGAACTTAATCGCATTGGATAACAGACAATTCAATACCTGTTTAATACGCTCACCGTCGCCCTTAACCATTTCCGGAATGTTACCACTAAAGCTGCAATCTAAGGTTAAATCCTTGTTATTTGCCAAAGGCACCTGTGCTGCAACGGTTTCTTCAATTGCCGACTTCACATCAAATACTTCATAACGAAGATTATATTTACCGGCTTCCAGCTTACTGATATCCAGAATATCATTAATCAGACGAAGCAAAGTATCTGCACAGTTCTTAGCAGTTACCAGATTATCTCTGTAATCTGCCTGTAAATCATCCTCTGCCAAGGTTAACTGCAACATACCTAAGATACCATTAATAGGGGTTCGAATTTCATGAGACATATTTGCAAGGAACTCTGCCTGTGTCTTGTAAGCAATGTTTGCCTGTTCCTTTGCCTTGGTCAGGTTCATTTCTGTCTCTTTCTGCTCTGTAATATCAATAACTACCATGTTAATGTAGTTTGCTTCTGACTTATACATTACGGTGTTGAATACCTTATCCAAGTTCTCCATGGTAATCTCAACCGCCATCAAATCGCCTTCTTTGGTGCCGGAATTATCATATGCCCGGAACCATGCATTTACACTCTGCAGTACATCCTGCTTACAATTACACAATAGTTTATCCTGGTATGAACCTTCTTCCAAATTCAAATATTCACAGAAACGCTCATTGGCATCTACAATCTTGTATTCCGGTACATTGGTTCCCGCCGGAACAACAATCTCTGCCTGTGCAAAACCAATCGGCAGATTCAAGAATAATTTCTTATACTTATCACTCTTAACCGTTGATTCCTTGTTAACCTCTTCTCCTTCACGAATCATCATGAATGTAACACCGGCAACTACCAGTACAGAAATAATTGTAAATACAATCACCATAGCCTTTAAGCCACCCGCATTCTGCAGACCTGAGATATTTGCAATTAATATGATATCAAATACCAATATTACAAGTAACTCAATCGCTGAGTAAATGAAGATACGTTTCTTCGATGTGCCTAACCCTAAAAAATTCATTGTTCCACCCCTTTTTCTTTGTCAGAAATAATTCTTTCTTCACGTTCTGATATTTTAAAGTTCAATTAAAATAATATTCGCACAAAACCATTACTTTGTCAACGTTCGAACAAGTCCAAACATATTAGATTTTAAATTCATTTAGGAAGACTCTCTTGTTAATTCCCTCATATAATTCATAAGAGGCTCTTTTAACTCTTCCCGTTCTAATGCCTGGTTGATGGTGGCTTTTAAGAAGCCCATTTTATCTCCTACATCGTACCAGGTGCCTTCGAATTCATAAGCATAAATGGATTGGCTTATCATGATATTTCGAAGTGCGTCTGTTAATTGAATTTCTCCGTTCTTTCCGGCGTCCTGGCTTTCTAATACCTCAAAGATTTCCGGAGTCAACACATAGCGTCCGACAATTGCTTTGTCACTTGGTGCCTGTTCTACCGGTGGTTTCTCTACCAAATCCGACAACTTGATTCGGCGTCCGGTTACCTTTCTGGTAGGTTCTATCACACCATAACGATATACCTGATCATGGGGAACCTCCTGCACACCAATAATGGTTGCCCCCACCTGATTATATGCATTAATCAACTGTTTAATTGCCGGCTCACCACCTTTATTAACAACCAAATCATCACCTAACAACACTGCAAAAGGCTCATCTCCAATAAAGCTCTTAGCACAAAGAATTGCGTGTCCTAATCCCTTCGGTTCCTTTTGCCGTACATAGTACATGTTTGCCATATTTGCCACATCGCAAATCATCTGATATTCATCCATTTTATCAGATTCCTTCAGACGTTCCTCTAATTCATAGGAACGGTCAAAATGATTTTCCATACAATGCTTATTGGAATTAGTAATTACCAGAATTTCCTCAATACCACTTTGTACGGCTTCCTCTATAATGTATTGAATAGTTGGTACATCTACGATTGGAAGCATTTCCTTGGGAATTGCTTTTGTGGCCGGCAGGAATCTGGTACCAAGTCCCGCTGCCGGAATTACCGCTTTTCTAATTTTCTTCTTCAATTTCACCGCTCCCTTCTATTTCTTCATGTGTCTCAGAAACACTGTCAACTACCGCATTATCTTCTGCCTGCTCCGGATGATTGCGACGATAGCGTACTGTCATCATCCATAATATTACAAATAACAGTATGCATACCATACTAATCAACAGTCCCTGCCAGAATCCTACAGATGTATACTTTAACTCAATGTCATGACTTCCCTCTGTTAATTCAACTGCCAAAAACGCATTCAACACCGTTACCGGTTCTACTTCTTCTCCATCCACCAGAACCTTCCATCCCTCATCATATGGAATCGACAAATAGAGAATCTGTCCTTCTTCTGCCTTTACTGTTCCGGCCACATAGCCATCCCGGTGCTCGGTCACTTCCAGAGGGTTTTTCTGCAATTCTGTATACACCGCATCCCATGTATCATTATGGAATTGAGCTGTATGCAAGGTAATGATTCCGTTGTCTTTGCCGTTATTATTAAACTCGAACTCCATCATAATTGTCTGCCCTTGTGTCAACGCTCCAATATGAAATGCCTGATTCTGATAACGGTCGTCAGCAACCTTCTGACCATCAATGTATAATTTTACCTGCCGGACATTTCCTCCGGAAATATCCATATACAGGTCCATATTTTCTTCTACCGTAAAGCTGGTCTGTACATAATGTTTTTCGGTTCCTGTCTTCGCATAGGTAATCCGATTTTCAGAAACAGTTGCTGTGCATTCCAAACCAACTACCGTATAATCCAACTCTACCTCCGTAAATAACGGATTCTCAACGCCGGTTGCGTTTCTTGCAAATTCATTTTGCACGTTAAAATACGTAGAGACCGGTTCCATTTTTGCAAGTTCTTCATTCACACAAAAGCCAATCGGCAGGAAGTATGGATTCTCATATACATCCACACCCTCCTCAGTATATTTATAAACAAGGGTATTGTTGTTAAAATCCCCTTCCCGATACATAACATATTTCATACCGGTAATCGCATTGGTTAGCGGCGTAGCTCCACAATACAAATACTCATTTGCACCTGTATAAAATCCTAAACGCCCCATAGTTGTTACCATGTCACCTCTTGCTGTGGAACCAAATAAGGTAACACACCGCAGATTATGCCAAGTAGGTTCATCCAGCATTTTCGTATTGCCGATTTCCATACGATAAAAACCATCATCTTCTGCATATGCTTTCTCTACTATGGCTTCAAAGGCTTCTGTTTCTGAAAAATAATAATTCACATCAATAATTCCGTTACAGGTCCAGCCATAGATGGCTCCGCCAATCATTTCTGCTGTCATTACACCCGCAAGCACTGTTCGCCAGACCTTTCCCTTCTTCTTATGAAGGTAGTAAGCAAAGGAAATCAGCATGTACAAAACAGCCAATGCAATCACAATAATATAACAGGTCTTATCCAGTTGTTCATCTGCCAGTTTGAAACATAAAATACTAACTGCAATAACCGCCACTGCTGCAAGAGCCTGTTCTATCAGCGTAGTCCTTCGATACCGCAATAGAACCTCGTAGCCCAGCCACAACAATACAAATATATAAAGAAATGCAAAACGGTTCGGAATTCCATACTGGTTATGGAATCCATGCCAAATATAATTCAATATTTCAGTATTAAAACTTATAAACAACAATCCAAGAATCAGTAAATACTTTATTTTATCCACAATCTTGAATTCTTTACCAAACAAATAAATAAAGAACAGGAACAGTGTAAACATACCGCAATAGAGGTTTACTCCACTATCGTCTGTCTGATTATTAATCGGCTCGCTTCCCAGTAAATGTCCCTGTAAAATATTCCAGTAAGAACCATACTGTTTCCATTTTGGCATCGTGCTATCGGCAGATGCTGTTTGCATAATTCCTTTGTATGCCGGAACTAATACGATTGCTGCCATTCCTCCCGCCAATAAAGAACTAACGGAAAATAACCATGCGGTCCGGCCTAAGTCCTTCAGGCTATTGTAGCGATAAGTTACCGCCCAAATCACCAGAAATACGCAAATCATAAATCCTATATAATAATTACAAAACAGCGCATAAAACAATGTTAAGATGTATAGTCTGGCATCCTTCTTTTCCACCAAATAGTCAAAGCCCAAGATGATTAACGGAAATATGAAGATACAATCCATCCACATAACATTCCAGTAGTAGCCGATTACATAATTGGATAAAGCATATGCCACTGCTAAAGGAATCACTCCCGGATGCTTAAATTTCACCCGGCTGCGATGCAATGCCGCATAAGCAAAGCTCCAGCCGCTTAATATAATTTTCAATGTTACAATCAGGCTGACTGCTGTGTTCAACTGACTGTGCGGAAAAAGCAGAATCAAAAGATTCATCGGGCTGGCCAAATAATAGGACCATAAGGACAGGAAGTTTGTTCCCATTCCTTCATGGAAGGAATAGAACAAACTACTGCCTGCCTTTAATTTTTCATAATAGTCGGAAAAGAACGGCATGTACTGGTGTAATCCATCTATGATAATCAGCGAATGACCACCAGGTCCAATCTTCGCCACTATCCAGACACCCAGCATAAACAACGCCGGCAATCCTGTAGCAAAAATATAAATATAATATTGTTTCCAAATATCAATAATTCGTTGTTTCATTTTCAATCTTTATAAGTCAAAATCTTTACTCCTAAATATTATTCCGCTTCCACGCCGGCCATTAAGTATACCAATGGAGAATTCCAGTAAATGGTTATCTCATTACATGAGAAGCTCTGAACATTATCCACATAACGTGCTGCATTGGCATTTTCTGTTAAGGTTGCCTTTGCATATGGATCTTCTAAGTTTGCATCCGGACCACCAATCAACATACCCTCCATGGCAGTTCCCTTTACCTCAGAAGGACGATGATGTGGATTCTCCGGTGAAAGAGTACCAAATCCGGTTATAAAGCAGTAAGAGTTGGTATTGGTTCCCATAATGTAATCCAGCTGCAGACGTGCTACGTTTACATACTCTTCATTTGCCTTTAACTGATTTGCCATTAACAGCATCATACCATTATTGGCAACACTCATATTACTTCCCCATGTACAGTCATTTGCACCTAATGACACACTATACGCGTCAGCTTTTGCCTTTTCCAAAATACTATCAATATTCGCAAAAAAGCTTTCTTCTACCTTCTGGTAATTCTCGTTTGAGGAATCTACACTGCTCAAATAAGCATACATACCATACATGCCTACACCTTGCCAGCCAAGGCCTCCGGTAATTCTGGTTGATGCATATTCTTCTAATTTTGTCAAATAAGCATCATCTCCCGTTGTTTTATAGAGCTCAGCTAATGCCCAGAATCGTTCATCCTTATCCTTCATATCACCATATTCACCGGTTACGATACTTTCCGGATTCCGGAAACCAACATTGTCACTAGGTGTTACCTCTAAATATCCATTTGCTTTCTTTGCTGCATTCAGGCACTGAGTTGCAAAATCCGAATCAAATTCTTCATATACACGAGATGCCATCGCCATGGTTGCCGCAAAATCACCGGTTGCAGTGGTAGAAATCGGAGCTAATACTAACTGTGCCACCTCTTCTTCCGGCATTACTGATTCCGGGAAATTCTCACAGGTAATCTTATGATATACCCCACCGGTGGCTGGGTCTTGCATCATTAACATCCATTCCAATTCTACACGTACTTCATCTAACACATCCGGAACACCGTTACCGCTTTCCGGAATTCCCGTATCATCTCCAAAACTTTCACCATATGCCTCGTATGCCAGCATTAAGTCAGCTACCGCCTTGGCACCGGCCACTGTATATCTTCCATAGTCACCTGCATCATGCCAACCACTACTTACTTCAACCGTCTTACCGGAAGTGTCACCATAAATAATGGCAGTTCCTGTATGACAAGCTGCATGACCAAAGATATCATCTGTAATTTCTTCACCACAGCGCTGTAAATAGAACATACGCATTACACTATCAAATGCCTCATCATATATATCTTCCCCGATTTCAAATGGGAAAGACTCACCAAAATTTTCTGTCACAATCTTATAGGTTCCCGGTGTCGTTAATTCTGAAAAATCTGCAATAGCAGTCTGCTCTGCAGAAGCTTCATTTATCATAGAATTCTCTAATTCACCGGAATAAACCACTTCATCATTCTCAACGTTTACAACATCAAAGCTACCACTAATATCTGTACCTGCTTCTGAACGTACTACAGCCTTCTTTTCTACAGTTGGGAAATATCCGATTTGATTTACATTAATATCCGATGTTTCAATCACAGTATCATTAACAACGATTCCTGAACCATCTTTCAAGTACAACTCAAAATTATCAAAGTATACCGAATGCTCACCCAAATCTGCCGGACATCCCTCTACCATACCCATGTTTACGCACAATCTTGGGGCCGGATCCGTACCGTCTTCCATTGTAAATTCATAAGTCACATGCTGTTTCTCTTCGTTTATGGTTATAATTTCATCTGCATATGCCTTGTAATCTCCACCATTCATTTGCAAACGCCAATGTACAGTACGTTCAACCGTAGAATATACATCAAAAGAAAATTCGTATACGCCACCGGTTTCCAGCTTAAATCCATCATAATACGGTTGAACAGCATAATCCAATTTACCCGGATTATTTACCTTAATTTCCATCTCCTGTTCTGCTGTTACGCTCTGGGATGCCGAACCACCATTAGTATAAATAAACCAATTGGTTAATTCTTCACTGAAATCTCCATTCTGAATCTGATTCACATTGGTTAAATCTTCTGTAGTCGCCTCTGTGGTTGCTTCTGTAGTTGCTTCCGTACTGGACGCTTCTGTGGTCGGGTCCTTCTTACCACAGCCGGCCATTGACAGCCCCATAGTTAATACCATTGCCCATGCAAGTATCTGTTTTCCTTTTCTCATTTTTAATCCTCCTTGTTAGTGACCATCGTTTCCGAAAGTGGCCGTTTCGTTATCTATCATTAACACTTATATTCCTACTCTATGAACTCTTGGATATATAATCCAAAACTTCTTCATATACCATAGTTCCGCCAAACAAATCCAAGGCACTTCCTATGGTCACATCCAATCGGCTATGTCCCAGTTCCTTTAATTGCTTCAAATCCTCAAAGCAACCTACGCCTCCGGCATAGGTAATCGGTATCCCTGACCAGTTTCCCAGCATGGTAGCCAAAGGAGCTTCAATTCCCTTTGCCTTCCCCTCTGCATCTACTGCATGAATCAAGAATTCATCACAATAAACCGCTAACTGTTCCATTAATTCTATGGTAACCTCTTCTTCCGTAAATTTCTGCCAACGGTCAGTTACAATAAAATATCGATCTTCCTTCTTCCGACAGGATAAATCCAGCACCAGATGTTCCTTACCAATGGCATCTACCATTTTTTGCAACCGGTCATAGTGGATTTTACCATCCTTAAAGACATAGGAGGTTACGATTATATGGGAAGCCCCCATGTCCAAAAATGCTTTGGCGTTGTCCGCATTCATACCACCGCCAATCTGCAAGCCACCCGGGTACTCTGCCAATGCCAGCTTTGCCTGTTCTACATCTGCTTCGTAATACTCGGAGCCCTCCGGATTCAAAAGAATAATATGTCCTCCCTGAATTCCGCTATCCCGATACAACCTGGCATAGAAGCCGGCATCCTGCTCTGATACGAAATTCTCTTCTGCGTGATTATTCTGATCTGCCAGACTGCCACCGACAATTTGTTTTACTTTTCCGTTATGTATATCAATACAAGGTCTGAACTTCATGAACATTCTCCATTTATATGTATATTCTATTATTGATTATGATAAATGCTATGCATCTACACTTCTTCGTAGGTCTGTGAAAAAATCTCTCTCTGAATGATATAAATGTCACTGTAATCATCCGGACGAACTGCCATATAATCTCCCGGTCTGCCCAAAAAATATTCCTGGTTTTTATTAACCGGAAATACCTTCGTCCGCTTGTCTAATTGACATGCGTAGATTTCCTTTCCCCGCTTCGGATAGCAAAGACGTGCAGTTTCATCTAAACTTATATATTCACCCTCCGGTATGGTTTCTACCGCCGGCAGAAAATCCAGCATCATCTCGAACACATCCAACACTTGATCGGTCTCCTCATAGGTACTTTCAAATTTTTTGCGGGATATGTCGTAGATTTCACCCCGACAACCAATCATAATATAAGTATCCGCTCCTGCCGTTATGGTTAAACCGGATTCATTTTCTAAGGACTTGATAAAGAACTTGTTTCCTTCCTCTGCTACATCCAGTGACTTTACATAGGCCCATGGTATTTGCTTTTTGGTATACTTCTGCATTGCCTGTATGTCTAAAATATGCTGCTGTGCATAATCCCCGGCTTCAATCCAATCACAATCCTCAAAATAAGACTGCGTCATTTTCAGCATGAATTCCATTGTATCCGTCAAATCCAAGCCTGCCATCTGAACCTTTAGAATGGCTGTGGCAATTCGTCCACTGGCTACATTGGCGTCCCCTTTTACCAAACCGAATTCCGAAATCAAGTAATCCAAGAATTCCAACGCGCGCACCCGCTTAGTATTACTAAAGAACAAGCATCGGTCCTCTTCCTGCTCCTTCCAGGTTAGCAAAAGAAAATCACAATCAAAGTCCCGACATAATTCTTCCTGTCGTTCTGTTAGTAAGTCTCGATTCTCTGCCAACAAATCCACTAATTCTTCTGCCACAGTGTCTATGGCTTCTATAACAACCAGGCGCTCTTCCTTATAGCGAAACCCGATTCCGTTATTTATTTGATGATTGAATTGTATTCTGCTAAAATCATACTTTTCGAATTCCATAGTTCCACGTCCTATCCCTGTTTCAAATTCTGGTTCCATTCCTCCGTCTGGTCTTGCCCGGAGAATTTCTGGAAACTTCGATTGATGTGTGTAAAATGCAAGGTCACACGATCAAATTGTCGCCGTACCACCTTCGCATACACACCGGAGAACAAACTTGTTCCGTCTTTTCCGATTGCTGAAATCTGCACATCGGAATATACCTTCAGATCTGCTTGAAAATCCTCTAATTCTACCACTGCCCGTTTGCAGGAGAACTGTGTTAATCTGGCCGGCAACGGCTCTCCCTGAATGACTTTTCCATCGATCGGATAAAGCTCAAAGCAAATCCATTCTTCAACCTGCGATAGAGCATCGAATTCCACATTGGCAATTAACAGCTGGTAATCGCCACCGATACTGATAATTTCACTGGCTGTAATGGTTTTATGGATACCCTTTGCAGTAATTTCCATTTCATTATGTACTTCCACCGGACAGGATACTGCTGCCAATGCATCGTTGGATATTAGAATCTGTCCCCCAACACTGTAGCTTTCAATTCGGGAGCACTCATTCACAACTCTACCGATGACATTGTAGCGCATCATTTTTTCAGAGCCTACATTTCCAACAAATGCTTCTCCCCGATGAATGCCGATTCCCATTTCCAAGGGTGGATATTTATGCTTAGCACAATATGCATTCACTTCACCCATTCGATTCTGCATGGAGATAGCCGCTGCAATTGCTTCCTCTGTCTGTTCCTCTGTGCATAAAGGTGCACCAAACACTGCCAGTATTCCATCTCCCAGGAACTCAATTATCGTTCCATGATATTGGCTGATAACTTCTGCCATTTTCCCAAAATAAAGATTCAATACATCAGTAACCGCATCCGGCTCCAGCTCCTCCGAAAGGGAAGTAAAGCCTCTCAAATCCGACATCAAAACGGTTAGCTCCCGCTTGTCGCCACCAATGGCCGAACCTTGTGGGTGTTCCATAATATCCTGTACCAAATCATCCGAAAAATATCGTCCGAATATTTGATGCAATAATTCGTTTCTGGATTTTAACTGTTCATTTAATCGAAGAATCTCTCTTGCTGCCTGCAAGTCGCTCGCCTGTTTTTGCAACATCTTTTCATAGTTTTTTGTCACCTCATGTTGCCATGCAATACGCTCCATCCGCAGTATATCTGTCTGTGAAAATGGCTTTCGAAGCACAACCACTGCACCTTTTTTATAGCAGATTTCATCTGTCTCCTGGCTTCGGTTCTCTACCATGAAAAAGATTGGCACACCTGCCAGAGATTCCTGCTTCTTTAAATAAGACAAGGAACGAAATTCTTCCTGCTCTGCCATTGTGTAGTCCACAACAATCAGAGATGGTGTACTAATGCGAGAATACTTATCCTTCGTCTGAGATACTGCTGCCTTTTCTACTGCTTCATAGGATAACAAGCAAAATGCCCGCATGCTTCCGGTGGAATTAATCTGACGCTGTGCTTCTATCATTTCTGTTCGATTGTTTCCAACTACCCAGATGATTTTTTCCACTCCATCTGCCTCCTTTGCAAGTATCCAATGCTTCGTTCATTCGGTGTTTCGCTTAATGAATAATTATATCCTCATCTTCGAACATGTCCTTAATTACTCGTCTTGGTACTCCGGTGTCACGTTCAATTTCTGCCATTGATGCAGCTCCTACTTTCTTCAAATAATCCCGAATCGTCTGATAATCATCATACTTTAATTGTGCCCGTCGTCCCTGCATGGCAAGAACAATTTCTTCACGGCTCTGGTTATGATAAGATATACTTCTTTTTCCGGTCTTTGCTTCAGATTCAAACGCTGCTTCCGGTATTTTCTTTAGATGGGATTCCTTAATAATTACCGAATCCGGAATATCCTCTGTATTATCTTTAACCTCTGCTACCGGTTCCTTCCGTACTGCAAATGGTTCTAACATTCGCTTCAAATCTTCCATTGCCATATCCGGATTTTCCGCATATGAAATCATCTGAACATTATTCAGATAAAACCGGAAGGTATCATTCAATGGCGTATTATCTATTTGAAATGGAATAATGGTCTTCCGACTGGAAATCGCACTATCAATTTCTTTTTCTACCCAAATGGATTCCTGAGAGGTTCGGGATAACATCAATAGGAACAATTCACACTCCCGAATGGCCTTAGGAATCTCCTTTGCATAACTGGAGCCTGCCGGTATCATTTCCGGCGCTCTCCAACAAGATATACCCATATCTTCTAATGTTTTTACTATTTGGTTTACGAATTGCCGGTCTTTAGAGCTGTAACTGACGAACACAAATTTTTGGTTTTTCATGCCTCATTCCTCCTGCTCTCTTCTTAAAACACAACCCGGTTACGGCCGGTCGCTTTTGCTTCGTATAATTTTTCATCTGCCTGTTCAATATTCCGCTCTGCCGAACATGCCGCATCGATTTCTTTTACGCCAAATGACATAGTCACCTTTATTTCCCGTCCCTCATACGGACATACACTTTGTTCAATGGTTTGTCTAATCTGTTCAGCTAATTTTGCCGCCTGTTCTAAATCATAATCCAATAATAGCAATACGAATTCTTCTCCACCCCAGCGAACTGCCTCGCCGGCTTCGCCCACTGACGTCTGCAAAATACTTGCTATTTGTGCAAGCACTGCATCACCGCCATTATGGCCATAGGTATCATTTACTTTCTTGAAGAAGTCAATATCACATATAATGGCAGATGCCTTTTGCTTCTGCAAATGTGGTTGAATATAATCACTGTAATATTCATAGAATCCACGGCGATTCTTCAAACCGGTTAACTGATCCACCTGTGTCTCATGATATAACAAATACGACTCCAAAGCTTTTCCGCAATGCACCGCCGCCATTGTTAACCGCTTTACATCACGCTCATTAAAGTCACTTTCACCATTTTCATCTAATTTGTTAATTGCCTGAAAAGCTCCGATTACTTCACCCTTGGTATCCGTTACCGGGATGCAGAGAATGGACTTGGTCACAAAACCGGATTCCTTATCTATTTGGGAATTAAATCTTGCATCTGCATATGGATTATTAATCAAAATAATCTCGTTATTCTGAATAGACGCACCAACAATACCACTGCCCTCCGGCACAATAATCCGGTCTCGACCCAAAGCTGCCAATGTCCAGTACTGCTTTTTCCGAACATCCCAGTACCAGAAGGATGCCCGTTCGGAATTCGCTAAGGTTCGTCCCATATCGGTTAACAGAACAATCGTAGAAGCAAATCCCTTCTCATCCACCATTCGATTCATGTAGTAGAAAATCTTTTCCAGCATTTCTTCCGGTTGCGGTTCTCTTAAAAATACCTTGCCGGCCTGTTCTGCCTTCTCATATTGCTTCTGCTGCAAATACTCCAAGGATTTCCGCTGATTCTCCGGTAAAGTCGTTTCGATCAGGATACTGCAATCCTGAAAATAAGTTTCCACATATTCTAAAAACAGTTTCCAATCAATTCTTCCCTCTCCCAATGCAAGATGCAAATCCTGATGGAGATTATTGTCATTAATATGAATGTGTTTCACATATGGTGCCAAAGCCTCTACCCATTCTTGAATCGGGGTATTGGAAATACTTGCGTGAGCGTAATCCAGGCACACACCATAATTCTCGTATTGCATCAATTTTTCTGAAATTCTCACCAACAAATGTGGTTCCGTTTCAAACATATTCTCTAAGTAAATGGATATTCCGGAATACTCCTGCAGTAATTCCTCCACATATAAAACTGTCTGTTCCACTACACTCGTATCATATGGTTCGCCGGATAAAAATGGATTGGAATTCACATGAAAAACCACTCCGCAAGAACCTAACTGTCGGGCAATCTCCATGCTCTGCTTCATGCGCAGTTTTGATGTCTCCCGTATCTTTTCATCGCTACTAAATACCGTCACGTCAAAAAAAGCACCATGTAAGGTACTCCCCTTTGGCATACCGGCATTCAAGTATTGATTGATTATTTCCTGCTGTTGTTTCTCATCGTCTAATACTGCCGGAATAAAAAAATCATTTACCTCAAATCCAACACCATATTCATTTGCAAGCTCCAAATGTTCCTCCAGCCGGTCCACTTTTGATACGATTAGATATTGATTCATAACTGCTCCTATGTTCCTTCTGCAAATATATCCTGAATACTTCGTTTCCATACTGCTTAATAATAAATATAAGCCCTTATATTTTACCATGAATCCGCCAGAATTCCAAGACGAATAGAGGGATTCACCATGAAAATTTATAGCACAATAAAAGAAGCCATTCTTGCTGATTTACTTCAACAAAAAATGGCTTCTTATTCGTTCTATTCTGTCTTCGGATAAAACTCTTCAATGCTATTTAATAATATGGAACTTGTTGTACAAGAAGAAATCCATCTCCCGATTCTGACCGGATCTAATAATGCCGTTAACAGTAACAACAACGGTATATACCTCTATTGCAAGAATTGGCAAACAGAAAATTACTGCTAAAACCCAACCCAAATACGGTATGCAAAACAAGCACGAAAACAATCCAACTGCTGACATAATAATATTCATTCCTAATGCATGGTTAATATGGTTCTTGGTAACTTCTTCCTCTCTGTTTCCTTTCACCATTGCTACAATAAAGCCAACCCAGCCAAACCATACCCAAAGTCTGGTAAAGCGTTCACGCATCTTTCCATTACCCATTTCTGCACCATAATTGGTGGTGGTAAGGGTTTCCGCTGTAACCGTATTATTCATATTGTTATCCATTTGTACTCCTCCGTTCTTTTGTACTAATTTATTCATACATGGAATATTATAGCACTTTACAGACAACATTGCACTATTTAATTTTGCGGAGCCCAATTCTCTTCCTAAACAATTATGTTCTTTTCAAATCAAAAACAGTTGATAATGACTTTTCCAATTATCTACGCTATAATAAAACACATGATGTGCATATAATTTCATCTGTGAAAATAATTCAACTAAAATCTACAAAAAGGAGTTTTTTATGAATACAGAATTAACCGCAGCGATTCAAGCTTGCTATAACGAAGCCGACAAAATAGAAGCAACGAACATCTATCCGGCATCAGATATGAAGCTCCGGGAAATGGTGCAATTTGATTTGTTGCAATTTCTTGCCTATCTTTGCTTTTCTGATGGTGCAGATATGCGTGCAGAACTGACCTTTATCAAGGATTATTTAAATTATGATTTCGACATTGAGCGATTAAATAAGTTCAAGTATCGTCGAACATCTTCCTCCAGCTTTTTGGCCAATCCACCTCGCTCCCTGAGCTACTTTGCACAGTGGGACATCCGTTCCATGGCGACCTACAGCAAAACATCAAAGGCCTTCCAGCTGGTGCATACCTTCCAGCTTTTGGGGGAAACCTTTATCGCTTGTAACAGCATTAGTTCACCAATTGAAATCGGCCATTTAACCGGCTATGTAACAATGATGGAACGATATCTGCGCGGGCTCGGTTTCACCGGTTCGCATTCCAAGGTGGTGACACCAGTGGCACCGGTGGCACCTGCAGAACCGGAAAAGCCAATGGATGTGGAATCCATTCTGGAGGAACTCAATTCTTTAACCGGATTGGACTCCGTAAAGCAGGATATTCAGAATTTAGTTAATATTATTCGCGTACAGAAGTTACGGGAAGCCAGAGGTATGAAGCAACCAACCATTTCTCTTCACATGGTATTTTCCGGCAATCCGGGAACCGGTAAGACTACGGTTGCACGTTTACTGGCAAATATTTATAAGAGCCTTGGCGTACTCCCATCCGGTCATTTAGTAGAGGTAGACCGTTCTAATCTGGTAGTTGGTTATGTAGGTCAGACCGCAACCAAAACGGCTCAGGTAATTGATGAAGCACTGGGGGGCGTCCTCTTCATTGATGAAGCTTATACCTTAAGTGCCAACAAGGGCGAAAATGATTTCGGACAAGAAGCCATCGATACCCTCTTAAAAGCCATGGAGGACCACCGAGACGATTTCATCGTAATCGTTGCGGGTTATCCGGATTTAATGGAAGAATTCTTAAATTCAAATCCGGGACTTCGCTCCCGCTTTAATAAGTACATTTTCTTCGCAGATTACACACCGGAAGAGTTAATTGCAATCCTTCAGTCAATGTGCGAAAAACAGGAGTACAAAATGACCGAAGAAGCAAGTACATTTGCCATTGATTATTTTGCAAAACGGGTCAGTGAGCATTCTGAGACCTTTGCCAATGCCAGAGAAGTCCGCAACTTCATGGAACGGGCAATTGCGCATCAGGCTTCCCGCATTGTTACACTGGGGGATGATGTGGCAGATGAGGTACTGATTACATTTGAAAAATCTGATTTTGAGGCTGCTATTTAATTCATAGCAGCCTCTTTCTTCGGAACCACCACAGGCAAAAACAAACCACGACTACACTTAAAAGAATTACCATCAGATAACCGTACCGCCAGGTCAACTCCGGCATGCCGGTAAAATTCATTCCATACCAACCGGTAATCAGGGTTAATGGTTGAAAAATGGTTGTAACCACAGTGAACATCTTCATAACCGAATTAATGCTGTAATCCAATGTAGACGAATATGCCTCCCGCACCTGTACCAAATTTTCCTTTAACTCTAAGCAATAATTTCGCAACCGCTCTACCTTAGCGGCAAACAACTGAAAGTATCGTAATTCGGTGTTACAAAACATTTGATTTTCGTTCTCCGTCAGAAGTTCACTTATTTCCAGAAGCTGTTCATAATAATTCCGCAAGATGGTTACTTCTTTTTTGAATCCTAGAATCGAGCCGATAAATTCCCGTTCAATTTCTCCGTCATGGATATCTTCTTCCATAGCCTCAATTATAAATTCTTTTTGTTCCAGCAGCTTACTATCCATGGCTACCGTCCCCTCCAAAAATCCGTAAATCAACTTCTCTAATGTCATTACCTCCGGAGAAAAACGTTGCATGGCCCCTTGCAAAACCTCATCTATGGAATGATCTTCATCACGAATTATTACAATCAAAAACAGATTCTTTTTCAAAATCAGTGCCACCCGGTCTCGAGGAGAATAAATATCCTCTTGGTCGATAATATTCAAAATTCCAAAGCAATAATCCGTTTGCACCTCTATGGTATTCCGGTAATTCCTACTTTCTGTCAAACATTCCGTTACCACTCCCTCCGGAATCCCCAATGCCTCATAGGACGCCTTCAGAACTTCCACATTCAGGGAGCCGGCAATCAATTCATTTTTCATAAAATCATATTCCGTAAGTTCATTTATAGCAATTTCCGTTAAGCCTTCTGAAAATTTGTATAGCATATTGTATCCTTCTCCGCCTCATAATCATGTTTTTGTTTATATTATGAGTTTACTTATTCACATCATAGTATTTCATATTATGATTCTTTCTTAGCATAACATCAAAAAGGAGAATTATGCGTATATCGCTAATTCTCCTTCCTGAATTATTTATTTCATTTATCATTCGTAATTCTTGACCGTTACAGGTCTCCCTTTAATTGATTTACCTTTTCTTCTGACAATCCGGTTTTTTCAGCTATCGTAGAAACATCTAGAACATCTAACAATTGTTTCGCAATTTCAATAGCTTTTTCTTCGCGACCTTCTTCGCGACCTTCTTCGCGACCTTCGGCAAGACCTTTGGCACGACCCTCGGCAAGCCCCTCTGCCGCAGCTTCTTCTCGTATCATTTGTTCATATTCCCAACTCTTCATATATTGGATTTCAACCTCCTTGTCACGCTTCACTTCGCCTACATAGTTATGAATAGCCTGAATCTGCTCGTTTGTTACATTTTCAGCAATACTATTCTCCATATATTTTAGCATCTCTTGAAGTTCTTGACTAGGGGTCCCCTTTGTTCCTTTTGTATATAAATATATTTTCGTAACCCCGTCATCGTAGGTTATCTTCGTATCCTCTACACACTGATTTCGCATAGTATACACCATACGGTCCTCACCAAAAGGATCATATGGCAGTATCATAACAATCACCACATTCTTGAGTCTACGATAATCGATTCCTCCATCCAGCAATCGAGCATCAATCAAACTCTGATAATAGCGAGACCGCTTTGGTAATCTATCCCGCTCAACTGTTCTATTGGGTTCGATATCGTATATCTCAGAATCCACTTCAATATCCCCGCCCGGCTCTGCCGCTTCAATATAGGCATCCAAGCGAATCCCATGCAAATCCGTATCCATTCCCAGAATTGCTTTCTGCGGTGTTACCTTTACCTTACCGATTTTCTTTTCTAAAATTGTTTCTAACAATCTCCGGCAGAAGTCCTCGCCCTCTTCACCCCTGGAAATCAATTGTTGGAACAAAAAATTGTCCAACAAATTCAGTTCTTCTAATTTACGTCTTCCCATGCACATTTCTCCCTTTCATTTTGTATTTTGTGGAATAAAATTGGCAGACCTGCCAGAATTTCATTGAAACTGTGCTTCATCATTCCGCACAAACAAAAACAACTTGCCATATCACAAGCATTCGACTTTTTTATTATATCAAACGCATAGCTCAATAACAAGTTGCATTGTAAAATTTATTTTTATTTTATAAATTATAAGCTTGAAGTAATTAACGTTAAATTACCTTCTAAGACGTAATCACCATAACCATCCGGAAGAATAAAATGATCTCCCTTCTTCACAGCAATTCCATCAATGGTTCCTGCTCCATCTAAAATACTAACATTCAAAAACGGCTTGTCCTGACGGAATTCAGCCTTACCCTGTACATCAATCTTGTTCACAGAATAGAAATCACAGGTAATCAGATTCTGCTTGGTATATCCGGTTCCGTTCTCTTTATTGGCAGACACCTCATATGGTACAAATGGCGCCTCAATCACATCAATACTCTTCTCAACATGAAGTTCTCGCGGTTTGCCATCACTTAAACGGTCATAATCATATACACGATACGTAATATCACTGTTCTGCTGAGTTTCTAAAATCAATGTGCCACCCTTAATCGCATGAAGACAGCCCGGATTAATCTGGAAGAAATCGCCCTTTTTAATCGGTATCACACGAATAAAATCTTTCCATCGTTTATTCAGAATCATATCCTTTACTTCCTCATGATCCTTCGCATGGTGACCAATGACAATCTGTGCATTCGCATCACAATCAACAATATACCAGCACTCGGTTTTACCCAAGGAACCATTTTCGCGTTCCTTGGCATATGCATCATTTGGATGCACCTGAATACTCAAATCCGTTTTTGCATCAATTAACTTTATCAACAGTGGATAACGGTCTCCCTTTGTATTACCAAATAATTCCCGATGTGTCTCCCACAGCTCGCTCAAATGCATACCTGCATATTCACCCTCGGTTACAACACAGTCACCATTTGGATGTGCACTGATTGCCCAACACTCTCCGGTATCATCCCCCGGAATATCATAACCAAAGTCTGTACCCAAACGGTTGCCACCCCAAATCATTTGCTTAAATACCGGCTTCAAAAAAATAGGTTTCATATACTTCTCCTTTCCTGCAATGCCAACTCTGCCAATCGCACACAACCCATAATTCCCTGGTCACCCTGCAAGCTTGCCGGCACAATATAATGCTCCATATCCGCCATTTCCGGTGTGCGGATATAGCCATTCATTTTTTCTATTACCTTTCGTCGAATCAGCGGAAATAGCTGTTCCTGATGCATTACTCCGCCACCCAGAATAATTCGCTGTGGGGACACCGTCAGGATAAAATTCACAATTGCCTGTGCCAGATAATCACTTTCCAATTCCCAGACTTCCGCTTTGTCCACTAGGTTCACTGCCTTGGTTCCCCAACGTTTCTCAATGGACGGTCCTGCTGCCAGTCCCTCCAAGCAATTCTTGTGATACGGACACACAGAGTTGTTCTCATCTCCCGAAACCGGTGCAATTAAAATGTGCCCAGCCTCCGGATGCAACATTCCGTGTACCAACTTGCCACCAATAGCGATTCCTGCACCAATACCGGTTCCAATGGTAATATACATGACACTGTCCAGACCCTTGGCACTGCCATAGGTCATTTCACCTAAGCAAGAGCCATTCACATCTGTGTCCAGTCCCATCGGAATGTCAAAAGCTTCCTTCAAGGCATTTAAGATTGAGAAATTTCTCCATGCCAGTTTGGGGGTATCCAGAATCGAACCATAGGTTGGCGATTTCGGTTTTACATCTACCGGACCAAATGCTGCAATTCCCAATGCATCAATATCCTTATCACGGAAATACGCTATAATTTTCGGCATGGTTTCCTCCGGTGTTGTGGTCGGAATGGAAATCTGCTCCTGTATTCTTCCGGTTTCATCTCCGATGGCACACACCATTTTGGTTCCACCGGCTTCTAATGCTCCTAAACGCATATACTCACCTTTCCTCGCAAATATCACTTTAATATCTTATCAAGCAATTTCTCCGCTACAGCTTCCTTACTCATCTGAGGAAGCTCTACGGTATCTTCTTTGGTAATCAAGGTTACTACATTGGTGTCCACGCCAAAACCGGCGCCTTCCACCTTCAGATTATTCGCTACAATCATATCGATATTCTTCTTTATCAGCTTTGCTCTGGAATTCTCCAACATATTCTCGGTTTCCATAGAAAAGCCACATAAGAATTGTCCGTCCTTCCGGTTCTCACCTAACCACTTCAGAATGTCGGTGGTTCGAACTAATTCCAGAGAACTATCGCTGTCCTGCTTTTTAATTTTTTCTTCCGCTACGGCTGCCGGAGTATAATCTGCAACTGCAGCAGATTTAATCACAATATCGGCTTCCGGACTATGTTTTTGAACTGCCCGGAACATATCCTCTGCACTCACTACATTTATTACCTTCACAAATGGTGGCGGTGCAATGGAAACCGGACCGGTTATCAAGGTTACGTCAGCCCCACGTTCCATAGCTACTCTCGCAATAGCGTATCCCATTTTTCCGGTAGAGTGATTGCTAATAAAACGTACCGGATCAATACTCTCTCTGGTTGGTCCTGCGGTTACCAGCACCTTCTTGCCTACCATATCTTTTTCATAGCGGATTTCCCGCAAAATGTAATCCATCAACACCTGCTCTGACGGCATCTTACCGGCACCTACATCCTTACATGCCAATAAGCCTACATCCGGCTGTATTACAGTCATACCGTAATGTTCCAGCTTCTTCAAATTATCCTGCACAATCGGATTCTCAAACATCTGCGTATTCATAGCCGGTGAAATCAGCTTCTTGCACTTACATGCCATGACTGTAGTTGTCAGCATATCGTCAGCAATACCGTTAGCAATCTTGCCGATTACATTAGCGGAAGCTGGTGCCACTAATACCACATCTGCCTTCTTCGCCAGCGACACATGCTCAATATTATAATTAAAATTCCGATCAAAGGTATCTACTAATGTCTTATGATTCGTTAATGTCTCGAAGGTAATCGGATTGATAAAATTCGTCGCATTCTTTGTCATTAACACATATACATCCGCATGCTGTTTGACCAGCATACTGGTTAGATTAGCAATTTTATAAGCAGCAATACTGCCGGTAATACCTAAGACAATTGTCTTTCCTGTCAGCATATCCTTCTTCCTTTCATCTACATATTATCCTTCCAAAGGATTCTTAGCCTTCATTCTCAATCTGAATCTGACATACCTTCATAGCATTTAACGCATTCTGATGACTTTCCGGTGTTACACCTGCACAACAGGCAGCATCAATGATAATTTTCACCTCCGGCAAAAATGCCTTAATCAGCATCGCATTGGAAATGACGCAGATATCCGTACATAATCCGATTAATGTAATGCTGTTAATCTCATTTTTGGCATGCTCCTGCTGTAATAAAGCTCCCAAATCAGCAGAACCGAAGGTTACTTTGTCGATTGCTTTTTCGTTTCTTAATGCCTCTAACTCTGCACGAATCTGCCAGCCTTCTGTACCGCGAATACAATGAGGAACCGGAAGATTCTTTCCTTCCTGTGTTTCCATATAATTCTCTTCATGGGTATCTCTGGTAAATAGAACCTTTCCGGTGAAGTTCCGAATCTTCTCTGCCACCTTTGGAACAATGGCAACTGCTTCCTTCGTGCCCAATGCTCCATCAATAAAATCATTCTGCATATCTACTACAATCAAAATATCCTGCATGACCTTCCCCCCTTAATCTCCGATTAACGCTCCATGCTTTTCGTAATGCGCAATCTTGCGAATCTTATTTTCCTCGTCCACGAATACCACCTGTGGCTTCGCTTCCTTGGCTTCTTCCGGCGTCATTTCTGCATATGCCATAATAATTACATGGTCACCTACCTGTACCTGACGAGCTGCTGCACCATTTAAGCAAATCATACCGGAACCGGCTTCGCCTGCGATTACATAAGTTTCAAAACGGTTGCCGTTCTCTACATCTGCAATCTGAACCTTCTCATATTCTAAAATACCTGCCGCCTCCATCAACGCAGAATCGATAGTAATACTTCCTACATAATTCAGTTCTGCCTGTACAACTATTGCACGATGAATTTTAGATTTTAACATTGTAATTGTCATTGTCGTTATTCCTTCCCTTGTTTCTTTCTTCTCTGTATTTCTCACAATGGGTTATTTACACTTCTTCATAAATGTGATTATCAATCAATCGGGTTTTGCCAATGTAAACCGCAATGGCATTCAGCACCGGACCGGTGATAGTATCCACGGTTTCTAATGTATTCCAATCAACGATTTCTACATAGTCGATTCTCGCCAATGGTTCCGTTTCAATCATATCTGTAATTGCTTTGATGATAACGGATACGTTTCGCTCACCGGCTTCGATTAATTTCCGTCCATGCTCCAAGCTCTTAGACAGAATTAAGGCAGCCTGACGCTCCTCCGGATTCAAGTAGGTATTTCTGGAGCTCTTTGCCAGTCCATCCTCCTCACGAATAATCGGGCAACCGACAATTTCCAAATTGAAATTCAAATCATTTACCATATGGCGAATAACCGCCAACTGCTGTGCATCCTTTTGTCCAAAATATGCTTTGTCCGGTTGCACGATGTTAAATAACTTTCCAACAACCGTACACACTCCACGGAAATGAATCGGACGGCTCTTTCCGCACAGCCCGGTAGTTAAAGTATTCATATCAATGAAGCTGGAAAAATCACTTGCATACATATTCTCCGGTTCCGGGTTGAAAATCAAGTCCGCACCAGCGTCTTCACACAACGCTGCATCCCGTTGTAAATCTCTTGGATAGCTTGCCAAATCTTCTGTAGGTCCAAACTGCATTGGATTTACAAACACACTAACAACAACTTTATCATTCTCTGCTACCGCACGATCAATTAAGCTCTTATGTCCCTCATGCAAGTATCCCATAGTCGGTACCAAACCAACGGACAAACCTGCGGTTCTCCACTCCTTTACCTTTGCTCGTACTTCATCTACTGTGTGTACAATTTTCATGTTTATATTCCTCCTATCTCAAAATTTGAAATTTGTCAATATATCTCCCGATATATTTTGTGATTTATCTCAATACCTTTACAGATATCAATTCATTGTTAATACATCTGTCGCCTTGTTTATCCATACACTTACCCTATCAGTTC
>JAFTZJ010000056.1 GCA_017461045.1 Lachnospiraceae bacterium | reverse complement strand
CAGAAGAAGATTTTAGAAATAGTACAAAGGCATTGCAAATAGAAGGCGACTTTTTTATAATTATAATAGTTCAAGAATTATTAGAATATGTAATGAGGTTAAAATGAATATGGCATTTCAAATTAATTCATTGGAATATGAAGAACAAAATGTAGATAGCCAAGGGCAGATTATTCAGGAAAAGATTCGTTGGGAACTACAGGAAAGTCTTCGTATGCTTAATTATCAAGAAAACATGTATGAAGAGAAAATGAAGCGCATTGAACGACGGGATAAAGATTTGCTGTGGACCCTTGGCGTGCGGGGCGGAACAGCACTTCTTTTGATTGGAATTGCTACATTTTTATACTTTTTTTCAGAGATAGCGTTTGCTTTTATAGCAATCGCGATTCTGGGTTTGCTTGCGGGAATTATATTGATTGGAGCTTTGCGTGTGTTGTTCTCCTGGATGACCCATAGAGGCATAGTTGATGCGCCGGTTAATTTGATTCGAAATGCAGTATATGATAAAAAAAGAAAACAGCGATTGACGAAAAGAGGCTTGTATACCCTGAAACAAGAGCGAGAGGCAGGATTGGCTATGCAATCTCGTTTGTTAAAAGATAAAGAACGTTTGCGTAAAATGTTGGAGCAGCCAAATATTGATGAGGATACCGCTCGGCGATTACTGGATGAGCTGGCGCCCCAACTGGAAGCAGAGGATACCTGGGCTGTGTATTTATACGGGGAACGTTACGACTAATAGAGAGTTTGTTAATTTCATAATTATGATAGAAATAAGAAAAGACGATGAATGTTGGATTTGTTTGATGCCAATATTCATCGTCTTTTCTTGTTAGATTGATTCTGATTCCAGAATGCTTTCTATATATAAATTAGTATTCTTTTGCCTGTTCTTCACCGGTCATAACGCGGAGAGCACCTTGTGCTAACGCTAACAATTCATCTTCACCAGGATATACAGTAACGCCACTAATCCATCCCATCATATCGGTCATGGCATCTACGGTTTCCTGACCATAAGCAATACCGCCGGTTAAAATGATTTGATCAACCTTGCCCTTCAGAACACAAGCCATAGCACCGATTTCCTTGCTAAGCTGATAATGGAAAGCAGCAGCAGAGATAATAGCGGTTTCATTGCCTTCCGCAGCTAACTTTAATACATCGCGCATATCGTTGGTTCCCAAATAAGCGTTAAAACCACCATTACCACATACGAATTTATTCATTTCCTGCTCTGTATACTTGCCGGAGAAGCAAAGCTTAATTAAACTACCGCATGGAAGTCCGCCGGTACGCTCCGGTGAAAATGGACCATCGCCATTCAAAGCATTTGCAACATCAATGATTCTGCCGTTCTTATGAGCGCCTACAGATACACCGCCACCCATGTGTACAACGATTAAGTTCAAATCTTCATAAGCCTTGCCAACTTCTTTTGCATAACGCTTTGCAACTGCTTTTTGGTTCAACGCATGGAAGATACTGGTTCTTTCAATTTCAGGATGACCGGAAAGTCTTGCAACCGGTTCTAACTCGTCAACAACTACCGGGTCAACGATAAAGGAAGGAATGTCACTTCCGATTTCAGCAGCGATTTCCTTTGCAAGGATACCGCCCAGGTTAGAAGCGTGTTGTCCCTGTTTGCCGATTTTCAAGTCCTCAATTAAAGCGTCAGTAGTTGCATATGTGCCGCCTGGGATTGGCTTTAACAAACCGCCACGACCTACAACTACATTAATGGATGCTAAATCAATATTCTTTTCTTTCAAAGCATCAATGATAACTTCTTTACGGAAATCCTTTTGATCAATAATTGATGCATACTGTGCAATTTCTTCAGTAGAATGACGCAGGGTAGTTTCCATTACCTGTGTCTCATCTTCAAATACACCAATCTTAGTAGAAGTAGAACCTGGATTGATGATTAAAATCTTATATGACATGTGTGTTTCCTCCTTAAACAATTGTAATTAGTTTGATTTGCTCATTTCCTCAGCAACAACTGCAGCTAAGGCAATGGAATTAACTTTTACTTCAAATGTATCGGAACGTGAGGTTAAGATAACCGGTGCCTTGGTTCCTGTTAAGATATTACCGTTCTTAACATCACAGGTGTGAACTAAGCACTTATAAGTAATATTACCTGCATGGATGTCAGGGAACAGAAGAACATCAGCATCACCAACAATCTTACGTCCGGTTGCACCCTTATGTCTTGCAGCTTCCGGATCGTAGGCAAGGTCAAAGGAAAGAGGACCATCTACGATACAACCGGTAATCTTGCCTTCTTCATTCATCTTAGCAAGCTCAGCAGCTTCAACGGTAACTGGCATCTTAGGATTTACAACTTCAACAGCAGCTAAAGGTGCTACCTTTGGATTAGGAATACCACAGGCATGTACAACTTCAACGGTATTGTTAATAATACCAACCTTATCCTCTAATGTTGGATAAGGAATAAATGCTACGTCTGTTAAGAAGATTAAACGATCGCAACCAGGGATTTCAAACACACAAACATGTGATAATGGTTTGCCGGTACGAAGACCAACTTCCTTATTTAATACACTCTTCAAAAAGTCTTTTGTATCAATCAATCCCTTCATGTACATATCAGCCTCGCCATTATGTACCAGTTCTACAGCCTTAGTAGCGGCCTCGATAGGATCCTTGATATCAATGATTTCATAATCAGATAAATCCATGTTCATTTCAGCAGCAATAGCACGAATTTTATCTTCGTCACCAACCAAAATAGAATCCGCAATGTTGCGTTCCTTTGCTGCACGAACTGCTTCTAAAACAGCATCATCCTGTGCAACGGCTACAGATAATTTCTTTTTTGAACAGGCTGTAACCTTAGAAATTAAGTCATCAAATGTCTTTGTCATGTCTTACACCTCATATAATATTGTATTTAAGCTCATGCCTTCTGACAAAACGCATGAAAGCCTTTCAAATAATATTACCACTTTTCCACATATGGGGTCAAGAATATGCAAGAAAAACCACTAATTTTTAAGAAGTTTCACGAATTGAAAACGAATACTAAGGATTCATTAAAAAAGTGCCGATATAGGAATTAGTATCTTTATGCCCTGAAGTGGAAAAAAAGAGCGAAAATTGCACAAAATTATATGAAAAAGTATTTGTTTTAAACACAAGATATGGTATATTAATTTTGTGTAAGTAGAAGATATGGTTTTTTTGAGCCATTTTGAATGAATATAGTAGCATGTAGTGCTGGAAATAAAATGATGAGGTGAGAAAGAATGAAAGCAAAAGAGTACATCATTCAAAAATTAGTTAATGTAGGAAAGAAACACCGTTGGATGAAATATCCAATGCTTGCGTTGGTTTCTTTGATTAGTTTGTTCTTTTTAGTAATCGAGAAATGTATGAAGCAACCAAAGCGTGCTGTTATTGCTTTGGCATGTATTGTTCTCATTGTTACGCAGAGCTGGTACCTCATCAGTTTGGCAAATGATGCAGAACCGACAGACCCTGCTGCAACGGGTACAACAGTAAGCGACGGAACCAGTGTGGATGGTACAGGTTCAGAAGAAGCGGTATCTCCATCGGGAGTAGTTGATGTTCCGAATGTTGGAGATGCAGGAGAGTCCAGTGCAGTGTACACTTTGAATTATAACGGAGGTGTGTTCGGAACGAATACAACCGTTACTCTGAATGAGACTGACTTAAGTGGAGCCGGATATGCTTTAGATATGTCCATGGCATCCAATCATGAATGCTATGAATTGGCAGGGTGGTCATATTCGGGTGGTTCCGAGTTGATTACCGAGAATTTGACTGTTGATGATTTCGCCGGTAATAAGAATATTACAGTATATGCTGTATGGCAACTTTGCAAGTATCGAGTTACTTTTGATCCGGGTGAAGGTGAAGGGGAGATTACCTCGCCACAACTGGTTGACATTGTGGACGGTGTGGCACCGACGATTACTTTATCGAACCAAGCCTTTACAAGAACTGGATATACTTTTAGTACATGGATGATTAATGACAATCCAACTGATTTATGTGCAGTGGGTAGCGATTATGTAATTCAAGGAACTACACCTGATATTATAGTACGTCCAAAGTGGGATCCGATTACATATTATATTGAATTTAACAGTAACGATCCGTTGGCATCCGGTACAATGGAGAATCTGGCAGTGAAGTATGATGAACAGGTGCCGTTAACACCGAATGCATTTACCAAGACCGGTTATTCCTTTGCAAATTGGGTAGGCGAAAATGATTTGACTTACGATAATGCGGCAGTGGTTTCAAATCTATCTGCAACCCATGGTGATGTGTTTACCATGAATGCGCAGTGGGCATATCAGATTGCAAGACCTTCAAAGACAGAAGTAACCTATGCATATGATAACAGTGTATTGGATATCATTGATATTTATCATAACGAAGTAGGAGATGGTGAGTTCCTGCCAACCTTAGCAGCTGTTAGTGGAGAAACCATGGACGGAACCGTAACAGTAGATAATTATTCGGAATTAACCGGATTAACAATAACTCCGGAAACCAATAAGATTACGATATCATCTGATGCAATTAAGACGATAGGCGATATCCGATTGAGTTTTATTGTTACGGATGTCAGAAATACATCAGAGCCAACTACTACCATTGACATTGTTGTACATTTAGGACAGAAGACATTAACCGTTATTGGTGTAGATAATAAGACAAAGATGTACGATGGTACGGCAGAGATTCCGGTCGGAAGTATCTGGTACACAGACGGAACCTTGACAAATAACAGTACCCAGACTGAGATTCCGGGAATTACTGTGAATAATACAAGTCAGAAGGGTACCTTTGTTGGTGGAGAGACTGCGGCACAGGCAGGTGAAGGTAAGACCATTTTACTGGAAAATATTTATCTTTCCGGTGAGAACGCAAAGTATTATACAATCGCACCAACCGCAGAGATTACAGGTGGTAGCATTACTAAGAGACAGGTTCGTGTAACAACTGCACCTGTTTATGAAGAAGGAAAGGATCATATCCTGACCGGACAGTCACCGAAGTTTACAGTTATTGTAGAACCGTCTGATTTGCCGGAAACAGTTGCAGCAGAAGATGAATTGATTATTAAGAATGCGATTGATAATGGTGTTCGTAATTACTATATCTGTGATTATGGCGCACCGGATTATCTGGCAGGTAGCAATTACACCATCAATATTGATGTGGATAATGTAGAGTTGAACAATTATTACCTGCAGGTGACAACCGGTAAGCTGGTTGTAAAGCAGGAGAACCCGATTGAAGTAACGGATTATTCAATTATTGGTGACTTATCAGAAGATAATGTATGGTATTACGGAAGTGAGCCGCGTGTAGAGACTACCAGTACTTCGAATTACAATTGTGTTTATATTATGAGTAGTTCAGATAAGAAGGCAGTTACTTACGAATCCGGCTTATTTACAAATAGTTTTGTAATCACAGAGGAACTTGCAAGAGGAGAAATGTATGTTCAGCTTGCAAATAGCGATACAAAAGCAGTTACCAATGTGGCAAAGTTAAACATCAAAGTAGATGTGACAGCACCAACTATTGATGTGGATGGAATTAAGATTGAGACAGTGAATACCACAGGCTTACAGAAGTTTGGTAACTTCCTGAGTTTTGGTAACTTCTTTAAGGAAGAATTGAAGATTACCGTTCCGGTTGCTGATTTGAGAAGTGATGGCTCAGTACCGAATGTGGGTGAAGTCAGTGGTGCTAAATCAATCACTTATTACTTAGGTGGATTATTAGGTGGTGAAGGCAAAGAAGCAAAGGTTGAAAATGGCGTAGCAGTCTTTAACGTGCCAATGAACTTTAAGGGCGAAATTGCTTTTACTACAGTTGATAATGCAGGTAATGTATCAAATCATGCAGATTTAATTGGTGTTGAAGATTCCGGATATTGGGTAATTGAAAACACAGCACCGGAATTAGTAGTAACTGCTGTGGATAATGAAGGTAACACAGCTTTCGCAGGTGAAGGTAACTACTATAAGACTGTTAAAGTAAGCGCAGATGTAAGTGATAATGATGCAGGTATCGCTTATGTATTATGGACAATTACTAAGAATGGTGAAGTAATTGCTGAAAATGAAAAAGAACTGGTGACAGATACGACAAAACAGGTATTTACACATACATTTACAAAGAAATTTACAGAAAGTGGCGTGTATACGGTTGCGGTTGTTGCATATGATAATGCTGATAACGTAAGTATGGAGCAGGCTCCGATAGAGTTCGTTGTAGATGGTACACCACCGGTGGTAACAATTTCGCCGGAAGACTATGATGCATTGTGGAGTAATAGTAAGACCATTACCTTTACAGTAACTGATACAGAAAGTGGCGTGGATTTATTAACCTTAAAGAATGAAGATGGTGGCAATCATACATATTCAGTTGTAGAAGGTGAAACAGATACTTATACATTTACTGTTACCAAGAAGGGTACTTATACTATTAAGGTTGTTGATAATGCAGGGAATGCAATCGATGTTCCGGTAACCTTTACAAAGGTATCCAATGAAGTACCGGAGAATCCGGTAGTTACGATAAGTCCGGCAATTCCGGAAGAAGTAGAGGATACAAGTAATTATTGGTATGCAGAGAATCCAACTATTACAATTACAGCCCCTTCAACTACACCGGATGGAACAGAAGTGATTACATATTATCATATGTGGAAAGCCGGTACAGATGAGCCAACTTATGATAATTACAGAGCTGGAGCACCATTCCAGTTGCAGGATGAAGGTATTTGGAATTTGCGTGTATGGTCAGAGACCGAAGCAGGTGTGAAGAATGAATATGCATCTGAAGAGGATGGTTTATACCAGATTCGTTATGATGATGCAGCACCGGTTATTACCGATGTATTGCTTACCGGTAGTGGAACAACAAGTAAGATTAGTTTTACTGTTACAGAACCTACTAGTGGATTAGCAAAATTAGAGGCAGTGTTTAACGGTAATGAAGAAAATGCTCAACCATTGTTGTTTGAAGCAAAGGGTGACGGTACTTATACTGCAAGCTTTACAGCATCCATGAAGGGAAGCTATTCCGTTAAGGCAACTGACCTTGCTGGAAATGTTGGAAGAGCTGACGCCTTTGAACCAATGGGTATTACTGTTTCAAGTATTACAGGTAGTACAGAAAAAGGTATTACGGTTATGGGTCAAGTGACCGCCGGTACGTTTGAAATTGATAATGTAGCAGCAAACTATGGTTTGGAAAGCGGAGATATTACAATCGAAGCAGATGACTTGATTGTTACAACAGATGATGAAGGTAATAAAGCATTTACTGCAAAATTCACTCAGTTAGATCCGAATACCAGATATCGATTCCGGATTACAGCTATGTCGACTAATGGTGAAAGTTGTAATTATACAGGCGCATTTAAGACCGCAGTAGAGGGTGAAGTAGGAATTAATGTTGCAGGTACTGTAATTGATGAAACCATGGAACCGGATGACGAAACAGAAATTTCTGTAATGTTATATGATGGAAGTGCAGTCGTTCAATCCAGAAATGTAAAGAATGGCGAAAGTTTCATATTTACCAATGTTCCAAATGGAATGTACACCATTCGTGCTGTAAATGGTAACCGTATGGTAAGTCAAGGCGTAGTAATTAGTAATAATAAAGTAATTGAGCCAACAGACGCAATTCAGTTAATCCTGAAGGATGGTCAGGTGACAGATGTTGTATATGAGGATAGTACAACACCTCAGTTTATCATTAGCGGATTAGATAATATCTTTGATGATTCAACGAATTTCGGCGGTCTTCAGGATAATGCAGTAATTGATGCAGGTGGAGCAGTTGAATTCCGCATGACAGTGAATGGCTTAAGCGAAAGTGAAGTTCCGGAGAATGATTTGGCAAGAATTCAGCATAATATGCGTAGCAATGAAACCGTTGCAATGTATGTTGACTTCTCGATTTGGAAGCGTGTTTACGGTGCGTACGGACTGATTTCTGAAACACCGGTTACCTCGATTGCAGGTGGAAAGACCGTTCGAATTGTAATTCCAATGAGTCAGGAATTAGCAGCAAAGGATGGTTTGAGCGTGATTCGTGTCCATGACGGAACAGTAGAACGTTTGGTAGATTTAGATATTAATCCAAATACTTATACCATTGAAAGTGCTCTGTATTCAACTTATGCATTGGTTTACACAGATGAGACTAAGAATACAGCTACGGATAATCCGGGTTCATCAACCAGTGATAATGGTGGCAATGGTAATAATAACAATAATAATGGCGGTAACAACGGCGGAACCAATGGAAATGGTGGCAACAATAGTAACGGTGGAACCAATGGAGGTTCTGCAAGTACTTCGGATATTAGTGTGAAGCCAAATGCAAATGGTACATTAACTCAATCCGGTGGTTATACACCAAAGACCGGTGATGCTACACCAATTATTTGGGTAGGAGCTGTTATGGTTATTATGGCAGGAGCCGGAGTCATGTTATTAAAAAATAAAAAAAGATAAACACCATAACTTACCATAATACTTTGTTTAATCCTGAGGATACTATAAGTAAGACAACAAGCACAGAAAGAAACAGTCAGAGCTTGACTGGATGCTTTCTGTAGCATGGAGTCTAAAGTATTCAAAATGGAGGTAGTAATTATGTCAAATAGTAAGTATTCTAAGAGCGAAGCTATGAATCGTTTCAAAATGGAATGTGCTTCAGAAGTTGGTGTTGACTTAAAGCAGGGTTACAATGGTGACTTAACTTCCAGACAGAATGGTTCTGTTGGTGGTCAGATGACTAAGAAGCTTGTAGAAGCTCAGATGAAGGCTATGTCTGGTAAGTAATTATCAGATTCAGAATTCAGAATAAGAATTCCCGAGGAATTAATATTCCTCGGGAATTTTGCGTTCATATCTTTCTATTATTTTTATAAATCTGTGGACATATTGAGGATTCCTATGCTATAATTTAGTGATTAGTGGGCGTATGCCCAAAATTATAATATTAAAGAAGAGGTATCTATACAAGGAGGACGTAATTACAATGAGTTACACAGTAGAAAAACTGGAAAAGAACATGGCAAAGATTACAATAGAGGTAGCTGCAGAAGAGTTTGAAAAAGCTATGGTATCTGCTTACAATAAGCAGAAAGGAAAGATTTCTGTACCTGGTTTCCGTAAGGGTAAAGTACCAATGGCATTTTTAGAGAAGGCTTATGGTCCGGAAATGTTCTATGAGGATGCTGCAAACATTTGTATTCAGGAAGCATATCCACGTGAGATGGCAGAGTGTGATTTGGAAATTGTTTCCAGACCAACCATAGATGTTGCACAGATGGAAAAGGGTAAGGCTTTTATCTTTACAGCGGAAGTAGCATTAAAGCCGGAAGTTACATTAGGTGACTATAAGGGTATTGAAGTAGAGAAGATTGCAGTAGAAGTTACAGATGAAGATATGGAAGCTGAATTAAAGCGTATTCAGATGCAGAACTCCAGAACTGTAACTGTAGAAGATCGTGCAACACAGATGGACGACGAAGTAACAATTGATTTTGAAGGCTTTGTAGATGGTGTTGCTTTTGAAGGTGGTAAGGGAAGTGATTATCCGTTAAAGCTGGGTTCTCATTCTTTCATTGATACCTTTGAGGATCAGTTAGTAGGAAAGAACATTGGCGATGAAGTTGAAGTAAATGTTACCTTCCCAGAAGAGTATCAGGCTCCGGATTTGGCAGGCAAGCCAGCATTGTTCAAAGTTACTATTAAGGCAATTAAGGCAACAGAACTTCCTGAATTAGATGATGAATTTGCAAGTGAATCATCAGAATTTGAAACAATGGCAGAGTATAAGGAAGATATTAAGAAGACCTTACTTGCTAAGAAGGAAAGTGAAGCAAAGCGTGAGAAAGAGTCAAAGGTAATCGAAAAGATTGTAGAAGGTGCAACTATGGATATTCCTGATGCAATGGTTGAAATGACTCAGGATCAGATGATTGATGAATTTGCACAGAGATTAAGCTATCAGGGATTACAGTTAGAGCAGTATTTCCAGTTTACCGGTATGGATATGAATGCATTTAAGGAACAGTGCAAGCCGGAAGCATTAAAGAGAATTCAGTCACGTCTTGTATTAGAAGCAGTTGCAAAGGCAGAAGCAATTGAAGTTTCAGAAGAAGAGATGGACAAGGAATTAGAGAATATGGCTTCTATGTACCAGATGGATTTAGCGAAGTTAAAAGAAGTTGTAGGTGAGCAGGAAGCAGATTCTATTAAGAAGGATATTGCAGTTCAGAAGGCTGCAGAATTGGTAGTAGAGGCTGCAAAGGAAGTTTAATCAGCATATTTTGAAGGAGGCAGTGTAAATGAGTTTAGTACCTTACGTTGTTGAACAGACAAGCAGAGGAGAACGTTCCTATGATATTTATTCCCGTTTATTAAAGGATCGTATTATTTTCCTTGGCGAAGAAGTAAATGATACAACTGCCAGTTTGGTTATTGCACAGTTGTTATTCTTAGAGTCTGAAGATCCATCAAAGGATATTAGCTTGTATATTAATAGTCCGGGTGGTTCTGTTACTGCAGGTTTTGGTATTTATGATACTATGCAGTACATAAAATGTGATGTATCTACGATTTGTTGTGGTATGGCAGCAAGTATGGGTGCCTTTTTGCTGGCAGGTGGTACACCTGGTAAGCGTATGGCATTACCAAATGCAGAAATTATGATACATCAGCCAATGGGCGGTATGCCAAGTGGTAGTCAGGCCAGTGATATGAAGATTGCAACAGAGCATATCTTAAATACAAAGAAAAAAATCAACGAAATTCTTGCACGAGAAACAGGAAAGCCGATTGAAGTAATCGAACGAGACACTGACAGAGATAATTGGTTAAGTGCCGAAGCAGCAAAGGAATATGGCTTGATTGACATGGTAATAACCAATCGTGAGTAATGTGCAACCATGATTTTTCATGGAATAATTTGTGTTGAGGTGACGAAATGGCGAATCGTAATGATGAAAGAAGACCATTAAAGTGTTCTTTCTGTAACAAGCCTGAAGATCGTGTCCGCAAGTTAATTGCCGGACCGGTAGCGTATATTTGTGATGAGTGTATCGAAGTATGCTATGAGATTATTCAGGAAGAATTAGATGATATTGAAAGCACAGAAATTAACCTGTTACGTCCAAAAGAAATCAAAGAGTTTTTAGATGATTATGTAATTGGACAGGAGCAGGCTAAGAAGATTCTTTCTGTAGCTGTTTACAATCATTATAAGCGGATTTTGTCTGAAAAAGATTTTGAAGTTGAATTGCAGAAAAGTAATATTATCATGGTAGGTCCTACCGGTTCCGGTAAGACATATCTGGCTCAGACCCTTGCAAAGCTGTTAAATGTTCCGTTTGCAATTGCAGATGCAACTGCATTGACGGAAGCCGGCTATGTAGGTGAGGATGTAGAGAATATTTTATTGAAGTTGATTCAAGCAGCGGATTATGATATTGAACGTGCAGAGCATGGTATTATTTATATCGATGAAATCGATAAAATTACTAAGAAATCTGAGAATGTATCTATCACCAGAGATGTTTCCGGTGAAGGCGTACAGCAGGCATTGTTAAAGATTATTGAGGGTACGATAGCTTCTGTTCCGCCACAGGGTGGAAGAAAGCATCCGCATCAGGAATTGATTCAAATTGACACCACAAATATCTTATTTATTTGTGGTGGTGCCTTTGATGGTATGGAAAAGATTATCGAAAATCGAATTGGACAGAAATCCATTGGTTTTAATGCAGATATTAAAGAAACCGAGGAGAAGAATATTGGTGAATTATTCCGTCAGATTCTTCCGCAGGATTATGTGAAATACGGTTTGATTCCGGAATTTGTGGGTCGTGTACCAATTACAGCATCCTTGGATATGCTGGATGAAGAAGCTTTAGTTCGAATCTTAGATGAGCCAAAGAGTTCGCTTGTTAAGCAATATAAGAAATTATTTGAATTAGATGGCGTAGAACTGGAATTTGAACCGGAAGCCTTACAGGCAATTGCTGCAAAGGCTATGGAAAGAAAGACCGGAGCCAGAGGGTTACGTGCAATTATGGAAGACGTTGTAATGGATTTGATGTACGAGATTCCATCAGATGACCATATTTCCAAGTGTACTATAACCAAGGACGTAGTGAATGAAGAGGCAGAGCCTGAGTTAGTATATTCAGAACGTCCGATTGCAAAAAAAGCATTATTACAAAAGCATTTTAAGAATAATGGTGAAATAGCATAACATGAGGCCGGGACTTGTTCCCGGCACTATGTTTCCATGCGAAAAAATGCAGAAGGAGTCATCAGTGAAAAACAGATGTATGATGCCTATGGTGGCGTTGCGCGGAATGACATTGCTTCCGAATAATACGGCACATTTTGATATTAGCCGGAAGGAATCCATTGAAGCTGTTAAGATAGCAATGGCAACGAACCAGTATTTAATGGTAGTGACACAATTAGATAAAGATAATTCGAAGGGATTGGAACTGGATAGCCTGCAACCGGTAGGTTGTATTGTTAAAGTGCGACAGATGGTTAAAATTCCGAAAAATGTAGTACGTGTCTTGGTGGAAGGTGAATCCCGAGGCAAATTATGTGGGATTGCGTTCCGGGATTCTTTCTACGAGGCGGATGTAGAACTTTGGAAGGATACAGAACTATCGAAGGAACAGGAAGAAGCCTATTGTACCAGTTTGTTAGAAGAAATACGGAATTGTTATGAAGCAGGAATGAAAATCAATCCGGTATCCTTGAAAAAGATTGCAAAAATCAAGCAGGTAGCAGTCATGATTGATACGCTTGCAGAACAACTTCCGATTTCATATGAGAAGCGTCAACAGATTCTGAATACAGAAGATCTTTTGGAACGACTTACATATACTATGAAGTTGCTGAAAAGCGAAGCAGAAGTAACGATGATTCGTAAAGAACTGCAAGAACAAATTAAGGGAATTGTAGAAAAGAATCAACGGGAATACGTTTTGCGTGAGCAACAAAAACTAATTCAGGAAGAATTAGGAGAAAAAGGTACGTCAGAGATTGAAGAGTATTGGAAATCTTTGGAGAAGTTGCATGCTCCTGAGGAAGTAATAGAAAAACTATCGAAAGAAATTCGTCGATTAGAATCTATACCGGTTACATCCTCAGAATCAACAGTTGTACGTAATTATGTTGAGACCTTGCTTGAGTATCCTTGGAGTAAAAAGACAGAAGATTGCCGGGATTTAAAACAGGCAGAGATGATTTTGAATCGGGATCATTATGGCATGGAAAAGGTAAAAGAACGAGTTTTAGATTTCCTGGCTGTTCGAAATATGGTTTCCGAGGGTAATAGTCCAATCATTTGCTTAGTTGGCCCGCCGGGAACCGGAAAAACCTCCATTGCCCGTTCCATAGCAACGGCTGTAAATAAAGAATATGTTCGTATTTCTTTAGGTGGAGTAAGAGATGAAGCAGAGATTCGAGGACATCGAAAGACATATATTGGAGCTATGCCGGGACGGATTGCAACAGCAATGATGAAGTCCGGTGTAACCAATCCGTTGATGTTGTTGGATGAAGTCGATAAATTAAGTAGCGATTACAAAGGGGATCCGTCTTCTGCGTTATTAGAAGTGCTGGATGCAGAGCAGAATTGCAAGTTTGTTGACCATTTCTTTGAAATCCCAATTGATTTGAGTCAGGTTATGTTCTTGGCTACGGCAAATGATGCATCTATGATTCCGAAACCGTTACTGGACCGAATGGAAATCATTGAAGTATCTAGTTATACGCAGAATGAGAAGTTCCATATTGCCAAGGAGTTTTTGGTTGAAAAGCAACGAAAGAAGCATGGCTTAAAGGCAAAGCAAATTCAAATAGAAGATGCTGTTTTGAATGAAATTATTGAAGCATACACCCGGGCAGCTGGTGTGCGAGGTCTGGAACGACAAATCGCAACTTTGTGTCGAAAAGCAGACCGGGTGATTGCTGGCGGAGAGCGTAAAAGCTTGCGGGTTACATCAAAGAATATGAAAGACTTTTTGGGTGTTTCAAAATACCAGAAGGAAGATTGGGATTTGGAACCAAAGGTTGGTATCGTTACCGGACTGGCATGGACCAGTGTGGGCGGTGATACCTTAAGTGTAGAAGTAAATATAATGCCGGGTAGCGGAAAATTAGAATTAACCGGTAACTTGGGAGATGTAATGAAGGAATCCGCGCAGATTGCAATTAGTTGTATTCGTTCCATGGAGAATAAGGATTTCTTGAAAAAGCAGGATATTCATATCCATGTGCCGGAAGGAGCAACTCCAAAGGATGGTCCGTCTGCAGGTATTACAATGGCAACTGCCATTTATTCAGCTGTTACAAATCAGAAGGTACGTGGTGATATTGCTATGACCGGTGAAGTAACGTTGCGAGGTCGGGTGCTTCCGATTGGTGGATTGAAGGAAAAACTTCTTGCTGCAAAAAATCATGGAATGAAGGAAGTGCTGGTTCCGATTCAAAACAAGAAGGATATTTCAGAGTTAAGTGATGAAATACTTGGCACCATGCAGATTACATATGTAACCAATATGCAGGAAGTGTTGGAACGAGCAATTGTGAAGTAGGAGAAAGGAAGTAAAATGAAGATAAAAAGCGTGAATCTGGAAACGGTTTGTGGAATTACAAGTAAATTACCGGAAAACCAGTTGCCGGAAATTGCCTTTGCCGGAAAATCAAATGTTGGAAAATCATCGTTGATTAACGGTCTGATACAGAGAAAATCTTATGCAAGAACCTCTTCCCAACCGGGAAAGACGCAAACCATTAATTTTTATAATATTAATGAAGAACTGTATTTTGTGGACTTGCCGGGATATGGATATGCCAAGGTATCTGCTGAGATTAAAGCAAAATGGGGCAAAATGATTGAACGATACCTTCATACCTCAGAGCAATTACGATTGGTGTTTTTATTGATTGATATCCGGCATGAACCGTCAGCCAATGATTGTGTTATGTACAATTGGATTATCGAAAATGGATTTCATCCGATTATTATTGCGACAAAGCTGGATAAGATTAACAGAAGCCAGGTGGCTAAGCATGTAAAAGTCATAAAGAATAAATTAGAGGTAGTTCCGGGAACTCCGATTATTCCGTTCTCTGCCGAGACCAAGCAGGGCAGAGAGGAGATTTGGGAGTTGATTAATACCTTTGTATTTCCGGAAGAACCTCAGGATTAGTTCCAAAGTTGACGAACCAGGTAGTCATATATATCATTGCTTTTCTCTTGCCAGGAATCACAAATCATGGTTGCCTGGTCGAGAGAAGGGACATTTATTTTAATATCCAATAGAGTTTCCTTTCGTTCGAGGATGGTGCACTGAACGGTGTACTCATCTCGCTTGGCAGGATAATACGTGGCGTAAATTTCAACCTCATTTCGGAGGTTGATTTTTTCTGCCTGAAAATAGGCATATACATCATCTTTAATTGCCTGAGAAATTTTATAGTCGAATAAGTCTAATGCTTCTTTTCCTTCCGGAGTCAAATGAAACTGTGTCGTGTTTCGAATTAATTCAGAACGAATAAAACCGGCATCCTCCAATTCGTTAAGGGCCTGTTGAAAACTAAAATAATTAGTATATCCCTTGTCCAATATGAATTGTGAAAGCTGGGAAGTGGTTAATGGAAAATCCACCCGATCCAGCATAAACAAAATAATTAACTTGTATAATGTAAGATGGTTGTCCGACATAGCGACAAACTCCTTTCAAACCTTGTGTATACATATACCGGTTAGTTTATGAACTCAGAACCTGCTATATGAGTGCCTTGATGGCTGCAGCAACCGTATCTGCAATACGTGGGTCAAATGCTTTTGGTAAAATGTTATCTTCATTTAATTCATCATCTGCAACTAAACCTGCAATGGCAAGAGCGGCTGCAAGCTTCATTTCTTCGGTAATCTGAGTAGCACGTCCTTCTAAGGCTCCCTTAAAGATACCTGGGAATGCTACGACGTTATTTACCTGATTTGGGAAGTCGGAGCGACCGGTTCCGACCACCTTGGCGCCGGCGGCTTTTGCTACATCCGGCATAATTTCCGGTACCGGATTGGCCATGGCGAATATAATAGCATTATCATTCATGGTTTTTACCATTTCTGCAGTGACTAAGTTCGGAGCAGATACACCGACGAATATATCAGCCCCAACTAAAGCGTCCGCTAATGAACCTTCTCGTTCTTCCAAGTTGGTAATCTCACACATTTTTTCTTGTGCCCAGTTCAGGTTCGGTGTTTTTTTGCTTAGCATTCCGACCTTGTCACATAGAATTAAATGCTGGAAGCCGTAGCGAAGCAGTAGCTTGGAAATTGCAATTCCGGCAGAACCGGCTCCGTTTACGACGATGTGACAATCTTTCTTTTTCTTTCCGGTAACCTTTAGTCCGTTAATGATACCGGCAAGAACTACAATGGCTGTTCCGTGCTGATCGTCATGGAAGACCGGAATATCTAATGCTTCTTTTAAGCGCTCCTCAATTTCGAAGCATCGTGGAGCTGCAATGTCTTCCAGATTAATGCCGCCGAAAACCGGTGCGAGATGTATAACTGTTTTAACGATTTCGTCCGTATCTTGTGTGTCCAGACAGATTGGTACTGCATTGACACCACCAAATTCTTTGAAAAGGACTGCCTTTCCTTCCATAACCGGAATGGCAGCTTTTGCACCGATATTACCCAGACCAAGAACCGCGCTGCCATCTGAAACAACGGCAATGGTATTGGCCTTACTTGTGTAGGTATAGGCAGCTTCCGGGTCTTTTGCAATTACGCGACATGGTTCTGCTACTCCCGGGGTATAAGCAACTGCTAAATCTTCAGCAGATTTTACCGTGCATTTTGATTTTGTTTCTATTTTTCCGTTCCATTCTTCATGGAGTTTTAGTGCTTTTTCATATACGTCCATTATGTTCACCTTTATTCTGAATATTTGACTTGTTTCATTCGACAAATCACTATCTTTTAATATAGCATTCTGCAAAACTCATAGCAAGTATTTCGTGAAAAATGGAAGTTTTCATTGTGAAAACATGTAAAATTGGGGTTTACCATTCGTAGGTGTTATGTTATAATTAGCCTAGATTTTATTTCTAAAGATTCGAACATTCGTAATAGAACCCATTATGAAATTATAATACATACATAAAGAGAGGAATAGTAGATGGATTATAGCAGTATGACGTTGTCAGAGTTACGGGAAGTAGCCAGAAGTAAAGAGGTAAAAGGTCTTTCTAATTTAAAGAAAGCAGAATTAGTTCAGTTATTACAGGAATCAGATGCGACGTCAAAACCGGCAGAAAAAGCAAAACCGGCAGAACGTAAAAATGCATCTGAAAGTAAACCGGCAGGAAAAATTGTTCAACGATTTGATTCCAAGCCGGAGATTATGCGTTATGAGAGCAGACCGGCACGGACAGAGGTTCATACGGAGACCAAAAGTTCTCGAACAGAGGTGCAGGAACCTCAGAATTATGATGCAGAGAATCGTCAGGAACGTTCTAGTGAGGAGAAGAAGGGATTAAATATCCGTAATGAAGCCTTTACCAAGGAGGAGTTTCTAAAGCTGGAGAATCCGGAAATTCTTGGTTTGGACAGCGGCTCGGAAGTGAATGGTATCCTGGAAATTATGGAAGGGTATGGATTTATCCGAAGTGCGAATTATTTGCCGGGTGAGAATGATGTATATGTTTCGCCGGCACAGATTCGTCGTTTTAATCTGAAAACCGGAGATATTCTAAAGGGAAATACCCGGGTTAAGACACAGGCAGAGAAATTCTGTGCATTATTATTTGTAACTTCTGTAAATGGTTTTCATCCTTTGGAAGCACAGAAGCGTCGTCCGTTTGAAGAACTGACCCCGATTTTTCCGGATGAGAAAATTCGCTTAGAGCAGGATGGTGCCGGTATTCCGATGCGAATTGTAGATATGATTGCACCAATTGGTAAAGGACAACGTGGTATGATTGTATCACCACCAAAGGCCGGTAAGACAACCCTGTTAAAGCAGATGGCCAAGACCATTAGCCGGAATTATCGTGACATGCACATGTTGGTATTGTTAATTGATGAGCGTCCGGAGGAAGTAACAGATATTCGGGAATCCATTGAGGGACCGAATGTAGAAGTGATTTATTCTACCTTTGATGAGTTGCCGGAGCATCATAAGCGTGTGGCGGAGATGGTATTAGACCGTGCAAAGCGTTTGGTAGAGCATAAGAAGGATGTAATTATCTTATTGGATAGTATTACACGTCTGGCTAGAGCGTACAATTTGATTGTGCCACCAAGTGGTCGTACCTTAACCGGTGGTTTGGATCCGGCGGCATTGCATATGCCGAAGAAATTCTTTGGCGCAGCCCGCAATATCCGAGAGGGCGGAAGTCTTACTATTTTGGCGACTGCATTGGTAGAAACCGGAAGTAAGATGGATGATGTAGTATTTGAAGAGTTTAAGGGAACCGGTAATATGGAACTGGTGCTTGACCGGAAACTGTCTGAAAAGAGAATCTTCCCGGCATTGGATATTAGCAAGTCCAGCACACGAAGAGAAGATTTGTTGCTGACGAAGGAAGAACAGGATGCAATGTATCTGATACGGCGTGAAATCAGTGGAGCAAAGGGCGATGAGGCAATTGAAGAAGTGCTGAAGCTATTTGTTCGCACAAAGAATAACGAAGAATTCCTTCAATTAGTTCAGAAATCTTTGGGACGTCGTTAAACTTCTAAAAATAGCGAATATATTTGTTATATTTTCAAAAATAGTCTTGCATTACGTAGAAGTCTATGCTAAAATGAGGAAGTTGTTGAGCGAACGTTAGGCGAAAGCCTGCTCGAATAGATATGAAATAAGGTTGAGGTGAAAAAGATGAAAGAAGGAATCCATCCAGATTACTACCAGGCAAAGGTTGTCTGCAACTGTGGTAACGAATTCGTTACAGGATCAACAAAAGAAGATATCCACGTAGAAATTTGCTCTAAGTGTCATTCATTCTATACTGGTCAGCAGAAGGCAGCTCAGGCTCGTGGACGTATTGATAAGTTCAATCGTAAGTATGGTGTTAATCAGTAAGAATATGAAAAATAAGGTTGGGATTGAATATCCCAACCTTTTTCAGTTAAACGGAGGCGTCAATGGAGAAAGTATATATTGGTGGTCAGGCTGTCATTGAGGGCGTAATGATGAAAAACAAGGATCAGTATGCCATTGCAGTTCGTAAGCCGGATCAAACCATCGAAGTAAAAGTTGAAGATTATGTTGCCTTAGGGGATCAGGTGCCGTTTTTCCGGATTCCGCTGGTGCGAGGTGTTGTTAATTTTATTGAATCCTTGATGATAGGTGTTAAGACATTAACCTATTCCGCCAGCTTTTTTGAGGAGGAAGAAACGGAACAGGGAGCACAGAAGGTGGCGAAAAAAGGTGGAGAAAGTGTTGTAATGTTCTTCACGGTTTTATTCTCTATTATTTTGGCTGTTGGCTTATTTATTCTGTTTCCGGCTTGGATTTCAGAGTTTATTCGAAGAGGAATTGACAATAATATTGTTGTAGCTTTAATCGAAGGTGTAATTCGTTTGGTAATCTTCTTGATTTATGTCTTGGGCATTTCTCTTATGAATGATATGAAACGTGTGTTTATGTACCATGGAGCGGAGCATAAGACGATTAACTGTTTAGAAGCAGGAGAACCATTGACTCCTGAGAATGTTATGAAATACAGTCGTTTTCATAAGCGTTGTGGTACCAGCTTTTTGTTCATAGTAATGATTGTTAGTATTCTATTCTTTATGGTAATTAATGTAGATCATGCAGTATTACGTATTGTATTAAGAGTTTTGTTGGTGCCGGTAATTGCAGGCGTGTCCTACGAGTTTATTCGTCTGGCAGGACGGAATGATTCTTGGATTATTAAGATTCTCAGTGCTCCGGGCTTGTTGGTGCAGCGATTAACCACCAGAGAGCCGGATGAGGAGATGTTAGAGGTAGCCATCGCTTCTGTAGAAGGGGTATTGGATTGGAGAGCGTACCAGAGTCAGATGAATCGTGAAGCTGATTTGAACAACTACGAATAGAGAGGAAAAATATGACAGTTCAGGAACTTTGGAAAGAAGGAAATTGTATACTGTCAGAGGAAGGAATTGCAGAGGCAATGTTAGATTCCAGATATTTGCTGGAATGGGTATTGCAGTGTAATCATTCCTTTTTGTTGCTGAATCCTCAATTTGAGCCAACAGAGGAACAGCAAAAGAAATATTTTGCTGTTATTGAACAACGAAATCTACATATTCCCTTGCAATATATTATCGGTGAGCAGGAATTCATGGGATATTCCTTTCTGGTAAATGAGAATGTGTTGATTCCAAGACAGGACACTGAGATTTTGGTAGAAACGGTGTTGGAGCATTTAAGTAAGAATGAGAATATGCAGAATTGCTTGGAAATTCTCGATTTGTGTTGTGGCTCCGGTTGTATCGGAATCAGTATTTGGAAGCAGAGAAAGGAATCTGCGAGTAAGCAATTGATAAAAAATGTAGGTTCTGTTACTTTATCGGACATTTCTCCGAAGGCACTGATAGTAGCGAAGGAGAATGCAAAGCGCTTGGAAGCAGATGTAAAGTTTGAAGAAAGTAATTTATTTGAAACCTTAGAGGGAAGATATGATGTGATTGTATCGAATCCGCCATATATTCCTAGTGCAGTTGTTGACACTTTGATGCCGGAGGTGCGTGACTATGAACCACGGTTAGCATTAGATGGAACGGAAGATGGATTACATTTCTATCGATCGATTATAAAACAGGCAAAGGATTATTTGAAAGAGGAAGGTTATGTATTCTTTGAAATTGGATTTGATCAAGCAGAAGACATCCGGAAGATATTTGTAGAGGAAGGGTATGAATCCGTTGTGGTGAAGCAGGATTTAGCCGGACTGGACCGAGTTGTATATGCCAGACGGAGGGCAACCACAATATAGAATCCGCGATGTAATAATATATGTTAGAAGAAAAGAACGAGTTTGTTCAGGAGGATAAAGATGTTTGATAAATTAGAAGATTTGTTAGTGCGATATGAGGAGATACAGGAAGAGTTAAATGCTCCGGAAACAGCGAATAACCAGGACCGGTATCGCAGATTAATGAAGGAATATAGTGACTTAACCCCATTGGTAGAAAAGTACCAGGAGTATAAGGCGGCAAAGCAAACCATAGAAGACAGTCTTGCTATGTTAGAAGAACCGGATGAAGAAATGCGTGAGTTAGCTAAGGAAGAATTGGCAATGGGCAAGGAAGCCTTGGCAGATTGTGAACAGGCATTGAAGATTTTGTTGTTGCCAAAGGACCCGAATGATGATAAGAACGTTATCGTAGAAATTCGTGCCGGTGCCGGTGGTGATGAGGCGGCGTTGTTTGCGGCAGAGATTTACCGTATGTATGTACATTATGCAGAAGGCAGACGTTGGAAGGTTGAGATGTTGGAATGTGAAGAAATCGGAATTGGTGGTATGAAGAGTATTTCCTTTATGATTACAGGTTCCGGTGCGTACTCCGTTATGAAATATGAATCCGGTGTACATCGTGTACAACGTGTGCCGGAAACAGAATCCGGTGGACGTATTCATACTTCAACCATTACGGTTGCAGTTATGCCGGAGGCTGAGGAAGTTGATATTGAAATCAATGAAAAGGATATTCGTATTGACGTTATGAGAGCGTCTGGTAACGGCGGTCAATGTGTTAACACCACAGATTCTGCGGTTCGTTTAACCCATTATCCAACCGGTATTGTAATTTACAGCCAGACAGAAAAGTCACAGTTACAGAATAAAGAAAAGGCATTTGCATTATTGCGTGCGAAGTTATATGACTTAGAGCAACAGAAGATGCATGATGCAGAAGCAGAAGCAAGAAGAAGCCAAATTGGTACCGGTGACCGTTCAGAAAAGATTCGTACCTACAATTTCCCGCAGGGACGTGTGACGGATCATCGTATTAATCTGACCTTATATAAATTGGATAAGATTATGAATGGTGATATTCAGGAAATTGTGGATGCCTGCATTGCGGCCGATCAGGCAGCTAAATTAAGCCAGATGCAGGGAGAGTAGAGGCGATAGGCTTAGTTTTATATGAGATTGAAAATATAATTGCTAGGAGAAATAACATATGAAGAATAAGAGTCTGTTATTGGCATTTGTATGCCTGCTCATGAGTAGCTTATTGATGGCTTGTAATGGTAAGGAAGTATATCGAATTATTAAAGTCAATTCCTTTGAAGGTGAAACAGGTATGAATCGTGGAGAGGAAACCGTGGAATTATTTGAAGGAATTCAACTGGTATCAAATGATAAGATAACAACCGGAAGTGATGGTCTGGTAGAACTACAAGTGGATTCAGATAAGAATATTGCAGCAAGCTCAGACACTTGTTTCTCCATTGAAGCAGTTGGTGATGAAACGCAAGGAAAAGTTACGATTAATTTAGAATATGGAACTGCTTTAATTGATATTCGGAATCCGTTATCAGAGAATTCGGAATTTCAAGTAGTAACACCCAATGCTACATTAAGTGTTCGAGGAACGACCTTTAAGGTAACCTACGATACTACAACGAATGAAACCATTGTATCAGTAACCGATGGTGTAGTAGAAGCAACCACCAATGTACAGTCACGGGAAGTAAAAGCCGGTGAAACGGTGGTGATTCGTGATGTGAATATTGAGGATGGCAGTGCTACAAATTCGGAAAATGTAGGAAATGATGAGGAACGCCCTGAGCATGATCCGTCAACCGATGATTTTGTGCACAAAGAAGAGGTTCTTTTCTATGCGACAGATATTGACACCGGTGAAGTGACAAATGTAGGTGTAAAAGAGTTTGAAGGCTTGGTAGCAAAGAAAAGCGAATATGGTGATGTAATAGAATACTGGTATAATGATATAATGGTTCAGTATTTCTGTT
>JAFTZJ010000055.1 GCA_017461045.1 Lachnospiraceae bacterium | reverse complement strand
TATCACGTCGGCATGGTAGGAAAGTATACTTTAGAAAAACTATTGCATATTCCGGTGGAGGCATGTCTGGCTTCGGAGTTTCGATATAGTGAACCATTACTTGGAGAATCAACATTAGTAATTGTAATTAGCCAGTCCGGAGAAACGTTGGATTCTATGGCTGCACTTCGTGAGGCTAAGAGAAGAGGTTCGAAGGTTTTATCTATTGTAAATGTTATGGGAAGTTCTATCGCAAGAGAATCAGATTATGTCCTTTATACATGGGCAGGACCGGAAATTGCGGTAGCAACCACAAAAGCATATACCACACAGATGGTGCTGTTAATCATGCTGGGAGTCTACTTTGCCAGAGAATTGGAGCAGATTGGGCAGGAAGAATATGATGCGATTGTGGAAGGTCTTTCGACGATTTCTGAACAGATAAAAGAAGTTTTAAATGAGTTAGATGATTACCAGAAAATAGCTTCGAGATATTTCAACCATAATAGTGTGTTTTACATTGGTCGCAATCTTGATTATGCATTAGGCTTGGAAGGTTCGCTGAAATTGAAAGAAATTTCCTATATTCATTCTGAATCTTATGCCGCAGGAGAATTGAAGCATGGAACAATTTCCCTGATAGAGCCGGGAACGCTGGTTGTTGCATTGGCAACCTATGCGCCATTGGTTGAAAAGTCATTGTCCAATATTGTGGAAGTAAAATCCAGAGGAGCGGAAGTAATTGCTCTGACTACAGAAAGAACCGTAAACACAATAAACAGTCAGGCATCTGAGCTGTTTGTGATACCGGAGGTACATTCGATTTTACAACCGGTGTTGGGTGTGATTCCATTGCAGTTGTTTGCATATTATATCGCACTAAATCGAGGATGTGATATTGATAAACCAAGGAATTTGGCAAAGTCTGTCACGGTTGAATAGTGAGGTTTAAGTTTAAGGATATAGGAGGAAGTGAGCTTATGGCTATTCATGAGGAATGTGGTGTATTCGGAGTGATGAGTACAAAAAGAGAAAATGTTGCAAGCATTGCTTATTATGGATTATATGCGCTGCAACACAGAGGACAGGAGAGCTGCGGTATTGTCGTAAACGATGACGGTGTGTTTTCCTCCTATAAGGATTTGGGACTTGTCAGTGAAGTGTTTTCAAAAGATACATTGGCTCATTTGTCTGCCGGAAATATGGCAGTGGGACATGTTAGATATGGAACCACAGGAGGAACAACAAGAAACAATTGCCAGCCAATCGAAGTAAATCATCAGAAAGGTAAGATGGCATTGGCGCATAATGGCAACCTCAGTAATGCCCTTGAATTGCGGGATAAGTTGGAATTGTCCGGTGCTATTTTTCATACAACAAGCGATACAGAAACCATTGCTTATGTAGTTACCAGAGAAAGGCTTGTGACACCAAGTATTGGGGAAGCGGTAAGTAAGGCTATGAATTCTCTGGAAGGGGCGTATTCTCTGATATTGATGTCTTCTACAAAAATGATTGCAGCAAGGGATCCACATGGCTTTAGACCTTTATGCTATGGTCAGATGCCGGACGGAGCTTATGTGATTGCATCCGAGAGCTGTGCATTATCCGCAGTAGGTGCAGAATTTATAAGAGATGTACTGCCGGGAGAAATCTTAGTGTTTAGTGAGAGCGGAGTCGAATCAAGGAAAGAGCATTGTGATAAGCAAAAAAGGAAGACATGTATTTTTGAATATATCTA
>JAFTZJ010000054.1 GCA_017461045.1 Lachnospiraceae bacterium | reverse complement strand
GTATCACGGTGGGAAAATGGGGAAACTATACCTAATACGGACACTTTGAAATTATTATCGAAGATGTTTGATGTTTCGATTAATACAGTTTTGGGTTCGCCGAGAGAATTGATTTGTCAGTGTTGTGGTATGCCGTTAAAAGATGATGAAATTATTAGCAGAGATGCCGATGGTAGTCCAAATGAAGATTATTGTAAATGGTGTTATGCTGATGGAACATATACGTACAGTAATATGGATGATTTGATTAATGTCTGTGTCGGACATATGGTTAGTGAGGATTTTTCAGAAGAACAGGCGAGAGAATATATGAAACAATTGCTTCCTAAACTGGATTACTGGAAAAGATATGAAGAACTTAGTGATGATGGACAGTTTGAGATATTTAAGCAACAATTGATAAATGAGATAAATGAACTATCTATTGAGGGAATGCCTAAACTGGAAAAACTAAATGCTTTAGTTGGTAAATATGTAAATCTTGAATATCCTCTTCCCAACGGTAAGATGGTAAAATTTTTAGATGATAAGACAACATATTTAGGTAATCAATTAGAATCAGAAATTGTAGAAGGGCTATGTTTCGGAATTCTTGCGAACATGGATTTTATTATGATATGTTCCTATGAAACTGATGGAAAGAATCCAGAATTATTGGTTTATAAGAAAAGATAACATTCCAATTATGAAGCATTAATTATTTTTGCTGGCAAGTTTTATCTTGCCAGCTTTTTAATTATGAACAAAATATTAAACTTTTGCTATGAGAGAAAAAAGAGTAGGCAAATCATTTGAATTATTGTAAAATGGTAGTTAGTATATTTGAACGTGAAATGTAACAAGGGGTATGGGTATGAAAAAAATGAATATTGCACTCTTCATTAGTGAGTTTGAAGATCCACATGCAAATACACTTTGTGAAGGTGCGGTAAAGGCCGCAAAAGAGAATGGACATAATTTATTTATTTTCCCGGGAAAGTTTATTGATGAGCGCATGAGTCCGGTATATGAGGATGCATATGCTTATCAGCATAACTGTCTTTTCCAGTTTATTTCAAAAGAGAATATTGATATAGCAATCGTGAATTTAGGTAATATTGCAGCACGACTAAGTAAAGAAGAGAAGCAGAAGTTCTTATCTATGATTTCAGTGCCTGTAATTTTGATTTCAGATATTATAGAAGGCTATTCCAGTGTGAATTATGATAATAATGCAGGACTGGCATTGGAAATTGAACATTTGATTCAGGAACATCAAAAGAAGCATTTTGGTTATATTAGTGGACCGAACAGCAATATTGATGCAATACAGCGAAAGCAGGAATTTGAGCAGGTAATGCAGAAGAATGGATTCTTGCCAGAGCAGTATCGGATTGTAGAAGGTAATTTCTCTTCAGATTGTACGAAGGTAGTTGATATGTTAATGGATTCCTATCCGGAAATGGATGCACTTATTTGTGCGAATGATATGATGGGATTTGGCGCATATCAGGCAATTGAAGCAAGAGGCTTGAAGGTTGGAAAAGATATTGCAGTGGTGGGATTCGATGATTCCCCATATTCAGCACAGATTCAACCGGGCTTGACTACTGTAAAAGCGGATTCTGCTTTGTTAGGTTATAAGGCAGTTCAGCTTTGTGAAAGGGTTCTTCGTGGAGAACAGCATAGTTTAACAGTGGATACTACATTTGTACAACGTGGTTCCTGTGGTTGTGAATATTGTGATGCAGATAGAGGTCAAGGTGACGTGCTGAGTGTTCAGGCGAAGTTGGATTCTTTGAATCATACGCTGGTATCAATTTCACGAAATGTGTTGAACTACGAAGAGGAGAATCATAAGATTTATTATATGATTCTGGATAGTCTCTGTAAGGTAAATATCCAAAGCGTGTATTTGTATACATTTATGGATGAAATTGAGCATAAAAAGGGACAGGATTGGGTGAAGCCGGAAACGGTTCGCTTACAGGCATATTATCGGGAACCATATGACCGGATTCCGGATATTGCATATCAGCCGATGCCGGTATATTACTATCCGGTGGATGCGGCAGATATTAAAGAAATCGATGGTACGGATCAAATCATTCCATTTGACCGGATTTTTGATAATTTATATATGACGACAGAGGAACAGCAGATTCGGGTTGTTACCCTGTTATATGCCGGTGAAGTGCAATACGGATTTATGGTATGGGATGTCAAGGAAGACTACTTCGGATATACCGGACAGTTATCTTATCAGATTTCAAATGCGTTAAAGACCAACAAATTATTACAGAATAAGAATAAGATGGCAGCTGCGCTGGAAGTTAGTTTGCAACAGGTGCGAGAGCAGAATTCTATTTTGGAAGAGATATCCAAGATTGATGAATTAACACAGATTTACAATCGACGAGGATTCCTAGATAGTATGAAGCGAAGCCTAATTGCCGGTGAGAATCAAGGAAAAGCAGCCATTGCTATTTATGCGGATATGAATGACTTGAAACTGGTAAATGACAAGTTCGGTCATGAGGAAGGGGATGCTGCCTTGAAGTTGAGCGGCCAGATTCTTCGGGAAGCCATTCATGAAATGAAGGGCCAAGGAGATGTAGGTCGAATCGGAGGCGATGAGTTCTGTGCTTATTTGATTACGGATGATGGGGATTGTGAACAGACCTTGCGTAATCTGATTACAGATATTACAGAACGGATGAATCGGGAAAATGAGAAACCGTACTATGTAAGTCTGAGTGCAGGTATGAAGCATTTTATTTGCGATCAGTCCGTGAATATATCTTATGAACTGGAACAGGCAGACGCACAGCTCTATAAGTATAAGAAGAATAAAAGAAAGAGCATAATGAAATAAAAAACTTTAGAAAAAATGCGGAATCTGCTTGACAGGTTCCGCACAATTTGTTATTATAAACAACGTTGAGTGCGACGGTGTCGTGCTTGACATACAACTTTAAGTTGTTTGCGTGCTTAGCTCAGCTGGATAGAGCGTTTGGCTACGGACCAAAAGTTCGGGGTTTCGAATCCTCTAGCACGCAGGAAGCTAAGCCTAGTGATTTCACTAGGCTTTCTCTTTTGTCATTTTGGCAGAAAACATGTAACGAGTTGTGTAATTAGGTTCATCGTATACAATAGAGGAGATAGGGATGCAGGAATGCTCGCATAATAACCAAAAGAAAATAGCAGTGATTAATGATATTTCCGGTTTTGGACGCTGTTCGATTACAGTTGCGTTGCCGATTATTTCTCACATGAAGATACAGTGTTGTCCGTTGCCGACTTCCATTTTCTCGAATCATACAGGGTATGAGCATTACTTTTTTGATGACTATACCCACAATATGCGGGAGTTTATTCGCAATTGGAAGCAGTTGGGCTTAGAGTTTGACGGAATTGCAACCGGATTCCTTGGCTCCAAGGAACAGATTCAGATTGTAGAGGAATTCATTCAGGAGTTTCGGACGGAACGGACGAAGGTAATTGTGGACCCGGTTATGGGGGATAATGGTGCGTTATATCCGACCTACACCCATGAGATGCGAAAGGAAATGAAAAAATTAGTTTCCTATGCGGATATATTAACCCCAAACCTGACAGAATGTTGTTTCTTAACGGATACGCCTTATCGGGAGACAGATTGGACTTCCAAGGAATTGTTTGAAATGGCAGAAAAATTAAGTCATGTAGGTGCAGACAAGATTGTGGTTTCCGGCATTACCATGGGAGATTATCTGGGAAATGTGGTATATGAAACTAATGGAACTAAGAAGATTATCCGGAGTAAACGGGTGGCACAGGAGCGGGCCGGTACCGGTGATATTTTCTCTTCGATTATAGCTGCAGACTGTGTGAATCAGGTGGACTTTACAAAATCTGTCCGAAAGGCAGTTGATTTCATTAAAAAGTGTATGATAATTACGAATCAAAGAGGAATTCCGGCGGAAGATGGCGTCTGTTTTGAAGAAATTTTATACCGATTAAAATAATTGTTGCACAATAATTGTCAATATGTTACAATTCTGTTACGCGTTGTTAAGAAATTGTGTTTTTACGCGCAAATAACAGTAGGTGGAACATGGGAATGAAGATTTCATTGAGAACAAGAATTGCAGCAGGTACCTTGGTTGTAGCAACCGGTGCATTGGTGGCAGTTACGAATTATATAGATATTCACAGACCGTTGAAGGTATGGAATGAAACTCCGGTGGAGATGCATGCTTCGTTAGTGACCATTGAGAATGATATGGTTGCACGTATGGAAGCAGAAGAAGTGGCAACGATTATTGATAAAATTGATACCATTTCTTTGGCTAGCTATGCTGAGATTCAAGAAGCCAGAGCGTTATATGAGAATGCATCCGGTGATGCAAGAGCATATATCGATGAGGCACATTTATTAGAAGCGGAAGAAGCATATGCGCAATTAGAAGCTGAGAGAGAAGAACAGTTGGCAGAAGCAAGAGCCAATGGCGATATTGACGCTATGTTGGAGTATGCTTCCTGTGATGTGCAGTATTCCGGTTACGAGAATTTGGATGCACAGATTCAGCAATTGATTCAGAATGCAACAACTTCAGATATGAGCCGTAGTGAGCAGCTGAAGGCTTGTTATATTTACATGATTGAGAACTACTATTATGAATATAATTATAATTACAGCTATGGCAACGGACCAAAGTCGGTAGCATGGGCAAATGCCTTTTTACGGGATGGATATGGTTCCTGCAATCATTGGTCTGCAACATTTATGTATGTAGCCAGAGCGTTGGGTTATGAGTGTGATTTGTACTATGGTGGTACAGCAACCTCCAGTGGCAGTAGTGTAGAGCATTATTGGCCGGTACTTCGAATTGATGGTACAGAATACGTATTTGATCCACAGGTTGAAGCAGATATTGCAAGAAAAGCAGGTGGCATTCGCTATATGAGATACGGAATTACAGGTGACGTTGTAGCACAGAAGTATTATTTTAGCCAGATTGTACAATAATTGAAAATGGTGTATGATGAAGATGGAGTGTTCGCATTCCATCTTTCTTTATATTGAAAACAGGAGGAATGGTAATGGCAAATCATGAAAAAGAAATAAGCGTTTCCGAACGCCAAATATACATATTATCCTTGCTATCGCAGAATCCGATTGGATATACAGCAGATGAAATCGTAGAGAAGTTGAAGAAATGGGACGTGATTCTTACCAAGCGTACCATTAACCGGGACATCGATGAGTTGTCTATGAGTTATGCGATTGAAGAGGAAGAACGAAACGGCAAGACTTATTTTCTGGCGCGGAAGTTCAGTATGGAGAATGTGGACTTAACCATTCAGGACTTGATGGCAATTTCTTTTATGCAACAATTGGTTCAACAGTATGAACATACGGTAATGGGCACGGCTGCAGAGAATATGCTTCGGAAAATTGCGGCGAATACCGGCAATCTGAATCGGAAGCATTTGGAAGAATTGGGTAAGTCGATTCGAATTAGTGATCGGAATGATTGGAAAAATCAAGATGTGAATCCGGCAATTGAACAGATGATTACGGCAGCAATCGAAAAGCAGAATAGAATTGAAATTCAATATCACAGCTGGAACTCGGATGAAGTGACCAAGCGTGTGATTCAACCATACAGTATTACATTCATTGACCAGTACCTGTGTGTAGAAGGATATTGTGAATTGCGAAAGGAATTGCGTACCTTCCGTTTGTCACGAATTCAAAAGGTAACGGCATTAAAGGAACATTTTCAGATACCGGAAGGCTATCTTAATCGAGACGAAGAGAATAAATTCATCTATCTAGGTGGTAAGGATGTTGAACAACTGGTGATTCAGTTTGATGCAGAAACGGGACGTTATGTGAAAGAATACGAGGCACATCGTGCTGACCGGTTAGTAGAAAATGAGGCCGGTGTGTTATTTGAAAAGAAAACAGCAATTACAACGGAAGTTATTCGCTGGATATTAAAATTCGGCTCCGGCGCCAAGGTGTTACAACCGGAAGTTTTAGTAGAACGAATCAAAGATGAAATTCAAAAGATGCACGAATTGTATTGATTTTGAATATTTTTTATATCGGGTTTAAAAGGAAAAAGACTTGTGATTTCTCACAAGTCTTTTACTGGGATAGCAGGATTCGAACCTACAGATGCTGGAATCAGAATCCAGTGCCTTACCATTTGGCGATATCCCATCACTCACAACAATGGCTATTATACATGATGAGAATAAATAATGCAAGTACATTTTTAAAATTTTTTTGAGAAAAATAAAATTGGACCGGAATTGTTGGGATTTGAGAGAACTTACATAAATTCTTAAAAATCCTTTAAATTTCAAAATTAAAATGACAAATCATAGGCTTTCTTGTATAATAGTACAGATGCAAAGGAGGTGGTACACATGAGTCGATTGATTTATATTGTTCCTTGGGCGATTTGTGATACAGAAAATCTATATGTAAAACGAATGGAACAGAAGGAAACGGTGTTGCCAAACGTACAGGAAGAATTTGATGATTGGACCATTCAGGCGGTAATTCCAAGTCCGGATCGACGTAGTAAGGATGTATATATTATTCTGGATGTGTATCGCGGATATAATTTTGAGAATCGGAATCGGGATGTAGCGATTTTGGATATAACGAATTCTGTTAGCCGACTGCAGGAATTGGGTTATGAGACTGCAGAAGACAGTGACCGGGAATTCATTCGTCAAAAGGTTCTTAAGTGGGATAAACCGGTGAAAAAGACGGTGAAGAAACCGACAGCAAAGACGAAAAAGAAGTCGAAGGAGATTCGTAATGTACGAAATTAAAATGCGAGTACGCTTTAGTGATATTGGAAAAGATCATAAATTACGTTTGTATGAGTTGCCGAAGATATTTCAAGATTCCAGTATTGAACATTCGGAAAGTCTGGGAGTCGGAATTCCTTATTTACGACCACGAAATCTGGCATGGCTGTTAACCTCATGGCAACTGGATATTGAACGTGTACCGGTTTACAATGAAGAATTAACTATTCAGACATGGCCGTATGATTTCAAAGGGGCCTTTGGATATCGGAATTATGCCATGGTTGATGAAGCAGGCGAGGTTATTGTAAAAGCAACTGCTATCTGGTTACATACGGATGTAGCAGAGATGAAGCCGGTAAAGACATCAGAAGAAGAATTGTTGGCTTATGGTTTTGAACCAAAGCTGGAGATGGAATATTTGCCAAGAAAAATCAATTTGCCTTCAGATATGGTAGAGATTGATCGTATGACAATTGGCAGACATTACATGGACATGTATCAGCATATGAATAATGCTATGTATGTGGACGTGGCGGCAGATTATATTCCGGAAGAGCAGGATGTGAAACGGATTCGAGTAGATTATCGTAAGCAATTTCAAGCCGGTGACTGTGTGATAGTAAAATGTAGTCAGCAAGGCAACCAATGCTTTGTGGCATTCTATGATGATGCAGACGAGATGCATGTTAGTACAGAGTTTACCATGAGTGAGTAAGAACGCCGGGAATTTAGGAGGCATAGGATGATAAAAGTTGGAGAATGGCAGACCCTAAAGATGTTACGAAGTAAGGACTTCGGTGTGTATTTAGGTGAGGAATTGAAGGATGAGGAGGCAGTTTTGCTTCCAAAGAAGCAGGTGCCTGGAGATTTGCAAGTGGGAGATGAGATAAATGTATTTATTTATCGGGATTCTCAGGATCGAAAGATAGCAACTGTGAACAAACCGAAACTGACTGCCGGAGAAATCGGCAAATTAAAAGTAGTCAGCGTGGCGGGTATCGGAGCTTTTATGGATTGTGGCTTGGAACGGGATGTATTGCTTCCGTTTAAGGAACAGACAACCAAGGTTGCGGTAGGACAGGAATACTTGGTTTACATGTATGTGGATAAAAGTGAACGCTTGTGTGTAACCATGCGTTTGTATTCTCATTTGAACCAGAATCCACCTTATGTTAAAAATGATTATTTTAGAGGAACTGTATATGAGATAAAGGACCACATGGGTGCTTTTGTGGCAGTGGACAATCAGTATTCCGGGTTAATTCCGAAGAGTGAATTGTACCAGAAGCTTCATGTGGGTGATAGTGTAGAAGGTCGTATTCTGAAAGTGAGGGAAGATGGCAAGATGGATCTGAGTATCCGTCGCCCGGCTTACTTGCAGATGAACGTAGACGGAGATGCAATTATGGAGCGGTTGGAAGCTTTGAATGGCGTATTACCATTTACGGATAAGGCGTCACCGGAACGAATCAAGCAGGAATTCGGAATGAGTAAAAATGAGTTTAAGCGTGCAGTTGGCGGATTGTTAAAAGAAGGCAAAATTGAAATCACCGATGGCACGATTCGAAAGAAATAGAAAATGAAAAAAATGGAGGATAACAGAATGAAGAAAGTAATTTCAACAGACAAGGCACCGGCAGCAATCGGACCTTATTCACAGGCAATTGAGGTAAATGGAATGATTTTTACTTCCGGAGTAATTCCGATTGATCCGGCAACCAATACATTAGTAGAAGGCGATATTACCGTACAGGCAAAGCAGGCAATCGGTAACCTTGCAGCATTATTAAAGGAAGCAGGTTCCAGCTGTGAAAGTGTCATTAAGACAACGGTATTTATTAAGGACATGAATGATTTTGGTAAAGTGAATGAGATTTATTCCGAATTCTTCAAGGGTGAGTGCCCGGCACGTTCTTGTGTAGAAGTAGCAAGATTACCAAAGGACGTATTGATTGAGATTGAAGCAATTGCATTGAAAGAAGCTTAAACATTCGGATTTAGAAAAGAAGGTGTTTCAAATGGAAAAGAAGAAACAGGTAATGGGTGCCAGTATTTTATTTCTGGCAATTGTTGTTATTAATGTTGGAGCCCAGTTTTTGGATTTAAGCGGACTGCCGCTTTATATGAATATTCTGTTGGCGCAGGGACTGATTGTAATACCGGTTATTATTTATCTGATTGTAACGAAGCAGAACTTTTTTGAAGCGGTTCGTTTACGGAAAATGAATATTTGGTCTGTGTTATTACTGATACCGGTGGTGTACTTGCTGGAACCGTTATTAGTATGTATTAATGCATTTAGTATGGCATTTTCTACCAATGTAATTGCCAATACTATGCAGGATATTACAGATATGATGCCGTATATTGCAGGATTATCCCTGATGGCATTATTACCGGCATTGGTAGAGGAATTAACCTTCCGAGGCGTTATGATGAATAGCTTCCATCGGGATAGCAATCCTTGGCCGGCAATTATCCTTTCGGCTATTTGCTTTGGTTGTATGCACATGAATTTCAATCAGATTACATACGCATTAGTGTTGGGAATTTTGATGGGAATTATAGTGGAAGCAACAGGCAGTATTCTTTCGACAGTAATTGTGCATTTTATATATAACGGCACATCTACTACGTTGTTATATTTGATGCCAAAGGTTTTGGCATGGAGCAACAGCGTATTGGAAGAAAGCGGTATGAGTCAGCAGGAAATTGACCAAGCCATGAATATGGGAGATGCAGCTGCCAATGTGGAATCCGGACAGATGCTGATGGTAGCAGGCGTTATGATATTCCCGGCGTTAATGGGGCTGGCACTTGCAGCACTGTTGATTTATCTGATTGCTTATCTGAATAAGCGTCATTATGTTCTGAAGGGTATGTTTACCAAGAAGACACCGGAGCAGAAGGAAGCAATGGCAGCAGATAAGGTACGAATTATGAATGTATGCTTAGGTATTGCCATTGGATTATGTGCAACCATGGCGATATTGGTAGAAGTTCTGCAACGGGTAAAGAATTGACGTAATATGGTGTCAGAAGGTGTCTGATACATGCGATATCTTATATAAGGTATCCAAGGAGGAAAAACATGAACGATAATAATTCAAATAAAAATAATAAACCGGGCGGTTCCTGGAAACCGTTGATTGTAATGCTGGTTATATCCGTAGGACTGACTTTGTTATTCTGGGGAACTCTGCAACGCTTTAAGCAGGGAACCGTAGAGGAAATTAAGTATAGCCAGTTTATGGATATGCTGGAGAATGGAGAGATTGAATCCATTGAAGTATCGGATACTGCAATTGTCATTCATCCGGTAAAGCCGGAAGACGGACATTCTTATCAGAAGGTAACTTATACAACCCTTCGGGTATATGATATTTACCTGATTGATAAATTAGAAGCAGCAGGAATCGAATATGAGGAAGCCAAGGATAATTCCAATGCATGGTGGTTAAGCATTGTGCAGTTCCTGTTAATGCTGGGTGTGATTTATCTGGTTATGTCCCTGTTCATGCGACTGATTTCGAAAAACGGCATGATGGGTGGCGTAGGAAAATCCAGAGCAAAGGTGTATGTGGAAAAGAAAACCGGCGTTACCTTTGCTGATGTAGCCGGACAAGAGGAAGCCAAGGAATCCTTAGTAGAAATGGTGGATTTCCTACACAATCCGAAAAAGTATTTGGAAATCGGTGCGAAGCTTCCAAAGGGGGCATTATTAGTAGGTCCTCCGGGAACCGGTAAAACCCTTCTTGCTAAGGCAGTAGCCGGTGAGGCAAATGTACCATTCTTCTCGTTATCCGGTTCGGATTTCGTAGAAATGTACGTGGGTGTAGGTGCTTCTCGTGTGCGTGATTTGTTCAAGGATGCCAATGCAATGGCTCCATGTATTATATTTATTGATGAGATTGATGCTATTGGCCGAAGCAGAGATAGTGTAGGACATGGCGGAGACTCTGAGCGTGAACAGACCTTGAATCAGTTGTTGTCGGAAATGGATGGTTTTGATACCTCCAAGGGTATTGTCATCTTGGCGGCAACCAACCGTCCGGAAGTATTGGATAAGGCGTTGCTTCGTCCGGGTCGATTTGATCGACGGGTAATTGTTGAAAAGCCGGACTTAAAGGGTCGTGTGGATACTTTAAAGGTGCATTCTAAGAACGTTAAAATGGATGAGACCGTTGATTTTGATGAATTGGCATTGGCAACCTCCGGTGCAGTAGGTGCGGATTTGGCGAATATCATTAATGAAGCTGCTTTGGCAGCAGTAAAAGCCGGAAGACAGTATGTAAGTCAGAAGGATTTATTTGAATCCGTAGAGGTTGTGTTCGCAGGTAAGGAAAAGAAAGACCGTATCTTAAGCGAGAAGGAAAAGAAGATAGTTGCATATCACGAAATTGGTCATGCATTAATTATTGCTTTACAGAAGCATACAGAACCGGTACAAAAGATTACCATTATTCCGAGAACCATGGGTGCATTGGGATATGTTATGCAGGTGCCGGAGGAAGAAAAATATCTGCATACCAAAGCAGAGATGTTGGCAGACTTGGTAACATCTTTAGGAGGTCGTGCAGCAGAAGCGATTAAGTTCGATTCGGTAACCACCGGTGCTTCCAATGATATTGAACAGGCAACAGCCAAAGCAAGAGCCATGATTACATTGTATGGTATGTCCGACAAATTCGGTATGGTAGCATTGGAATCAACACAGAATCGTTATCTGGATGGTAGACGAGTTCTGAATTGTTCCGAAGAAACTGCTACGGAAATTGATAAAGAAATTCAAGAAATGCTGAAGAGTGCTTATGATCAGGCATACGAGTTACTAAAAGAAAACGAAGAATTAATGGATAAATTAGCGGCATACCTGATTGAGAAAGAAACCATAACCGGTAAAGAGTTTATGGAAATTTACAATCGGGAGAAAGGTATTTGTGAAGAAATATCTTCTTTGTCGGATGAGACAGTTACAACAATCGAATAGAATTAGAAAATCCCTGCTATGGTAGTAACCATGTAGCAGGGATTTTTGAATACTATAAAAGATGTGCAATGGGAGGATTAACGTTTTTCTCCCAAGAAGAATAATGCAACGGTGCCCGGGCCGGAATGAGCACCAATAGTAGAACCGACATAGTTAATCATAAATTGGTGAATTCCAAAGCGTTCTTCAATCAGATTCTTTACGAATTCAGCATCCTCCAGACAATCGCCATGGCTGATGAATACAATTGGGTTTTCAAAGTTGCCCATTAATTCGCCCATATTATCTACTAAAGTGGTAAGAGAACGCTTGCGTCCGCGAATCTTGGCGATGTTAATTAATTTGCCTGCATCATCTACATGAAGTACAGGTTTAATATTGGCAATAGTTCCAAGAATAGCAGTTGCCTTGCTGACACGTCCTCCTCTGTGAAGGTGGAACAAATCATTAACGGTAAAGTGCTGGCACACATTTGGAAGTAATTTCTGAACGTATTCTGCAGTTTCTTCTATAGTAGCGCCTTCTGCCTGTTTCTTACATGCATAGTAGATAATGAGTCCCTGCCCCAAAGATGCACTCAAGGAATCAATTACAATAATTTTGGAATCCGGATATTCTTCCCGCAACTCTGCAGCAGTGAATTCTGTGTTGTTATAACTGGAACTTAAACCGGATGAAAAACTAATGTGTAATATATCATAACCGTCTTGAATGTTCTTTACAAAACTGTTCCGGATAAACTCCGGATTACTTGCCATAGTAGTTGGCATTTCGCCGTTTCGCATCTTGGCATAGAATTCTGCTTCAGAAAGCGTGCCGTCTAATGCACTATAGGTAGTATCTCCCATCAGATAATACAGAGGATGCAAAGAGATATTGTGTTCGTTCACAAAGTCAGCCGGCAAATCTGCCATGCAATCGGTTGAAATAATGTAAGGTTTCATAAGTCTTGTACCCCGCAATCTTTAATATAGTGTATCTCATTAATTCCATTCTATACTGTATATAGGAAAATAGCAATCAAAAAAGTTTGAAAAAACAGAAAAAGTTGTAAAAGACTCTGTTTCATGTGGTTTTGAAAACTGTATTGATAATTATTTCCATATCTTTAAAAAAGAAACAAAATCCCGTATACTAGAATTAATAGTGCAAAAAGAAAGAGAAGGGCTATGAAAGAGTTCCATATTGAAGAAGAATTAAAGAAGTTACCGGAGAAGCCGGGTGTATATTTGATGCATAGCAAATCTGATGAAATTATCTATGTAGGTAAGGCGATTAACCTAAAGAATCGGGTACGTCAGTATTTTCAGTCCGGCCGGAATCGCTCTCCGAAAATCGAGAAAATGATTACGCTGATTCATTATTTTGAATACATTGTAACGGATTCTGAATTAGAGGCCTTGGTATTAGAAAATAACCTGATTAAGGAATATGCGCCGAAATACAATACCATGTTAACGGATGATAAGACCTATCCGTTTATAAAGGTAACTGTAGAAGAACCGTATCCGAGAGTCTTGTTGACCAGGCAGATTAAACGGGATAAGGCAAAGTATTTTGGTCCATTTACCAGTAGTGGGGCAGTGCGGGATACCATTGAATTGATTCAGAAGTTATATCATATTCGTTCATGTAATAAGAAGCTTCCGAAGGAACAGGGGCAGGAGCGACCTTGCTTGTATTATCAGATGAAGCAATGTCCGGCACCTTGTCAGGGATATATATCAGAAGAAGAATACCGGAAAAATATAGAAGCAGTACTGGATTTCTTAAATGGTAATACGAAGCCGGTAATTGCCCGATTAGAGGAGAAAATGCAGGCGGCAGCGGCGGAATACGAATTCGAGCAGGCAGCAGAATACAGGGATATGATAGAAAGCGTCAATCACATTGTAGGTAAGCAGCGAATTACCAATACGAATACCAATGCCGTAGACCGGGATGTGGTGGCTATGGCAGTAGAAGGCAAGGAAGCAGTGGTTTCCATATTCTTTATTCGAGATGGTAAATTGCTTGGAAGAGAGCATTTTCATATGGCAGGTGTAGAAGCAGAGCAACCGGAGGAAACCATGGCAGCCTTTGTAAAGCAATACTATGCGGGAACCCCTTATGTGCCGAAGGAACTATTGCTGGAAACAGAGGTGGCAGAACGGGAACTGCTGGAGTATTGGTTATCCCAGAAGCGGGAACAGAGAGTGCATATCCTTACTCCGCAGAAGGGCGAGAAGCATAAGCTCATTGAACTGGCAAAGGATAATGCAGCCTTAGTATTGCGTCAGGATTTAGAGAAGCTGAAGCGAGAAGAAACACGTACTGCAGGAGCGGCACAGGAAATTGCGGATTTGATTGGAATTGAAAAGGCGGAGCGTATAGAAGCCTTTGATATTTCTAATATTAGTGGTGTAAATGCAGTGGCCTCTATGGTGGTATTCGAAGGTGGAAAAGCAAAGCGGAGTGATTATCGCAAATTCCGTTTGCGAACAGTTACCGGACCGGATGACTACAAAAGTATGGAGGAGACCCTTACACGTCGGTTTCTTCATGGAAAAGAGGAACAGCGTCAGATGGCAGAGGAAGGCATGGCAGAGGAGCTGGGTAGTTTTAATCGGTTTCCGGATTTGATTATGATGGATGGCGGTCGCGGACAGGTGAATGTGGCACTACGTGTATTGGATGAGTTGCATTTGAATATTCCTGTATGCGGTATGGTAAAAGATGACAATCACCGAACCAGAGGGTTATATTATAACAATCAGGAGATTGCATTTCCACCGAAGAATGAAGCCTTTGATTTGATTACCCGAATTCAGGATGAAGCCCATCGATTTGCAATTGAATACCATAAGCTATTGCGAAGCAAAACCCAGGTGAAGTCCATTTTAGATGACATTGAAGGAATTGGTCCGGCAAGGCGGAAAGCCTTAATGCAGCATTTTAAGACCATAGATGCTATTCGCCAGGCTTCTGTAGATGAATTAAAGCAGGTGCCGAATATGAATGAACGGAGTGCTATAGCGGTACATTCGTTTTTTCATGAAGAGGATAAGGTAAATGAAATTTAACTAATGCAAGGGTAATGGAATTGTGGTAAAATAAATGGATGAGCGTCTGTGCATGGTACAGATGCTGTTAACTGCCGAAGGGCAGAGAGATTGAATAGTAAGGAGAAGGCTATGTACGAAGTTTCATTAACAAAGTTGATTGAAAAGTTACATTTAGTGAACCATTTGCCGGAAATTGATACGGACAAGATTATGATTACGGATCCGGATATTAACCGACCGGCGGTTCAGTTAGCAGGCTTTTTTGAACATTTTGATGCAAATCGGATTCAGATTTGCGGAAACGTAGAGCATGCATATATTGCTAATATGCATACAGAGGAAGAGAATCGGGAGATTTTTCGGAAGTTGTTTTCTTATAAGATTCCGTGTTTGATTTTCTGCCGTGGCTTGGAGCCTCATGAGTTTATCATTGATGTGGCAAGAGAGTATGGAATTCCGATTTTAACCTCCAATTCAACCACATCTTCGTTTGTTCATGAAGCGGTACGTTGGCTGCACGTTGAGTTAGCACCACGAATCAGCTTACATGGTGTTTTGGTAGACGTTTATGGTGAAGGTATCTTGATCATGGGCGAAAGTGGTATTGGTAAGAGCGAGGCGGCATTAGAGCTGATTAAGCGTGGACATCGTTTGGTTTCTGATGACGTGGTTGAAATTAAAAAGGTAAGTGATGAGACCTTGGTAGGCTCCGCACCGGATATTACCAGACATTTTATCGAACTTCGAGGTATCGGTATTATCGATGTTAAAACCTTGTTTGGTGTAGAATGTGTTAAAATGTCTGAATCCATTGACTTGATAATTAAGCTGGAGGAATGGAGCAAGGATACCGAATATGACCGATTGGGATTAACAGACCAGTATACAGAGATTCTTGGTAATCAGGTGGTCAGTCATTCGATTCCGATTCGTCCGGGTCGTAATATTGCAATTATTGTTGAGTCGGCAGCAGTTAATCATCGTCAGAAGAAGATGGGCTACAATGCAGCACAGGAATTATATAACCGTGTAACCGGTAATATGCAGAAGAAATCAGAATAAAACTATTCGATTAAAATAATAACGAATGAAATAAAGGAGGATATAACAATGGCTAAGTATGCAGTAGGTGTAGATATCGGAGGAACAACCGTAAAGATTGGTATTTTTACAGTAGAAGGTGAATTATTAAAGAAGTGGGAAATCCCAACCAGAAAGGATGAAGGCGGACGTTACATTTTAAGTGATGTGGCTGAGTCTGTTGATGATAAATTGTGTGAAAGCTCAATTGACAAAGCAGATGTAGCAGGTATCGGTATGGGTGTTCCGGGACCTGTAAAGCAGGACGGAACTGTATTGAAGTGCGTAAACCTTGGTTGGGGCATTTTCAATGTAGAAGAAGAATTAAGTAAATTAACCGGATTACCGGTAAAGGCCGGTAATGATGCTAACATGGCAGCCATGGGCGAAATGTGGCAAGGTGGCGGTAAGGGTTACTCTGATATCGTTATGGTTACCTTAGGAACCGGTGTTGGCGGCGGTATTATCCTTGGCGGCAAAATGCTGGCAGGCGTTAACGGTGCCGGTGGAGAAATCGGACATATTCAGGTGAAGGATGATGAAACCGAAACCTGCGGATGTGGCAAGAAGGGTTGCTTAGAGCAGTATACTTCTGCAACCGGTATTGTTAGACAGGCAAAGATTTTATTAAATAATACAGATGCTCCTTCCAGATTGCGGAGCGTGCAGTATATTTCTGCGAAAGAAATATTCGATGCAGCAAAGGAAGGCGACGAGTTGGCAAAGGATATGGTAGAAGAGCATGGCGAGTGCTTAGGACGCGCATTGGCACAGATTGCTTGTGTTGTAGATCCGGAGGTATTCGTAATTGGTGGTGGAGTATCTAAGGCAGGTAAGGTGTTGATTGATACTACCTCACGTTATTTTGAAAAGTATGCATTCCATGCATGCAAGGGAACCAAGTTTGAATTGGCAACACTTGGTAATGACGCGGGAATCTATGGTGGTGCAAAACTGATTCTTGGTTAAGTCAAGTAAGCATGAATGGGAAACATATAACATAAATTAGTACAAATTATAGTTGAAAGGATTGCTATGGAAGGTGACATATTAGGAAGCATACGGGAAGTCTTAAATGAAGAACAGATTTTCTTTGATGAACCTATGAAAAAACATACAACATTTCGAATCGGTGGCAATGCAGATGTATTGGTAAAACCAACCAGCATTGCAGAAATTGAAGCAGTAATTGCTTGGTGTGATGAACATGCAATTCCGTATTATGTGATTGGAAACGGAAGCAACCTGTTAGTTGGTGATGATGGAATTCGTGGTGTTGTTATTCAAATTGGGAGCGAGTTTTCCGGAATTGAAGTAGGAGAAGATGAGACCATTTGGGTACAAGCCGGTTGTATGCTTAGTAAGGTTGCAAATGTTGCATTGGAACACTCCCTGAAGGGGATGGAATTTGCAGCCGGAATACCGGGAACCATTGGCGGAGCTGTTATGATGAATGCCGGTGCATACGGTGGAGAAATGAAGGACATTATAGAGTGTGTGACATTGCTTTCTCCGGATGGTAAGATACAGATTCTGCCGGAAGACCAGATGGAATTCGGTTATCGGGAAAGTATCGTTTCCAAGATGAATTACATCGTATTGGAAGTGAAGCTTCAATTACAAGCTGGAGAAGCAGAAGAGATAGTAGCAAAAATGAAGGAACTAAATGAAGCACGCAGGGAAAAGCAACCGCTGGAATTTCCGAGTGCAGGTAGTACCTTCAAGCGTCCGGAAGGACATTTTGCAGGTAAGCTGATTATGGATGCGGGTCTGGCAGGATATCGGGTCGGAGGTGCACAGGTTTCGGAAAAGCATTGCGGCTTTGTGATTAATCGTGGGGAGGCGACAGCAAAGGATGTTGTTACACTGATGAACGATGTGGTAAGCCGGGTAGAAGAACAGTTTCAGGTTACCTTAGAACCGGAAGTACGAAGAATCGGAGAATTTGTTTCTTAAAGAAGAATGAAAGAACTGAGGAAATAACATGAGATTTGTAATTGTAACAGGAATGTCGGGAGCCGGTAAAAGTACGGCTCTGAAGAATTTAGAAGATTTTGGATATTTCTGCGTAGATAATTTACCTGTAGAATTAATTCCGAAATTTGCTGAAATTGCATATGATTCCGGAACAGAAGTTAATAATGTTGCAATTGGAGTGGATATTCGAAGTGGTGATGGAATCGAACGTCTTTCCGGTTATTTGGATGAATTAAAATCCCAAGGATATCCATTTGAAATTCTCTTTTTAGATGCTTCTGATGAAGTGATTGTGAAGCGTTACAAGGAAACGCGGCGGGCGCATCCGTTGGCACGTTCCGGACGTGTGGAAAGCGGTATTGAGAAGGAACGCCAGAAAATCGGATTTCTACGGCAGATGGCAAGTTATATCATCGACACCTCCAATCTGTTAACCAGAGAGTGTCGGAGCGAATTAGAGAAGATATTTGTAGAGAATCAGGATTATGGTAATTTTATCATTACCATTGTATCCTTTGGCTTTAAGTATGGAATTCCAAGAGATGCGGATCTGGTATTTGATGTCCGCTTTTTGCCGAATCCGTATTATGTACCGGAGCTGAAGCCTTTGACCGGTAATGAAAAGCCGGTACAGGATTTCGTTATGAATGCACCGGAATCCGGAATATTTCTTGAGAAATTGCAGGATATGATGCAATTCTTAATACCGAATTATAAAAAAGAAGGCAAGAACCAATTAGTAGTAGCCATTGGCTGTACAGGCGGAAAGCATCGTTCAGTTACTTTGGCAAATGGATTATATCGTAGTTTGTTGTCTGCAGATAAGAGTGTGCGGATTGAACACAGAGATATAGGCAAGGATGCGATAACGAAGGGGTGAAAGGAATGTCATTCTCCTCAGATGTAAAAGAAGAACTGGTACAACAAGTACCGGGAGCAAGACATTGCAGAATTGCGGAGTTGACTGCTTTGTTGTTGAGTTGTTCCACTGAATGGACGCCATATATTTATTTGCGAACAGAGAACTTTCGGGTAGCAAAGAAGTTTTGCATCTTTGTGTATCGGTTATTCGGAGTTCCTTGTCAGGTTCGGGTACGGACCTATATGGAACATAAGAATGCAACCGTATATGAAGCAGTTGTGTTAGATGAAGAAATAAGTAAGCAGATTCGACAAGCCTGTAAGTTGACGCCGGAAAATGGATTGAATTATTTGGTGATTCAGAAAGATTGTTGTAAACGGGCATTTTTGCGTGGAGTATTTTTATCCAGTGGCTCCGTAAACAACCCGGAAAAGTCTTATCATTTTGAAATAGCATGTGAGCAACTGTGGTTGGCAGAGGATATCCGTGAGATACTGAAATTCTTCGAAATCGAAGCGAAAATCGTTCAACGTAAGAAGTATCATGTGGTGTATCTAAAGGAAGGTTCTCTGATTGTAGATGCATTGAACGTTATGGAAGCACACAAGGCACTTATGGAGATGGAAAATGTACGGATTCTAAAAGATGTACGAAATCAGACTAACCGAAAAGTGAATTGTGATATAGCAAATATTAATAAAACGCTAACGGCGGCTCAACGACAGCTGGAAGATATTCGTTATATTGAACAAACAAAGGGCTTCGGTAGTCTGAATAAAGGACTGCGTCAGGTGGCGGAATTACGGTTACAGGAACCTGAGTTATCCTTGAAGGAATTAGGGGAGCTGTTAGAACCGAAAGTAAGTAAATCCGGAGTGAATCACCGGTTGCGAAAACTAAGTGAACTTGCGGATGAAATAAGACAGGGAAAAACGTCAATTTCTGACTGAAAGAAAAGTCGAATTGACAGAAATAAATTTGAATGGCATAATGAAAGTTAAAGTATTAGGTTTATAATGACGATTTATGTTAAAAACCAGGGAATTACAAGGAGAGAATCATATGACAACGAAAAAGATGGTCGTTAATATCAAAGAAGGTCCGGACTCAAAGCCGCCAATTGCAATGTTTGTGCAGGTGGCAAGCCAATACGAAAGTAAGATTTACTTGGAGTTGGAGGATAAGAAGATTAATGCCAAAAGTATTATGGGTATGATGAGCATTGCATTAACGCAAGGCGACGAATTGTTAGTTTCTTGTGACGGTGTAGATGAGGCAGAAGCAATCGAAGGAATTGCAGATTTTTTACAGGCGTAATAGAACCATATAATGTAAAGGGGTGAATGGTTATGGCAATGTTTTATGGATTAAATTCAGATTCCAGTGCCAGCTTTTTTAACAGTATGCTGGGGAATCAGTCAAGTAACTCCATGTATAATACAATTGCATCGTCTATCGGTGATTATGCAGCAATTAAAAACGGTTCCTATCGGACTTTGGTGAAAGCGTACTATGCAAAGCAGGCCGGAGAAACCGAAGAAGTTAAAGGTGCGAATAAGACCGAGAATAAAAAAGATTCCACTGCAACGGTTGGAACAAATGCAGGAGTTTCTGCAAGCGTAGAAAAGAAAACCATGGTTGAGTTAAGCACTAAGGCAGATAGTTTGATGACTTCTGCAGATGCGTTGATGCAGAAAGGTTCTGATTCTTTATTTAGAAAGAAAGAAGTAACCAATCCAGATGGAACCACCGGTTATGAATATGATACCGATAAGATTTATAAGGCAGTTAAGGATTTTGTTGATGATTACAATGCAATGATTTCACAGGTTGCCAAGTCTGATAATGCATCGGTATTGGATAAAGGACTTGATATGATTGAAGATATGGCAACATATGAGAAGTTCCTTCAAGAATTGGGAATTACGATTCAGGAAGATGATACTTTGGCAGTGGATGAAGATGCTTTTAAGAAAGCAGACATGTTAGATGCCAAGAGTATGCTCCAAGGTTCGGTTTCAGTAGTAGGTAAGACCTATCAGAATGCGGCAGAACTTGAACGGGTAGCTTCCAGTGCGGCAAAATCGGATTCCACATATACAAGTAATGCAACCTATGCAAGTGCATTAACAGGAGCTTTATATAATAACTATTTGTAGATGTAGATAAACGGATTAAGAATTTTTAACGGAAATGAGGGAACGTTTATGAAGAAGTATATTATTGCCGGTGGATTGACCTTAATAGGAGTTTTGCTGATTGTCCTATTAAGAGGCGGAGTAGGATTACTGGTTGGTATCCTGCTAATAATTCTGGCACTGGTAATTGCTTTTGGTAAAATCGGATTTATTGACAATCTTATTAATTCCATTGGCGGAAGCAAACAGAAAAAGGCAGCAAATCCGGCAGAGGCAGCTGTAACCGAGGCAATTGATATGTTGAATCAGGGAAAGGCTTTGGATGCAATTGAGAAGCTGGAGGAAGCAGCGGAAGTGGTAGAATCCACAGAACAATATGTGTATTATGGCTGTCAGGCACTTCGGATTTTGGGAGAGATGTATGAAACCGGTAGTTATAGCAATTCTACGGTTCAGATGAATCCGGAAAAGTCCATTGGTTATTATGAGCGTCTGTTAAAGCTGGAACCGGACGGAGAGATTTATTTTAAGGTTGCAAGAGACTTGTTGAATCGTAATAACTATAGTAAGAGCTTGTCTTATTTAGAAAAAGGTGCAACATTAAAGGATCGTGCATCCTTGTTAAAGCTTGGTAGTATTTACGAGGAAGGTCTTTATAAGTACGACTCTTTTGGTAATCGTGGTGATACCATAATTGAAGTCAATCTGGAAAAGGCAAGAACCTATTATGAGAAACTTTCAGAAATGGGTGACGAGCAGGGACAGGCTGCATTTGAACGTGTTGACTATGCCTTAAATAATACCGACAGTATTGAATTTGAAGAAAAAGAAAAATTATATACCAAGATTTCTGAACGACGGAAGTCTCAGAACATTGAATATCGTTTCAAAACCATTGATGGTTCGAAATTACAATATCAATATACATATGTACATGATGAAGTAGAGGGTTATATTCACAAGCTTCCAAAGGATTGGGTAAAGGTTGTGAATGAAGAAGAGGAAACGGAGTATTATGCACCGAATGAGTCCTACAAAGATTTTGCTATTTATGTGACTTACGATAGTATTCCTAAGGAATCTACCCGTGACTTGGAACTGTTTTTACGATACGATAATGACGTATTGGATTATGAATTAAATATTCAGGAATATGTAACGGAGTATGCAGATGGTCTTTGTGCTACCTATTATCACAAGGAAATGGAACATGGTATTGTTACCTTTGCATTCCAGCAGAGAAACCGTATGGCATGTATTAAGTTTGTATGTGCAACCATGGAAATTATTGAGCAGTACGAAGAAATTATTTTCGAGATTGCCAATTCCTTTGCCTTTGTTGATCCAACGGTAATCAGTGACGAAAGCGCCAACCGGAAAGACCAACAGTACTATAGTGAGGCAGTATTCTACTATTTCTTGGGACAGTATGATAAGTCAATGGAATTTGCCCGTAAGGCATTGAACGTAGGAAGTAAGAAAGCAAGTTATCTGTTAATCGAGTTATATTATGACGAGGACAGTCCGTATATTAATTACGAGAAGGCTTTGTCACTAGCAAAGCAGTTGTTTGATGCAAATTCAGATTCGGATTTGGCGTTCTTAATTGGAACGATTTATGAACAACACAAGAAGGATTATATTAAGGCATTGAACTGGTATGAAAAGGCAGATGAATTAGAGCATGAGCGTGTACCGTTCTACTTAGGTCGTCTATATTACTATGGAATCCTTCAGACCAAGCGGGATGGCGGTCTGGCATTGAAGTACTTTAGACGTGCAGCAGAAAATGGTATTCCAGAAGCTGCCGCTTACATTGAAGATATTGAGTCATTAAACGGTGAAGAACTGCAATTAGCTGTTAACCGTTGGGAAAAAGAGATTGAAGAAGGTAATGCAGATACAGCATTACAGGTTGCAATCAAAAAGCGCAATCAGGTATTTTATCTTGCCAGTGAACGTGAAATCGATGAAGCCTTTAAGACTGCATGTAATTTAGGAAGTGCAGAAGCCTTTTACCGCTATGGTGTTATCATACGCGAAAGAGAAAAGGAAGGCGATTTACGGGATGGCGAAATCGGTAAGAAGTTATTGGAGCGGGCTTTGGATTTAGGCTATGAAGGCTTTGATAACGAATATTTATGTGAAGTTGTAGAAGAAAAAGCAAAGCAGGGACTTCCGAAGGAAGAAATGCTTAAGATTTATTACAAGGCAGCCATGAACGGTTATGCTCCTTCTGTAGAAAAGATTGCAGAACTGGAACCAAGCATGACAGAAGCAACCATTCGTTTGTATGAGAATTTGCGAGATATGGCTCGGAAGTGCAATGAAGATGCTTTGATTTCCATGAATCGCTTAGAGCGGGCATTCCCGGATTTGTTGTACCATCAGGTGCATGAACGGGAAGGCTACAAGGTAATTGATAATAAGTTCTTCAAATTATCAATTCCGAAGGAATATACAGCCGTTATTGATGATGACGGAGGAACCATTAAGATTGCGGATTCTGTGGTAGAATTCGCGGTAGCAGAAATGCCTGTACAGGCAGATGCTGAGGAAGAATTCCTGAAGGTATATAAGTTGATTCTTGGCGAGTACATACACGTAGAGAATGCAGATATTATGGTAGTAAACTCCAGAATGATTGGTTCGGCTATGACCAATACCAATGGAGATGTATGTACATTCAGTATTTTGTTAGTAAGTGCTAAGAACCAATATTTATTCAAGATGAGTTCTCAAAGCAAAATTGAATTGCTTGGCTTCAAAGACAAGGTATTTGAATTGGCTAATTCCTTGGTGGAAAGCGGAGCTACATACATTGCAACCGGAGATCGTGCAAATCAAACAGTTGGTTTATCACGATTGCTTGCAACCGGTGAAAATGGATTCTTATCCATTGGCAAGTTAGACGAATAAGATTATAAGGACGGATTTACAGTGTAAGCTGTGAATCCGTTTTTTTGTTGTGTAAACGGCTTTAGAAGAATTTCTTTACAAGGTTCGGTGTCCGTGATATTATTTGCTTAGGATTAAGTGATTTTAGAAAAGGAGGATCCATCATGTATCGAAATATGGTAAATGATTTGGCTGCATGGCAGGAAAGCGGTGCCGAGAAGCTTCTGTTGTTAAAGGGAGCAAGAGGTGTTGGAAAAACATGGTGCGTAAGAGATTTTGCAGAAGCATTCTATGCGAAAACTATACATATTGAGTTCGAGAAGGATACTATCCTGCGGGAATTATTCATGGTACCAAATCGACCGGAATTCATTGACGAACAGTTGAAGGTACTGACGGATATTGATATGGCGACGGTGAATCCTAAAGAGGTATTGATTATATTTGATGATGTACAGGTGGAAGAAGACTTATTTGCCGGAGTATTGCAATACGCAAGACAACGCCAACAATTTCCGATTGTTATGATTGCTTCCTGGGTGGGAAGTTTGCCGGCAGAGAATCTGGTTGAAGAAGAGATTCTTATTAAAACAATGTATCCAATGACCTTTGAAGAATTCCTGATTGCAAATAAGGCACAGGAATTATGCAGAATCATTGAGCAAGAGAAGGTAAGCGGAATTGCAGATGATTTGCGCCCAATGCTTATGGATTATTTGCGGTACTTTTATATTACCGGCGGAATGCCGGAGGTGGTTTTGGATTTTATCAAGCATCGGGATATGGGCAAAATTGATATTATTCAACACCGGATTTTGCAGGAATTACGGGATGATATTCTGCGATATGCACCGAAACTGCTTGTTAAGAAGATTTTGCAGGTATGGGATAGTATTCCAGAGCAGTTAACCAAGGATAATAAGAAGTTCATGTATGGCGTCATTGATGTAAAGGCAAGAGCCCGGGAATACGAAGGTGCGGTACAATGGCTGGTAGATGCCGGATATGTACGGAAAATCCATAAGGTATCCAAGGGAATTGCACCGATTGAAGAATACATTGAACGGAAGTCTTTTGAATTGTATCATTTAGACCATGGTTTATTGCGAAATGTGGCAGGAATTGTAGCAAAGGATGCTGCATTGAATAATGACATTTTTGATGCTATGAACGGAATTCTGTCAGAACAGTTGGTATTGGCAGAATTAACCCTGAATGCCAATGTGAAAGAATTGTTCTTCTGGACATCTGATGCCACAGCAAGAATTGATTTCATATTTGAAGACGATGGGGAAGTAATTCCGGTTGATGTGCAGACAACCATTCGAACCAAGGCACAGAACTTGAAGGTGTTCCATCAGAAATACGGCAACCGAATGGCGATTCGAATTTCATTAGAGAGTCTAAGTTTCCATAAGGGACGCTTGAATGTTCCGATTTATGGATTGTGGAACTTCTAAGTATAAAAAGGCAAATAAAAAAAGCTGGAAAAGGGACTTGAACCCTCGACCCCTTCATTACGAGTGAAGTGCTCTACCGACTGAGCTATTCCAGCAAATCAACAGCAATATAATACTATATTTATAGTGAAATTTCAATCACTTTTTCGTTAAATAGTATGGAAAAAGGAATGGCAGGAGCCGGTGCTTTTTTATAGACAGAAATCTGGAAAAATGATATGATAAATGAAGATGTTTCGGGGAAATATGTGAAAGGGGGCAGTTACCATGATTTTCGTACCAACAGATGATTTGAAGGTTGGAATGCGTCTGGCAAAACCGATTTATAATAAGAATGGAGTTTTGTTGTATGAGCGAAACACAAAGTTAACATTACAGGGTATTTATAGTGTAAAGAATTTCGGTTTAATCGGATTGTATATCTTAGAACCGGCAGAGCCATTGCCACCAATGACTGCTGAGGATATTGAATTTGAACGGTTCCAGACCATGGCAGTATTCAGTATTAAGGATGATTTGAAGGCGATTAAAGAAGGCAAGAAGCCGGGCGAATTGATGGTACTGGCCAACCAGATTGTACGGATGTATGGAAATCTGGCACACAAGATTAATTTCACCCAGAATCTGCGTAGCCCGGAGGATTATGTATACAAGCATGCATTGAATGTAGCAATTCTGGCGGCATTAATGGCACACAAGCTGCATATTGATAATTCAGAGCAGATGAATATTGTAGTGGCAGCGTTGTTATATGATGTGGGCCGTTTGCTTCTTCCGACAAAGATGCAGAATAAGACGGATGATTTTTCCGCAGAAGAATATCAGATGTTCCGAAAAGCACAGATTGATGGATATAATATTATTAATGACAATATTGACATTAATACCAGCGTGAAGCGTCTGGTCAAGGGCTGTCAGGAGGATTATGATTATACGGCTGAGGTTGTAAGTAAGAATATTCCTTGGGGTGTTCGTATTATTCAGGTAGCACATTATTACGATGTAAAGACAGCCATGAATCTGTATGAAGAGCCAAGTTCAGAAGTGCAGGTGGTACGAAGCTTGCTGGATAATTCGAGAAACTTTGATGAGATGGTGGTAAAGGCGTTGCTGGACAGCATTCGAATCCTTTCACCGGGTGTATGTGTTGAATTAACGAATCGGGAGCGGGGCTTAGTAATTCGGGAGAATGATAAGAATCCATTGCAACCAATTGTGTTAAGCTTTGATAAGAATCAGGTCTATGATTTAAGTTCAGAACGGGCGGCAGCTACATTACAGATCAAAGACTTGATGAAGACTATGGATAATCGAATTATTGTAGACGATTCTACATTAGAACAATATTTGAATCAATAAAAGTGTCAGATGTGAGGCGAGGCAGGAATGCTTCACTCACATCTTCTTTATAAGGAAACATGAGGAGTAATGAATCAATGAAATGGTTTTCACATCTCAAGACAATTAATCATCATAAATGGCTGGTTATGAAGCATTGTTTTCAATGCGGATTATATAAACAGGGACTGTTACATGATTTATCCAAATACTCATGGGCAGAGTTTTCGATTGGTGTGAAGTATTATCAGGGGAATCGAAGCCCTAATAATGCGGAACGGGAAGCAAAGGGCTATACAACCGCCTGGTTGCATCACAAGGGGAGAAATAAACACCATTTGGAATATTGGATTGACTATAGCCTGAATCCGGATGAAGGGATAGCAGGTATGGAAATGCCGGTAAATTATGTAGTAGAGATGTTTTGTGACCGGATTGCCGCAAGTAAGAATTATAATCCGGATACGTATACACCGGGTGCCCCTTTGGCTTATTACCAACGGGGAAAGGACAAATACCCAATGCATCCTAACACAAGAGCACTGTTAGAGAAGCTTCTTCGCATGTTGGCAGAGGAAGGAGAAACGAAGACCTTTCAGTATATTCGGACAGATGTACTTAAGAACAAACGCCGTAAATAGTTAGAATAGAGGTTGTTATGGAATTTACACATTTACATGTCCATACAGAGTATAGTCTGTTGGACGGAGCAAGTAAAATAAAAGAATTAGTAGCACAGGCCAAGAACCTGGGGATGGACAGTATTGCCATTACGGATCATGGTGTTATGTATGGTGTTATTGACTTCTATCGGGCATGCCGGGAAGTAGGTATCAAACCAATCATCGGATGTGAGGTATATGTGGCACCGGATTCCCGATTTGACCGGGAAACCGGAAAGGGAGAAGACCGTTATTACCACTTGGTATTATTGGCAGAGAATGATATCGGATATCGGAATCTGACGAAGATTGTGTCTCGTGGTTTTACAGAGGGGTATTATTATAAACCTCGTGTGGATATGGAAGTCTTGGAAGAATTCCATGAAGGAATTATTGCCTTAAGTGCTTGTCTTGCCGGCGAAGTGGCAGTGCAGATTCGAAGAGGATTTCTTGCAGAAGCCAGAGAGGCGGCATTGAAATATCAGAAAATTTTTGGAAAAGAAAATTATTTTCTGGAGTTACAGGACCATGGAATTCCGGATCAGCGCACGGTGAATACGGAGCTGCTTAAGATGCATCAGGAACTTGGAATTCCAATGGTTGCTACCAATGATATTCATTATGTGCATGCAGAGGATGCAGAAGCACATGATTTTCTTTTGTGTATTCAGACCAATAAGAAGGTCAAAGATGAAGACCGTATGCGATATGACGGAGGACAGTATTATCTGAAATCACCGGAAGAGATGCTTGCCTTGTTCCCATATGCCAAGGACGCATTGGAGAATACCCATCGCATTGCGGAACGTTGTAATGTAGAAATCGTATTTGGTGAGCAGAAGGTGCCGAAGTTCGATGTGCCAGAGCCTTTTGATGCATTTGGATATCTGAAGCATCTCTGCGAAGAAGGTTTAGAACGTCGGTATCAGCCGGTGACAGATACCTTGCGGGAGCGTTTGGATTATGAATTAAATACCATTCGACAGATGGGATATGTGGATTATTTCCTGATTGTATGGGACTTTATCCATTACGCTAAGGAACACGGAATACCGGTAGGGCCGGGACGTGGTTCGGCAGCGGGAAGTATTGTGTCTTATTGCTTGGAAATCACAGATATTGACCCAATTCGTTATAGCTTACTGTTCGAACGATTCCTGAATCCGGAACGTGTATCCATGCCGGATATTGATATTGACTTCTGTTATGTTCGCAGACAGGAAGTTATTGATTATGTAGTAGAAAAGTACGGAAAAGAAAAGGTAGTACAGATTATTACCTTTGGTACCATGAAAGCACGGGCAGTTTTGCGAGATGTTGGCCGTGTATTAGATATGCCATATGCCATGGTGGATGCAGTAGCAAAGGCTGTGCCGCAGGATTTGAACATGACCTTGGAGCTTGCCTTACAGGTAAGTCCGGACATGAAGAAAATGTACGAGGAAGATGAACAGATTCAATATCTGATTGATATGGCAATGAAGCTGGAAGGGTTACCGCGGAATACTTCCATGCATGCAGCCGGTGTCGTAATCGGACAGGAATCCATTGATGAATATGTACCGTTGTCTAAGGGTGGTGATGATGCTATTACCACACAGTTTACCATGACCACCATTGAGCAGTTGGGCTTGTTAAAAATGGACTTCTTGGGACTGCGTACATTGACGGTGATTCAGGATGCTTGTGACATGATAACCAAGAATGGTGAGGTGTCATTTTCTATGGACGCCATTGATTATAACGATCCGAATGTATATGCATTGATTAGCTCCGGACGAACAGAAGGTGTATTCCAGTTGGAAAGTGCCGGCATGAAGTCCTTTATGACAGAATTAAAGCCGGAGAATCTGGAAGATGTAATTGCGGGTATTTCCTTGTATCGTCCGGGTCCTATGGATTTCATACCTGCCTATATTCAGGGTAAAAATAACCGTTCCCAGATTCAATATGACACACCGGAATTAGAGAAGATTCTGGCACCGACCTATGGCTGTATTGTATATCAGGAGCAGGTAATGCAGATTGTTATGGAGCTTGCGGGTTATACGTTAGGACGAAGTGATTTGGTGCGTCGTGCCATGTCTAAGAAGAAAGCGGATGTCATGGAGCAGGAACGCAAGAATTTCGTCTACGGAAATGAAGCAGAAGGAGTTCCGGGCTGTGTGAATCGTGGTATTTCGGAGACGGTTGCCAATAAAATCTTTGATGAAATGACAGATTTTGCGAAGTATGCATTTAATAAATCTCATGCAGCCTGCTATGCAGTAGTTGCATACCAGACTGCGTATTTGAAATACTATTATCCGGTAGAATTCATGGCGGCACTGATGACGTCTTATATTGAAAATGCCGGGAAAGTAACCGAGTATATTTACGTATGCCGACAAATGGGAATCGAGATATTGCCACCGGATATTAATGCAGGTGTAGCAGAATTCTCAGTGAAAGACGGCAAAATGATATATGGTCTCTCAGCCATTAAGAATATTGGACGTAACGTAATTGACGAAATTGTACGGGAACGGGAAGCCAACGGCCCATACAAGAATTTACAGGATTTCTTAGAGCGTATGCCGGGAAAAGAAGTGAATAAACGGACCATTGAAAACCTGATTTTGGCAGGTGCGTTTGATGCTTTGGAAGGTAATCGTCGACAGAAAATGATGGTATATCCGCAGATTCTTGGAAATATCAATGCCGGCAAGAAGAATTCAATGGCCGGACAAATGAGCCTTCTGGATTTTCTGGGTGAAGAGGAAAAGGAAAGCTTTGAAGTAAAGATGCCGGATGTAGAGGATTACAAAAAGGAAGAAAAACTGGCATTTGAAAAGCAGGTGCTGGGTGTGTATGTCAGCGGTCATCCATTAGAGGATTATCTGGAATTAATTCAAAAGCAGGCAGATGCTACCTCTATGGATTTTGTGCTGGATGAAGACACCGGGGATACCAATGTAAGGGATCAAGCAATGTATACCATTGGCGGTATGGTTTCGGCTGTGACCTTGAAACTGACCCGGAACAATCAGAATATGGCATTTGTAACCTTAGAGGATATGTATGGAACCGTTGAAGTTGTCGTATTTCCGAAGGATTTTGAAAAGAATCGGAGTATTTTGCAGCAGGATGCGAAATTATTTATAACCGGTCGGGCATCTGTATCTGAGGATGAGGCAAAATTATTATTTAGCAAAGCAATTGCCTTTGATGATATACCGAAGGATGCATGGTTGCAATTCGAAACCAGAGAGCAATATGATTCCATGGAAGGCAGAATGTATGATATTATTGACCAGTATCCGGGAAGTTCTATGATAAAAATCTATATCAAAGAAGGAAAACTGAGAAAGAATCTGCCGGCTCAGTTCGGAATTCGGGCAAATAGTGCGGGCTTGGAAATGTTGCGTGCTATGCTGGGCGAGGAAAATGTAATTGTAAAGGAACGGAAATGATGATAACCAGTACATCAAATCAACAGATTAAGAATATAATCAAACTCCAGAAAAGCAACAAAGCCAGACGGGAACAACAGGTGTTTCTGGTGGAAGGAATTCGTATGTTTCGGGAAATACCACAGCAATATCTGGTAAAGGCCTATGTAACAGAAGAGTGGCAGGAACAGCTTTCGGAAAACTGGATAGAGGGTGAGACATATGAGGTGGTAAGTAACGGTGTATTTCGGGAAATATCTGATACACAGACTCCTCAGGGTGTCTTGGCAATTGTACAACAACGAGTTTATCAACGAAAGGACCTGCTTGGTGGTATAATAAACTCAGAAAATAGTACAGAAATGACAGAGTGTAGAAGACAAGAAGTTCCATGTATCTTAGTGCTTGAAAATGTGCAGGATCCGGGAAATCTTGGTACTATTCTTCGAACTGCAGAGGGTGCCGGAGTGACAGGAATTATGATGAGCAAAGACACAGTGGACGTCTATAATTCTAAGGTGGTACGTTCTACTATGGGTGCTATTTTTCGTATGCCATTTTGTTATGAGGAGGATATTTACCAAGGAGTTTCATGGCTACAGGAACAGGGGATTGCCTGTTATGCTGCCCACCTGAAGGGTCAGGTCTTCTATGGATATGATTACCGGCAACCATGTTGTTTTTTCATTGGTAATGAGGGAAATGGCTTAACAGCAGAATTAACTGCTATGGCGAATCAACAGATTCAAATACCGATGGTAGGGCAGGTGGAATCCTTAAATGCAGCGACGGCAGCTACAGTTCTTATGTACGAAGCTATGCGTCAAAGGTATAATGGCTAGAAAATTGGACATTTCTATTGAAGTGTACGAAAAAAGGGAAAAAATTAGTAGATTTTAAGAATGGAATATTATACACTAGTTACGGATTCATGATGTTATATTGTGAATCCGTATAAAGTTGTGAGTAACGTAACAGAATAAGATAAAACGAGAGGAACGAATTATGAGTAAGGTAGCGGTTATTACAGATAGTAACAGTGGTATTACCCAAAAAGAAGCGAAGGAATTAGGTATTTTTGTTTTGCCTATGCCATTCTTTATGAATGAACAGGAATACTTAGAGGATATTTCATTAACTCAGGAAGCCTTCTATGAGAATTTGCAGAATGATACAGAGATTGCTACATCTCAGCCGTCTCCGGAATCGGTAACCAAGCAATGGGATGAGATACTAAAGGAGTACGATGAGATTGTTTGTATTCCAATGTCCAGCGGCTTGAGCGGTACTTGTCAGACTGCTATGATGCTTGCAGAAGATTACGATGGCAGAGTAGTAGTTGTGAATAATCAGAGAATATCTGTCACCCAGAGACAGTCTGCAATCGATGCAAAGAAGTTGGCAGACCAGGGAAAGACGGCGGCAGAGATTGAAGCTATCTTAATGGAAACCAAAATGGACACCAGTATCTATATAATGGTAGATACCTTGAAATATTTGAAAAAAGGCGGACGTGTGACTCCGGCAGCAGCTGCCATCGGAGAGATTTTACGTTTGAAGCCGGTATTGCAGATTCATGGTGAGAAACTGGATGCATTTGCTAAGGCAAGAAATATAAAAGCAGCCAAAACGATGATGGTAAATGCAGTCAAGAAGGATATTACAGAGAACTTAGGAGAAATTCCAAGTGCAGATGCTGAAAATGCACCATACCTTCAGATGGCACATACCCAGAATCATGAAGAGGCTGCAAAGTGGGCAGAAGAGCTGGCAGAGGAATTTCCGGGATATGAGATTCACATTGATCCATTATCCCTAAGTGTTGCTTGTCATATAGGACCGGGTGCTTTGGCACTTGCATGGACGAAGAAAATTGTATAAAACGACACCGTTTATCGCATTTAGCTACCGCTTGTCGCATTGTTGAATCATTCCGTGATTTCTGTGTTATAATTCCTACGATATGCCATTGAGCAAAATAAGGAAAGAATACAAGGAGGATATGATATGAAGAGAACAATGAAACAAGCGGTAGCTATTTTATTATCCGTAATGTGTCTGTCATTGACAGGTTGTGGCGGAGCAAAGACCCCGGAAGCATGTAAGGATTGGGATGAAGGCGTTATGTCTATTAACGGAGGAATTGTTGTAATCGGTAAGACGAATATTGATGATTTTATGGCAGCAACCGGTTTTGACGAGGTGGTAGAATTGAGTGAGTATTCAGATACTTCGTACTATTATTTGTCAGATGGATATAGTGAAATTCAGGTGGCAGCGGATGAAAACGGCACTGTATATAACTTCTTTGCCAGTGATTATTATATGGATGAAGATAATCTTGATTTAGAACATACTACAATTGTTGGACCTGGCGGAATTACAGTTGGTTCATCTACAGTAGAAGATGTAGCGGCTTATGATGCGAATATCAAGGATCGTTACAGTGGTTCGATAGATGATGATGAGGATTATGGTATATGTAGTTATATTGCTGGTAAGAAAAAGGGAGATTTCGATTTAGTAGATGGATTCTTATACAGTGTTATCGGAGATTACGAAACTAGAATTGTTTATGAGATGTCATTGACAATTGAAAACTAATTATACATATGTATTTAAGGAGAGGAAAAATGAAAAAGATGTTGAAGAGAATGACTGCAGTTTTAATAACGGCAATGTGTTTGTCATTGGTTGGCTGCGGCGGTGCCGGCTCAAAAGCAAGCAATCCGAAAGATTGTAAGGATTGGACCGAAGGTGTATTAGAAATTAACGGTGGCGTGGTTGTATTAGGAAAAACAACTATTGATGAATTTGAGGAAGTAACCGGTTTTACTGAAGAATTGCAGGTGAACGAATGGGATACATATCACAGTTATTATTTGTCTGACGGATATAGTACCATTGAAGTTCGTACTACAACTGATGATGTGATTGGCTATTTACAAACAACTCCGGTGGTGTCTGAAGATGAGGGGTTTGACCACATCGGTGTAGATCCGGAGCATACAACCGTAGTAGGACCTGGCGGAATTACATTAGGTGTATCCACAGTAGAAGATTTGGAAGCATATGATCAAAATACTCCAAATCGCTATAACACAGCAATCACCAGTAATGAAAATCGTAGCAGTTATATCGCTATTTTGAAAGATGATAATGGAAATCCGACCAGCGACTGGTTTTATTCTGTTGAAGGCGATCCGGAAACACATGTGATTTACTATATGTCGATTATCACCGGTGACTACGAAGACTAGAATGAAATACAATTAAAAATGTAGATTATAAGCGTTAGAAAAAGAAAAGCTCTGCCGGATTCTGAATATAGAATCTGACAGAGCTTTTCTTGGTTAATTTGTTCGAATGATTTTAGTAAATCAGATTAGCAAAATAAGTTGCGTACATGAGCAACTTCATCTTCAGTTGCCTTAGCCGCAGGTACATAATACTGGCGTTCTCTGGCAATAGAATAAATCTGTTCCTGTGACATTTCTGCTGCGTTGCGGAACTGCTTTAAGGTCTGCTTTAATTCCTTATTTTCTGTCTGAGGAATCATATCCGCATATTTCTTTAATTCAGAGTTGATACCTTCTAAGGCATCTGCTACCATAATTTTTTCTTCCATCGTTTGCTCCCTCCTAATTTAAGAATTTCATTAAGGTCTGCTTATTCTCCATAGAACAAGTGACAGCATCCTCAAAAAATGTCTTAACCTGCGGGTCGGTTGCTTGTTCCGCATATGCCTTCATTTTACAGTGACTGGTTTCATAACCGCCGATTAAGTGACGTAGGTTCTGTAATTCAAGTTCTGATAAATTACTCATAGTTCCCATTCTCCTTTTTGAAATTTCAATTACTAGTATGGGCAAATAAGCGGATAATATGCAGACTGAGGAATGTTGTAATAATAAGCCGTATATTGTATGGTACATAAGGGAAAAACTTGTTATAATCAAGATAGTGAAATAGAACGGAATTTTTTTGTGTATTAGGAGGAGTGTAAATGACGAGAGAAGAAGCAAAGAAGTTAGTATCCCAGATGACTTTAGAAGAAAAGGCGGGCTTGTGTTCCGGTAAGGATTTTTGGCGTTTGAAATCGGTGGAGCGTTTGGGTGTACCGGAAGTGATGGTATGTGACGGTCCAAATGGATTGCGAAAGCAACGGGAAGATAGTGATAATATCAATGACAGTATTGAGGCGGTTTGTTTTCCGGGTTCTTGTGCGGAAGCAGCATCCTTTGACCGGGATGCTATGTTCCAAGCGGGTGCGGCTATGGGAAATGCTTGTCAGGCTGAAAATATTAGTATTCTGTTGGGACCGGGTGCCAATATTAAGAGGAGTCCGATTTGCGGACGGAATTTCGAATACTATTCCGAAGACCCGTATCTGTCCGGTCAGATTGCAGCATCGCACATTCAAGGAGTGCAAAGCAAGCATGTGGGAGCCTGTATTAAGCATTTTGCGGCGAATAATCAGGAAACACGAAGAATGTCTATTGATGTGGAGATAGATGAAAGAACACTGCGAGAGATTTATCTGGCAGCCTTTGAGGAGGCGGTAAAAGAGGCAAAACCTTGGGCTGTCATGTGTTCCTATAATCGAATTAATGGAACTTTTGCATCGGAAAATAAATGGTTGTTGAAAGATGTGCTGAAAGATGAATGGGGCTACGAAGGCCTTGTTGTAACAGACTGGGGAGCAATTAATGACAGAGTAATCGGCTTGGAAGCCGGTGTGGACCTTGAAATGCCGGGAAGTGGCGGAACTACAGATGTAATGCTGGTTGAGGCAGTAAAGAACGGAAACTTGGCAGAGTCTGTCCTAGATGATTCCTGTGAGCGAATCGTTAGTCGAATTATGACCTATAAAGAAAACCGAAACGACAGTGCAGTATGGGATAGAACAGAAGACCATAAACTGGCAGTTGAAATCGCAAAGGGATGTATGGTTTTATTGAAGAATGAATCAGATATTCTGCCGTTATCCAAGGAACAATCCGTAGTAATGATTGGAAAATTTGCTGAGAAACCTCGAATTCAAGGAGGTGGTAGTTCTCATGTAAATGCTAAGAATTGGTCATCTGCTTTGGAACAGGTGAAAACCATGGAGAATGTAACTTATGTGTCCGGCTTTGATACACGGGACGCAGTAAGTGAAGATGAGAAACGCCTGGAAAAGCAAAGATTCAATGATGCTCTTGCAGCGGCAAAAAATGCGGAGGTGGCTGTTATTTATGCAGGACTTCCGGATGTATATGAATCCGAAGCCTTTGACCGAAAGCATATGCGGCTTCCGGAAATTCAAAACCAGTTAATCCAAGCGGTAGCACAGATTCAGCCCAATACGGTTGTGGTATTGCATAATGGTTCTCCAATAGAAATGCCATGGATAAATGATGTAAAAGCGGTTTTGGAAACATATTTAGGGGGCGAAGGTGTTGGTGAAGCAACGGTGGATATCTTATTTGGCGAGACCAATCCATCCGGAAAGTTGCCGGAAACATTTCCTATAAAACTGGAAGACAATCCATCGTATTTGAATTTTCCGGGAAGTACAACCAAGGTAGAATACAAAGAAGGAATTTTTGTTGGATATCGATATTATGACAAAAAGAATATGGATGTCTTATTCCCATTTGGACACGGATTGAGTTATACAACCTTCGAATATACCGACATAGAAGTGAATAAAGAACAGATTACGGATGAAGAGACCTTGGAGGTGACAGTGACTGTAGCCAATACCGGCAAGCGATTTGGCAAGGAAGTTGTTCAGTTGTATGTGCAAGATGTAGAAAGTCAAGTGATTCGTCCGGTAAAAGAATTAAAAGGCTTTGAAAAAGTTGCTTTGGAACCGGGTGAAAGTAAATCAGTGACATTTACCCTTGGAAAACGGGCATGGGCCTACTATGATGCGGAAGGAAAAGGTTGGTATACGGAAGAAGGAGAATTCAAGCTTTTAGTAGGTGCATCCTCACGAGATATCCGCTTGGAAGCATCCGTATATGTAACGCCGGTGCAGAAACTGAAACGTGTTTATACCATGAATACCATACTTGGAGATTTATATAGCAATCAAGAATTCAAGGATGAAATTGCAGAATTGAAGCGTATGTGTGATAGTGTGTTTGATACGGATGGAGAAAAAATGCTGGGAGAAAGCATGGATGCCATGATGGAAGCGCAGACCAGAGAAATGCCAATGAAGAGCCTGCCAAGCTTTTCAAATGGTAAGATTTCCAGAGAATATGTAGAAGAATTACTGAAAAAGTTAAATGCATAACAAAAATAAGAGGTGCGAATGATTTGAGAATGTGTAATCACTCGTACCTCTTATTTAGTTATGCCAGATACTGAAGAACCTCAGAATGCTTGATGAGAATTTCTTTAATTATTCCAATGTCCGTTTGCATGCTTTCAATGCGATCTACGGTAGCTACATATCTGTGATGTGTAGCTGTATAGCAAGATTCGATGTTCTGTAAGCGTGGTAAAAAATCGAGTTCGGCAAAGCCTGTTAAACGAATTAATTTCTCTTCGCTTTGATCCATGTGTACCTCCAACTTATCCATGCGGAATTCAAGAGCATCCATGCGAGCTTCGAGCTTGTCCATACGGAGTTCGATGGCGTCCATACGCTGTTCGAGAGCATCCATGCGAGCTTCGAGCTTGTCCATACGTTGTTCGAGAGCATCCATGCGAGCTTCCAACTTGTCCATACGTTGTTCGAGAGCATCCATGCGAGCTTCGAGCTTGTCCATACGTTGTTCGAGAGCATCCATGCGAGCTTCCAACTTGTCCATACGGAGTTCGATGGCGTCCATACGTTGTTCCAACTTTTCTATGCGTTGCTCAAGACGATTTAATTGTTCGCGGATTGGTTGGAGTTTCTCTTCTAATTTCTCTTCGAGCTTTTCATCCAATTTCTCATCAATGACCTGTGCAATTGCAAGTAAATCTTCTTTTGTTAAAGACAATAAAATCACCTCCTATCTATGTATAACATCAGTATACATAGATAAGAGGTTTTGGTCAAGTAAAAATTTACAAATTAATTTGATCTGATATCTGTAAAATATATTTATATGCAAGAAGAATTACAACAAATGGTCAACTGGTAAATAAATTGGCAAACCATTCTGATATTTTAAGTCGGGTTCTCCTTGGATTAATGGTCTCATATATTCCAAAAGCTCCGGCATTACATCATTTCCGGCTTCGTTTATCCATTCTCGCGGAATAGACTTTGCCTGATTGGCAATATCGTCTACAGAAGAGAAGTGAATGTTAATACAATATGGATTTTGGGAAGTGCGGTGCATAGTCAGCATACACATGGTCTGTCCTTGCTCAGCACCCTCCACGGCTTTTTGACCTAATTGGAAAGATTCATTCAAGTCAGTCAGAGACGCTGTATGGGAAGCACAACGCTGTAAAACATTCAATTCGATGGAACGCACCTTTACACCCAGATGCTCCTTAACCATATATTCTAATGCTTTTCCTGTACCGCTTAACTGGCTGTGGCCAAACGTATCTGCGGCAGCCTCCGTAGCGCTGATATAATTGCCTTCTTCATCCCGAATACCTTCCGAAACTGCAACAATTACATTGTTCTGAACGGCTAACAGCTTCTCGACATCATCCAGAAAGGCTTCTTTAGAAAACGCAACCTCCGGTAAATAAATTAAATGTGGTGCTGCATTATAGCTGTTACGCGCCAAGGCAGCGGCAGCAGTCAGCCAACCTGCATCTCGTCCCATGATTTCAACAATGGTTACACTCTTGACTGCATAAATGAAAGTATCGTGGGAAATCTCTAATAAAGAAGAGGCTACGAACTTAGCAGCAGAACCATAACCCGGCGTATGATCGGTGACACATAAATCATTATCAATCGTCTTAGGGATTCCAATAATGGAAACCGGACTTCCGATTCGTTTGCCGTAGTGTCCAAGCTTCATAACGGTATCCATGGAATCATTACCGCCAATATAGAAAAATGCCTGAATATTCATTTTCTCAAAGAATTTGAAAATCTGTCGGTACGGCTCGTCATCCTCTTTGTAATCCGGAAGTTTGTATCGGCATGAGCCTAAGTACATAGCCGGCGAGGTTTTCAGCGTCTCGATAAATTGCGGTGTCTGTGTGCTTAATTCAGTTAGATTCATATAGCGTTGATTTAAGATGCCAAGAATTCCGTTCAAGGAACCATATACGGTATCGAATTCCTCGCTACAAAATACACCTTGAATCACACCAGCCAGACTGGCATTAATAGCAGCGGTAGGACCACCGGATTGGGCAACAATACAATTCTTTGGTTGCATATTCGACATGATTTCATTCTCCTTGTCTGTTGTACTTCCTTTAGTATAAACGATTTATGAAAAAGGTCAACGGAAAAGCGAGAAATTTGCACTTTTATAAAAAATGGGTTATTGTAATGATTTAGTAAAGAAAGAGGAAAAACACTATGGAATTTGTATTCAAAAAACCAACTATGGACGATGTAGAAGTGTTCCGGAATATACTGAAGAATAACCGCTATCCGGGCTGTGAATTCAGTATATCCAATATTATGTTGTGGGCAGAATTCTACCATATGGAATATGCTATTTGTGAGCAGGTATTGATATCTAAGCACGTTACAGAGGATGGGAAAGTACGATTATCCTATCCGATCGGAGCAGAAAATGAAATGACGGAACGGCGTATATTTGATATGGAGTTGGAATATTTTGAAGGTTTGGGACAAACGCCTTGGTTCGGATTAATAGAACCGGTTATGTATGAAAATATTGAAAACTGGTATCCCGGTCGATTTGAGATAACCTATGAGCGGGATTGGGCAGATTATATATACAATCGTGAGAAATTAACAAATTTATCCGGTAAGAAGCTTCACGGTAAGCGAAATCACATCAAACGTTTTCAAGAGCAACACCCGGAATGGACATATGAGACCTTGTCAGAAGAAAATGTAGAAGCATGTGTAGCAATGGCTAAGAACTGGTGTCGCGCCAACTGCTGCAAGGAAGATGACGAAAAACAGGAAGAGTTTCATTTGGTTGTTCGTGCACTACGGAACTTCCGACAACTTCATATGCGAGGCGGGCTGTTGCGAACGAAAGAGGGGGTGGTGGCATTTACCCTTGGCAGCCCCATTTCGGCAGACACCTTTGATGTCAGTTTTGAGAAGGCTTATGCAGACATACAGGGAGCGTACCCAATGATAAACCAGCAGTTTGTTCTGCACGAACTGCAAGACTATGTGTATGTAAACCGAGAAGAAGATCTGGGGGTAGAAGGGTTACGAAAAGCGAAGCTGTCTTATTATCCCGAATTGCTGTTGGAGAAAGGGACTTGTAAAGAAATAGAATAGAAAAACCTATGCTGCAGTAAGGCAATTGTTTATTGATTGCGGTATAGAATTCAAGTATAATACAAATAAGAATGCCCTGTAACAATAAGGCATTAACTGGATACAATTATCAGAAAATAATGGAAGAGTTGGTTGTAAATTATGAACTTATCGCAGAAGATTATTAATTTGTCAGAAAAAATGCGTCCGATATTGGTAAAAATCTTACCGATGGGATTGTTGAGATATGTGAAGGACTGGTTACAAGAACGTAGCTTGGAACGAGTATTAAAAAATAGCGAACGTATTCCATATGAAAAAGGCGTGTATCCGACAGGAATTAATTTGATAGGATGCATTCGGGCAGAGATTGGGTTAGGACAAAGCTGTCGATTACTTGCAAATGAATTAGAGCATACAGGAATTTCATATACAATTAAAGATTTTCTTTTGGATGGAGCTTTGCGTGCTGAGGATCATAGTTGGGATGCTAAAATTCAAGAGGATACTCCATATGGTGTGAATATATTTCATATAGAGCCGTTAGATTTGGTAATGGCATACACCAGTAGTCTAGATAAAGAAATATGGAATAGTAGATATAACATAGCGTTTTGGTTGTGGGAATTGGAAGAATTTCCGAAAAACTGGGAAAAGGCATTATTATTAGTTGATGAAGTGTGGACTCCTTCCGAGTTTGCAAGTGAAAGTGTTCGTAAAGTAACGAATAAACCGGTTTATACAATTCCGTATTGCGTTGAAGCACCAACGGATGAACGATACAGTCGAGAATACTTCGGATTGCCGGAGGATAAGTTTTTGTTCTTAGCTATGTACGACACGAATAGTACAATGGAACGAAAGAATCCATTAGGTGCGATTCGTGCATTCCAGAAGGCATTTTCACCAAGTGATGAAAGCGTTGGTCTGGTATTAAAAATGAATAATCCAAGAGAAGAAGACTTAAAAGCAGTAAAGGAATCCTTGGGTGAATACAAAAACATCTATTACTTAACAGAAATTATGGATAAGGTTGTTGTAAATAGTCTTATTAAATCTGTAGATGTATTCGTATCTTTGCATCGGGCAGAAGGCTTCGGTTTGGTTATGGCAGAGGCAATGCTGAACGGAACGCCGTGTATTGCCACCAACTGGTCTTCGAACACAGAATTCATGAATGAAGAGGTTGCCTGTATGGTGGATTATACATTTATAACATTAAAGAAGAATACACCGCCTTATAAGAAGGGGGCACGTTGGGCAGATGCAAACGTGGATACAGCAGCAGAATATATGAAACGGTTAGTAAATGATACTGTTTATTACGAAAAGATAAAAAAAGATGGAAAACGATATATTGAAAATAAACTTGGTATGGAACAGGCGGTTAATATGATTCGCAACCGGTTTGAAGAATTATAAGGGAAAAAAGATGAAAAGAGAAAAAGAAACGTATATTGAATATGTCGTGCTGATGGTATTTATCGGCATTATTGTATATCTGACATTAGGTTTAAAAGGGGCAAATTTATCACAAGTTCCAATTGATTATGTATCTAGTGGTGATAATATTACCGGATTAGTGACAGCGAAATCCATGTTGGAGCATGGGTGGATTTATAGTAATCCGTCTATTGGTGCACCATATGGAGTAGAAAATTATGATGCTACAACAATGGAACTGTTATTAAGTGTAATTGAGCAAATGTTTGTTTCATTAACAGGAAATTGGGTCCTGGGATATAATTTATTCTATTTAAGTGCTTATTTTTTAATCGGTATTACAGCATTATACGCATTAAAGAAATTGAACATATCGGATGTAATTGCTCTTCCGTTGGCAATACTGTATGCATTTGTGCCGTATCATATGTTGCGTGGAACCGGCCACTTGTATTTGGGAATGTATTTTATGGTGCCACTTATGGTGTTATACCTATATCGATTGATGAAAGAGGAGCAGTTGTTCGCCAAAGGAAAAATGGTATTTCAAAAGGACAAAGAAGGCTGGTTAACGGTTTCCAATATCCTTCGCATGATCACATTAATGCTAATGGCTTTAACCGGTATTTATTATGCGTTTTTTATGTGTTTCTTTTTATGTGTAGTAGCGATGTATCGTTTGCTAAATGGTGATGGTTGGAAGAAACTTCGACAGACTGGGTTATGTGTAGGCGTAGTTATACTTACATTACTTGTTGGTGCATTGCCGAATGTTGTTTATTGGATGCAAAACGGGCGGGCAGAGGCTGTGGCTGCCAAGGGAGGAGAAGGTGCAGAATTATATGCATTAAAGATTGTTCAGTTGTTCCTTCCGATTCCTAATCATAGAATTGGTTTCTTTGCAAAAGTAAGAGAAGTTTATGATACTTACTATCCGTTGGTAAATGAAAATGGCATGGCGTCCCTAGGCGTTATTATGTCGATTGGCTTTGTTGTTCTTTGCATAGTGCTGTTTGTTCACCACAAGGTGGATCGACAGTCTAATCTGAGAATTGGCTCAGTATTTAATTTGGCAGCTGTTTTGTTTGGTACAATTGGTGGATATGCGGTTATTTTATCTTTTGTAACCGGTGCAATTCGTTGTTATAATCGTTTTTCGATTTTTATAGCAATGTTTTCCTTGATTGCAATAGCAGAACTGTTACAAAGTTTTTATAATAAATTGGAAAAGAAGAAATGGTATCAAGGAATATTTGCATTGGGAATGCTTGGGTTGTTGGCATTTGGTATTTACGATCAGACTACAACGGTATTGCCTGAAAGTTATCAGTATCAAGAAGAACGATTTTATCAGGATAGAGAATTTATTCAAGCAATTGAAAATGCTGAAATAGACGGTGCCATGATTTATCAATTACCATACATGCGGTATCCGGAAAACGGAGCAATCCAAAACATGCCGGATTATGCACATTTTATGGGATACATCCATTCGAATGATTTAAAATGGTCTTACGGTTCTTTAGCCGGTAGAGAAGGAAATCAGTGGATGAGTGCATTGAGCCAGTTGAGCTTGGAAGAACAATTGCAGGAAATGAAACAAGTAGGATTCGCAGGTGTATATATTGATTGGAATGCATACTTGCCTGATGAGAGAACGGCAATGGAAGTGATGCTTGAATCACAAGCCGATGATTATATTCAGCATGTAGATGGCATGAAAGCATATTATAGTTTTTACTAGTATGAATGAGAATGGGGAAGATATATGAATAGCAAGGTGAATATAAAAGAATTCTTGTACAGTAGAAGGAGTATTGCAATGCAGATTGCAATATTCCTATTTTACGTTCTTTATTTTCGTGTTATATGTGAAAGTGGATTGTCAGCAGATGACATGTGGAATAGCAATATTCAGGCAGAACGGTATCTTGCAGGAACGAATGCATGGGAGCTTACTTGGAATCAATTTGGTGTATGGCTAAAATTGGGACGAGTGTTCCCATTTTCTAATTATATGGCATTATTGTTCTATCTGGTTCCATCCGTAGCAGCATATAAAGCTTGTATATTAGGTACGACATGGATTAATAGTGTCATATGTGGATTCTGTGTAAGAAGCATTAGCAAAAGTGATGTACTGCAATACTTGTTTATGCTTCTGTTTCCACTATTTCTTCAGTTGACACCGGAATTCGACAGTGGTCTGTATTGCTATCACATGCTGATTCAGATGGTGGTATTATGGTGTTTCTTATCTTTGTGGTGTTTACTAAAATATCAAGAAAAGAAGAAAAAAATATATGCGATTCTGAGTCCGGTACTTTTCTTTCTGGCCCTTGGTACCTATGAAGTTGCATTTGTGTTTATGTTTGCGATATTATGGGTGATTCTGTTACAGGAGAAGAAGTGGACGCGGGCATTAAAACTATGTTTGCCGAATTTGATTGTCTTTTTGGGAATGGGTATTGCAAATGTAATTGCAAGATTATTTATACAGGAGAGTACATATCAAGGAATATCCATTCATATTTCTATTCAGGCCATAGTGGTAACCCTGTTAAAGCAGTGCTCTACCTGTTTTCCGTTAGGACGATATATTTGTTCAGGTTTACGATATTGTGATCCGTATTCGGATGTATATCCGTATACAATGCGAGATATACTGGCACATATACAAGTATGGGATATTTTGGCAATTATACTGTTCATAGCATGCATTTGGTTCGTGTTTAGCAAGAAAATGTTATGTAAATCTATATCAACAGGAGAAAAAGCGGAAAGAAGTGAAAAGCAAGAACTCAATCATTTAACAATCATAGGGCTTGGGTTGATTGTATTTATTTTCCCGGGAATGCTAATTGCGGTTTCGTCAAAGTATCAACAAGTGTTAGGTTGGTGCAGCGGTCATTTGCCGGCATATATGCAGAGTATAGGTGTTGCAATTGTTGTTGCGGATATTAGTTACTTGATTATACAAAGGGTACAGAAGAAAATGGCCGCATATGTTGTGGTTTCCGGTTGTGTGGCTTTAGCGACTTGCATTATCATATTGAATCTGGTTAGCGGCAGAGCTGGTGTTGAATATATGAATGGATTTCGAAAATATCCGCAGGATACTATTACGAATGCGGCAGAAGCAGGATTCTTCGACGAGATAGAGAATCGGGATGATAGAATTGTTTTTGGAACAACGACATATATATACGATAATAATAATGTTAGTGCGTTTTATAGCAAATTCGCCAGAAGGCGTATATTAGCATCTACACGAGAGGATGTAGCTAGTTTGTGTATGCAGCAGTTGGGTGTGTTGGATGTATATGATATGAGACAGTATCAGGAAAAAGAATACTACGGAATATTCAATATGGCGGAAGAGGAACGCAGAGCATTGATTATGGGTCGATGTACAGAGTTGGAACTTAACGAATCCGGTACGGATTTCAGTCATGTTTGGATTGAGAATCCCAGAGTCTATTTGGAAGGTTTTGAAGAACAGGAAGTACCTTTGGAGTGGACATTGGTAAAACAGGGAATGGATTATGCAATCTATGAATTAGAAGGAGAATATGACATTGTGCAATCGGATGAGAATCGTATGGATGGAGTCCAAGTAAATATGTTGTATCAGGAAAAGCGGTAAGAATCTTAAGAAAATATGTAGATTTGTTCATGAAGGAAAACTTGGTTTACATCCTATGTCGAATGGTGTAAAATGTTATTTATGTATGGGTAAAAATGGGATAGTTATGGGCTCTGATAAAGAGCAATACATTGATTATAGGAGGTACGCATTATGAAGGTCGTATTGTTAGCCGGTGGATTCGGCACCCGAATCAGCGAAGAAAGTTATTTGAAGCCGAAGCCAATGGTTGAGATTGGTGGTAAGCCGATTCTTTGGCATATTATGAAATACTATTCGTCATATGGATATAACGAATTTGTTATCTGCTGTGGCTACAAGCAGCATGTAATTAAGGAGTGGTTTGCAGATTATTATTTGCATACCAGTGATATTACTTTTGATTTTACAGAGAATGGTGCTATGGAAGTGCATAAGACTTACACAGAACCATGGAAGGTAACCTTGGTAGATACCGGATTGAACACTATGACCGGAGGACGGGTGAAGCGTATTAAAAAGTATATTGGAAACGAACCATTTATGTTAACCTATGGAGATGGAGTTGCCAATGTGAATCTGGAAGAATTGGTGAAGTTCCATAAAGAGCATGGTAAGATTGCAACCATGACCGCAGTAAATGTGGGACAGCAGTTTGGTGTATTGGACATTGACAAGGAAGGAACTATTCATAAATTCCGAGAGAAGTCAGACCGGGATGGAAGTGTAATCAATGGTGGTTATATGGTATTGAATCCGGAGATTTTCGACTATATCGAAGGGGATACAACCGTATTTGAGAAGGCACCACTGGAGAAATTGGCATCGGAAGGACAGTTGAAAGCATATACCCACGATGGTTTCTGGAAGTGTATGGATACCACCAGAGATAAGAATCAGTTAGAAGAAATGATTGCAGACGGAAAAGCACCTTGGAAGGTGTGGGAGGACTAGAAAATGGAAGCAAATGGTTTAGACCTTGGATTTTATAAAGGCAAGAATGTATTATTAACCGGACATACAGGCTTTAAGGGCTCTTGGATGAGCCGTGTATTAGTGAATGCCGGAGCAATTCTTACAGGATACTCTCTGGAAGCACCAACCAATCCGAATCTATTCTCCATGTGTGGAGTGGAAGAACAGATGACTTCTATAATTGGAGATATCCGGGATTTAGAGAAGCTAAAGCAGGTATTTGCAGAAGCACAGCCGGAGATTGTAATTCATATGGCAGCACAGCCAATTGTACGGGATTCCTACAAGGATCCGGTATATACCTATGAAACCAATGTTATGGGTACGGTGAATATTCTGGAGTGTATCCGTTTGAATGACTGCGTAAAGTCCTTTGTGAATGTTACAACGGATAAAGTATACAAGAACAATGAATGGGAATGGGGCTATCGCGAGAATGAGCCATTAGATGGTTATGATCCATATTCTAACAGTAAGTCTTGTTCGGAGTTGGTAACCCATAGTTATAAGAGTTCTTTTTTTGAGGATGGTCGGGTAGCGATTTCTACCTCCAGAGCCGGTAATGTAATCGGTGGCGGAGATTTTGCCAATGACCGGATTATTCCGGATTGTGTACGGGCAGCCGGTAAGAAGGAAGCGATTGTGGTGCGGAATCCGCATTCTACACGTCCATATCAGCATGTCTTGGAACCGGTTATGGCATATCTGATGATTGCCCAGAAGCAGTATGAAGACGGAAAATATGCGGATTACTATAATGTAGGACCGGATGATTTGGATTGTGTAACTACCGGAGACATTGTGGATATGTTCTGTGCCAAATGGGGAGATGGTATGCACTGGATCAATCAGTATGATGGAGGTCCTCATGAGGCGAATTTCTTGAAGCTGGATTGTTCGAAGCTTAAGATGACCTTCAAGTGGAAACCACGTTGGAATGTATCCGAGGCATTGGACAAGGTGGTGGAATGGACCAAGGTGTATTTTGCAAATGGAGACATTCCTGCGATTATGGACAAGCAGATTGAAGACTATATGAATAACGAAAAGTAAGATATATACAATTATAATATTGTTAATATGCAAGATAGTAATGAGAAGACAAGGAGATTAGAAAAATGTTTGAAAATATGACAGAAGATCAGGCAAAGAAGCAGATATTGGATATGGTAGCAGATTACTGCGATACCTATCACAATCAAAAGGGTCCTTTCCAAGAAGGAGACCGTATTCCATATGCATCCCGTGTATATGGACATGAAGAAATGTGTAATTTAGTAGACAGTGCATTGGAATTCTGGTTAACAGCAGGCCGTTATACCGATGAATTCGAGAAGAAGTTTGCAGAGTACCTGGGCGTAAAGTTCTGTTCCTTAGTGAATTCTGGTTCTTCTGCTAATTTAAATGCATTTATGGCGTTAACCTCTCCATTATTAGGAGAACGTGCAATTCAGCGTGGAGATGAAGTGATTACAGTCGCAGCCGGCTTCCCAACTACAGTAGCACCTGCCATTCAGTTTGGTGCAGTACCGGTATTCGTAGATGTAACGATTCCACAGTATAACATTGATGTAACGAAGTTAGAAGAAGCTTATTCGGAGAAGACTAAGGCAGTTATGGTAGCACATACCTTAGGTAATCCTTTTGATTTGAAGGCAGTAAAGGAATTCTGTGACAAACATAACCTATGGTTAGTAGAAGATAACTGTGATGCTTTGGGTTCAAAGTATACTATTGACGGAGAAGAGAAATTCACCGGAACCATTGGTGATATCGGAACCTCCAGCTTCTATCCTCCACACCATATGACTATGGGTGAGGGTGGTGCCGTTTATACGAACAACCCATTACTGAATAAGTGTATCCGTTCCTTCCGTGATTGGGGAAGAGATTGTGTATGTCCATCCGGTTGTGATAACTTATGTGGACATCGTTTCGATAAGCAGTATGGAGAATTGCCATTAGGTTATGACCATAAGTATGTTTATTCTCATTTTGGATATAACTTAAAGGCAACAGATATGCAGGCTGCAGTCGGTTGTGCACAGATTGTAAAGTTCCCAAGCTTTGTAGAGCGTCGTCGTCATAATTTTGACCGTTTGAAGGCGGCTTTGGCAGGAACTGAAGATAAATTAATTCTTCCGGAACCATGTGAGAATTCAAGACCAAGCTGGTTTGGATTCCTGATTACATGTAAGGAAGGTGTAGACCGTAATAAGGTAGTTCAGTACGTGGAAGACCATGGTGTTCAGACCCGTATGTTATTCGCAGGTAATCTGATTAAGCATCCATGCTTTGATGATATGCGTAAGACCGGAGAAGGTTATCGTGTAGTGGGTGAATTAACCAATACAGATCGTATTATGAACGAGACCTTCTGGGTAGGTGTTTATCCGGGAATGACCGATGAAATGATTGATTATATGGCAAAGACCATTAAGGAAGCAATTCAGTAGAATTGCTTCTGAATACTATGTAGAATGATGTGGAAGAAAAAATGAGCAATAAAGAAGAAAAGAAAAAGGGCCTTGCTGCCCTGTGGCAGTTTATCAAGTTTGGTTTAGTAGGAGTATCTAATACGGTTGTATCCTATGCAACTTATTCCTTGTGCTATTACGTGTTTCATACCAATGTGCATGTAGCAAATATCGTAGGATTTATTATTAGTGTATTGAATGCATACTTCTGGCAAAGCCGGTTCGTATTCAAGGAATCCGAAGAAGGAGAGCATCGGGTATGGTGGCAGGTATTGTTAAAAACCTATGCATCCTATGCATTTTCCGGTTTGTTTTTAACGGAAGTGTTGTTGATTCTATGGATCAATGTGTTGAATATCGGACAGTATCTGGAGCCGGTAGCAGGCTGGCTTGGTAACTTTGGACTGACTATGACCGGAGGGGATGTGGCAGTATCCATTGCACCATTCTTGAATATGGTAATTACCATACCGATTAACTTCTGCATTAACAAGTTTTGGGCGTATAGACAGAAGAAAAAGAGTAAAGAGGAGTTATAAGAATCATGCAACGACAAAAGAAAATCTGGACAATTATCATGATTATTCTTGCAGGCTATATATGTTTTGGAATTTTTTCATGGATTGTACGAAAGAACGGAATGGTATATCCTCATGGTAGCTTTTTATTCTTTCCGGTTGACCAGTATATGGATTTCTTTAACGTAAATCAGATGGTTACCGGATTGAGACCGTATGTAGATTATTATTCTACGTATCCACCATTGATTTTGGCAATTGCGTATTTGTTTTCATTAATGGCAGATTATAAGACCTATATTCCGTATGAAATCGTGTATACCACGGAAGGAAAGATTTCTTTTATTCTGTTTATTGGAATGTTTACAGCTATTATTTTCGTGTTTTTATGTATAATATTTCTGCGGGAAAAGGAATTGTTCAAGCATAAGATATTGATTCCGCCTGTGGTTTGGATTCTGATATTTACGGCACCATATGTATGGATGCTGGATCGAGGGAATTATTTGCTGGTAGCAATTGTATGTTACTTGTTTTTTGCTTATTATTATGACAAAAATGATACAGCGGCAGCGATTTTTCTAGGGTTGGCAGCAGCTATTAAGATTTATCCTTTATTGATATTTTTTATCTTCTTCTTGGATAAGAAATGGAAACCATTATTGATTGCATGCGGAACCGTTTTTATAACTTCAGCATTGACACTTATTATGTTTAAGGGTGGATATATTCAGAATATTAAAGAGATTATCTGTGCCTTATTTGCTTTTGGAGGCGGATATACTAATGAAGTTCCAAATGTATACTTTAGCGTTGGATTGTCGTCTATTTTAAGGTTACCATTCGTATTATGGAATAATCTGATTGTGCCTGAAAATGTGCATGTAATGCGGATATATTTTGTGGTTGGAAGTGCGTTAGCACTTTGGACATTGTGGAACGTATGGAGAGAAAAGCTGGCATGGAAGCGAGTGATGGCTATGACGGCTTTAATGGTATTCTTAATACCGAATTCCTATGACTATAATTTAACATTCTTATTTCCGGCGATTGTATTATTTTTAATTGCAGATAAGAGTGAAAAGAAGTCAGTTGACATAATTTATTTGGTTTTGAATGGTCTATTAATGATACCAAAGGCATATTACTATATGTTGGCACCTCATGGAATAGGTATACAGATTGTAATTAATGCAGCATTGCTTTTGGGAATGATTTTGTATTATAACATAGGAGATAATTCTACACGTGTGAAACGAAAACTTTTGAAGACGAATTCATAGAATAAAACGGGAGCATTTGGTATCAACCAAAGGCTCCCGTTTTGTTCATGTGTATTGATTGCAAATAAGGGTAAAATATGATATGTTTATGGTAATATTGAACTTTTATACGATGATGTGAGGCGTAGAGAAATGAAAAAGACAATTAGCATATTAATTCCTTGTTATAACGAAGAAGAGAATGTAGTGCCAATGAGTGAGGCAATTGTTAACTTGTTTGAAACAGAGTTAACGAATTATAATTACGAATTGGTATTTATCGATAATGATTCGAGAGATCGTACCAGAGAGTTGTTACGTGAGATATGTAGTAAGAATTCGAATATTAAAGCCATATTTAATGCTAAGAACTTCGGCCAGTTCAATTCTCCTTATTATGGAATCTTACAGACAACCGGTGACTGTACCATTTCTATGGTATGTGATTTTCAGGATCCGATTGAATTAATTCCGCAATATATTAAGGAATGGGAAAATGGTTATAAGATAGTAATCGGTATTAAGACAAGCAGTAAAGAGAATAAAATCATGTATTTGCTACGAAGCATCTATTATAGAATGATAAAGAAGTTTTCTGATGTAGAGCAGATTGAACACTTTACCGGTTCTGGTTTGTACGATAAGGAATTTGTAAATGTATTACGTGATTTGAAGGATCCAAAGCCGTTTTTACGAGGAATTGTAGCGGAACTTGGATTTAAACGGAAAGAAATACCGTATGTTCAACCGCAACGAAGAGCGGGTAAGACTCATAACAATTTTTATACATTGTACGATGCAGCTATGTTAAGCATTACCTCTTATACTAAAATAGGTTTGCGGATTGCAACTTTTGCCGGGTGCGGGTGTGGTGCACTGAGTATGCTGCTGGCATTGATTTATTTGATTTTGAAATTGGTAATGTGGGACAGTTTCCAAGCCGGAATGGCGCCGATTTTGATTGGTATGTTTATACTTGGTTCCATACAGTTATTCTTCATTGGTTTAATCGGAGAATATGTATTAAGCATTAATGAACGAATGATGAACCGACCATTGGTAGTAGAAGAAGAACGTTTGAATTTTAACGATGAGGAGATATAGAGATGAAACAACGTTTGGCAGATTATATAGCAGATTTCTTGGTAGCACATGGTGTGACGGATTGTTTTAGTGTAGTAGTCGGTGGTGCCATGCATTTGAATGATGCGTTCGGACATAAAGAAGGATTAAAAGTAACCTACAACCATCATGAACAGGCTTGTGCCATTGCGGCAGAAGCGTACGCCCGCTTGGATAATCGGATTGCTGCATTATGTGTAACAACCGGACCGGGTGGTACGAATGCAATTACCGGTGTTGTGGGTGGTTGGTTAGATTCAATTCCGATGTTCGTTATTTCCGGACAGGTTCGTTATGATACCACAGCCAGATATGCACAGCAGTTTACAGATGGTCTGCCACTACGTGCAGTTGGTGATCAGGAATATGATATTGTAAAGTCTGTGGAACCAATGTGTAAATATGCAACTATGATTGAAGATCCAAAGCAGATTCGTTATGCATTGGAAAAGGGATGGCATTTGGCAACCACCGGTCGTCCGGGACCTGTTTGGATTGATGTTCCGGTAAATTTCCAAGGTGGATATATTGAAACCGATGAATTAGAAGGATACGACCCAACTGAGGATGATGCAGCATTGCCACCAAAGGTATCTGTGGAAGTGGTAGAAACAATTATTGAGAAGCTTCGTAAAGCAAAAAGACCGGTAATCTATGCTGGTGGAGGTGTTCGCTTATCCGGTGGATTTGAAGAATTTCGAAAAGCAATTGAAGTGTTGAATGTACCGATTGCAACCTATTGGAATAGTGTGGATTTGATTGAAGACGAACATCCATTGTATGTAGGCCGTGGCGGTAATATGGGTGACAGAGCCGGTAATTTTGCAGTACAGAATGCGGATTTGTTATTAGCAATCGGAACCAGAATTTCCATTCGTCAAACCGGTTATAGCTTTAACACTTGGGCACGGGAAGCTGAAGTGATTATGGTGGATGTAGATGCGGCAGAGATGAAGAAGCATACCATCCATGTTGATATGCCGGTATGGGCAGATGCAAAAGATTTTCTGCACACTATGAATGCTTGTTTGGAAAAAGAAACCGGTACAGTATTTATGAATCAAGAGTGGTTGGAAATCTGTCAGAATTGGAAAGCGAAGTATCCGGTTACTTTACAGAGACATTGGGATGCAGATGAAGGAACTGCCAATGTATTTGCATTTATTCGTCATCTAAGTAGTCAGTTACCGGAGGATAGTCTGACTGCGGTATCGAATGGTGCTTGTTGTGTAGTAGGACACCAGAATTATATGATAAAGAAAGGTACCAGATTTATTATTAATAGTGCAGTAGCCAGTATGGGATATGGTTTGCCGGCAGCAATCGGATTATGTATAGCAGGAGGACGAAAGGAAACCATTTGTCTGGAAGGTGATGGTTCTATTATGATGAATCTGCAGGAATTACAGACAATTGTAACGAATCGTTTGCCAATCAAGGTTTTTTTGATTAACAACGAAGGTTATCATTCAATCCGTCTGACACAGAATAATTTGTTTGCTGACCATTGCAAAATAGGAATCGGACCGGAGTCGCAAGACTTGTCATTCCCTGAGTATAAGAAGATTGCGGAAGCATTTGGTTATCCGTATTATAGTGCCCATAGCAATGACGAAATGAAGACAGTAGTAGAAGAAGTCCTGAAGCAACCGGGTTTTGCGTTCTGTGAAATATTTACGGATACAGTTCAGGTATGGGAGCCGAAGAGTAGTACCAAGCGATTACCGGATGGAACCTTGGTTAGCCCGCCGTTAGAGGATTTGGCACCATTCCTGCCAAGAGAAGAATTGTTGGAGAATTTGTATATTAAGCCGGTGGAAGAGGCATAACAAGTGTTATGCTTAGGAGGTTTGAAATGGGAAAAATTAGTTTGCTGGATTGTACACTCAGAGATGGCGGTTATGTAAATGACTGGCGTTTTGGAGAAGAGACGATAAAAGGATTTAGTCAAAAGATTGTACAAACCGGAATTGAAATGTATGAAGTGGGATTTATTAAAGGAGATACCTATGATAAAGACCGTGCCGTATTTCCTGATATAGAGTCTATAAGGGATGTAATACAGCCGAAAGCGGAGAAAATGATTTATGTAGGAATGTTGGATATGAGTGCTCCGATTCCTTTGGAACGTATTACACCTTGTGATGGTACTTCGATTGAAGGAATTCGAGTGATTTTTAAGAAAGACAAAATAGAAGAAGCATATACCTATTGTCAGCGGATTATGGAATTGGGGTATATGTTGTTTGTGAATTTTGTTGGAACGGATTTGTATACGGACAAGGAGTTCATTGAGGCAATTGAGCGATTTAATGTGCTACGTCCATATGCAATGACCATTGTTGATACATTTGGTTTGATTAAACGGAAACAATTTCTTCGTTTGGCATATCTGGCAGATAATAATATGGCAGAAGGAATTGCCTTATGTTATCATGCTCATAATAATTTGCAACAGGCATTTGGTAATGCAGAGGCATTAGTAGAGCTGAATTTGAAACGGGATATCTGTATCGATGCATGTGTATTTGGTATGGGACGTGGTGCCGGCAATTTGAATTTGGAATTGTTTGCAGAGTATATGAATGAGAATTATGATACTCATTATCGCATTGAACCTATGTTGGAAATTATGGATGAGTATCTGAATGATATTTATAAAGCGAAATTCTGGGGGTATTCTTTGCCGCTATATCTGTCGGCAAATGCAGGCTGTCATCCGAATTATGCAGTATATTTAGAAGAAAAGGATAGCTTAACAGTTCGTTCCTTCAATGAATTGTTACGGAGTATTCCAAAGGAAGAAAAAGCCAATTTCAGCAAAGAGAAGGCAGAAAAGTATTATCGGGAATATCAAGAGAGTTTTATTGATGACAGAGAGACTATCAAGAAGCTGTCAGCGGAATTTGATGGTAAGAATGTTTTACTGTTGGCACCGGGGAAAAGCTTATTGGATTGTAAGGCTGTTATTGAAAAAGCATTACAGGAACCGGACACAGTGGTAATTGCGGTAAATTTTGCAGAAGAAGAATACCCGATTCAGTATATTTTTAGCAGTAATATGCGTCGTTATAACAAAATAGAAGGAAAGACAAATGCAACCTGTATTATTACCTCGAATATGAAAGAGGCAGAGCAATATGATTATATGGTGAATTTTGCAAGTTATACCTCAGCAGAGTCAGAGATTATTGATAATTCAGGTGTAATGGCATTGAAACTGTTGATTGCAATCGGTGTAAAACAGGTTCGTATTGCAGGAATGGACGGCTACTCCGGAATTCAAAACGGAGATTATTTCGACCGGAATTTGGACTATGATTTTTCAACTGAAGCAGAGAAACGTAATCGATTAATTTCGGCAGAAATGGAACAAATTAAGAAGAAGATTCAGTTGCAGTTCTTAACACCGACTCATTATGGAACTGTAGAATAGGAGAGGAAGAGTAAAATGGCAAAGGTAGTAACGTTTGGAGAATTGATGTTGCGATTAGCGCCGGAAGGATATTATCGTTTTGTGCAAGCGGAATCATTTGGAGCAACCTATGGCGGAGCGGAAGCAAATGTTGCTGTTTCGTTATCAAATTATGGATTGGATACTGCATTTGTAACTAAATTACCAAGTCATCAAATTGGCGATGCTGCCGTAAATTCAATGCGAAGATACGGTGTGGATACACGGCAGATTGTACGCGGCGGTGAACGTATCGGTATTTATTATCTGGAAAAAGGTGCCAGTCAACGACCGTCATTAGTAATTTATGACCGTGCACATTCCTCTATTCAGGAAGCCGATGTAAATGATTTCGACTGGGATGTAATTTTCGAAGATGCAGAATGGTTTCATTTTACCGGTATTACACCTGCATTAGGTGAAAATGTTGCAAAAATCTGTGAAAATGCATGTAAGGTTGCGAAGAAAAAAGGGATAAAAATCAGTTGTGATTTGAATTATCGTAAGAAACTTTGGTCAAAAGAACAGGCTGGTAAAGTTATGGGGCAACTGATGGATTATATTGATGTAGTCATTGCTAATGAAGAAGATGCGGCAGATGTGTTTGGTATAACTGCAGATGATACAGATGTAACGGCAGGAGTAATTGATACCAAGGGTTACGAAAGTGTGGCTACCCAATTATGTCAGCGGTTTGATTTGGAGAAAGTAGCCATTACACTTCGAAAATCCATAAGTGCATCGGATAATAAGTGGTCGGCTTTGCTGTATGATGGAAACGCATTTTATCAAAGTCGGGAATATGATATGCATATAGTAGATCGTGTTGGCGGAGGCGATTCCTTTGGTGCTGGTTTAATATATGCACAGATGCAGGGATTTGATTGCCAGAAAACGATTGAATTCGCAGTAGCAGCAAGTTGTCTGAAGCATAGCATTGAGGGCGATTTTAATCAGGTATCTGTAGAAGAGGTTCTGAAATTAGCAGAAGGGGATGGCTCCGGTAGAGTAAGCCGTTAGGAGAATTTAGATGAAAGAAATCAAACGTATCATTATAACCGGTGCTACAGGTTCTGTGGGAACGGCTTTGATACAGGAATGCATTAATCATAATATAGAAGTGCTTGTATTTGTAAGGGATGGTTCACCACGGAATACTAATATTCCAAAACATCCGTTGGTAAAATTAATGGATTGTCCGTTAGATAAATTAGCCGGTATCGAGAATACAACAGGAAAAGAATATGATGTATTCTATCATTTTGCATGGGAAGGTACTACAGGGACTGCCAGAAACGATATGTATCTGCAAAACCGAAATGTACAATATGCATTAGATGCTGTTGGTGTGGCAAAACGTTTTGGCTGTCATACTTTTGTTGGTGCCGGTTCACAGGCAGAATATGGACGGGTAGAAGGTGCATTGCAACCGGACACACCGACATTCCCGGAAATGGGGTATGGTATAGGAAAGCTGTGTGCAGGTCAGATGAGCCGAGAATATGCACATCAATTGGGCTTAGAACATATCTGGGTGCGGATATTAAGTATATACGGACCGAATGATGGATTGCAGAGCATGGTTATGTCTACAATTCAGAAACTGCAATGTGGTGAAGTTCCACAGTTTACCAAGGGAGAACAAATGTGGGATTATTTGTATAGCGGTGATGCAGCGAGAGCGTTTCGAATGATTGGTCAGCAAGGAAAAGATGGAAGTATATATGTATTGGGTAGTGGTAAAGCAAAACCGTTGAAAGAATACATAGAAACCATCCGTGATGTTGTTAAACCCGGTGCTGAACTTGCATTGGGATCTGTACCTTATGGAGAAAAACAGGTAATGTATTTGTGTGCAGATATCGGACAATTACAGAATGATACCGGTTTTTTGCCACAGGTAGAGTTTGAAAAGGGAATAGAAAATATTATTGTACAACAAAAAGTATAAATAAGTGATATAGCAATATATGTGTTGTAAACAGAGAAGAGGAGAGCGAAAAGTGGGAATTAGTGTAATGCTTCTGGCATATAAAGAAGAAGAGAATTTAAGAGTGTTATTTCCAAAGCTAAAAGAGGCATTGGAGAAAACCGGAGAAGAATATGAGTTTCTTGTAATTGACACCAAGGAACCTTTGGATAATACCAAAGAATTATGCGAAGAAGTAGGTGCCAAATATTACAATCAAGAAGAACCGGGTTTTGGTGGTGCTTATCGTAAGGGAATTCAGATGGCTACTATGGATAAGATGCTGGCTTTGGATAGTGATGGTTCTCACGATCCAGCTCATATCCCGGCTATATATGAGAAGTTTATGGAAGGCTATGACGTGGTAATTGGGTCACGATATGTAAAGGGAGGACAAACCTCTGATGCCAAGAGTTCTCAGATTATGTCGTGGATGTTGAATACCGCCTATCGCGTATGCTTGGGAATTAAGGTGAAGGATATGTCCACCAATTATCGTATCTACAAAACAGAGCAATTAAAGCAGATTACGTTAACCTGTACCAATTATGATGTGTTGGAAGAAATACTTCTGAAATTAAAGCTCTTGGTTGGCAAGAAAGAGTTTCGGATTGGCGAGAGTCCAATATCTTTTAATAAGCGTTTGTACGGAGAGTCCAAACGTCGGTTGATTCCATTTATTATCAGTTACATTAAGACATTGTTCCGCCTGTTTGGCATGAGGATAAAAGGAGGACAATAAGATGAAGATTGCAGTGGCAGGTACAGGTTATGTTGGGTTAGTAACCGGTGTATGTCTGGCAAGTAAAGGACATCAGGTTACATGTGTAGATGTAGATGAGAAGAAGGTAGAAATCATGCGACAGGGAGTTTCACCCATTTATGAGGCGGGGTTAGAGGAACTCATGAAGGAAAGTATGGATTGTCTTACCTTTACAACGGATTATAAGACTGCATATCAGGATGCGGAAGTAATTTTCATTGGGGTAGGTACACCGGAGAAGAAGGATGGTTCTGCCAATTTATCTTATGTGTATACTGTGGCAAGACAGATTGCGGAATCTGTAGAACGGGATTGCGTTGTAGTAGTGAAGTCCACAGTACCAATCGGTACCAATGATAAAGTAGAAACTTATATCCAGAGCCATTTGGCAAAGGATGTAGTGGTGACAGTAGCTTCTAATCCGGAATTCTTAGCACAGGGTACCGCAGTAAGGGATACCTTACATGCAGCACGTATAGTCATTGGTGTAGAGACTCCGGAAGCAGGTGAGGTGTTGAAACGTGTATATGCAGGATTTGATGCACCGAAGCTGGTAACTAATCGTAGAAGTGCAGAGATGATTAAGTATGCATCCAATGATTTCCTTGCATTAAAGATATCTTATATTAATGAGATTGCCAACTTGTGTGAAATAGTAGGAGCAGATGTGGAAGATGTTGCGGAAGGTATGGGATATGATACCCGAATTGGTAACAAGTTCTTAAAATCCGGTATTGGGTATGGCGGTTCTTGTTTTCCGAAAGACACCAAGGCTTTAAGTTGGTTGGCAAGCTTCAATGATAATGAGATTAAGACAATCAAGGCTGCCATTGAAGTGAATGAAAGTCAGAAGTTCAAGCTCATTAAGAAAGCAAGAAAGTATTATGATGATTTCGAAGGTCTGACAGTTGCTGTATTAGGGTTAACTTTCAAGCCGGGCACAGATGATTTACGGGAAGCACCATCTCTTGTGAATATACCGCTTCTAATCGATGATGGCGCCAAGGTAAAGGCTTGGGATCCGGTAGGTGTTAAGAACTTTAAGAAGAAGATTCCGGAAGGAATTGCGTATTATGATACCATTGAGGATACTATTCGAGATGCAGACCTGTGCTTGATTTTTACAGAGTGGGAGGCTGTAACCCAATTTGATGTTCGATTATATAAAGACTTAATGAAGAAGGCAATTATCATTGATGGTAGAAATTGCTATAAAGTATCAGATTTTGAAGGAACCGGAATGGTATATGATTCGATCGGTAGAAGATGCGTAATGTAGAACATCATTCTGTTGATAAAGATTTTTAGAAGATAAGAAAAGGAATGAGACAACTTTCTTTTTACGAAGTTGTCTCATTCCTTTTCTAGTTTGTATGCAATATAATCAAACGCATATTAGATTTGAGTTCTCCAATATTCTAATACATCTTTAATCGTTTCATTCAAAGGGATTTCCGGGGTCCAACCGGTACATGCGTGAAGCTTAGAAGTATCTGCTTCGATAATCGGCACATCCACCGGACGAAGCTTTGCGGAGTCAACCTTCACTTCAATGGATGTAGTTGATTGTCTTACAATGGTATCTAATATTTCCTGAATCGCAATGGCGTGACCACTTCCTACATTGTAGGTTTCTCCGGACTTACCATGTTGAAGAAGCAGACCATAAGCACGAACCACATCTCGTACGTCGGTAAAATCACGCTTAGCACTTAAGTTCCCTACATGGATAACAGGCTCTTTTTGTCCTGCTTCAATCTCCGCGACCTGTTTGCAGAAGTCTGCAACTACGAAAAGTGGTGCTTGATTTGGGCCAATGTGGTTAAATGCACGAACCGATACAATATCCATCTGATAGGCATCTGTATAGATTTTTCCAATCATATTCTGACAAGCCTTGGTAGCAGCGTAGATGTTGCCGGGACGCAATAAGGTGTCTTCTTGAATTGGTGTTTCTGTTGGGAGAATACGACCGTATTCTTCACCGGAACCAATTAGCAGAATACGAGGTTGATAATCCAACTCCCGTACTGTATCTAGAACGTTGATGCTTCCCTTTATGTTAATATCCACAGTAAGGGAAGGGTTATTCCAAGAGACTCCTACAGAACTTTGTGCTGCCAGATGAACAATCATTTCCGGTTTTGTAGATTGCAATAATTCGAGAACACTATCTTTCTTCAAGATATCCAAATCATATACTGTAATGTCTTCAATATTAATGGATTCTTGGGGAAGCTTTGTTGCAATAATATCCCAGTTTAAATCGTTTTTTAAATGTTGTATCAGATAACTGCCAACGAATCCGGCAGCTCCAATGATAAGTGCTTTCATTCGGAATACTCCTTATAGATTTGCAATCTTAATTTCCTTTTCAACAATAGCCATGTCGTTCTTAACCATGCGTTCTACCAATTCAGAGAAGGAGATGTCGCGTTTCCAGCCAAGAGCAGCCTCTGCCTTAGCAGGATTTCCTAATAATACATCAACCTCTGCCGGACGGAAGAAGTTCTTGTTTACCTTTACTAATACTTTGCCGGTTTCAGCGTCCTTACCAACTTCATCTATACCGGTGCCTTCCCACTGAATCTTAATTCCTACATGACTGAAAGCAGTCTCAACGAATTCACGTACAGTACGGGTCTCATTGGTAGCAATTACATAGTCATCCGGTGTATCCTGCTGAAGCATTAACCACATAGCCTTTACATAATCCTTAGAATGACCCCAGTCACGCTTAGAATCCATATTGCCTAATTCTAAATGATCCTGAACGCCTTGCTTAATACGAGCAACTGCGTAAGTAATCTTACGGGTAACGAATTCTTTGCCACGACGTTCACTTTCATGATTGAATAAGATACCGCTACAAGCATATAAATCATAGCTTTCGCGATAGTTCTTGGTAATCCAGTGTCCATAAAGCTTTGCTACACCATATGGGCTTCTTGGATAGAAAGGTGTCTTTTCAGTCTGTGGCATTTCCTGTACCAAGCCGAACATCTCAGAAGTAGAAGCCTGATAGAAGCGGGCACTTGGTTTTACATTGCGGATAGCTTCTAACATATTGGTAACGCCTAAAGCGTCGATATCAGCAGTTGCCAATGGTTGTTCCCAACTGGTAGCAACGAAGGACTGAGCGGCTAAGTTATAGACCTCATCTGCATCAGAAATCTTCATAGCATTCATTAATGAAACAACGTCTGTCATATCTGCGTAGATAAAGTGGATCTTATCCTTGATGTGTTCTACGTTGCCATAGTCTACAACGCTCTTACGACGCATAATGCCGTATACTTCATACCCCTTTTCTAATAATAATTCTGCTAAATAAGAACCATCCTGACCGGTAATACCGGTAATTAATGCATGTTTCATAACTATTAAACTCCTTTGTTAAATATATTCTTCTCTATCTGCATTTTTTAATTGCTCCAGTACCTTCTTAATGTCTCCGGCACTGTTCTTGTCACAAACCAAGGTTGCATCCGGTGTGTCAACAATAATCAGGTCTTCAAGGCCTACTGTAGCAATTAATTTTTTATCCCCTTCAATAATGCAATTGGAAGTGTTTACCGTAATAATGTTACCACTTACCACATTTCCCTCATCATCGTTCTTGCGAATACGTCCCACGGCTAACCAAGAACCCACATCATCCCAGCCGAAAGTACCCGGCAGAATATAGATATTACTTGCTTTTTCCATGATGCCATAATCAATGGACTCAGATGGGAAAGCAGTGAATTCTGTTTCTAATACAGAATCCTGTTCTGCAGTACCGATGGATGCTTTAATGGTCTGTAAACCACTGTAAATACTTGGCATAAATTGCTGTAAATTATCTAAGATAGTTGATACCTTCCACATGAACATACCGCTGTTCCATAGATATTGTTCTGTTGCCAGATATTCCTTGGCAACTGCCAGGCTTGGTTTTTCAACAAAGCGGTCAACGGCATAAGCATCACCATCTTTTTGTTCCGGAAGAAACTTGATATATCCATATCCTATTTCCGGATAGTCCGGTGTGATCCCAATGGTAACCAGATTCGGTCCCTTTTCTGCAATAGCGCAGCCCTTTGATAAGGTATCTACGAACATATCGTTGTACTTAATTAAGTGATCCGATGGTAATACCATCATAACAGCATCTTCATATTTCTTAGAAATATGGATGGCTCCTAAGCCAATGCATGGAGCAGTATTACGTCCGATTGGTTCACACAGGATATTCTCCCCTGGCAAATCCGGCAACTGTTCCTGAACCAATGATTTATAATCACGATTGGTAGCAATATAGATGTCTTCCATATCTACCAAAGGTAAAATGCGTTCTACGGTTAATTGGATCATGGTTTTGCCGTCTCCGGTGAGAGATAAGAACTGTTTCGGTAAGTTCTTACGGCTTTTTGGCCAGAAACGTTCACCACGTCCACCAGCCATGATTAATACTGTCTTTTTCATTACAAACCTCCAAAAATGTATATGTTTATAATACAATATCCACAAAGTAAAGACAAGAAAAACATAGTATTTTTGAAGGATTAATGCTATAATTATTATGAATAATTTTGCTATAAGGTATTGAGAAGATGATGAATAAAGACTTTCGGATTGTGGAAACACGTTTTCACGCTGTTGAAATGAATAAATATGTTGTTATTGCAGTTGCCAGCGGAATGGATACAAGCACGTTAGATGTACAAGGGTATTTGGATCATAGATCATTACCAACAGAAGTGTCCATATATAAAGGACCGGAACTGGCCGCAAAATATATGTATGAAGAAGTAGAAAGTCTTGAGGAAATCCATGTTATTATTACGTTGCCGGAGTATTACGAGCAATCAAAATTGTTTCGAATGGAGTTATCGGATGAAGCAGGACATAAAGCAGTATGGGCCTGTAAAACACGAGAAATAACGGAAGCAAGCAAGCGGTATCATACACTTCTTGAGTGTAGATTCGAAGGAGATGAATGCGTGCTGTTAGGAACCTGTTCATTGCCGCAACCGATTCGGGTTGCATTATTGGATGAAGATGGAGGCGAAATTAAAGCTAGAATCGCATGGCAACCGCGGGCAGAGGTTCGTTGTTATTATCCGGAATATGGATATCTAGCGTACAGTGATTATAAGATTCGTTTTTGTCATAAGGAACGACCTTGTATTAGCATACGATTACAGGCAGATAATGGTATGCTTATAGAAAGAATTTCCTTGCAAGAGAAACAAAAATATCAAGAATTGGTAGAGCAGGCTTCGGTAAGTCTTTGGGGAAAATTGAAATACTATTCATATCGTATTGTCAAGGCATTGAGCAATGATTCAGTTACTGTATGGAAGGAACGGATAGCGAATCGTATAAATGAGCATAAGGCAATTGCTCTTTCTGAAACAAAACAATACAATCAGTGGTTAAAAAATCGTGAACCATCAGATGGAAAGATTGAAGAACAATCAAAAGCTACTATGGATGTATATCCCGTATTTGGTGTACAAGAGCTTGAGTTGTTTCGAAAACAGTCCTATAAGAACTGGAAAGTAGGATGTGAAAACTGTGATTATGTGGTGATTGTGCCAAAGGATGCAATAGTAGTTCCAAATGCATTATACGAATGTGCAAAATATATTAATGAGAATCCGGATGCAGAAGTGATTTACGGGGATTCGGATGTGATTCTGACTCAGGAGCAATACATGCAACCGAACTTCAAGCCGGATTATAATCCGGATTTATTGCGTAGTTATAACTACATAGGAGAAGCTTGTGTTATTAGCAAGCACTTATATGATTCCGGATTATTGTCGGATAGTGAAAGCATATATGATTTTTATTTGAAGTGTACTGAACAACCGGTTGTATGGGGACATATCCCGCGGGTGTTATTTCACATGCCGAAAGATACAGGAATTACAGAGGAAGTTAAACACGTACAGTATCAGTGGGAAGAGGAACCGCTTATTTCTATATTGATTCCCAACAAGGATCATATTGAAGAATTGGATACATGTATCCGTTCCCTAGAAAAGTCGGAGTATCGCAATTATGAGATTATAATTATTGAAAACAATAGCCAATACCCGGAAACCTTCGAGTATTACAAGCGAATAGAGGATGCAAGAATTCATGTAATATATTATGAAGGTGGATTTAACTACTCGAGAATTAATAATTTTGGTGTAGAGTATGCACAAGGTGAATATATTCTTTTGCTGAATAACGATACGGAATTGATAGAACCGAATAGTTTATGGGAACTGTTGTCTCATGCTATGCGCAAAGAAGTAGGAATTGTTGGTGCTAAGTTATATTTTCCGGATGACACCATACAGCATGCAGGTGTAATCATCGGATATGGTGGTGTTGCAGGACATGCTTTCTTGGGTGCAAAGAAGGATGATGCAGGGTATCAGAATCGTATTCAATGCATTCAGAATTATTCAGCCGTGACTGCTGCCTGCATGATGATTCCAAAGAAAGTATATGAGCAAGTCGGAGGCTTGTCAGAAGAATATCAAGTGGCATTTAATGATATTGATTTCTGCTTGAGAGTTCGGGAAGCTGGATACTTGGTTGTGTATAACCCATATGCAGAATTCTATCATTATGAGTCAAAATCAAGAGGTTGTGATGATACAACAGAGAAAATGGTTCGATATCAACAAGAGATACAGCTATTTACTCGTAGATGGAATCAGATTTTACGGCAAGGTGATCCGTACTACAACGTGAACTTGAGTTTGGAAAAGAAAGATTTTTCGATAAAGGAATAGAAGGAGGAAGATGCTATGAAAAAATATTGGATTCTAGGCGTGGCAATTGCTACCGCGTTAATGTTGAGTGGTCAAACTGTCTATGCGTCAGAAGTGGAAGTAGAGAATGAATCATCTGAGGAAGTAAGCAGTGAAGAACTAGTAACTGAGGACGAAGAACAAGCGGTTGTAAGTAATTATGGATATATAGATAGTGGTATAAGAGTTGATACATATGAAGCCCTTGATAACGGAATGAATACCATAGTATACAATTCAACGATACCATCCAGTTATGATTCCCGTGAATATGGAAGAGTGACCAGCGTTAAGAATCAGAATCCATATGGTACTTGTTGGGCATTTGCAGCAATGGGAGCTGCAGAATCCTCCTTGCTGTCACAAGGAATAGTTAATTCTGCTGATGAGATTGATTTATCAGAATACCAGTTTGCATATTTCTTTTATCATTACGCATTAGACCCATTAGGATATTTGAAAAATGATTATACTACAGTTACAAATAATTCCTATTTGCAGGTTGGAGGAAATAATTATTACAGTATGTTTGCATTGGCCACATGGCGGGGGTGTGCGGATGAATCATTAGCACCATATGAGAATGTGACCAATACATCCGCGTTGGATTCCAGCTTGGCTTTTAATGATGTTGCGCATATGCAGAATACATATATTATTTCTATGCAAGATATGGATGATGTAAAACGACAAATTATGGAGAACGGCTCCGTTGCCAGTTCCATATACATGGATGAAATTAATTACTATAATGCAGCAACGGAAGGGTATTATCAAAATGTAAGTAATATAGCAAATCATGCCATATTGGTAGTAGGTTGGGATGATACTTATAGTGCAAGTAATTTCAAGGCATCCTGCAGACCAAACAGTGATGGTGCGTGGTTGATTAAGAATAGCTGGGGAAATTATATAGATTATTTTTGGATATCTTATGAGGATTTGTGCTTGTCGAATCAAGATGCGTTTTCTTATTACTTTGAGGAAGCAGACAATTATGACTTTAACTATCAATATGACGGTTCATATGGTACCAGTTATGGTATAATAAGTGACGGTGCTTCTATCGCCAATGTGTTTGAATGTAATGGTTCTGAGTATGAACAAATTGAAGCGGTATCCATTGCACTGTGGGATGATAATATTAAATATAGTGTACAGATATATCTGAATCCGCCAACGGGAAATCCGAAGGAAGGAACTCCGATGTTAGAGACTCCGGTAACCGGCACTACCACTTATACAGGATATTATACGATAGAATTAGATGAACCGGTATTAATTGAGAATGGTGATACATTTGCTGTTGTTTTTACATTAAATAATGTGGAGTCGCCAGACAGTGGTGTTACTTATTTTGCAGATGGAACAATAACAGGTGGTTGTATTGAATTCATTAGCTATACAGAGGAAAATAAGATGTATTTGTACAATTATCCGTATTATCCAGAGTTTTGTATTGATTTGTATGATTCGGCAAGTGGATGGTGTCCAAGAATCAAAGCTTTCACAAGTAGTGTTGAAGATGATACAGTACGATCAATTACTGATTGTAGTATTACTGTTTCGGACCAGGAATATACAGGAAGCAAACTTCTTCCGATTCCGCATGTAAGTTACAATGGAAAGAATCTGGTTAATAATGTGGATTACACATTGAGCTATACGAATAACATTCGTATGGGAACTGCAACTGTTACTGTTACCGGGAAAGGAAAGTATACAGGTAGTCAATCTGCCAACTTCCGGATTCTCGGGAAGTTGAATCCAACAACGGTATATAATGGAATTGATTATAGTGCAGTTTATGATTATAATTACTACGTTGAAAAATATAACGATATATGGAATGCATATGGAAAGAATGATTCAGCCACTATTGCACATTTTGTGAACCATGGAATGAATGAAGGAAGACAGGGAAATGTAGAGTTTAATGTAACATCCTATGCATATAAATACTATGACTTACGAAGGGTATTCAAAAATGATTTGCGACAATACTATTTCCATTATATATATAGTGGGAAGCGAGAAGGACGTATCGCAACGGGAACCACAACCATGCAGGGAGGATTAACAACCTATAATGGGGTGGATTACAGTGCAGTATATCAAGTAGGCTACTATGCAAATAAATATAAAGACTTACGTAACACCTGTGGTTTGGATGATGAAGCGTATTTAATTCATTTCGTGAATGATGGAATGCGAGAAGGCAGACAGGCGATATCTTCATTTAATGTAATGTCATATGCATATAAATACTATGATTTACGAAGAGTATTCAAGAATGATTTGCGACAATACTATCTCCATTATATATATAGTGGAAAGCGAGAAGGACGTGTTGCAACGGGAACTACAACCATGCAAGGTGGACTGACAATCTATAATGGAGTAGATTATAGTGCGGTATACAATGTAGGTTATTACGCAAAAAAATATTCAGACTTAAGAAATGTCTGTGGTTTGGATGATGAGGCATATTTAGTACATTTTGTTAGCTCGGGAATGAATGAAGGTAGACAGGCTTCAGCAACATTTAATGTAGTGAAGTATAGAAATAGATATGCGGACTTGAGAAATGTCTTTGGGACAAACTTGAGAATGTATTATCTGCATTACATAAGTAATGGAAAAAGTGAAGGTCGAAAAGCAGTATAGCGAGTCGCGAATTATAATAGGACTATGAGGAAAAGGGAAATGAAGAAAATCAGAAAGATTCGAACAATTAAAAAACGAAGTATAGTAGCAGTGGGATTGGCACTCATGTTGCTATGCATGAATGTGAGTACTACCAATGTACATGCAGAAGAAGTTGAAACTGAAAAAACAATTGACAGTACAACGCTAACAGCATCTTCGGTTACTTGTAATTATACTTTGACCGGAAGAGTGGAAGACTATACATGCAATGCAACTCCGTATGAGATGCATGGACAGTTGTCTGTTTCAGGAACAAATATTGTTGATCAATATGGAAATACAGTAGTACTGCGCGGTGTCAGCTTACATGGAATCCAGCATACTAATGGTAGTACAACTGCGTTTAAGGATTATGTGAACCCATCAGCATTTCAAATTCTTCGGGATGAATGGGGAGTGAATCTGATTCGTATTCCGGTCTATACAGCTGAGAATGGATACTGCCAAGGGAATGCTTCGAGTATGGATGCGACCATACAGAGCGCAGTGGATTATGCAACCCAACTAGGCATGTATGTTATTATTGATTGGCATATTCTAAGTGATGGTAATCCAACAACGTATCAGAGTCAGGCAATCTCGTTCTTTAGTAAATATTCTGCAATGTATAAGAACCATGGGAATGTAATCTATGAGATATGCAATGAACCCAATAATATCGATTGGAATACAGTGAAGAATTATGCAAAGACAGTTATTCCTTATATTCGAGCAAATGCACCGAATGCTTTGATTTGTGTAGGTACACCTCAATGGTCACAGCGCGTGGATGAAGCGGCAGCTAATCCAATTACAGCCGGAGATATAAATCCGTCGTTAACAGGAAGTGCAGCGACTGTTAAGGCTTCGAATATTTTGTATTCTATACATTTTTATTCGGCAACCCATTATGACAACATAAGACAATATGTTGTAACGGCACATAATGCAGGTCTTCCAATCTTTTGTACAGAGTTTGGAATATGTGATGCTTCGGGAAATGGTAATTATGACATAGGGAATGCAGACACATGGATGAATTTGTTTAAGAACTACAATATCAGCTTCGCCTGCTGGAATTTATCCAATAATAATGAATCCTCTGCTATGTTCGTTCGCTCTTGTACAAAGTTAAATGGATGGACGAATAGTGATTTGAATACTACAGGTGCATGGTTTATTAATACAGTACGCCCGATGTATCAGGAAGAAATGGCCAATTATTCATCAACGCCAACAACAGTATATGATGGCGTGGATTATAGTGCTGTGTACGATTATGATTATTACGTAACGAAATATCCGGACATTAAGGCTGCTTTCGGAACAAATCATTATGCTGCATTACAGCATTTTTTGCTTTGTGGTATGCAGGAAGGCAGACAGGGAAATGAGGAGTTTAATGTAGTCTATTATAAGAACCGATATGTGGATTTACGTAATGCATTTGGAACGAATCTAAAGAATTACTATATGCATTATGTTATAAATGGACAAAAAGAAGGAAGAGATGGTAAGAATTATAGTTCCTTAGTTGGCAGGGTGACTACGCTTGATGGTGTGGACTATAGCGCAGTATATAATTTTGATTATTACATCGGCCAATATGGTGATTTGAAGAAAGTATATGGTAATGATGATATTGGTGCTCTTCAACATTTTGTGGCTTGTGGTATGAATGAAGGCAGACAAGCGTGTTCGTCATTTAATGTAATGTCATACGCATATAAGTATTATGATTTGCGTGCGGCATTCAGGAATGATTTGCGGCAATATTATATTCATTATATTATTTGTGGCAAAAAAGAAGGGCGAATAGGAACCGGTACTACAACTATGCAGGGCGGTTTGACAACCTATAATGGTGTAGATTACAGCGTGGTATATAATGTTGGATATTATTCAAAGAAGTATGCGGATTTACGAAGTGCATTTGGTTTAGATGATGAAGCGTATTTGATGCATTTTATAAGTTGTGGCATGAATGAAGGAAGACAAGGGTCTTCAAAGTTTAATGTATTATTGTATAAGAACCGATATGTAGATTTACAGGTTGCGTTTGGAAATGATTTGCGACAATATTATGTGCATTATATTCAATGTGGTAGAATTGAGGGAAGAACAGCAAAGTAGTATTCATTTACTTAGATTGCAAGTGGATGGAAGCGTTGACACTTTAAGACAAAGAATATATACTGATTTTTATGCGTTTTGTTATTTTTAATTATTTGAAAGTAGGATTATAGAATGTCAAAAAAGAAGATTTTTATTGTTGTTTTTGTGATAGTAATTACATGTGTTATTGGTACGTGTGTATTTATGTATCAACCTAATGTCGACAATCGTGAAGTACAACTAGAAGTATCAATTCAGTCAACAGGATTATCAGAACTACAATACTATTATGTGCTCGGAAACCAAGAGCCATTTGATTATACAGAAGAACAGAGAGGGCAAATGTCACTTGAGTCTAACACAGAGGAACAGGTGATTACGTGCAATGTTCCGGCAGAAAGTATATCTTTTCGAATGGATTTTGGTGAGGAAGAGTCAACTATTTGTATTACTAATTTTGAAATGAGAGTAGGTAATGAACGACAGCCAATACCCTATGAATTATGGAGTCGAATTGTATTAGATAATAACGTAGTCCATAAGACATCATCGGAAGGTATAATAATAGAGGCTCAACTGGGTGATCCATATATTGCATGGGATATATCAGAATGGGGGATTCTGGATTATGTAACCGAAAAATGGAATACAGTATGGATGATAATAAAATGTTTTTTGTGTGCATGCATAGTTATACTTGCGGTGATAGCAATCATTAAAGCAGAAAAGTTATTTACTGTACCGTTGGAGTTTTATCGTAATCGTAAGATTGTATGGAATTTGGCAAAAAACGATTTCAAAACAAAGTACGCAGGTTCATACCTAGGTATTTTTTGGGCATTTGTCCAACCGTTGGTTACAACTGCAGTTTATTGGTTTGTATTTCAGGTTGGATTAAAATCCGGACAAGTAAGTGATTTTCCGTTTGTACTATGGTTAATGTCCGGATTGGTTCCGTGGTTTTTCTTCCAAGAAGGAATTATGGGTGGAACCAATGCATTATTAGAATATAACTATTTGGTAAAAAAAGTTGTGTTTGATATTGATATTTTGCCAATTGTAAAAGTATGTTCTGCTTTTTTTGTGCATTTGTTTTTTATTATGTTTATCATGGCATTATGTGCGTGTTATGGATATTTTCCTAACGTATATACATTACAAGTGGTTTATTTGTTAATATGTAATTTTGTATTAGTGTTAGGGTTGTCTTATCTGACATCTGCGATGGTAGGATTCGCTCGGGATTTGACACAGATAATTAATATAGTTTTGCAGATAGGAATGTGGATTACTCCGATTATGTGGAATGTTTCTATTTTGCAAAGTCCGATATTAAAATTTTTAATGAAATTAAATCCAATGTATTATATTGTAGAAGGATTCCGTGCCGCACTACTAGCGAAAGAGTGGATTATAGGTAATGTATTCTGGACAGTATATTTCTGGATAGTAACATTAGGTATTTGGATGCTTGGTGTTTTAGTTTTCAAGAAACTAAAGATTCATTTTGCAGATGTATTATAGCAAGAGGTTAGAATAATGGATGATGTAGTGATTCGTGTACAAAACGTAACCAAATTATATAAATTATATGATAAGCCATCTGATCGATTAAAAGAGTCACTTGGGCTGACACGTCAAAAGATGTATAAGGAACATTATGCACTTCATGATTTATCTTTTGACATAAAGAAAGGTGAATGTGTCGGAATAATAGGAACCAACGGGGCTGGAAAATCAACAATTTTGAAGATTATTACCGGCGTATTGAATCCGACCGGAGGAGAAGTGATTATTAATGGAAGAATTTCGGCATTGCTTGAACTGGGTGCCGGATTTAATATGGAGTATACCGGAGTAGAGAATGTATACTTAAATGGTATGATGCTTGGGTTTAGTCGTGAAGAGATAGATGCAAAACTGGATGATATACTTGCATTTGCAGATATAGGAGAATTCGTAAACCAGCCGGTTAAAACATATTCTTCCGGTATGTTTGTGAGACTAGCATTTGCTGTAGCAATTAATATTGATCCTGAGATTTTGATTGTAGATGAAGCGTTGTCGGTAGGTGACGTATTTTTTCAAGCGAAGTGTTATAATAAATTCGAAGAATTTAAGAAACTAGGAAAGACAATATTATTTGTTAGTCATGATTTAGGTAGTATCAGTAAATATTGTGATCGGGTTGTTTTGTTGAATAAGGGTACAAAATTAAATGAAGGTACACCTAAAGATATGATTAGTATTTATAAAAAATTACTGGTTAATCAATATGATGAGTCTAATCAAGATGAAAATAATGGAATAAAAACAGAAGAAATAAGCAATGATGACACAGGAAATGTTGTGGAAGATGTGCAGGCTGGTGCAGAGAATGATAAATTGACTATTGTTCAATCAGATGATAAACAGTGGAAGAATTTTTATCAAATCAATCCAAATCTAGATGCATATGGTAATGGTGCAGCGGAAATAATTGATTTTGCTGTATTGGATGCGGAAGGGAATATAACAAGCAACATAGAAAAGGGAACAGATTTTAAGATATTGTCAAAGGTTCGATTCCATGAAAATATTAGTAATCCAATTTTTACTTATACTTTTAAGGATGTGCATGGAACTGCAATTACCGGCACAAATACCATGTATGAAAAGGTGAATGTGGATATGGCGAAATCCGGTGAAGTCTATCTTGCGAGTTTTACACAGAATATGAATCTGCAAGGCGGTGAATACTTGTTATCCATTAGTTGTACCGGATATGCGAATGGTGAATTCCAAGTATATAATCGATTATATGATGTTATTAATATAACAGTTATTTCGGAGCAGAATACAGTAGGTTATTATGATATGTTCTCGAAGACAAAGGTTGAGAAGGTGCAATAAGGAGAGGTCTTACAAATGAAACTAATTATTCAGATACCATGTTATAACGAAGCAGAGACATTAGAAGTAGCATTGAATGACTTGCCAAAGCATATTGATGGAATTGATGTAATAGAGTATTTAATTATCAATGATGGTAGTCAGGATAATACAGTGGAAGTAGCACAGAACTGGGGCGTGCATCATATTGTCAATTTCAAACAGAACAAAGGTCTTGCAAAAGGCTTTATGGCAGGTCTAGATGCGTGTCTTCGCAACGGTGCAGACATTATTGTAAATACAGATGCAGACAATCAGTATTGTGGTGATGATATTGAGAAGATTGTACGCCCAATTTTAGACGGGAAAGCAGACATCGTAATTGGTGAGCGACCAATTGACCAAACTGAGCATTTCTCATGGTTAAAGAAGAAATTACAGCACTTAGGAAGTTGGGTAGTTAGAAAAGCATCAAATACTAATATACCGGATGCACCAAGTGGTTTTCGGGCATATAGCAGAGAAGCTGCTATGCAGATGAATGTAGTAAATGAATATACCTATACATTGGAGCAGATTGTACAAGCTGGTCGAACCAAGATTGCCATTACATCTGTTCCGATTCGGACCAATGGAGAACTTCGGCCATCTCGGTTGTTTAACAGTATGTTTGGATATATTAAGAAATCGATGTTAACGATTGTTCGTGCGTATATTATGTACAAGCCGATGCGGTTCTTTATAACGTTAGGCGTTTTTCCGTTTATAATAGGTGTTGGATTGGGTATTCGATACATTGTATTGTTGTGCATGGGGTTAGGACAGGGAAATATTCAATCGTTGATTCTTTGTAGTATGATGATTTTAATTGCTGTAATGATTTGGGTGCTTGGCCTGTTAGCTGATGTTATGGCTGCAAATCGAAAGATATTGCAAGAGATTCAATTGAAAGTTAGAGATATAGAGTGTAAAATGGAACATAGGTGATTATCTATATAGGAAGAATGTTGATGGTTTATCGTAAATAATTTAAGTTAATTGAAAGGTAATATCATTTTTTTGATAGTACAAGAAGGGATTATCGAATGACAAACAAAAAAGTGTTATTTATTACAACAATAAATATTTTTGATATTAGAGGCAATGGCGGAGTAAAAGCATCAGCAGAGCATTTTCGAATGCTTCAGAGGTGTTTTGGAGAAAACAATGTTCATGCATGCGTTTTTGTGAAACCAGAAGAGAAAGAGTATGCAGAGGAATGTGCAGAGGGTTTACAAGTTGACATACTTGAAAAGGTTAGTGGTAATGGAAAATTATTTTTAGCTACATTACTTGGATGTAGAATTTATTTTCCATGGAAAGAATCAAATTTTTATAATTATATAGACAAAGTAGATCCTGATCTGCTTTTTTTAGATTGTTCTATTTTGGGTAGAATTATAAAACGAAGAAGTAGTTATAAAACTGTTGTGTTTTTTCATAATATAGAAGCCGATTATGTATATAACAAAGTAAAAAATGAAAGCATTGTATTTTTGACTGCATATTGGGATGCTAAACGAAGTGACAAATATGCAATAATGGCAGATAGAGTGATTTGTTTGAATGAAAGAGATTCAAATAGAATGTATGAATTATATGGGAGAAAAACTGATTTTTATCTTCCGATTACTTTTGCAGATAGTTTTGATGAAAGTAAAACACAAGATGAATACAGACGTGAAATATTGTTTGTTGGAAGTCTTTTTGGTCCCAATCAAGATGGTATTGAATGGTTTATAAACAATGTTTTGCCTAAATTAGATAATATAACACTTGTCATAGTTGGCAGAGGGTTTGAGGCTAAAAAAGAACAATATGAAAAAAATAGTAATGTAAAAGTAGTTGGTAGTGTTGACGAACCATCTGTTTATTATTATGCACACGCTGCTGTAGTGATGCCTATTCGATACGGTGCTGGTATGAAAGTCAAAACTGCGGAAGCAATGATGTTTGGACGAAGAATATTTGCAAGTGACGAGGCTTTGGAAGGATATAATATTGAGAATGTGAACGGAATTTCTAGATGTAATACTCCGGAAGAATATGCTGTTTTAATAAACGAATATTATAATAATGGAAGATTCAAACCGTTTGAAGAGGATGTTAGGAAGTTATTTTTAAGCCAATATGAAAGTGAAAAAATGGATAGAGATTTTGGTAGAATGTTAAGGGAGTTAGTGGATACTGATGAGTAAAGAGAATAGAATTGCTATTATTATTGCTGCGTTTAATGCAGAAGATTATATTGAACGTTGTATTCAGTCTATACAGAAACAAACTTATCCTAACTGGATAGCCTATATAGTAAATGATGGAAGTAGTGATAATACATCAGAGGTTTTAGCTGCAATTAGATTAAAAGAGGAAAGGGTAGTATATTTAGATATAGAAAACAGTGGTGTATTTTGTGCTCGACGTAAAGCTATTGAAATGGTTGAAAACTGTAAATATCTTACTTTTTTAGACAGTGATGATTATTTTGTTGATGACGAGTTGTTTGAAAAGTGTATAGATAAAATGGAGTTAAATAATATTGATTGTTTGTGTTTTAATTATGAACGATATGATGGTATTCTGGGATTTAAGAGTAAAAATGAAGTTATATGGACAGAAAAAGAAGAAATTATCAAAAATTTATTGAATGGGCAGTATATGGATGGAAATATGCCATACACCATATATCTGACAGAAAATATCAAAGAGAATTTTGAAATATATTCATATAATAATGATGACTTTTTAAATAAATACAAAATTTTACTCGATACAAAAAAAGTGGCCTATGAACCATGGTGCGGATATCATTATTACTATAATAAGAAGAGCCAAACGCATAGAGATTTACGTGAAAATGATTATTTGTATTATGAGCATGCAAAGTCTTTTGTTAAAAAAATCGAAGAGGACTATCCGGAACTTCAAATAGAATGTGACTATTTTAGATGTAAAGTACTTTTATGGTTGGCAGGGAAACTAAGTCAGAAGAAGCTATATAAGAAGTTTAAAATGTATGGATTTATTATGCAGGAGTTTAGAGACAACAAAAAGATATTTGTAAAGAATTCCTATTTTACAAAGAAGGACAAACTGTTGTTCTATTTGATACAAATGCGTTTGTTTGGTATATGTTATAAAATATATCATGCAATACAATAGCTAAGAAATATGGAGTGTAATTTATGAAAATAGTTTTTAAGGAAAAGATGGTATATGTGCTTCTTTTTCTAATAGTTATATTGTTTAAATGCAGTAATTTATTGATATATAACTTTCCTTGGGCAGGAGATTCTACTTTGATGCTTTCAGGTGGAATGTGGTTTGCGGGATATGATTGGAGTAATTATGCGGCTCATGGTAGTTACTATGGTTTTTTTTATCCAATGTTATTGAGCCCTTTAATGAGATTTATTGATGAGCCGGTATTGTTATATAAAAGTATGTTGCTGGTTAATAATATTATTGTGGGGGGGATAGCATTAGGTATTTACTATTTAGCACATGAACGATGCAAAATGTGTAACTGGTCTAGTATTAGCGCAGTTATGCTATTTTTAGTATTTGAACCAATTTGTCGATATTCAGATTTTATATTATCAGAAGTTCCGTTTATGTTATGGACACTTTGGGCAATTATAATAATGAGTAAACTTACTGATACGAAAAAGAAGAATGCTATGACACTTTTATTGGCAATAGTTTTACCATTAGGTTTATTGATTCATAGCAGATGTCTTATTGTTTATATTGGTCTATTGATTACTGCTATTGTATATCATATTGTTTACAAAAAGTCGCTTGTAAATTATTTGATTCTAATTTTGATTGGTAGTGTAGAAGCGTATTTCATTAATATTGCTATAAATTATATACAAAAAGCGGTTTGGCTTTCTGGAAAAGAGGTTCTTACAAATTCCACAGAAGCAATGGCGGGGCGTATTTCGATTATACAACATCTAACCGATTTAGATAAAATCAAACAATTTATAGTAGTTGTTCTATCTAATATATCGAATTATATTTATCTGTCTTTTGGTGTTTTTGCATTAGCATTAGTAACTATTTTTTTGTTGTTGAGATATTATCGTTCAGATATTAAAGCAAATAGAAGTTTATTTATAATTTTATTGACGGGAATACTTTGTTGGTTGGGAATGATTTTTTCGCAATGCTTGATTTCATTTGAAGGAGTTTATAATGGGGATGCCAAATGGCTAGTATATTCTAGATATGGAGCTCCTTTTGTTTTTTTAATATATATTTGCATGGCATATTATTTAGAGAAATGTGAGTTGCACAAAATGCAAATGGTACTATTAACGTTATTTGTGGATTGTGCAGCAGGAGTATTTTTTATTCGCGTATTATGTGGCCATTTAGTGGGGAAAGATATCCATCAAACTACGTTATTCAATCCCCTACTTACAACAGTTCGAGAGTATTCTAATGTAATGGTCATGGAAAAACAATATCTGTACGAAACTATATTTCTTTTTTTGATTTTGACATTGGTGTCTATTTGGATTTTGTATAAAAACAAAAAAATGTATTATGTTGTGTTTTGTTTTTTGTGTTCTGTGTTGTTTTATATTAGAATAACAGATTGCTGGAAGGAACTATGTGATGGTCAATATAAAGCAGTTAGTGCATCTGTAGAAATTGCAAGAGAAATGTCTAATGTTGATGATGAAAATATTGTTGTTATAGGTTCAGGAACGTATATTGCAGAAATACGATATGGTTTATATAATAGAAAAATAGATATCGTTACTACTACAGAGGAACTGACTATATCATCAGATATGATAGTTTTTTCATCGGAAATGTATGATGAATTGAACGAAGGATATTGGATATTTATTGATGATAGACAATATGCTTATACAATGTCTGATGCAGTATAGTCAATAATTTAGACACGTTTTTTAACAGAATTTATAGGACCAGCATTTATTCATACTGATCCCAGTATTCTGCTTCATACTCGTCAGGAGTCTTATAGCCAATAGCTCCATGTGGTAAGCGAGTGTTGTAC
>JAFTZJ010000053.1 GCA_017461045.1 Lachnospiraceae bacterium | reverse complement strand
TATCGGAAATGGTATTGGAATTGGTTTGATTGCATATACAATCATTAAGATTTGTACCGGAAAGATTAAGGAAGTATCACCGTTGACTATGGTTCTTTCGGTGTTGTTTATCTGTAAGTTCTTTATTACGTTCTAAAGAAAAGGAATGTAAAACACGTATCTATATAAAATACGCTCGCTTGTATATCGAATATAGGCGAGCTTATTTTTTTCGCCTTTCCTCGCCGACTCTCGACAATTAGCATCGTTGTTTATGCTGAATTAGCGATATTGTTAGCGACATTTGTCTAACTGTTAGGGGTATACTTTTTTCTCATTTTGAATAAGTATTATAGTACACAATACGAATTGATTTACAGAGCCTTGGGAGAGGCTGTGTAGAGGAAGGAGAAAAGTATGACAGAGAAATTATTAAGTAACAATCAGGCAGTAGTAGCGGGGGAAATCATTTCCGGATTTACATTCAGTCATGAGGTATTTGGGGAAGGCTTCTATATGGTGGATGTATTGGTAAGTCGGCTAAGTGATACATACGATACAATTCCGCTTATGGTGTCTGACAGAATTATTGATGTGGATGAGGATTGCATTGGAAGGAAGATTGAGGCCAAGGGACAATTCCGTTCTTATAATAAGCACGAGGAGACCAAAAATCGGTTGATTTTGTCTCTGTTTGTTCGGGAAATTGAATTTATTGATGATGAGGAATACATTAGTAAACCGAATCACATTTATCTGGATGGTTACATCTGTAAGCCACCGGTATATCGAATGACTCCATTGGGAAGAGAGATTGCTGACGTATTGTTGGCTGTCAATCGGGCATATGGTAAATCGGATTATATTCCTTGTATCTGTTGGGGACGCAATGCCCGGTTTGCCGGGAAACTGTCCGTAGGAGAGCATGTGGCAATCTGGGGACGAATTCAAAGCCGGGAATATCAGAAGAAAATCGGCAATGATAAGGTTGTTAGCAAGACCGCATATGAGGTGTCTGTTAGTAAAATGGAGTGCTTGGAATAGAATGTAGTGGATTTTTCGAAATGGTTATGTTAGAATGTGGCTTGTAGTATTTCAAAATGAGGAGAGATTGCAGCGAGGTAATATACTACAGGAGAGAATGCATTTACATATTTCGGAGGAGAATATATGAGTAAGGTACAAGTGATTTGCGGGTCAGGAATTGGTAAGACCTCGGCGGCAATCGGCTATGGAATCAAAGGAGCCGGTTCCGGTAAAGAAGTAATCATCGTACAATTCTTAAAAGGTAGTGATACCGATGATTATAATCTGCTTTCCCGATTAGAACCGGAAGTGAAGCTATTGAGTTTTGAACGAACCGGGAAATGCTATGAGGAATTGACCACGGAAGAGCAGGAAGACCAGAAGGCGAACATCATGAATGGTTTTCATTATGCAAGAAAGGTAATTCAGACCAGTGAATGTGACATCTTGATTCTGGATGAAAGTCTGGGATTGGTAGATATTGGAATTATTGAAGTCAGTCAGATTATGGAATTGTTAGAATTAGCGAAGGATAGTGAATTAGAAATTCTGTTAACCGGAAGAATTCTTCCGGATGAGATTCTGGCAGAATCGGATGTAGTAACCCGTATTGAAGCAGTAAAGTAGAATTCACAGCTTGATTGTATGAAAAACTACAATTTAAGATTTGTGGTTGACACTGTGGAGGTTGAGTGTTACGATAAGCACAACGTAATAGTTAAGTAGAGGCGCAAGAATAATGAGTATGCTTTTGGACGCAGTAAGGTGCGGGGGAAGGAAGCTGAAAGGGAGATTGCCGAAGAACTTATCATCCTTAAGGATAAGATTCTGGGCATACAGTGAATAACTGTATGACTGTCATCGCAAGATGGAGGGCTACTGAAATGACTACACACTAAGTAGAATTTTTAGGTCGGCATCCATGCCGACCTTTTATAGCGTAAGGAGGAAATGAATATGTCAATTTTTGAAGGAGCAGGCGTTGCTATTGTTACTCCATTTCAGGAAGATGGAGCAGTGGATTATGGTAAATTAAAAGAGTTAGTAGAATTCCAGATTAAGAATGGTACCGATGCAATTATTATCTGCGGTACAACCGGCGAATCGTCTACCTTAACTCATGAGGAACATTTAGAGTGTATTAAGAAGTGTATTGAATTTGTAGACGGTAGAGTTCCGGTAGTTGCCGGTACCGGTTCTAACTGCACAGAGACAGCTATCTACTTGTCAACAGAGGCTGAGAAGTATGGTGCAGATGCATTGTTAGTTGTAACTCCATATTATAATAAGGCAACCCAGAAGGGATTAATTGCACACTATACAGCTATTGCAAACTCTGTAAAAATTCCGATTATTATGTACAATGTACCAAGCCGTACCGGTTGTAACATTATGCCGGAAACTGCTGTAGAATTGGCAAAGAATGTAGAGAATATCGTTGCGATTAAGGAAGCAAGTGGTAACATTTCACAGGTTGCTAAATTAATGAGTTTGGCAAACGGATGCATTGATTTGTATTCCGGAAATGATGACCAGATTGTACCAATCCTTTCTTTAGGTGGTAAGGGTGTTATTTCCGTAACTTCCAATGTGATTCCAAATGATACACATATGCTGGTTAAGAAGTATTTAGATGGCGATACACAGGGAGCATTGGAATTGCAGTTAAAGGCAATTGACCTTTGTAATGCATTGTTCTGTGAAGTGAATCCGATTCCGGTTAAGAAGGCTGTAGAATTAATGGGTCTTTGCGGTGGTACCTTAAGAATGCCATTGACAGAGATGGAACCACAGAATGTAGAACGCTTGAAGAAGGCAATGACAGAGTACGGTATTTTATAAGCAAATGGATGGAGGAACCAACATGGTAAGAATAATCATGCATGGCTGTAATGGTAAAATGGGTCAGGTTATCTCAGGAATTGCAGCAAATGATGCACAGGCAGAAATTGTAGCAGGCATTGATGTTTATGATGGAATTACGAATACCTATCCGGTATTTGCAGATATTAAGGATTGTAATGTAGAAGCAGATGTGATTATTGATTTCTCTACTGCCAAGGCAGTGGACGGATTATTGGATTATGCGGTAGAAAAGCAGATTCCGGTAGTATTGTGTACCACAGGCCTTAGTGAAGAGCAGTTGGCTCGGGTAGAAGCAGATTCTAAGAAGGTTGCAATTCTGAAGTCAGCGAATATGTCACTGGGTATCAATACAATTATGAAGCTGTTACAGGATGCAGCGAAGGTATTTGCACCGGCTGGCTATGACATTGAAATCGTAGAGAAGCATCATAACTTGAAGTTAGACGCACCATCCGGTACAGCAATAGCGTTGGCAGATTCTATTAATGAAGCTATGGATCATCAGTATGAGTATATCTATGATAGAAGTCAGCGCAGAGAAAAGCGGGATGCCAAGGAATTAGGTATTTCTGCTGTTCGTGGCGGTACCATTGTTGGAGAGCATGAAGTGATTTTCGCAGGTACTGATGAAGTAATCGAAATCAAGCATACCGCATACAGTAAGGCTGTATTTGCAAAGGGTGCTGTAGAGGCTGCTAAGTTCTTGGCGGGTAAGCCGGTTGGACTCTATAACATGAGTGATGTGATTGCATAAAAAGATAAAGACCGCATCTGTTAGTTGCAGATGTGGTCTTTTTATATTAAAATAGATGCATGTATGGTTTGTAAAGTGAGGTGCCGGAATGAAGGACGGATTTATTAAGGTGGCAGCAGCAACGCCACAGATTAAGGTGGCAGATTGTGAATACAATAGAGAACAGATATTAAATGAAATACGAAAAGCAGAAGAGCAAGGTGTAAAGCTGATTGTGTTACCGGAATTGTGTTTGACCGGGTATACCTGTGGAGATTTGTTTTTACAGGAAACCTTATTGCAGGGAGCAAAGGAAAGTCTTATCTGGTTGTTGGAGAAGACGAAGACAATTACCATGGTGGTGTTTGTTGGATTGCCTTGGGTGGTTGACGGTAAACTCTATAATGTGGCAGCATGTATAAGTCAGGGTAAATTGTTGGGAATGATACCGAAATCTTGTGTTCCGAATTATGCTGAATTCTATGAAGCACGCCATTTTACAGTAGGTAATCAGACCATAAAACTGTTGGACTTCCAAGGACAGCAGGTACCTTTTGGAAGTCGGTTATTGTTCCGGTGTAAGGAATTGCAATCCTTAGTAATTGGTTGTGAGATATGTGAGGATTTGTGGGTGGCAAATCCACCATCTGTAAGTCATACTATGGCAGGAGCAACCGTTATTTGCAACCTGTCTGCCAGTGTAGAGGTGGCAGCTAAGGAAGGCTACCGCAGACAATTGGTTAGTACGCAGGCAGCCAAGACGGTATGTGCATATATTTACGCAGATGCAGGAGAAGGGGAGTCTACCACGGATGTGGTGTTCAGCGGACATAATCTAATTAGTGAAAATGGTACAATTCTTGCAGAAAGCAAGCGTTTTACCAACGAAATGATAGTAACGGAAATAGATATTCAGAAGCTGGTAGCAGAGCGGCGTCGAATGAATACCTATGAATGTAATGCTTCAGCAAGCTATACCATAGTTGATTTTGATTTACCTATAGAGGACACGGTGTTAACCAAAGTGGTTTCGCAGACACCATTTATTCCGGCAGAAGGTATAGATAGAACAGAACGATGTGAAGAGATTTTTACTTTGCAGGCAATGGGATTGAAGAAACGGTTGCTTCACACCAATTGTCAGAGCGCGGTTCTTGGTTTGTCCGGCGGGTTGGATTCCACATTGGCACTCTTAGTAACAGTAAAAGCTTTTGATATGATTGGTTTGGAACGGTCAAAGATTCTTGGTATTACCATGCCGGGATATGGTACTACAGATCGGACCTACCAGAATGCATTGGATATGGCAAAGACCTTAGGGGTGACCTTGAAAGAAATCTCGATTGTTAAAGCTGTAGACCAGCATTTCTTGGATATCGAACAGGATAAAGAAAACCATGATATAACGTATGAGAACAGTCAGGCGAGAGAGCGTACACAGATTCTTATGGACATTGCCAATCAGACCAATGGTATGGTAATCGGAACCGGTGATTTATCGGAACTGGCATTGGGATGGGCGACTTATAACGGCGACCATATGTCTATGTATGGTGTGAATGCTTCTATTCCAAAGACATTGGTACGACATCTGGTTCGTTATGTAGCAGAAACCGGTGAACAGGAAGCTCTGCGGAAGGTGCTCTTAGACGTGCTGGATACACCGGTTAGTCCGGAATTGTTACCGCCGAAGGATGGGGAGATTGTTCAGAAGACAGAGGATGTAGTAGGACCATATGAATTACATGATTTCTTCTTATATTATATGATGCGGTTTGGATTCCAACCGGCGAAGATTTATCGGTTGGCAGTCTATGCATTTGAGTCAATGTATGACAAGGAAACCATATTAAAGTGGTTAAAGAAATTCTATTGGAGATTCTTTAGCCAGCAGTTCAAGAGGTCTTGTGTACCGGATGGTCCGAAGGTTGGTTCGGTTGCTTTATCACCGAGAGGAGATTGGCGAATGCCAAGTGATGCCGCTGTGGCATTGTGGATAAAGGAATTAGAACAGTTGAAGGTTGAATAAGATAAAAGGACAGGAATTAAGACTATAACTAGAATAGGGGAAGTGCAACATGAGCAATTATACAATTATTACAGATTCGGCAACGGATATGCCAAAGGAAGTTGTGGAGAAATACAATCTCCATGTAATACCCACTCCGGTAGTAATTGAAGGGAAGGATTACTTTGACGGAGAAACGGTGTTTCCGGAGGAGTTTTATCAGTATCAGAGAGATAAGAAAGAGATATCTACCTATCATATCAATACATTTATGTTTAAGGAGCATTTTCGCCCGTATGCAGAGCGAAATGAAACAGTAGTGTATGTTTGTTTCTCTACCGGCTTGGCAGGAACCTTCAATGCAGCCCGGATGGCAAAGGAAGAATTATTGGAGGAATTCCCGGATTGGGATATGACAATTGTAGATTCCAAGTGTGCTTCTATGGGATTTGGTTTGTTAGTATATTATGCTTTGGTTATGCAGGAGCATGGAGCAGACAAGGAAACTGTAATTGAGGCATTGGAATATCATCGGGAGCATATACGTCATTTGTTTACGGTAGAGACCTTGGAATACTTGTATCGTGGCGGACGGTTAAGTAAAACCAGTATGGTGGTTGGCGGTGTATTAGATATTAAGCCGATTATCCATATGGATGAAAATGGTTCATTAAAATCCATTGAGAAGATTCGTGGTCGGAATAAGTCTTTGAAGCGTATCGTAGAATTAATCGGTGAATGGTGCAAGAATCCGGGTGAGCAGTTATTTGGTATCTGCCATGGTGATGATGCAGATACTATGAAGCGGGTAGAAGGAATGGTACGGGAAGCATATGGCGATGTGAATTTCTTAGAAAACTATGTTGGCTGTGCCATAGGAGCTCATACCGGAACCGGTATTATCGGTATTGTGTTCTTGGATGAAGAATCCAAATACAAAAAATGGCTGTAAGAATTATGTAAGAAAGTTGAGCGATTTCCACAATATGTTGTGGAGACCGTTTGTGTTATACTACAATCGATAGCGAAGCGAGGTCCTGGACGTCGATACGCAAAAACGTGAGGAGGGAAGCGATTGGACGAGAGAAAAGTAGTAGTCGAAGTGGAGGATTTGTACAAAATCTATAAGGTTGGAACCAACAAGGTTCGTGCTTTGAACGGAGTATCTTTTCAGGTGTACGAAGGTGAGTTCTGTGCCATTGTAGGTACATCCGGTTCCGGTAAATCCACGCTGCTGAATATGCTGGCAGGTTTGGAACATCCCACCAAGGGGCAGATAGCAATCCGGGGACAGCACATTGAGAAAATGAATGAACAACAGCTGGTAGCATTTCGACGGGAACATGTAGGATTCATTTTTCAGTCTTTCAATCTGATGGGAACCATGACTGCAATAGAGAACGTGGCATTGCCGTTGACCTTTCGAGGCGTACCGAAGAAGGAACGCTTGAAGCGGGCAGAGCGAATGATTCGTCTGGTTGGTTTGGAGAAACACAAGAAACACCGACCGAATCAGATGTCAGGTGGACAGCAGCAACGAGTTGGCATGGCAAGAGCCTTAGTGGTAAATCCGGACATCATGTTTGCAGATGAACCAACGGGTAATTTGGATTCTGTAACATCGGAAGAAATGATGACCTTGATGCGGAATGTGGTAAATAAGCATCACAAGACTTTGATTATGGTAACCCATGATAATCAATTGGCATCCTATGCGGATCGAGTGATTCACATTAAGGACGGTAAGATTATTAGAATTGAAGAGAATACAAAAATGCACAAGCCGACGGAAGAAGCGTCAGGCAGGGAGGAGAGTCATGATAAAGAATAATAAGTGGTTAGGAAAGAAACTTGCAATCATTGCAATGAGTGCGATGATGGTAGCATCGGTTGGTATCGTAATACCAAACCAGTATACATATGCGGCAGAAGCAGGAGCACCGGCAGGTGGTGAGGTTGCAGAGCCGGAAACAAGTAAGGACACAGATATCGTATTAACCGGTGTCAATGCTCCGGTTGCAAAATACGGTGAGGCTACTACCATTGGATTCGTTGCAAAGGTAAAGGGAGAGGGGTATATTACCAGTATTTCACCGGTAGTATCGGATACATTCCCATTTGAAAGTAACGATGCAGCATACATGGTGGTGGAAGGAGATGCGACAACCACAGAGTTAAAAGCAAACTATAACTTCATGGTTCGCAGTGATGTGGCAACCGGTTATCAGGCAGTGGAATTCAATATCGAGTATGTGAAAAATGGTACACCACTGAGTATTGTTAAGACGGTAAATGTAAAATTCGAAGGTGCACCGGAACCGACAGAAGAAGTAGAAGAACCAACAACAGAAGCACCGGTTTCCACTCCGAGAGTAATTGTAACCGGATATAAAACAGATGTAGAAAAGGTATTAGCCGGCGAGAAATTCCAGTTGACCTTATATTTGCAGAATACATCCAATCGGACAGCTGTTTCGAACATGAAGGTTAGTTTGGAAACAACAGGGGGAGAATTCTTACCGACCTCCGGTTCCAGCACAAAGTACATTTCCAGCATTGGTGCCGGTCAGACAGCAGAAATCACTGTTGAAATGTCGGCATTGGCAACTTTGGAACCAAAGCCATACATATTAACTGTCAATTGTGCCTATGAAGATAATAAGTTAAATCCATTTGAGTCTGTAGAGAATATTTCGATTCCGGTCTATCAGGAAGCGAAGATTACGGTTACAGAAGTCAGTGTGGCACCGGATCGGATTAATCTATATGATCAGGGAAGTGTTAGCTTCAGCATTAACAACTTAGGTAGTAGTGTATTGACCAATGTACAGGCGCGTGTGGAAGGTGATACAGTAGAATGTGAAGATTGTTTCATTGGAAATATTGCAGCAGGCTCTACCGGATATGCGGATGTTATGGTAACGGGTGTTGCCGAGACTACAGATGATGGCATCGTGAAGCTGATTATTATATATGAAGATTCGGCTGGGGAAGAATGTACTTACGAAGAAGAAATTACAGTATTTGTAGCGGAAGAGTTTTTTGAAGAAGAATTCTATGATTATACTGAAGAACCGGCTGTGGGAATGGCCATCGGTGGCTGGATTATTGGATTATTAGTTGCTTTCTTGGTTTTGGTAGCAGTTATAGTTGTAGTAGTGATTCTGATTGTAAAGCGTAAGAAGCGGAAAGCATTGGAAGAAGCAGAAGCCTTAGAAGATGAAATTGATGAAGAATTATTGTTAGATGCAGATAAGGAGAACTAATATGAGATTTTCTGACATCCTTACGATGAGTGCAGGAAGTCTTTGGAAACGAAAGGTTCGTACTATATTAACCGTATTAGGTGTTATGGTAGGTACTGCATCCATCGTAGTTATGCTTTCTTTGGGTATTGGTTTGCAGAAAGCGATGTTATCTGAAATGACCTCCCAAGGGGCAATGACAAGTATACAAGTATATAATTTTAATTATGGTGATGGCACAAATCAATTGCAGATGACGGATGATACCATGGAAGAATTTTTGGAAATTGAGCATGTGACGGGGGCATATCCTCAATTATCAACCTGGATTACGTTATCTCAAGGCAAATACGAAGCAAGTGTGAATTTATATGGTATACCGCAAGAGTATTTGGCTCAGATTCCGTTGGCAGAAGGTTCCACACTTCCGGCGAATGCCACGAAGAAACCGGAATTATTAATTGGTAACGGTGTAATTTGTGATTTCTATGAATCCTCTACATATACCTATCCGTATTATGAGGAGGGAGAATTACCGGATGTGGATTTGACAGGAAAAACACTGTTTACACAGTTTGAACCAACCTGGACTATTGATGCACAAGGAAATGAAATTATACAGCCATCTAAGAAGAATATCTTCCCGGTAGCCGGTCTGGTGGCAGGTGGTCCGGAATCCTATAACATGTATTGCTGGAATGTATATACGGATTTGGATTCCATGAAGAAATATTTACAGGATACCTATCGTGGACAAGTCATACCGGGACAACCAACGGACCGAAATGGCAATCCTTATAAGTATTTCTGCTACAATGAAGCGATTGTAACAGTAGATGATATGGAGAATGTAAATGATGTCCAGAACGCCATTGCTGAAATGGGTTTTGAAGCTTATAGTGAAGCGGAATGGATTAAATCCGCTCAGCAGGAGATGCTGATTATTGAGGCTGTGTTGGGTGGTATCGGAGCGATTTCTTTATTCGTAGCAGCCATTGGTATTGCAAATACAATGATGATGTCCATTTATGAAAGAACCAAGGAAATTGGTGTTATGAAGGTGTTAGGCTGCGGACTTGGTAATATTCGCTGGCTGTTCTTAACAGAAGCAGCATTTATTGGATTCATTGGCGGTATCATCGGAATTATCATAAGTTACATTCTGTCCTTCTTATGTAATCTGATTCTGCCACCATTAGTAGGATATGATGGAATGAATATTTCGGTGATTCCGATTTGGTTGCTTTTGATTGCCATTGTATTCTCAACTCTTATCGGTATGGCAGCAGGATTCTTCCCGGCACAGCGTGCTACGAAGTTAAGTCCGTTAGCTGCAATCCGGAATGAATAGCAATATGTGATTCAAATAAATATAAACATTCAATAAAGATTGAATTCCCTGTGTGGAAATTATTCCATACAGGGAATTTTTGTGCTATACTATTGACACTTGAGGAGTTATGCATACCGACAGCATACAGTGATTACACCCAAAGGAGACAGTGACATGGAGCGTTGTATCTTATTTTTTGATATTGATGGAACCATTTTGACCGATGACGGAACTCGTACCATTCCGGAAAGCACGCGAAATGCCATTGCTAAAGCCAAGGAAAATGGGCATCTGGTCTTCGTAAATACGGGACGGGTATTTGTGAACATCGAACCTATGATTCAGGAGGTTGGATTCGATGGATATGTATGTGGTTGCGGAACGAATATTTATTATCATGGAAAAGAATTGCTTCGAAATCGAGTTTCCCAAGAGGTCTGTAAAGAAACCATAGAAGTAACACGAAAATGCCGGATGGCTACATTGTTTGAAGCGGCAGATTTGAATGCGGTTGATAGCAAGGTGGAGGAAAATCCGGAATTTGATAAGTTAATTCAGTATTTTTCTCAAAATGGACGGAAAATGATAGACGTGGAAGACGAAGGATTTTATTATGATAAGTTTACCGGATGGTTTCCGTTAGAGCAGGATATGCAACCATTCCTTGCTTTTATTGATGGGAAATTTGATTATATTGACCGGGGAAGGGTTGGCGATTACGGAATGTGCGAAATCGTGCCTAAGGGATACAGTAAAGCAACGGGAATGCAGTTCTTATTGGACTATTTTCAAATTCCTCATGAAAACAGTTATGCATTTGGTGATAGTACCAATGATTTGCCAATGCTCACCTATGCGGCACATAGTGTAGCTATGGGAGGAAGTCCGGAGATTGTGCAGAATGCAGTAGAATTCGTTACTAAGTCCATTTATGAAGATGGTTTGGCATATGCTATGGAAAAGTATCATTTGTGCTAAGAAACCGGAGCAAGAAACAGCAATGAAAATGATGAATGATTAAGGATAAAGCATTATGAAGAACATAAGTTGGTCACAATTGAATATTATACTGACAATTATGATTGGTGTTACCCTTCTGCTGGGAATTGTAGGCGGAATTGTATACCAATCTCCGAAGGAACGGGTGTCCATTGCAGATGTAGAGACTCTGAATGAGGCTTGGATTGTTGAGACGAATGAAGAATATGACAGTGCAACCAATCTTCCTTGTAATTTGGAGGTGAATACAGGAGATCCTATCAGCATTTCCAGGTATTTGCCGGAGGATATGGGAAGTGACTATGGAATAGCATTTCGCTCTGTATATAATGCAGTGCAGGTAAAAGTGGGAGATACCATTATTTACCAGTATGGTGTAGATGAGAAGCGACCGTTAGTTAGTTCACCGGTGCCAAACTGGAATCTGGTGCCAATTGATTCCCAATATGCAGGTGAATTGATAACGATTACACAGATTTCGGAATATGGCAAGTATTCCGGCTTGTTTACAACTGTAAAGGGCGGTAGCCGCAGTGCATTGATTTTCGATCACTGGTGCCAGCAGGGCTGGGGATTGATAGGTGCCGTTATTCTGCTGATTTTGTTAATCGGATTATTGGTAGTGACTACGATAATCGGAATTCACAAGAAACTGGATTTGCGATATCGGTATTATGTGATTTTTATGTTGGTAGTAACCTTGTGGAGTATTAGTGGCAGCCAGTTACTTCCTCTATTTACAGACAACGGCTTTGTGTTCTGGTTACTTCACATTTTGACACGGATGCTGATTCCGATTGCGTATCTTATGTTCTTGCGTGGATTTGCACAGAAGAAACGATTGGTAACCGCCATTGATGTGGGAATTGGAATTGCCGGAATTGCATATGTAGCAGCTCTGGTATTGCAACTACTTGGTTTGGTGGAATTTGCAGTAACGTATGATATACTGGGTAAATTATATAGTGTTGGGTTCCTTGGATATACAGTTGCCTTGATGATTGGCTGGTTGCGATATGGACGTAAGGAATTGCGGGTGATGGCAGTTGCCAACACGCTGTTATCCATTGCAGGTATTGTGAATCTGTTTATCCGACCAAATCATTTATATCAGACAGAAGGCGCCTTCTGGCAAATAAGTGTTGTCGTTTACTGCTTCTTGCTGATGGCTATTACTGTAGAGGTTGTAATACAACAATTGAATCAAAAGGTAGATAGTGTAGAAGGAGAGTATATGAGTCAGCGTGCCTTGGCGGTAACCATGATGAATCCGAATTTCCTCTTTTCAGCGTTGAACACATTATTGGCTATGACCAAGAATGGTTCCCGGAACTCTGCGAAATTTGTATTTGCATTTTCTAAGTATCTCCGTTATAATTTTGATTCAGTCCGAGAAGATATTTTGATTCCGTTTGAAGAGGAATTAGGACACATTTCAGCATACCTGGAACTTCAGCAGATGCGTATGCCGGGATTACAGGTATTAATAGAAGATAAGTTCCATGATTTTCAGGTTCCTGCCCGTAGCGTCGAAGCGATTGTAGAAAATGCGGTAAAGCATGGCATCGGTAAAAATGAAAATCAAGGTCAGGTGATTGTGCGAAGCTATGAGCGCCGGGATTCTTACGCAATACAGATTGTAGATGAGGGTGCAGGCTTTGATACGGACATGTTGGATCGGAAAGAAACTCCGACTGCCATGAAGACCATTCGGGAACGATTGAATCAGAGAATTGGTGCAGTGGTAGAAGTGAATAGTAAAATCGGAAAGGGAACCATTGTTACCATTCGGGTTCCAAAGAATAAGAGTGATCAAGTAGATGATGAATGATAGAAAGGGATTAACATGCAGGAAAAGATAAGTTTTACAGAACAGATTCGAATTGCATTAAGTAAGCCGACTTGGTATAAGTCGTTATTTCAGCAATCGGTAGGTAAGCATATTGCATACTTTCTGGTATTGCTTGTATTAATTACGGTCATTCAATATGTTATTCCTACAACTGCATATATACAGAGTGTTGGTGGATTAGAGCCGTTGCTTATGGAAGTGATTCCGACCTTTTCCTTGGAGAATGGAGAGTTAACGGTAGACCAAGTGGTTGAGATTGAGCAAAACGGCGTGCGGATGGTGATTGATACCAGTGTAGATGCATATAAGCAGGAAGATGCCATAGAAGTTGCTAAAGAAGTTGAAGATGCTATGCCGGTGGTGTATCTGGTAAGCCGTACCAATATTGCATGCAATCAGGTGACTGCACCTTTAAGTATTGCATCTTTCGGTGAGATTTCTTTTGATAATCGGGATTTGTATCAGATTGCGCCGGTATATTTGGTGACATATGGTATTACATTTTTCTTTTATAATATAGTAGCATATGTAATAAGTGCCCTGTTCTTTGCTTTGTTTGGTTATTTGATGAATCGGGCATTGAAGTTGAATTTGAAGTTTGGTCAGATTTTCGTGATTGCTATGTATGCAAAGTCAATAGAAATCTTGATTGAGTCGGTGTTACAGGTTGTAGGAATGCCATTGCTTTATTATATTGGTAGTATTGTTGGTATCTTTATTACTTGCAACTATATGACACGAGGCATGAGTTCTATTTTTGTTCGAGTAAAGACGAACGGAGATCAAGAATCCGGGTGGCGTGTATAGAAAATGAGCGTTCTTAAGCAATTAAGAACGCTCATTTTTGTATATGGATTTTTCTTTTGCAATTGCCAGAAGTGCTTGTGGGTCGGCAGAAATCATTTGACTGTTATGAAAGGTAGATTCCTGCGTTACATCACAGGCAAACCATGGTGGACAAGAAAATGCGAATGCTTCTTCTTCTGTCGGGAATTCAACTTCAGCAAGCCAAAGCCCCTCAAAACAACCATGGAATATATCCAGTTCAATAGTGTAACCCTGCTCTTCCGGTATCCGGTAGCGGGTTTTTGAAATCAGATTGCCGTCACATTTGGGAATCAGATGCTCGTAGGCTTCTTTGTTGAGTGGGACTTCTATTTCTTCCCGGCTCATAAGTCCGGCAGATTTGTATGTGAATATATAATCATCGTTTTTGCGGCGGATTCTAAGTACGGGGGTCGTATTCAGATAGCCTTGCTCAATGCGTTCGGCAGGGTAGGCTTCCAGATTCTCCGGGAGCTGTTTAATTAGGAATTTACGTTCGATTTCCATGGTAATTCTCCTTTTTTATAATAGAAAACACAACATTTAGTGGTGTCGTAAGAAAATCTACTAAATTTTGTAAGTCTTTACTCTTGACATTTGCTGTTATTCTGATTATAAACATAGTAGGTGGATTAATTCAAGATAGAGTATTCATATATTATTTTAGATAGTGTTTTATTTTATAAGGAGCAAGTTATGGTTTATTTATTCCTGGCAGATGGGTTTGAAGAAGTGGAAGGCTTGACAGTTGTAGATATTCTGCGTCGGGCTGGTGTAGAACTTCAAATGGTTTCCATTATGGGTCGGAAGAACGTAATGGGTGCCCATCAGATTGAGGTAATGGCAGACATATTATTTGAAGACATAAAGGAAGCAGCAGAGATGTTAATCTTACCGGGCGGTATTCCGGGTACACCGAATCTGGCTGCCCATGCAGGATTGGACCGGTTGCTTCGTGAAAGTGCTGAGAAAGACATTTATCTGGCTGCAATCTGTGCTGCACCAACGGTATTTGGTGAGAAGGGTATGCTGAATGGCAAACATGCTACCTGCTATCCGGGCATGGAAGAAGGTTTGGTAGGAGCGGAAGCCCAAGAGGATTCTGTTGTGGTAGATGGTAAGTTTATTACAAGTCGTGGAGTAGGAACTGCAATTGATTTTGGATTGAAGCTGGCTGAGATACTCAAAGGAAAAGCTGTATCTGATGATATTGCAAAGAAGATTGTTTATCGTTAATGATGAATAAGAATCCATGTTGTGAGAGGTTTGAAAGGAATCACATATGATAGAGAAATTGTTTTTTTATGAATTTATGGGAACAGATTTTTATCATACGGCATATTCATTTTTTGTGTATGGTTTCTGTTGCTGGGTAATGGAATGTATATTTGAGACAATTCGTCAGAAGAAGTTGGTATATAACAGAGGATTTAATAAGGGACCGTTCTGCACCATTTACGGTGTGGCGTATTTGTTCGTATACTTTGTTATGAAGCCACTGGATGGTAAATGGATTGCACTGTTTTTCTTAGGAATGATTTATGCAACCTTATTGGAATATGTAACGGCGGTATTACTGGATAAGCTGTTCCACCAGAAACTTTGGGATTATACAGATATGCCATTTAGTTTCCAAGGAAGAATTAACTTGTTTATTTCCCTTGCATGGGGCGGTTTGATTGTATTGTTCTTTGCAGTATTACAACCGACTGTGATTTATTTGATTGATTTAATTCCGGTACGGTTTGGTTATCCGATTGTGAATGTCTTGATTTGGATTTACTTTATAGATTTAGCGTTCAGTTTTGCGTCCAGAAGTAAATTCGGCAAGAACATGAAGGATAAGTTTGACGATAAGAAAGAAGAGATTAAGATGCACTTCCGCGGAGGTCGTGCGTAAAGAACGAGATGGAAATGATTAAGATTTCTGTCCGGAATCTGGTAGAGTTCATTCTTCGGGAAGGTGATATAGACAACCGAAGAGGACAGGTATCGGACAAGGATGCCATGGAGGCCGGAAGCCGGATTCATCGAAAAATTCAAAAAAGTATGGGATCGTTTTATAAAAGTGAAGTGCCACTGGCAATTGATTTGCCAATGGCACATTTTGTATTGCGCGTAGAAGGCCGGGCAGACGGTATTCTGGAACAGGACGGAGCGGTTACCATTGATGAGATTAAGGGTGTCTATAAGAAGGTGGAAGAAATGGAGGCACCTATTTTTGTGCATAAAGCGCAGGCAATGGTCTATGCCTATATTTATGCAGAAGAACATCAATTGCAGAATATTACTGTTCAGATGACCTATTGCAACTTGGAAACAGAGATAATAAAGCGATTCCAAGAGCAGTTTACCTATGAACAGTTGGATGTCTGGTTTCATGGAATTGTAGATAGGTACATGGAATGGGCAAATTATATATATGACCATCGGGAGAAGAGACAAGCGTCTATTAAACAAGTTACCTTCCCATATGATTATCGTCCGGGACAGCGGGATATGGTAGTGTCGGTGTATTCAGCAATTCGCAATGGAACACCTTTATTCGTTCAGGCTCCAACGGGAATTGGAAAAACCTTAGCTACTATTTTTCCGGCTGTTCAGGCAGTTGGTCAGGGTATGGGGGACAAGATTTTCTATTTGACAGCGAAAACCATTACCCGTACGGTTGCGGTGGAGGGATTTGAGAAACTGCGGGAACAGGGACTCTTCTTTTCTTCTGTGGTGATTACGGCGAAAGAAAAGTCCTGTATGCTGGAGGAGTGCACATGTAATCCGGAGGATTGTCCATATGCGAAAGGGCATTATGACCGGATTAATGCAGCGGTTTACGACTGTATAACCCATGAGACGAATATTACCAGAGAAGTAATACAGAGCTATGCTGAAAAACATCAGGTATGTCCATTTGAATTCTGTTTGGATGTCAGTCTCTGGGTAGACGGAATTATTTGTGACTACAATTATGTCTTTGACCCAAGGGTGAACCTAAAGCGATATTTTGGTCAAGGAATAAAAGGGGATTATCTGTTCCTGGTAGATGAGGCCCATAATTTGTATGAACGTGCCAGTAATATGTATAGTGCGGAGCTTTATAAAGAAGATTTTCTGGAGTTTAAAAATATAATTAAGCCATATAGTCCGAAGCTTGCCAAGCGGTTGGAAAATTGTAATAAGGCATTGCTGGAATTGAAAAAGGAGTGCCAGGGATATCAAGTTCTGGATTCCATTCAGCCGTTGATACTAAAACTGCTGTCCGCTTTGAGTGAATACGAAATCTTTTTGGAAGACCATCGGGGGGTGCCGGAGGAAACAAGAATTCTGGAGTTTTACTTCCAGTTATATCAATTCCTAAATATATACGAGCGGGTGGATGAGAATTATGTGATTTATTGCGAACAGGTCCATGCCTCCTCCTTTAAGTTGAAATTATACTGCGTAAATACAGCAACGAATTTGAAGGAGTGTTTGGATAAAGGACGGGCAACTATTTTCTTTTCTGCCACCTTACTTCCGATTCGATATTATAAGAGTCTGTTAAGTCAGGAGGAGGATTATGCAATTTATATTCCGTCTCCATTTGACAGAAGTCATATGGGCTTAATGATTGGGCGGGACGTAAGTAGTCGTTATAGCCGCCGGGGGCCTGCGGAGTATGAACGTATTTACCGGTATATTGCAGAAATGGTTTCCATTAAGCAAGGAAACTATATGGTATTCTTTCCTTCTTATAAAATGCTGGAAGAAGTGTATGCACAGGCAATGGAGCAAGGGCTTCCGGAGCGTGTCAGGTTGCTTTGTCAGAGCCCAAATATGAAGGAGGAAGAGCGGGAAGCGTTTTTGAAAGCCTTTGATGAAGAAAATGTGATTGGCTTCTGCACTATGGGCGGAATCTTCTCCGAAGGCATTGATTTAACCGGAGAACGATTGATTGGAGCCGTAATTGTAGGAACCGGGTTGCCAATGGTGTGCAATGAACGGGAGATTTTGCGACAGTATTTTGAAAAACAATCCGGACTTGGTTTTGAGTATGCATATCTGTACCCGGGTATGAATAAGGTATTACAGGCCGCCGGCAGAGTAATACGAACGGATACCGATCAGGGATTAATCTTATTGTTGGATGAACGGTTTTTGAACCGTAGTAATCAACAACTGTTCCCACGGGAATGGGAGGACTATCAGATCGTAACCTTAGAGAATTTCCGGAATCAGGGAACTGCCTTCTGGGAGAAAAACCCCTTGGTTGATAAGGATTGATGTGATATAATTAAGAGACGTGTTATTTGTCTGCAATATCTGATTGTGGACATATTGTGACGATGGTTACAAGATTATGTATGGGGGATGCCAAATGAGAAAATTATATGTAAGTGATTTGGATGGTACATTATTAAATCAACGTGGTGATATATCAGTGCAAACGGCGGAGATGCTAAATACCTGCATAGAAGAGGGTATGGCATTTACCATTAATACGGCAAGAACGCCGGCGACGGTATTTCCGATTATGCAATCTGTGAATATGAATATGCCATATGCTATGATGAACGGTGTTTTGATTTACAATCCGGTTCAGCAGGAGTATATGCAGACACATTACTTAACCAGGGAAACCGCCATGGTAGTTCTGGGAATTATTAAACTTCATAAACTACAGTGTTTTATGTATACCTTGGAACAGGGGAATCTATGTACCTATTATGATAGTGTAGAATCCCATTCATTGAATAAGTTCCGAAACGAACGGATTATGAAATACGATAAGGTATTTACGGAAGTCGATGATTTGAGTATTTGCACCGGTAAAGGTGTCATTTATTTCTGTTTACGGGAACGGAAAGAGTTGTTAGAAGGACTTTATCGGGATTTGCAGGCAGTTCGTGGTGCCAATGCAGTGCTATATGAAGATGTTTATAACACTGAATGGACGTATTTAGAAATCTATAGTGATAAAGCATCAAAGTCGAATGCCTTGAATACAATTAAGGAATGGGGCCGATTCGATTACATGGTCGGCTTTGGTGATAGTGCTAATGATAAAGAGATGTTTCAGATATGTGATGAAACATACGCAGTATCCAATGCTACAGCAGAGATTCAGGACTTGGCAAATGGAATTATTCCAAGTAACGAAGACAATGGTGTGCCAAGATTCTTGTCAAAGGTATTGCGGGATTCCAAAATGGGAATGTAAAGGAGAGACGAAATGGAGAATATAACCGTCCGGGATTTGGTAGAAGCAACCCGGGGCACACTGCTCTGTGGTGATGAGAATACAATTATTACGGATGTATGTATTGATTCAAAGGAGATAAAGGAAGGCGATTTATTTATTCCAATTATCGGTGAACGGGTAAATGCCCATCGTTTTATTGAGCAGGCATTAGAAATTGGTGCTGCTACCTTGACCTCTGAACATTATGCAGTTAGTGCTGATAAGCCATACATTAAGGTGGAAGACACTGTGAAGGCGTTACAGGATATCGGTCTGTACGTTCGAGAACGATTGGAGCTTCCGATTGTAGCGGTTACCGGAAGTGTAGGTAAGACTACTACTCGTAATATGATTGCAACCGGGCTTCAAAGTCAGAAAGAAACCTTTGAGACCCAGAAGAATTTTAATAGTCAGATCGGTGTGCCGATTATGCTATGCCGGATTAGTAGTACGGATGAAATAGCAGTATTAGAGTGTGGCATGAGCGAGGAAGGTCAGATACATATTCTTTCCAATTTGGTAAAGCCAAGATATGCCGTAGTAAGTACGATTGGTGTGGCGCACATTGAACAGTTGAAGACTCAGGAGAATATTCGTAAAGAGAAACTTTCTATTATTGATTGTATGGATCCAGACGGAACCTTATTCCTAAATGGTGATGATGCCATGTTGGCAGAGATGAAGGGAACCTTTACCTGCAACACCTGTTATTACGGAACACAGGAATGGTGTGATTACCGTGCAGAGAATATTCAGTTTGATAACGGTAGAAGTTATTTTGAATGTGTGCATGGAGATGAGAGGGTGTCTGTAGAACTGAGTGTCTTAGGTCAGCATAACATTATAAACTGTGTGGCTGCCATTGCAGTAAGTCATGTGTGCGGTATTCCGATGGAGGTAGCAGCGGCGGAATTTGCACATTTTCACGGAATGCGCCAGACAATTATTCAGTTAGAGAATCGTTTTACCATTATTGATGATACATATAATGCAAGTCCGGATTCCATGAAAGCCAGTTTGGATGTGCTTTGCCATTTAGAAACGGCGGGAAGAAGAATTGCAGTGCTTGGAGATATGTTTGAACTGGGCGAGAATTCTCAAGATTATCACTACGAGGTGGGCAAATTTATTGCAACGTTACCAATTCATGAATTGGTGGTAGTTGGTGAGCAGGCGAAGTTCATTAGTCAGGCGGTCAGAGAATCGGAGTGCAGTATTGGAATTTACGAATTCTCAGATAATGAGGAAGCAGAAATGTATCTGTTAGGTACTTTAATGCCGGAGGATGCTGTTTTGGTGAAAGGCTCTAACGGTATGCATATGAATGAAATTGTAGAAGTTTTAAAACAATAAATTTGGTGTTGACAACTGTCGAAAGCTTTGTTATTATGTAAATGAAAACAGGAATGATTCCTATTTTCGAATAGGTTAAAAGAAAATATATAATAGTAAAGGAGAGTACGATTATGAAATTTGTATGTTCTGTATGTGGTTATGTTTATGAAGGAGATCAGGCACCGGCACAGTGCCCACAGTGTAAGGCACCGGCAGAGAAGTTTACTGCTCAAAGCGGAGAGATGACTTGGGCTGCTGAACATGTAGTAGGAGTAGCACAGGGTGTTAGTGAAGACATTTTAGAAGATTTAAGAGCAAACTTCATGGGTGAGTGTACCGAAGTTGGTATGTACCTTGCAATGGCAAGAGTAGCACATCGTGAAGGTTATCCGGAAATTGGTCTGTACTGGGAGAAGGCAGCTTGGGAAGAAGCTGAGCATGCAGCAAAATTCGCTGAGTTATTAGGTGAAGTAGTAACAGACAGCACCAAGAAGAACCTGGAAATGAGAGTAGAAGCTGAGAATGGCGCAACTGCAGGTAAGGCTGCCCTTGCTAAGAAGGCAAAAGAGCAGAACTTAGATGCAATCCATGACACTGTTCATGAGATGGCTCGTGACGAAGCTAGACATGGTAAAGCATTCGAAGGCTTATTAAAGAGATACTTCGGTTAAAACGTAATCCGGTGGATTTAATGTTTTAGAAAGACAGGGTATGTTGGATTTTCCAACATACCCTGTCTTTATGTATGGCATATTAATGACGACTTAATAATTCGTTTGATATAAGGAATACGGAGATATTTAATATAGGAACAAATATCCGTATTATGGGGGGCAAATGTAGTTTTTTGTACTGGTACTACCGTTTTTACGGATAAAATAGAGCAAATGTATAAATTATTGGTATGTTACAAATAAATTAAAGTTTTTGAAAACAGATGATAGGTTTTCATAGAAACTAGTAGGCGATTTCAAAAAAATATGTTATGCTTAATGTAGTATAGTTTGGAGGAACGCGTATTGGGGATTAAGTTATCAGAAGTTGCAGAAGAAAGTACGGTCTTATTGCATATCAGTAATGAAACGCATGGAATGACTATGAATGCTACCATTCAAAAAATAGTCAAAGATGATATTTCGATTATTGAATTGGACTATGACTCGAATAAACGGTTATCGTTTGATAATGTTAAGATTTATGTAGAGTATTGTCAGGATGAGGGTGTACCGATTATTTGGCGGGAAGCAAAGGTATTCGCGTATAAGGATAAGTATGTCCTACAGGTGTTTTCCGAAGGGGTTCGACACAATCGTAGAGGTAGTTTCCGTGTAGGTGTGGGAGTATTAGCGCGATTGTCCATGCCGGGGTGCAGTGTCCCTCAGGTAATGATTCGGGATATTAGTTTGACGGGATTCTCCATTACAGACCGCAAGCAGGAGTTGAAGCTAGAGATTGGAGATGAGTTGTCTGTAAAGTTTGAAGACCGGGCCCATATGCTGGATTTGGCAGGACGTGTTGTGCGTATTGAAGAACATGAGGATCGAGTGATTTACGGCTTGGAGATTTGCAATCTGTGTAAAGATTTATCATCGTATATCAGTGTTAGACAGCGAATTAAGGGATAGTGTAAAAGCGAATAATATAATGCAATGATAGAAAAGGAGTGTTGCTCCGTAGATTGATTATAAGAATCTATGGAGCGACACTCCTTTTTATTCGTCATCCGGCGTGTGTTTTACAAAATGAATGATAAATGGAATGCTGATTAATCCGGTAAGCATATCAGCAATTGGCTGGGCAATCTGAATTCCCGTAAGCCCCCACAAATAAGTTCCAATCAGAAGGGTTGGTATCAAAGCCATGCCGGAGCGTAATAAGGATAAGAAGGAACAGATTCCTGGCTTGCGAATACTCTGATACAGCATATTCACCGGAATGGAAAGTGGCAGGAACAATACCCCAAGGTTGGCATAGCGTAAAGCCATAGCGCCCACGTCCTGTACGACAGGACTCTCCTGAAACAGATGGATAATCGGTTTTGGAAAGAAGATGCCCGGTAAGGCTAATAGGAATACTAAGGCAAAGCCGGCAATCATGGTAAAGAACAGACCTTGCTTTAAGCGTTTGTATTTTCTTGCCTGATAATTAAAGGCAGCCACCGGCTGGAAGCCCTGACCTACACCAAGTCCCACACACATAATCAGTGCTGAGTAGCGATTTACCACACTCATAGCTGCAATGGCCGCATCTCCGTATGGCTTTGTCATGTGATTCAACAATCCGTTGGAAATGGACGTAAGGCCTTGACGTATCAAGGCAGGAAAACCTACCTTACAGATGGTAAGTAATACAGCTGCCTGTTTTGAAATGTATCGAACGCGAATCTTGCCTTGGGCGGTGCGTTCGTGAAAGATTAACAGCATTATAAAACTAATTACCTGTGATATCGCAGTTGCAAGACCGGCACCAAATACGCCAAGGGGTTCAACTAGTAAAAAATCTCCGAAGATATTTAATATACCGCCTGTAACCAGACCGATCATGGCGTAGAAGGCTTTTCCTTCATATCGTAGGTTATTATTGAGGATAAAGGAACATACCATAAACGGACAGGCAATCAAGACACAGAAGCCGTATTGATTTGCATAAGGAAGAATGGTTTCTGTACTTCCCAACAATCGCATAAATGGAGAAAGAAACAGAAGTCCAAACACCATAAGAAGCAGACCGGAGACAAAGCCCACAAAGAAAGCGGTGGATACGTATTCGGAGGCTTCTTTTTCATTTTTATCAGCTAATGCCTTGGAAACCATTGTGCCGGACCCTTGACCAAGCATAAATGAAATTGCTTGTATGATTGCCTGCAGGGTGAACAATACACCCGTAGCAGCCTGCTGGCTTTCTCCCAGAGTTCCTACGAAATAAGTATCTACCATATTGTAAATACTGGTAATCAGCATGGATATGGTAGTAGGAATGCCTAAGGTGATAATCAGCCGGGGGATGGGCGTTTCTGTCATTTTTCTATAATGTGCGTTTGCATCTGTCATAGTTATCACAATCCTATTCTAAAATCTCATAATAAATAGTATACAAAAAATATTTTTATTTGGGAACAAAAAAGTAGTTGACATAGCATGTTACATGTATTATTGTATTAAGTGCATAATACAGTAATACAAAAGCAATCGATATACAGAATCCAAAGAATACGAAACAGTTTTTTGGAAATTAGAAGAGAAGGAGTGATGACATGCCGTGGGATTTATTGAATGACCGGCCCATATACACGCAATTGTTGGAACAGATTAAGCGTAGAATTGTGTCGGGCGAGTATCAGGCAGGAGAACGATTGCCGTCGGTTCGTGAATATGCAGCGGAAGCCGGAGTGAATCCGAATACCATGCAACGGGCCTTGGCAGAATTGGAACGGGATGGATTGGTTCGTGCAGAGCGGACCACAGGACGGTTCATTACGGAGGATGAGAAATTGATTCAGAAATTACGGGAAGAACTTGCGAAAGAGCAAATCGAAATATTTATACAGGCGATGCAAGCTTTAGGATATTCCAGAACAGATAGCTTAGAACTTGTGGCAAGCTGCTGTCAGAAAGGAGAATAGCATGGAAGAAAGAATCTTATTAGAAACCAAAGGCTTAACAAAGCTGTATAAGAATAAGGTTGCATTGGACCAGGTTGATTTGTCCGTTACGGCAGGTAAAATTATCGGTTTGTTAGGCTCCAACGGAAGCGGAAAAACCACCTTGATTAAATTGTTAAATGGTTTGCTTACGCCAACCGCAGGAGAGGCAAAGATTTTGGGGCAGCCAATCAGTGCTGAAACAAAAAAGCATGTAGCTTATTTGCCGGAACGAACCTATTTGAAAAACAATATGAAAGTGGAATCTATGATTCGGTTGTTTGAAGACTTCTATGAAGATTTCAACAAAGAACGGGCATATGAGATGTTAAAACATTTGAATATTAACCCGAAGGATTGCTTTAAGACCATGTCAAAGGGAACAAGAGAAAAGGTTCAGTTAATACTGGTTATGAGTCGGGATGCGGACTTGTATTTGTTGGATGAACCCATTGGTGGTGTAGATCCGGCAGGCCGTGATTATATACTGAATATGATTGTAAGTAATTATAATCCGGAAGCTACGATTATACTATCCACCCATCTGATTTCCGATATTGAGAACTATTTGGATGAAGTGATTTTTATCCGGGATGGAAGAATTATTTTGCAGAAGACAGTAGAAGAGATTCGAGAAGAAGAGGGTAAATCCGTAGATGGATTGTTCCGGGAGGTGTACAGATGTTAGGAAAATTAATCAAACATGAATTTGAAGCAACCAGAGGCGGATTCCTGTTGCTGTATGGGATAACCGTACTTCTCTGCTTATTATGTAAGCCCTTATTCTATGTACGAATGGGAATGATTCCGGACGAAGACATAGAAATTTATCTGACAGATGTTGTTTGGATATACGTATTATGTCTTTTGCTAGGACTGATTTCAACTATAGGAGTAATTCTCAGTGCTGTTCGCTTCTATCAGAGTATGACTTGCGATGAAGCGTATTTGACTTTTACATTACCGGCAACCAGCACGCAGATATTCTTTTCAAAGGTGTTTGTTGGGTTTGTATGGAATACCGGTTTAACTGCACTTGGTGTGTTGGGAGCAATTGCTGCAGGAGCAGGAGCCCCAATTGTAAAAGAAGTCCTTCCTATAATGTGGGCAGATTTGCAGGCAGACGGAATGACAACGCAGTATCTCATAAATACATTTGTGAATTACGGAATTAGTTTGATAATTGCAAATTGGATTGCAATGACCTTGTTAATGTTCGTGATTTCTATCGGACAACTGTTTGGTAAGTATCGTTTGCCGGCAACCGTAGGTACATATTTTCTAATCCAAGGAGTCGGTTCTGTTGTGATTTGTGTGGCAGTTGTCATTGTGGTACTGCTAACCGGAGCATCCATTGTTGCCAGCGGAAACAGCGTAGAAATCATAAGTGACAGTGAACAGATGGACAAATGGATATTGATTGGTCAGTATGCGTATTACATCGTCATTGGAACCATCACCACAATAGTGCCAAATTACATTTTCAAGAAAAAACTAAATTTAGCATAAAGAAAGATATTTGAATGAATCAATAGTATGGAGGTTAAGAAATAATGGAAAAAGAACGTACAGAAATCAATGAAAACAAGAGTGAAGTAAAAAGAAAGAAACCTTGGTCAAAAAAGAAAAAGATTATAGTAGCAGTTATTGTAGTCGTGGTATTGCTTACTTGCGGTGGATTTGTATCCTGTGTGGCATCTATTGCAAAAATGTCCGCAGATATGATGGAAACCATGGGTGATTACGGAGAGGCAACCGTTGGCGATATTGAAGTGATTACTGAGGGCTCCGGTATGGCGGAAGCAGTGGAGAAGCAAAATGTAATGATTGATTACACCTGTGATGTAGTTACCTTATATAAGCAGAATGGAGAACAGGTTCAGGCAGGTGAGGTAATTGCAACCTTCGCGCCGGTAATAACCGATACCAATATTGATGCATTGGAACAGAGCTTAGATAATATTGATGCACAGCTTGCTTATACCGACAAGAAGGGAAGCAGTTCCATTACAGCACCGGCAAATGGTCGTGTGAAGGCTATTTACGGCGAAGCAGGTCAGGATGTAGCACAGGTTATGCAGGAGCATGGCGCGTTGATGTTGCTTTCCGGTGATGATAAGTTACAGGTTACCGTATCCGGTGTAAATACAGACGGTATTGCGATTGGTAACGAAGCAACGGTTACCATTGGAGATACAGAAGCAGAAGGAAAGGTTGCAGCAATTCAGGGTAATGATGTAACTGTTACCTTTGAAGACAGCGATTCTATGGAGATTCAAGTAGAAGCAAGCGTTGCAGTAAACGGAACACAGTTAGGTAGCGGCATGGTAGAATGTCATTTGCCAATTACCGTAACAGGCACCAGCGGAACCATTGATAGTGTATCCGTAGATGTGAATAAGAAGGTGTCAAGCGGTAACACCTTATTCAAGTTGAAGAATGTAGATTATTCTGATGACTATATGGCATTGGTAAATCAGAGAGAAGAATTGGTTGCTCAGTTAACAGAAGCCAAAGCATATATGTCCGGTTACACCGTTGTTGCAGAGAAGACCGGTATTATTAGCGAGATGACAGTAGTAGAAGGAGATACCGTTATGGCAGGTACGAAGCTTTGTACTGTACTTGGCAACGATAGCTATCAGGTAAAGGTTGAAATTGATGAGTTGGATATCCGCGGTATTGCAACCGGTCAGAATGCAGTTGTTACCTTTGATGCAATTGAAAATCAGGAATTTACCGGTCAGGTATCTACCGTATCTTTGGTAGGAACAAATCCAAATGGTGTAGCATCGTATACCGTAACTGTTTTATTAAATGAGACCGAAGGTATTCTTCCGGGAATGAGTGCCAATGCGAAGATTACAACCGGTATGCAGGAAGGTGTTATCTTAATTCCGGTTGAGTGTATTCAGACTATGGATGGTGAGAAATGTGTTATCCGCTTTAATGATGATGGTAGCGTGGAGACCTTGCCGATTAAGATTGGATTGGTAAATAATACCTCAGCAGAAATCATTGAAGGTGTTAATGAAGGAGATAAGTTACAGAAGGTAGTAACCATGGAAGATATCTATAGCCAAATGGGTCTGACTATGGAAATGGAATAGTAAGGACCGGTCGCAAACATACAAGGAGGGTATGGCATGATAACATTGGAAAAAATATATAAAACCTATGTCCTTGGCGGCGAGGAAGTCCATGCATTAGATGGTGTTGATCTGACAATTGATGAAAAAGAATTCGTAGCGGTCATTGGTGCTTCCGGTAGTGGTAAATCTACCCTGATGAATATCATCGGCTGCCTGGATACAGCGGATAGCGGTAATTATTTTATTGATGGTCAGAACATTATGGATATGACGGAAAAGGAAATCGGAATTATGCGGAATCGGAAAATCGGTTTCATATTCCAGCAGTTTAATTTGATTCCGAAGTTAAACGCTTTTGAGAATGTAGAACTGCCCTTAATTTATCAGGGCGTTGGTGCAAAGGAACGGAAAGACCGGGTGAAGGAAGCGCTGACAAAGGTTGGTTTGGAGGATCGTATGTATCACCGTCCAAACCAGTTATCCGGCGGACAGCAACAGAGAGTAGCAGTTGCCAGAGCATTGGTAACGAAGCCAACCTTGATTCTGGCAGACGAGCCAACCGGTAATCTGGATTCTAAATCCAGCAAGGACATTATGAATCTTATTAAGGAGTTACATGCACAGGGTAATACCATAGTTCTGATTACCCATGACAATAACATTGCCGCAGAAGCACCAAGACAGGTACAGTTAATGGACGGTAAGATTATTCGGGATAGTGCAGAGAAAGGAGGAAATGCAAATGAAATTTAATCAGGCTTTGAAGATGGCATTGTCATCTGTATTATCGAATAAAATGCGTTCCTTCTTAACCATGTTAGGTATTATCGTAGGTGTAATGGCGGTAACCCTGTTGATTTCGTTGGTTCAGGGAGCAACAAATACCATTACAGCCGAGCTTGGTAATTTAGGCGGAACCAATCTTACATGTATGATATATGATAGTTCATCAAGATTTACCTTGGAGGAACTAAAGGCCTTAGAGGAAGAGGAATCCATTGGATTAACCAGTGCATATTTACAGGCAAATGGTACCTTGAAGGCAGCAGGCAATCAGTATGATGCAGCCGTATATGGTGTGACAGAGAATTACATGGATATGCAATCCGTAAAGGTGGAAACCGGTCGTGGAATCCTTGAAATCGACAATGAATATCGATTGAACGTATGCGTTGTTGGTGTAGAGGTTGCGAAAGAACTGTTTGGAAACACAGATGTAATCGGTGAAATCATCCGCATTAACGGTAAAGATTATAAAGTTGTTGGTGTCTTAAAGGAAATGGGTGCTAACAGTATGAGTAGTGTAGATACACAAATATTTATTCCGTTTACCAATGCACAGCGATTATTTGCACAGACTTCCATAACTAGCTTCTATGTATCTGCAACCAGTGATGAAACCATTGAGCAAGCAGAGAAGTATATGAATGATTACTTGAAGGCAAAATGCGGCGAAGACAATTATATGGTTTTGAATATGGGTATGATTATTGAGTTGGTAGAAGAAGTCTACAATACATTGTCCTATATGCTGGGTGGTATTGCTGCTATTTCCTTGTTAGTTGGCGGTATCGGAATTATGAATATCATGTTGGTATCCGTAACAGAGCGAACCAAGGAAATCGGTATTCGTAAAGCCATTGGTGCGCAGAAAAGTGATATTATTGTTCAGTTCTTAATTGAGTCCGTAGTGTTGTCACTGATGGGCGGAATGATTGGTATGATTTTAAGTGGAGGTATTTTGGGAATTATCAATCTGTTCAGTACGGATGTGAAATTCTCAATTACAATTCCGGTAGCATTGTTGGCTGTACTATTCTCTGTTGGTGTTGGTGTAATATTCGGAATCTATCCGGCCAATAAAGCTGCGAATTTGAAACCGATTGATGCATTGCGGTTCGAATAAGATAAAAAAGTGTTGTGCAACTTGCTTGTTTATTTTAGAAAAAAAGGAAAGTCGTTGTTGAATAGTTGAGAAAATTGTTGATGCGCTTGCAAACCATGAAAAAATGGAGTATTATCTATCTGAACTTGTAATATTCTTATATGGTTAAGAGATGGAGGAAAAAGAATTATGAGTACAACAAAAACAACAAAGACAGCTAAGGTAGAAACTAAGGCAGCAGATAAAGTTGAGGCTACTAAGGTAGAAGTTAAGACAGAAGTAAAGGCAGAGGCAGCAAAGAAGGCACCTGCAAAGAAGGCAACAGCTACTAAGACAGCAGCTACTAAGACAACAGTAGCTAAGAAGACAACTGCTAAGGCAGAGCCAAAGGCAGAGGCAGCTAAGAAGGCACCTGCAAAGAAGGCAGCAGCTACTAAGACAACAGCAGCTAAGAAAGCACCTGCAAAGAAGGCAGCTAAGGCTACTGAGGAAGTATTCATCGAGTACGCTGGTAATCAGGTTTCAACAGAGTCTATTAAGGCTCGTGTAATCGAAGCAACCGGCAAGAAGGCATCTGCAATTAAGGCATTGAACATTTATGTTCAGCCTGAGACAGGTAAGATTTACTACACAGCAGATGGCGTTACAGGCGAGATTGCATACTAAGAATAATTGTTAGAACGAATAGAAAAAGAGCTTTTGCAAAACAGGAATACCTGCGGAGCAAAGGCTCTTTTTCAATGATAAAATTAAAATTAATCCAATTAATTCTCCGGATTCTTCTTGCGTGGAAGAACATTTACAACCTTCTTTAAAACAGAATAGGTCTTGGCACGCCGTTCCGCAGCAACGATTTCTTCCTTTTCCCAACGGGAGCGCATGAAGATACCCACATCCGGTCGGTTGGTAATAATACCTGCCACCTCGGTTTCTAAAAATGAGCTAATAACCTTAGGAGAATCTACGGTCCATACATAAACCGGAATATTTGCATGATTCATCCGCAAAACAAAATCAATGGTTGCAATCCGATAGTGGGCAGACACAAAATCTGCTAAGCACTCATGAATACGTCGTGCCGGAAAAAATTCATTAAACCGGGTGCTGAAATCAGCAACTTCTGTACCAACCAGCAGTCCTGCACGCACCTTTGGATCAATTTTCTTGATTCGTCGTACAACAATATCCAAGAATGATTGAATGGAATAGTCTGTATAATCAAAATAGGAATTCACTAAATGAATGGTACGCTTTTCGTAACCGGCTTCCTTTAACTCGATAAGCAATTGGGCACGATTTTGACATAGTTGCAAGGCTTCTTCCAAGGTTGGAACCTGAAAGCCCATGGAATTGGCAATGTCACATAGCTGATGATAGGTAAGTGTCTTCAATGGAATTCCATTAATATCTTCATCATGATGTATAATAAGGACTTTATCTAAGGTCTGGCGTACATCGAATTCAATGCAGTCAGCCTTCATATCCAGTGCAATCTGAAAGGATTCAATTGTATTGTCATGGTTTGCCAAATAAGAGGCACCACGATGAGCAATAATCTGTGTTCTCATATTGATAATCTCCTGAAATCAATTTGCATGTTTATTGTAGCGAAATAGGTAGGGATATACAAGAGAAAAATCTGTAGAAAAAATGAAGATTTCCTGAGAAAACTTAGGCAAAATTCATATATGCGGAAAAAGCACTGAAAAAAGCAGTAAAAGTAGCATGGTAGATTTGCAATCCGCGTTGGTTAATGCTAGAATAGCATATATTCGTGAATGAAAATGGGGGAAGGAACATGGATGCAAAAAAAATCAGAATAACCGTTTTGTTGGGAATTGCCATAGTAGTTTTATTCGTCATTGCAGCAGAACGTACATTTCCTGCACAATTTCATAAGAATAATATTATAGCATCAGCTGAAGAATTGAGTTTGCGAATTACAGAAGAATTAATGGATGGTGACGAGTCCTTTATGACCTATGTTAATGGAATGACTGAGGAAGAACTGGTTGCTATCAATCAAAGTCTGGATGGCTTTTTTGGCCATGTAGATGCCTACACCATTTTACGAAAAGTCAATGCAGATGTATATCTGGTCAAGTTCGACCTAGAGGTGTCCAATAATTACTATGTATATCAGAAGATTGTAAATGGAAAAGAAATCGTCAATAACATGGATGCAGAAATCCTTGCCACGAAGGTAGAAATGGTAATGGCAGAATGTCCCGGCGGAAGTGATTATGAGAAGGTGAAATTCTACCATGACTACATAGTAACCCATACAGAATACGGATTTCTGGAAGGAGAAGATGAAATTCTTTCATATACAGCAGAAGGTGCATTGCTAAGGGGAACGGCGGTCTGTAATGGCTATGCAGAGGCTATGGAATTGCTGTTGCTTTGCAGTAATATTGAAACCTATATGGCAGTAGGGTACACAGACGAAGGCAGTCATGCGTGGAATATTGTGAAGCTGGAGGACGACTGGTATCATGTGGATACCACCTGGGATGATCCGGTTCCGGACATGGGCGAGGAAGCCTTGCATGTATATTTGAATATCAGTGATGAGATTATGGAAAAGACACATACATGGAATCGGTCCGCATATCCGGAATGTACGTCATTAGAGCATAATTATTATGAGCAGGAAGGTGCGGCATTTGACAGCTTTAATGATTTCAAGAGTTATGTGTTGGCAGAAATGCAGACAACGAATCAGATTGAAGTAATGGTAACGGATTCTGAGAACATACAATATGATTGCGGTTTTGTGATAAAGGAAGGCGGAGCAAGCTCTGTATCATGGCAGAACTACGAAGACGGAGAATATCTGGTTATGCTGATAACCGTTGAGAAATAGAAAGAAACGAGGAATGATTCATGACAAAGACAGAATATATTGAAGAATTGCGAAGTGGATTATCCGGTGAAGTGCCGGCACGAGTGGTTCAGGAATCCGTAGATTATTATTATCGATATATCAATGAATCCATAGCGGATGGCAAGACAGAAGAACAGGTTTTGGAAGAACTGGGGCCGGTACGTCTGATTGTGAAATCCATTATTGACGCCAATGCAGGAGCAGGCAGACGGGAAGAAATGGAATACGAATATCAGCAGGAACAGGGAAACAAGGAAAAGCAAAAAGAAAAAAAGGAAAAACCACGGTTTCACACAGATATTAATGACAAGGGACAGTTGGATTTGAAATTCGGTAAGTTCTCATTCAATTCCTGGTATGGGAAATTATTACTGGCATTATTAGCACTTCTGGTATTAGTTATAGTGATTGCACTTGTTGTAGTAATTATTATAGTTGCATGGTATTTGTTGCCGATTATTGCTATTATTGCTTTGATTGTGATTTTGCTACGAATATTCTTGAAACGGAAAAAATAAAAGGAACGCTCAAGTAATTTTACATTGCTTGAGCGTTTTTGTATACAAATGATTAGATTGTCTGCATTGTATTGTGAATAAAGTCACAGAATTCAATGCCTAATTGATTTGGCAGATATCGCTGTACAACGGTAGTATATGCGTTCAAATCTGCTGATGTAAGCTTCAGCATAGCGTTGGCCAGACTTTGAATCTGTTCCTCCTCTGTTCCGGAGCTGTCAAAATATGAAATGGCATCGCCTACGATTTCATGGAAGATACTTAAGTCGCTGGCAAGAATGGGTTTGTTATAATGCATGGCTTCCACAATCGGAATTCCGAAGCCTTCGGCACGGGATGGGAACAAGAAGCCGGCACAATGCCGGAACAGTGCAGTCTTTTGCTCATTTCCAACATAGCCCAAGGACACGATTCCCGGTGTTTCCTTGCTGATTTGGTCATAGAGCTTTTGAATGTCATCTTCGCGGATACTACCACCCAGATACAACTTGCGTTTGCCCCCAAGCTTGCGATAGCGGGCGTATGCCTTCAGTAGCAAATCCGACCCCTTCCGCTTTTCCAGATTTCCAATATATAAGAAATAATCTTCTCCATCAATTCTAACATCCTTGAATAATACGTCCGGTGTCATTGGAGCATCGGTAAAATCCGGTTTATCTACAATAATGTAACTAATCAGATGGGAAATGTCCTTTGCCTGAGGAAATGCCCGTTCGGTTTCCGTCTTCGTCTCTACGGAATTGTAAGTAATCATATTTGCCTGCTTTAAGGTCTGACGAATCCCGTATTTGAAATAAATGGGATATAAGAATCCATGAGTTTCCGGTTGGGTAATTGGGAACACATCATGAATGGTTACCATAATTTTTCCTTGATACCGCTTCAACGGAACCGGAATCAGATTATTGGGTTCCCAGAATAAATCCGGTTGATAGTATTCCAGAGAATCCTGTATGAACTTAAAATACGAGAACACACCGGCACTTTTCGATATAAGTTTTCCGTACGTGATAATCGGAATATTCTGCTGAGCCAGCCATAGCATCTCACTACTGGTCGCCACATCGCTTAATAAGGTTATTTCAAATCGTTGGTCCTTGATTAGTTCCTTCAAAAAATCAAATACATATATACCGATACCGCTTGGATGACTGCCAAGGGAACGGGCGTCAATTAATAACTTCATAGCTTCACCACCTTGGATAAATTATAGACGAAAGACGAGAAACATACAACCGGATTTCGTTTTTCATTTAAAAGTAAGTGTGCTATACTGTTTTTATTAGGAATAGGCTTAGTAGCAACAGGTTTTAAGTGGTTTTGAAAGAAAAAGGAAAGGGGCTGCGGGTATGAATGAAATCGAACGGTTAAAAGAAATCGTACATGCCAGTAAGAATGTAGTATTCTTCGGCGGTGCCGGTGTATCTACGGAAAGCGGAATACCGGATTTTCGAAGTGTAGATGGGTTATATAATCAGAAATATAAGCATCCGCCGGAGCGAATCATCAGCCATACATATTACCGACATTATCCGGAGGAATTCTTTGAATTCTATAAGGATAAAATGATTGTAACCAAAGCGCAACCGAACACGGCGCACCTGCGATTGGCCCAACTGGAGCAGGCGGGACATGTAAAGGCAGTAATTACGCAGAATATCGATGGTCTGCATCAGATGGCAGGTAGCAAAGAGGTATTGGAACTGCATGGCTCGATTCATCGGAATTATTGTGAACGATGTGGGAAATTTTATGATTTGCAGCATGTGATTGACTCGGAAGGAGTACCGAAATGTACCTGTGGCGGTACGGTAAAGCCGGATGTGGTGTTGTATGAGGAAGGTCTGGACAATCATACTGTACAGAAAGCCATACACTATATTCGCCATGCTGAGGTGTTGATTATCGGTGGCACTTCTCTGGTAGTATATCCGGCAGCCGGAATGATAGATTATTTCCAAGGTAAGCATTTGGTAGTCATTAACAAAGCGGCAACACCAAGAGATGCACAGGCTGACATTTTGATTCAGGACAGTATTGGAAAAGTATTTGCGGAATTATAGGATAAATCTTACTAATTTCTGAAAAATACTGAAAATTCCATAAATACCTTTTTTCGCAAAGGAATTCTATGGTATACTGATAATTAGTGTAAACGTGGATATATGTAGAAAGAGGAGTGATTAAATGCAGGGTAGTTTTTCGGATATTACCAAAGAATTAGTAGATTTGGCAGAAATGTGTAAACGGAACGGAACCATCGATCCGGAATTATATGTAAAGTATGAAGTAAAACGGGGACTGAGAGATGTAAACGGTAAAGGTGTATTAACCGGCTTAACCGATGTATCCATGATTCAGTCCTATATGACAGTGGATTGTGAAATGGTGCCTTGTGAAGGTAAATTGTTCTACCAAGGTGTTGACATACAGGATATTGTAAATGGATTTATTAAAGAAAATCGATTTGGTTATGAGGAAACCTTATATCTGTTGCTGTTCGGTCAGTTACCAACCCAGGCGCAGTTAAAGCAGTTGACAGATTTGTTAGTGGAATATCGTTCTTTACCAACCAGCTTTGTGCGTGACATCATTATGAAGGCACCGAGCCGGGATATGATGAATACCTTGGCAAGAAGTGTACTGACTTTATATTCCTATGATGACCGGGCAGATGATATTTCCTTGCCGAATGTATTGCGTCAGTGCTTGCAGTTAACTGCATTAGTACCAATGATTTCCGTATATGGTTATCAGGCATACAAACATTATCACGACGGACAGAGTTTGTTTATTCATGTGCCGCAACCGGAATTATCTACAGCAGAGAACATTCTGTACCTGTTACGGGCAGATAGCCAATATACAGAATTAGAAGCTAGAATTTTGGATTTAGCATTGGTGCTGCATGCAGAGCATGGCGGTGGAAACAATTCTACCTTTACGACCCATGTGGTAACTTCCTCCGGAACCGATACCTATTCTTGTATTGCAGCTTCCTTAGGCTCCCTGAAAGGACCAAAACATGGTGGTGCCAATATTAAGGTTGTAAAAATGTTCGAGGACATGAAGCAGACGGTAAAGGATTGGACCAATGAAGAGGAAGTAAGACAGTACTTACGTGATTTGTTGCATAAGAAAGCCTTCGACCATCAGGGATTAATTTACGGTATGGGTCACGCGGTTTATTCTATTTCTGACCCGAGAGCGGAAATCTTCCGTGGCTTCGTTGAGAAACTATCCGTAGAAAAACACCGGGAGGAAGAATATGCGTTATATTCCATGGTAGAGCGTCTGGCAGCAGAGGTTATTGCAGAGGAACGCAAGATTTATAAGGGTGTAAGTGCCAATGTGGACTTCTATAGTGGATTCGTATACAGTATGTTGGATTTGCCTACGGAATTATATACACCGATTTTTGCCATTGCAAGAATGGCAGGTTGGAGTGCACACCGCATGGAAGAATTGATTAATCAAGGTAAGATTATTCGTCCGGCTTATAAGTCGGTTGCACCACATAAGGATTATGTTCCTATGAGTGAACGGTAAGCAAAAGTAGGAAGAAAGAAGGTAACAGGATGGCATTTGAACAATTGCCGAATGACACTATGATGTTGTTGAGTGTTATAAATACAAAACTGCGAGACACCTATGCATCCTTAGATGCATTATGTGAGGATCTAGATGTAGATGCAAAAGAAATAAAAGAAAAGCTGAAGGGAATCGGTTATGAATATAATCAGGAATTGAACCGATTTGTCTAAATGGCTTCATGCTTAATTGCAGTTGAAGTAAATGAAAGTGAAAAAAGGATGAATGGAAGCTGTCATGCGAAAGCATGGCAGTTTTTATATGTAATTATTAGCACTCTTATCAAGTGAGTGCTAAAAAGTTGTTGACACAGAAAATATATAGTGTTATAGTTGCAGTAGAACATAAACAATTAAGGAGGTTTGAAGTATGAATGCAGAGAAACTTACTAAAAAATCATTAGAAGTAATCGAGAATTGTTCCAAACTTGCCTATGAATATAACAATCAGGAAATCGACCAGGAGCATTTGCTGTTAAGCATGGTTACCACAGAGGATTGTCTGATTTCTAAAATGATTGAGAAGATGGGAATGGACCTGAATACCTTTACAGCTGATTGCGAACGTGCAGTTGCATACCGGCCGAAGGTTACCGGTACCAGTGATGTGTATATGAGTCGGGAATTCACTATGACATTGATGGATGCTGAGAATGAATCCAAACAAATGGGAGATTCCTATATTTCCGTTGAACACATTTTCTTGGCAATGATTAAGAAAGCCAATAAGACTGTGCGGGGAATCTTTCAGAAATATAATATTACACGAGACGGATTCCTAAAGGTATTGGTTACTGTCCGTGGGAATCAGAAAGTGGAATCGGACAATCCGGAAGCTACCTATGATAGCCTGTCTAAATACGGTTATGATTTAGTTGCAAGGGCAAGACAGCAGAAATTAGATCCGGTTATTGGTAGAGATGCAGAGATTCGGAATATTATCCGTATTCTTTCCAGAAAGACTAAAAATAATCCGGTATTAATCGGAGAACCCGGAGTGGGTAAGACGGCAGCTGTAGAGGGATTGGCACAGCGAATCGTACGGGGAGATGTACCGGACGGTTTGAAGAATAAGCAGGTATATGCCTTGGATATGGGTGCCTTGCTTGCCGGTGCCAAGTACCGTGGTGAATTCGAGGAACGTTTGAAAGCGGTGCTGGATGAAGTGAAGAAGAGCGATGGTAACATTCTGTTGTTCATTGATGAATTGCATACCATCGTTGGAGCAGGTAAGACGGATGGTGCCATGGATGCAGGCAATATGCTGAAACCGATGCTGGCACGGGGAGAGCTTCATTGTATTGGTGCCACTACCTTGGATGAATATCGTCAGTATATCGAGAAAGACCCGGCATTGGAGCGTAGATTCCAACCGGTTATGGTGAATGAACCAACCGTAGAGGATACCATTTCGATTCTGCGAGGATTGAAGGAACGATATGAAGTATTCCATGGGGTGAAGATTACGGATGGAGCCTTGGTTTCTGCAGCAACATTATCTAACCGCTATATTACTGACCGGTTCTTGCCGGATAAAGCAATCGATTTGGTAGATGAAGCTTGTGCCATGATTAAGACAGAATTGGATTCCATGCCGATGGAATTAGATGATATGGCTCGGAAAATTATGCAGATGGAGATTGAAGAGGCAGCGCTGAAGAAGGAAGATGACCGATTAAGTCAGGAACGATTAGCAGAATTGCAGAAAGAATTAGCTGAAATGAAGGATACCTTCGCCAATGCGAAAGCAGACTGGGAGAAGGAAAAGCAAGAGGTTGAAAAGGTTACCAAGTTACGGGAAGAAATCGAATCCTTAAATAATCAGATACAGATTGCACAACGCAATTATGATTTGAATAAAGCGGCTGAATTGCAGTATGGAAAACTGCCACAGTTACAGCAGGAATTGGCCAATGAAGAGGAACGTATGAAGAACGAGGAACATACCTTGGTACATGAAAGTGTTACCGATGAGGAAATAGCGAAGATTATTTCTCGTTGGACAGGAATTCCGGTATCGAAGCTGACAGAAAGTGAACGGAATAAGACTCTGCATTTGGATGAGGAATTGCACAAACGGGTGGTAGGTCAGGATGAAGCAGTGAATCTGGTAAGTGAGTCCATTATTCGGTCTAAGGCTGGTATCAAGGACCCAAGTAAGCCGATTGGCTCCTTCCTGTTCCTGGGACCAACAGGTGTGGGTAAGACAGAACTTGCCAAAACCTTAGCTGCCAGCTTATTTGACAACGAGTCCAATATGATTCGGATTGATATGAGTGAATACATGGAGAAGCATTCTGTTGCCCGGTTGATTGGAGCTCCTCCGGGATATGTTGGATATGATGAAGGCGGGCAGTTGACTGAGGCAGTAAGACGGAAGCCTTATTCGGTAGTACTCTTTGATGAAGT
>JAFTZJ010000052.1 GCA_017461045.1 Lachnospiraceae bacterium | reverse complement strand
TGTGATGAGGCAACCAGTGCACTGGACCCTACCACAACAAGAGAGGTATTGGAACTTTTAAAGGACATTAACCAAAAACTTGGAATTACCATTGTAATTATTACTCATGAAATGATGGTAATTGAAGCAATCTGTAACCGTGTGGCAATTATTGCAGACAGCAGAATTGCAGAAATTGGACCGGTAAAGGATATTTTTGCAAAACCAAGTACGGAGGCAGGAAGAAAGCTGGTTTATCCGGATGGTGAAAGAAATATTGAGTTTGGTAAAAATCGTTGCATTCGTATTGTGTTTGACGGACGCTCCTCATTCGAGCCGGTTATTGCCAACATGATATTAGACTGCAAGGAACCGGTGAACATAATTTATGCCAATACCAAGAATATTAACGGAACAGCTACGGGAGAAATGGTCATCCAGCTCTCCGATGATGAAAAAGCATATGATAAGGTATTTGCTTATCTGAAGGCGAGAAATTTATCGGTTGAGGAGGTAAAGAACTATGTTTGATCAGACAATCATTAATATGATTATTGATGGATTCTGGGATTCCATTTATATGACATTGGTATCAACTTTATTTGCATATGTCATCGGACTTCCTCTTGGAATTATTCTGGTAGTAACGGATAAGGATGGAATTAAGCCCATACCATGGCTTAACGGAATACTTGGAGTAATTATTAATGTACTGCGTTCCGTGCCGTTTTTGATTCTGTTAATTACCATTATTCCATTTACAAGATGGGTAACAGGAACATCCATCGGAACCACGGCAACCATTGTACCGTTAGTTGTGGCGGCAGCACCATTTATAGCAAGAGTTGTGGAATCTTCCCTAAAAGAAGTGGATAAGGGTGTTATTGAAGCGGCACAATCCATGGGAACCTCTACATTCCAGATTATTTACAAGGTATTATTGCCGGAATCTCTTCCATCATTAATTGTTGGCGGAGCACTTGCAGTAACCACTATTCTTAGCTATTCCGCACTTGCGGGATTTACCGGTGGCGGCGGACTTGGTGACATAGCCATTCGATATGGTTACAACCGTTATCAGACGGACATAATGTTAGTCACGGTTGCATTACTTGTTGTTATTGTGCAGATACTTCAGGAAGTCGGAATGAAGTTATCCAAAGCATTTGATAAGAGAAGACGATAAATTTAATAAGCCCTTTTGGGTGAAGGAGGATATTATGAAAAAATTATTAGCACTTGTACTTACATTAGCATCCGTATTATCTCTTACGGCATGCTCATCATCAGAAAAAAGCGAACTTACACCACTTCGAGTTGGTGCATCTACAACACCTCATGCAGAAATTCTTGCAGTAGTTAAGGATGATTTGGCAGAAGCAGGATATGATTTACAGATTCAGGAATTTTCCGATTATGTATTACCAAATACATCTTTAAATGACGGAAGTCTTGATGCAAACTATTTCCAGCACAAGCCATATCTGGATGATTTTAATGCAGAGCAGGGAACAGCACTGGTATCTGCTGCAGCAATTCACTATGAGCCATTTGGAATCTATCCGGGACAGACAGCATCCTTAGCAGATCTTCCGGACGGAGCTAAGATTGCAGTACCAAATGATACAACCAATGAAGCAAGAGCATTACTCTTATTAGAGCAGGAAGGTCTTATTACATTAAAAGAAGGTGCCGGAATTACAGCTACCAAGAATGATATTGTAGACAATCCACACAATTATGAAATCGTTGAGCTTCAGGCAGAACAGGTTGCAAGAGCATTACCGGATGTTAATATCGGAGTTATCAATGGTAACAATGCATTGGCAGCAGGTCTTAATGTAGAAAAGGATGCCATTGCCAAGGAAGCAGCAGATTCTCTTGCAGCAACAACATATGCAAATATCATTGCCGTTAAGGAAGGAAAGGAAAATGACCCTGGAATTCAGGCTTTGATTAAAGCACTTCAGTCCGATGAAGTTAAGAAATATATTGAAGAGACATATCAGGGTTCAGTTGTTCCTGCATACTAATAAGATAGGAGTGAAGGCAGAATGAATGAAGTAACAAGAGAAATCGTTCGCAAGATTGACGCAGATATAGAAGAGCTTTCCAAGACAAAAAAAGACATTAAGCTTGGAGAAGTAGTAAAGCCATATATTGAAAAATATGCTAAGGAAGCAGGCATTGATGCCCTTGACTTATTCGTGGATTATATGGATCATGTTGCAATTACCAGCAAGCAGATGTCCTTAAATAGTGAAGGTGAGACAATGTTTGGAGAAGCGGATTTGGAAAGACCGGACTTTAAGCTTCATTAGAATTGGAGATTGCAAAAATGAAATTAGCAGTTTTTAATCACAGGGAAGATGAAGCAGAATTTTTTACAAAGTTTTGTGAACAGTATAAGGTAGAACCTGTATATATTCTTGAAGCACCCTCCGTAGAGTCCATTAAGAAGGCGCAAGGCTGCGAGTGTGCATCGGTTATTACCACCAAAATCGGTAAGGATGAATTGACCGCCTTTTATGAGGCAGGTGTTCGTTTTCTTTCCACGAGAACCATAGGATTTGACCATATTGATCTAAACTCTGCCAAGGAGCTATCCATGGGAGTCGGAAATGTAACCTATTCTCCCAATAGCGTGGCAGAATATGCATTAATGCTGATTCTTATGGCAAACCGCAGGATGAAGACCATCATGACACGAAGCATGGGGCAGGATTATTCCCTGACAAATGTTCGTGGATGTGAGCTTCGTAATCAGACGGTTGGTGTTATGGGAACCGGTCAGATTGGAAGAAAGGTTATTCAGAATCTGTCCGGATTTGGTTGCAAAATCCTTGCTTATGACAAGTATCCAAATGATG
>JAFTZJ010000008.1 GCA_017461045.1 Lachnospiraceae bacterium | reverse complement strand
ATCTGCGTATTATCACCTTTGGAATCGTTTTTCACCGGTTGCTGTGCATCCACTTCTTCCAGTGTAAAGCTCTGACTTAAGGCTACGGCAACTATTCCAAATGCTATTCCTATTAACAACAGATAAATCAGATTCAGCACAAAAGAAAGCACAATCAGAACAAGTGCCACTACTATACAAAGCGGAACCGAAATCAAAAATATTCTTGTTAACCAATTACCATACCGCAATCCGGTTATGAATTTCTTCATATGCCTCACTCCAATGCTTTCTCTTATTCAATCTCCTGCTCCAATACTGATGGATCCGGAATCGTCTTTCGTGTCGCGCCCTTAAACTTCCGCACTGCAACAGTTGCCTGATTCAACGGGATATTCGTTCCTGCTCCGGCAATGCAACCACCCGGACAGCCCATACCTTCAATCAAACAACCATTCTTCTTACCTGCCTTAGCAAGCATCAGCATCTTCCGACATTCTGCCAAGCCTTCTGCATGCTCGATATTTACTTCTACTTCCGGATGGTATTCCTTGATACATGCTTGAATGGCATCTGCCACACCTCCGGCAACAGCATAACCTCGTCCCGCACCTGTAGCATCTTCCATCGGAACTCCTTGTCGGAAATCATCGAATTCAATGTCTTGTACAATGAACATAGCATCCAATTCTTCAAAGGTTATAACAAAATCTACATCACTTCTTACAGTTCTTCTGGACGCTTCCAGCTTCTTAGCTGCACACGGTCCAATAAATACAACCGATGCATTCGGATGCTCTTTTTTAATAATTCTCGCTGTCGCAACCATCGGTGTCAATTCATTCGAAATCATACTAATGGTCTCCGGGAAATATTTCTTCGCCAACATTGCCCAGGAAGGACAACAAGAAGTCAGTAAAAATGGCTGTTCTCCACTTGCCACAACATTCACATAATGCTCTGCTTCTGCCATAGCACCAATATCAGCACCAATTGCTACTTCATACACATCTTTAAATCCTAATTTTAGTAATGCTGCTTTTATCTTCTCCGGTGTAGCATACTCCCCAAACTGTCCCACAAATGCCGGAGCAATCTCTGCCACAATTTCCCGACCGGATTTCATTGCACGAATCAACTGGAATAACTGGGACTTGTCTGCAATGGCACCAAATGGACAGCTTACCATACACATACCACAGGACACACATTTATCCTCGTTTATTTTCGCCCTTCCATGCTCGTCGCTCTCAATAGCACCCACCCCACAGGCATCTGCACAAGGGCGACGCTTATTGGAAATGGCGTCATACGGACAATTGGCTTTACACTTGCCACATTTGATACATTTATTCTGATCAATATAAGACTTTCCGTTTACAAATGAAATAGCATCCATCGGGCACACTTCCATACACGGATGCGCCACACAACCCTTACACTGATTGCTAACTTCGTAAATGTTATTCTCGCAGGCATTACATGCCGACGGAATTACCTGCATCAATGGAGGTTCATAATACTTCTCATCAATGGCACTTTCCTCCAAGCCTTGTGTAACATGAACCGGACGGTCTTCCGGACGCAGAGACATACCCATGGCAAGGCGTACACGTTCACTGGTAATTGCCCGCTCCCGATAAATATTATCACAATATTGGGGTGTATCCCCCGGTGTTACTGTATATGGAATTGCTTCTATATCATCATTTATCGACTCCGAATTGTAAGCAACTTTTGCTACCTCTACAAACACTTGCTTTCGTAATCGTCTAACATCTGTTTCTAACCCACGCATGTTGTACCTCCGTCAATCTGTCTATTACATAGTTAATTTCAGTATACACCTTTTGCGACTTTCTGTCTATGTAAGACCCTTCCTCTTAAGGGGAGTTTTTGTTCAAAATTCTTATATATTGAGGTTCATTTGAAAATGAGATTATGTTTTCATTGCAGTTTTTTCATTTTTCTACTATACTGAATTTATAATTTTCTGATGGAAGAATCTTATAAGAAAAATAGATATAAATCATACAAAAGAAAGGATTTCTTATGGCATACGTTACTTCAATGACTTATACAACTGAAGCACAGTTTATGGAAGCCGTTGCACAAGCTAAGGCTGCACAAAACACACGCCAGTCTGCACAAGCGGCTGCAAATGCTCAAGCCTCCAGCATATCCTTTCATTCTATTTTAAATAATAGTATTGCGGAACAATCCGGTGCAACTGCATACGGAACTTCTGAAACTGCGTATGATGCATATTTCCAGAAAGCCGCTGATACTTACGGTGTCCCGGTTGCATTATTAAAGGCTGTTGCCAAGCAGGAATCTGCCTTCCAGGCAAACATCGTATCTTCTGCCGGTGCAGTTGGTGTTATGCAGTTAATGCCGTCTACCGCCCGTTATTTGGGTGTATCTGACCCTTATAATCCGGAACAGAATATTATGGGTGGTGCAAAGCTTCTTGCTGAATTATCCCAACGCTACAACGGCGATATTGACCGAATCCTTGCAGCCTACAATGCCGGTGCCGGTGCCGTTGACCAGTACAATGGTATCCCGCCTTATTCTGAAACACAGAATTTTGTTGCAAAAGTAAAAGCAAATATTGCGTTATACCAATAATTAAAATTAATGATGATAATTCATCATTCGCATGGCATAGCTGTCTACCTTTTGCTTATATTTCATATAATCTTTTTCTTTCATCTCTCCTGACTCTTTGTAATTCTCTAATGCCGTCTGCAATTCTTTCAATGCATCATGAGCTAAATCTTTATAATTATTCTCCAGATTGATTTTCAATTCATTCATCTTGCCGTCCAAATCCAACTTTATCTTTCGCTTTAGCATAATGCTCCCTCCCTAATTAATTGTATTCAAAATCAATTATTTTCTAATTTTCGCAACATATATATGATAATACTTTTTTATCATATTCGCAAGAGTTGTCTAACTACTTCCCATTTATCTCATAATTCATTGAAAATTTCATGCATACATATTATAATAGAACTATCAGATGCAAGGGGGTATTGCTTATGAAATTAACATTTATTGGGGCGGATCACGAAGTTACCGGCAGCTGTCATTTCTTAGAAATCAACGGCAAATATCTTACCATCGATTGTGGTATGGAACAGGGTGCCGACATCTACGAGAATGTGGATTTACCGGTGTCTGCCGCAGATATCGATTACGTATTATTAACACATGCACATATTGATCACAGCGGATATCTTCCGCTACTGTATTCACAGGGCTTCCGAGGCGAAATCTTTGCCACCAAGGCAACCACGGACCTTTGTCAAATCATGTTGCGTGACAGTGCACACATTCAGGAAATGGAAGCAGAATGGAAGAATCGAAAAGCTCGGCGTTCCGGTCTTCAGGAAGTACCTCCATTGTATACCATGCAGGATGCAGAAAATGTTATCAAACATTTTCGCTCCTTGGATTACGATGCACAAGTTACCATTAGCGACGGCATACAAGTACGGTTCTCAGACGTAGGACATTTGCTGGGTTCTGCCAGCATTGAAATCTGGGCTACGGAAGCAGATAAAACCGTAAAACTTGCGTTTTCCGGTGATATCGGAAATATCAATCAGCCACTAATTCGTGACCCACAATATTTAACGGATGCGGATTATGTCATTATGGAATCCACCTATGGCGACCGGAGCCACGGTTCTACACCGGATTATGTCAAGGAATTAGTCCAAATCATGAAGGACACCTTCCAGAAAAACGGAAATTTAGTAATTCCTTCGTTTGCAGTCGGTCGTACTCAGGAATTGTTATACTTCATGCGTGAAATTAAGACGCAGAATCTCCTACCGGAATTTGCGAACTTCGAAGTGTATGTAGACAGCCCGTTGGCGGTAGAAGCCACCAACGTCTTTAACCGCAATGTAGAAAGCTGTTTTGACGAGGAAGCCATGGAATTGGTTCGTCAGGGAATCAATCCTATTGCCTTTCCCGGATTAAAAGTGTCTGTTACCAGCGATGAATCCAAGGCAATTAATTTTGACCCGCATCCAAAGGTAATCATCTCCGCTTCCGGTATGTGTGAAGCCGGACGAATCCGTCATCACCTAAAACACAACCTGTGGAGACCGGAATGTACGATTCTCTTCGTAGGTTATCAGGCAAACGGAACCTTAGGCCGTGCACTTTTAGAAGGAGTGCCTTCCGTTACACTTTTCGGTGAACATATTGATGTAAAAGCACGTATAGAACGGTTGGAAGGCATTAGTGGCCATGCAGATAAGGAACACTTAATTGAATGGCTGCAGGCCATTTCACCGAAGCCAAAACAAGTATTTGTTGTTCATGGTGAAGATACAGTTTGTGATAACTTTGTTACCTGCTTACGGGAAGAATATGCATACAACGCTATGGCCCCATATACCGGTGCTTCCTTCGACTTACTGACAGAGCAATGGCTGACTGACGGTAATAGCGTTCAAAAGAAGAAAAAAGCAGTTGCCAAGAGCAGTCGTGCTACTACAATTTACTTACGTCTTGTGGCTGCCGGCCAACGATTACTTGCTGTTATCCGCCACAATGAAGGCGGAGCCAATAAAGACCTGATTAAATTCACAGACCAGATTAATTCTCTTTGTGACAAATGGGACCGCTAATGCATACTTTATACTAATTCAGCAGAATTGGTATCGTTGCAATGGCTACCCGGAACATCAGTATTGATACAATCCTATCTCCCAATCGAATCATTGGAGCAGAATACGCCCACCACCGCCATATCTATGGTACCGGAGTGGGCGTTGCTGTTTTAGATACAGGCATTCAGCCACGCAAGGATTTCCTTTCTCTTCCCAATCAAAATATACCCTTCAACCGAATTCAGCATTTTCAAGATTTTGTAAATAATCATAAAGAACCCTATGACGATGCCGGACACGGGTCTCATATCTGCGGAAAAATCGGCTCTGCAGTGCCGATTACCCAGCAGGAATATCTTGGAATCGCACCCGGTTGTAATTTCATTGTATTAAAGGTTCTGGACAAAAACGGAAATGCACCAATTAGTACTTTTATGAAGGCCCTTCGTTGGATTCGCCATAATCACCGCACCTTTAATATTCGTATTATTAATATTTCCATCGGAACCAATTTAGATTCCAAACAAACCGACAGTAATCTGTTAGTGCAGGCTGTAGATGCGCTCTGGGAAGAAGGGCTTATTGTCTGTGCTTCTGCCGGCAATAACGGTCCAAAGCCCGGTTCTATCAGTTCCCCCGGCAACAGCTGTCTAATTATCACCGTTGGGGCTTCCGATGATGACCTGCCAAACAGCAAATCCGGCTCACGCCGCTTATATTCCGGTCGGGGTCCTACTACATGTAGCACTGTCAAACCGGAAATCGTAGCTCCGGGCAGTCAAATTGTAAGCTGTAGCCATCACAACTCCGGTTATGCAATCAAGACCGGAACTTCTATGTCCACTGCTTTGGTAAGCGGGGCTATCGCTTTACTGTTAGAACAAGAACCATATCTTACTAATGAAGACGTAAAAAACCGCCTGCACGACTGTGCAAGGCGGTTAGATTTACCTCATTTTCAACAAGGGTGGGGGCAATTGGATATTACCCGTTTATTACGTGCTTCCGGCACGAAATAATTCTATGCTCCCTACCTTTATATTTAGTTATTACGATTAAAGTTAATTAAACAACCCTTCAAAATGATTTCACGCTCGTTGTCTGTTAACTGTCCAAGGGTAAGGGTAAACTCCTTCATATCCTTATTTACCACATACGCCTTAATTTCATCTGTCTTATTCTTCACTGCATCTGCAATGCCCGGAATGAAGATAAAATCACCGTTTGCAAACGGAAGCTCTTCCTGAATAATAAATGGAAGCATACCCCAGTTAATCAGGTTTGAACGATAACGCTTGGTTGCATATTCATTGGCAATGTTTGCCCATCCGCCTAATACCTTCTGGCAGGATGCAGCCTGTTCTCTTGCAGAACCGTCACCCGGCTTCACTGCAAAAATAGTACTACCAACACCCACATTTGCTCTGGATACAGAATAATTTTCCTTAATCTTATCCATAATCGGCTTTAATTCCGGAACTGCATCGCATGGACAGGTATCTGCCTCAATTGCCTTCTGTGCCTTCTGAATCTCTTTCGCACGACCAACATACTCCGGATCTTTTCTGGATAATGTAAATTCAGCCAAGCCCAATGGATTCGAACGATAAGAAGATGTTTCACCGGAAGGAATTAACTCATCGGTAGTTGTAACCGGATCATGAATCTCTGAAACTACCTTCAACACCAAATTCTCCGGCAATGGTGCCATAGCCGGCCAATCCTTAATGTTTGGACCAAACTTAATCTCTACGGAAGGATCTGCCTTACCTACACCATTGTATACACGGTTATCATAAATACTCTTATCAAAGAAGTACTTTCTCTCTGTAAAGTTCACATCCATATCTGTTGCAGCGGTCAAATAACCCTTATTGGCTGCCGTTGCTGCAATGGAACGTGCATCCATCAATGCTACAGATGAAATCTGTCCATTCTGAATCTTAGAACCTTCTCTGTTCGGGAAGTTTCTGGTAGAATGACGGATACTGAATGCATTATTAGCCGGTGTATCACCTGCACCAAAGCAAGGACCACAGAATGCAGTCTTAACAATAGAACCGGTAGCAATTAAATCTGCTAACACACCGTTCTTTGCCAATTCCATATAAATTGGTGTACTTGCAGGATATACGCTTAAGGTAAACTCATCTGCACCAATATTCGCACCCTTCAAAATATCAGCTGCTTCACAGATGTTTTCGAATCCACCACCGGCACAACCGGCAATGATACCCTGTTCTACATATAATTTACCGTTGCGTACCTTATCCTTCAGTGTAAAGTCAACCTTACCGTCTAAGCTAACCAATGCACGCTTCTCACAATCATCTAAGATATCCATTAAGTTTGCATTCAATTCCTCAATGGTATATACGTTACTTGGATGGAATGGCATAGCAATCATTGGCTTGATTGCAGATAAATCTACATAAACCACGCCATCATAGTAAGCAACCTTACCCGGATTTAACTGGGCGTAATCTTCTTTTCTTCCATGAATCTCATAGAATTCCTGAATCTTATCATCTGTCTTCCAGATAGATGACAAACAAGTGGTCTCAGTAGTCATAACATCAATACCGATACGATAATCTGCACTTAAACTGTCCACACCAGGACCTACGAATTCCATTACTTTATTCTTAACATATCCACAACCGAAGGTAGCTCCGATAATTGCCAATGCAACGTCCTGTGGACCTACACCCTTCTGTGGCTTACCATCTAAGTAAACAGCAACCACTCCCGGCATATCTACATCATAAGTCTTAGAAAGTAACTGCTTTACCAACTCACCGCCACCTTCACCAACTGCCATAGTACCAAGTGCACCATAACGGGTGTGGCTATCAGAACCTAAAATCATCTTGCCGCCGGCAGCCAGCATTTCTCTTGCAAACTGATGAATAACTGCCTGATGTGGTGGAACATATACACCACCATACTTCTTAGCACAAGACAAACCAAACATATGGTCATCTTCGTTAATCGTACCACCAACTGCACATAAGGAATTATGACAATTGGTTAATACATAAGGGATTGGGAACTCCTGCAATCCTGAAGCTCTTGCAGTCTGAATAATACCTACGAATGTAATATCATGAGAAGTCAATTTATCGAACTTAATACGCAATTTCTTCTCATCGTTAGATGTATTGTGTGCCTGTAAAATGCTGTAAGCAATTGTATTTCTTGCTGCCTCTTCTTTTGTGATCGCCTCTGTGCCCACTTTGCTTGCCAGAATTGCCTCCTGGTCTGCTCCGTCCGGAATCAATTCCGTTCCGTTTACGAGATAGGCACCACCTTCATACAATGTTACCATGTTATTTCCTCCTTCTATCTAGTGGTTTGTTAAATCGTTTTCCAGTGTTCTGATTTAAAAACTTGAAGCTTTCTTAAATGTCAACACTATCATCAATACAATCATTAAAATAGACAAAATCAATGCTACTAGGTTCATAATATATCCGGCTTTTGCCATACTCTTCTTTTCAACAGATTGCTTACCTGTAGATGATGCTTTCATACCCCATACTTCCAAAGCTATAAAAATCCAGCCCGGTGAAAAAAGAGTATCGAACATAAATGGTAAACAACATAGAAACAAGTTCAAAGTCAAATTCACGATACCAAGAATCATACCGGTTTTTGCCTTCTTTGCAAAATCGCTCTCAAAAGGACTCACATATGGTTCATTAATACTGCTATAGGTATTATCATATGGCGTATCCATGTAAGATGGTGGTACGTTTGTATTATAAGTACCACTTGTATTATTGATTGTATTATTGGTTGTATTGTTGGTTGTATTGTTACTTGGTGTCACTTCATCTGTATTCAACTGAAATCCACCTGAGTTATTGTTTCCGAAATTATTATCCATCGTAACCTCCCTATACGAATTTGAAACTCAAAGAGCCCTGTCTGAACGCAAGGTTCAAACAGGGTTCATTCATCTTGATTATTTCTTTGTAATATATCCCTTTGCCTTTAACAGCTCTGCACATAAAACAGCACCACCGGCTGCACCACGTACAGTATTGTGTGATAAACCAACGAACTTATAATCGAAAAGTGAATCTTCACGAAGACGTCCGATGGAAACACCCATGCCATTCTCATAATCCACATCCATAGTTACCTGTGGACGATTGTCTTCTTCTAAGTACTGAATAAACTGCTTTGGAGCACTTGGAAGTCCTAATTCCTGAGGTGCACCGCTAAAGTTCACCATACGGTCAATCAATTCTTCCTTAGTTGGCTTCTTCTTGAAGTTTACAAATACAGCTGCTGTATGTCCATTCAATACCGGAACACGAATACACTGACTGGTAATCTTAGGTCCGTCGGTACATTTTTCAATCTTGCCGTCTACGATTTCACCCCAAAGACGTAATGGCTCCTGCTCTGACTTCTCTTCTTCACCACCAATGAAAGGAATAATGTTTCCTACCATTTCCGGCCAATCCTTGAAGTTCTTACCTGCACCGGAAATCGCCTGATAAGTTGTTACTACAACTTCCTGTGGCTCAAATTCCTTCCAAGCAGTTAACACAGGTGCATAACTCTGAATAGAGCAGTTTGGCTTTACAGCAACGAATCCTCTGGTAGTACCCAGACGCTTCTTCTGATACTCAATTACCTCTGCATGCTCCGGATTGATTTCCGGTACCATCATCGGTACATCCGGTGTCCATCTGTGAGCACTGTTGTTAGAAACAACCGGTGTCTCAGTCTTTGCATAAGCATCTTCAATTGCCTTGATTTCATCCTTTGACATATCAACTGCACTGAATACGAAATCAACGGTAGATGCAACTGCTTCTACTTCATTTACATTATGAACAATTAACTTCTTTACTGCTTCCGGCATTGGAGTATCCATTTTCCAACGGTCACCAACTGCCTCTTCATAGGTCTTGCCTGCACTTCTTGGACTGGCTGCAATTGTTACAACCTCAAACCAAGGATGGTTCTCTAATAATGCAATAAATCTCTGTCCTACCATACCAGTACCACCAAGGATACCTACACGTAACTTTTCACTCATTTTATTTCTCCTAACGTCTATTTAATAACTCGAACCTTTACAACACCTTCTACTGCGCTTAATGCAGCTACGATGTCATCTGTAATCTCAGCAGATACATCCAACATAGAATATGCCCAGTCACCCTTTGACTTACTGATCATATCGGAAATATTGATTCCCTTAGTAGAGAATACACCGGTAAAACGAGTTAACATATCCGGAATGTTCTTGTGATTGATTGCAACTCTTGCTACATTGGTACATACACCCATGTCACAAGCCGGATAATTTACTGAGTTCTTAATATTACCATTGTTGATGTAATCAACAATCTGCTTTACTGCCATCTTTGCACAGTTATCTTCTGATTCTTCTGTTGAAGCACCTAAGTGAGGAAGTGTAACAACTCCATCCACGCCTGCAATCGCTGCATTTGGGAAGTCTGTTACATAACAGCTTACCTTACCCTCTGCAAGTGCAACCTTCATATCTGCATCATTTACCAATGCATCTCTTGAGAAGTTCAGAACCTTAACACCATTCTTCATCTTTGCAAATGCATCTGCATTAATCATACCCTTTGTGCTGTCTAAAGCAGGAACATGAACGGTGATATAATCACAATCTCTGTAAATATCATCTACATTAGAGATATGCTTTACCTGACGGGATAAATTCCAAGCAGCATCTACAGATACATATGGGTCATAACCATATACTTCCATACCTAAGCTAACTGCTGCATTCGCAACCTTAGCACCGATAGCACCCAGACCGATAACACCAAGCTTCTTGCCTTCGATTTCGCAACCTGCGTATTTTGCCTTCTGCTTCTCAACTGCCTTTGCAATATCCGGATCTGCACTGTTTTCTTTTACCCAGTTGTATCCGCCCATAACATCACGGGATGCTAAAAATAAACCTGCAATTACAAGTTCCTTTACACCATTTGCATTAGCACCAGGTGTGTTGAATACAACAATACCCTGCTCTGCACATGCCTCTAAAGGAATGTTATTTACACCTGCACCGGCTCTGGCAATTGCCTTTAAGCTTGCAGGCATCTCTAATTCATGCATAGATGCACTACGTACTAATACAACATCTGCATCTGCTAATTCATCTACTACATTATAATTTTCCGGTAATAAGTCCATACCGCATGCTGCGATTGGATTCAAACATTTTACGTTAGACATTATGCGTTCTCCTCCTCGAATTTCTTCATGAATTCTACTAATTTCTCAACACCTTCGATTGGCATTGCATTGTAAATACTTGCACGCATACCGCCAACGCTACGATGTCCCTTTAAGTTTACAAAGCCTGCTGCTGTTGCTTCTTTTACAAACTTCGCATCTAATTCATCATTTCCGGTAACAAATGGTACATTCATTAAGGAACGATCCTTCTTCTCAACTGTACCCTTGAACATCTTGCTGTTGTCTAAGAAATCATATAAAATGGCTGCCTTCTTCTCGTTATGAATCTTCATAGCCTCTAAGCCGCCCATTTCTTTTACCCACTTAAATACCTTACCGCAGATATAAATACCATAGCAAGGAGGTGTGTTGTATAAAGAATCATTGTCTGCCTGAGTCTTATACTTCAACATGGTCGGTGTGCCTTCCATAACATCATCACGAATTAAGTCTTCACGAATGATTGCTACTACTACACCGGCAGGTCCTACATTCTTCTGAACACCGAAGTAAATCATACCGTAATCAGATACATTTACAGGCTCTGACAAAATGTCGGAAGACATATCTGCTACTAATAATTTGCCCTTTGTATTTGGCAATGTATTGTACTTTGTACCATAAATAGTATTGTTATGGCAGATGTAAACATAATCAGCATCCTCTGAAATCGGCAAATCTGAGCAATCCGGAATATAAGAGAATGTCTTATCTGCAGAAGACGCAATTGCATTTGCCTTTCCGTACTTCTGAGCTTCCTCATATGCTTTCTTTGCCCACTGACCTGTAATAATATAATCAGCAACGCCATTCTTCATTAAGTTCATTGGAACTGCAGCAAACTGCTGAGAAGCTCCACCCTGTAAGAACAGCACCTTGTAATTATCCGGAATCTTTAATAAGTCGCGTAAATCCTGTTCTGCAGTCTGGATAATCTCCTCAAATGCCTTAGAACGATGACTCATTTCCATTACGCTCATACCGGTTCCGTTGTAGTCCAACATTTCCTCTGCTGCTGCTTTCAATACAACCTCCGGTAATACAGAAGGTCCTGCTGAAAAATTGTAAACTCTTGCCATGATATAAATCCTCCTCGAATTATTCTTATCTTTTTGAATTACTTATCTAAATCTTCTGCTGAGAAGCAGGTCTCAATTGCCTTACCAGGTGCAACCATTGGCCATACCTTGTCATCTTCATTGATGATACAATCGATTACTACCGGTTTGCCGGCAGCCTGTGCCTTCTTAAATGCTTCTTCGAACTCTTCAATGGTAGTCGCACGATAACCGTCTGCTCCCATTGCTTCTGCTAATTTTACGAAATCAACTGAATCCTGTAAGATTGTATTCGAATACCGCTTATCATAGAACAGGGTCTGCCACTGACGTACCATACCAAGTACATGATTGTTAATAACTACCTGAATAATTGGTACGTTATATCTTGCTGCAGTTGCAATCTCATTCATATTCATACGGAAGCAACCATCACCGGCAATATTAACAACGGTTTCATTCGGTCTTGCAATCTTTGCACCAATGGAAGCTCCCAAGCCATATCCCATAGTGCCAAGACCACCGGAGGTTAAAAGCTGATGCGGCTTCTTGTATTGATAGAACTGAGCCGCCCACATCTGATGCTGTCCAACTTCTGTTACAACAGTTGCATCACCATTGGTCATTTCGTAAATCTTCTCAATTACCTGCGGACCGGTTAAGATACCCTTGTCATAGGTCATTGGATATTTGGTCTTTAAGTTCTGAATCTCTGCCATCCATTCCGGCTTTTTCGATTCATCTACCTTATCAATTAAGGTCTGTAAAATAACCTTAGCATCACCAATAATTGCTTCATCAACTTCAATGTTCTTATTGATTTCTGCCTGATCTACATCAATGTGAATAATCTTAGCATCCTGAGCAAACTTACTTGCATTACCAATTACACGGTCGGAGAATCTTGCACCTACAACAACTAATAAATCAGCCTCTGCCATACCGAAGTTAGAAGCCTTGCTACCATGCATACCAATCATACCGGTATAACGGTCTGCAGTTCCTTCTACAGCACCCTTACCCATTAAGGTATCACAAACTGCTGCATCAATCTTGTCTGCAAAGGTACGTAACTCGTTCTCTGCATCTGCGATGATAACACCGCCACCAGCCATAATAAACGGATGCTTTGCCTTGTTAATCATCTTAACTGCACGTTCAATTGCTTCTTCATCAATGGTATCTGTGATTCTCTGAATCTCAACCGGCTTCATTGGCTCATAATCTGCTACATTTGCAGTTACGTCCTTTGTAATATCTACTAATACAGGACCAGGTCTTCCGGTCTGAGCAATCTTAAATGCCCGACGAATGGTATCTGCCAATTCGTGTACATTCTTTACAATAAAGCTATGCTTGGTGATTGGCATTACAACACCTGCAATATCAACCTCCTGGAAGCTGTCCTTTCCTAACAAGGAAACACCTACGTTTGCTGTAATTGCAACTACCGGAACGGAATCCATATATGCTGTAGCAATACCGGTTACCAAGTTGGTTGCACCCGGACCACTGGTTGCCATACAAACACCAACCTTACCGGTTGCTCTTGCATAACCATCGGCTGCGTGTGCTGCCCCCTGCTCGTGAGAGGTCAGATAATGCTTAATCTCTCCCTGGTGCTTATATAATTCATCATAAATATTCAGGATACAGCCGCCCGGATAACCGAATACGGTATCAACGCCCTGTTCCTTCAAACATTCAATTACAATTTCAGAACCTGTTAACTGTTTCATCCTATTCCTCTCCCTTACTTATTTCCTGGAATTTCCAGAATTGCTCCGCGGTTACCGGAGGTTACCATTGACGCATATCTTGCAAGATAACCGGTGGTTACCTTTGGTTCCCTTGGTTGCCATGCGGCTTTTCTCTTTGCCAACTCTTCTTCTGATACTTTCAGATTCAGAGAACAATTATCAATATCAATTTCGATAATATCGCCTTCTTCTACTAATGCAATCGGGCCACCAACTGCTGCTTCCGGTGACACATGACCGATGGAAGCACCACGGCTGGCACCTGAGAATCGACCATCTGTAATTAACGCTACAGATGAACCAAGTCCCATACCTGCAATGGCAGAAGTCGGATTCAACATCTCACGCATACCAGGACCACCCTTTGGACCCTCGTAACGGATAACAACTACATCTCCGGCTACAATCTTACCACCCTTAATAGCAGCAATTGCATCTTCCTCACATTCGAAGACTCTTGCCGGACCAGAATGCTTCATCATCTCCGGTACCACAGCGGAACGTTTTACAACGCTTCCATCCGGTGCCAGATTACCCTTTAATACGGCAAGACCACCTGTCTTACTGTATGGATTCTCAACCGGTCGGATTACCTCCGGATTACGATTCACGCAATTAGCAATGTTTTCGCCTACGGTCTTACCGGTTACTGTCATACATTCTGTATGTAATAAGCCAAGCTTATTTACTTCATTCATAACTGCCTGAACACCACCTGCTTCGTTCAAATCCTCCATGTAAGTAGGACCTGCCGGTGCCAAATGACACAGGTTCGGTGTCTTCGCACTGATTTCATTTGCAAATGCAATATCAAAATCAAAACCGATTTCATGAGCAATTGCCGGTAAATGTAACATACTGTTGGTAGAACATCCTAATGCCATATCGATGGTTAACGCATTCAAAATGGCTTCCTTTGTCATAATGTCTCTTGGACGGATATTCTTGCGATACATTTCCATTACCGCCATACCTGCATGCTTTGCCAATTTCAAACGTTCAGAGTACACAGCCGGAATCGTTCCATTTCCCGGAAGTCCCATACCTAACACTTCTGTTAAGCTGTTCATAGAATTGGCGGTGTACATACCTGAGCAGGAGCCGCAGGTTGGACATGCTTTATTTTCAAATTCTTCTACATCTGCTTCTGTCATGGTACCTGCTGCATAAGAACCAACCGCTTCAAACATGGAAGATAAGCTGGTCTTATGTCCGTGTACGTGTCCGGCTAACATCGGACCACCACTGACAAATACTGTCGGAACATTTAATCGAGCCGCTGCCATTAACAAGCCCGGTACGTTCTTATCGCAGTTTGGAATCATAACCAACGCATCAAACTGATGTGCAGTTGCCATACATTCCGTAGAATCTGCGATCAAATCTCTGGTAACTAAGGAGTATTTCATACCCACATGACCCATAGCAATACCATCACAAACTGCAATTGCCGGGAACATGATTGGTGTACCACCTGCCATAGCTACACCCATTTTTACTGCCTGTGTAATCTTATCAATATTCATATGACCCGGCACGATTTCGTTATAGGAACTAACGATACCAACCAATGGTCTGTCTAATTCTTCTTTTGTCATACCTAATGCATTGAACAGGGAACGATGAGGTGCCTGTTGCATGCCACATTTTACTGCATCACTTTTCATGCTGATTTCTCCTTCCGTTTTCTTATTCCAAACGCTGGCAGATTAAATCGCCCATTTCAGAACAGCTAACCAGTGTCATACCATCATCCATAATGTCGCAGGTACGATAATTGTCCTGCAATACTTTCTTAATGGCTGCTTCGATGCTATCTGCCTCTTTATCCATGTCAAAGGAGAAGCGAAGCATCATCGCTGCAGACAGAATGGTTGCAATTGGGTTTGCTTTATTCTGACCTGCGATATCCGGTGCGGAACCACCACTTGGCTCATACATACCGAACTTGGTTTCATTCAGGCTTGCTGAAGCCAGCATACCAATGGAACCGGTTACCATAGAAGCTTCGTCCGATAAAATGTCGCCAAACATGTTTTCCGTCAAAATCACATCGAACTGTGCAGGGTCTTTCACCAACTGCATTGCACAGTTATCGACTAACATATGCTCCAATGTAACCTCCGGATAATCCTTTGCGACTTCCTCGACGACTTTTCTCCACAAACGGGAGGAATCTAATACATTTGCTTTATCCACGCTGGTAACTTTCTTCCGACGCTTCATAGCAATATCAAATCCGCGGATTGCAATCCGACGAATCTCATTTTCATCATAAGTCAACTGATCATATGCTTTTAAGACACCATTTTCTTCTACCGTCTTACGTTCACCGAAGTATAAACCACCGGTTAACTCACGCATAATCATCATGTCAAAGCCCTTGTCAGAAATTTCTTCCTTCAATGGACATGCACCCTTTAATTCCGGATATAACACTGCCGGTCTTAAGTTAGCAAATAAGTTCAGTTCCTTTCGAATCTTCAAGAGTCCGGCTTCCGGTCTCAAATTCGGTGGCAACTGATACCATGGAGAAGTTGTGGTATTTCCGCCAATAGAGCCAAGCAATACTGCATCTGCTGCCTTTGCAACTGCAATTGCTTCATCCGTTAATGGTACTCCATGTGCATCAATGGAACAGCCACCCATTAAGATATGCTGATATTCAAATGTATGTCCATACTTTTCGCCAATGGTATCCAATACCTTCATCGCCTGTGTGACGACTTCCGGTCCAATGCCATCGCCCTTAATCACTGCTATATTTACGTTCATAACCAAACTTCCTTTCTACCTATTAAAAGGTACAAAAACTTTATCCTATATCATAAAACATATTTGTCGATTTTTCAATAAAAAAATCTGGAAAGGCACATTTTACAAGGTTGGAAACACTTCCTCGTATCCAACGAACTCCTCTCCCTCAAAATCAAACCGCACAATCCATGGTTTAATCTCCATTATCCGAAGCAAATCTTCATAATTATATGCTTCATTATAATAATGAATGATAGTGCTTAACGCCGTTCCGTGAGAACCAATTATAATCGTTTCATCTGCATGAAGCCTTATCAGTTCCTTCAGTTTTTGAACATTGCGTTTCTGTACTTCTCCTAATGTTTCACAGTCCGGCAATCGATATGTAAAATCTTCCCAAGCCCGTTTACAGGCTTCATAATACTCCTCAGCCGGTGCTATTACCGACCATTCCCGAAATTCTTCACATGGTTGAATCGGAACATTCATAACATCCGCATAAGGTTGAACCGTGTCCATGGCCCGTCGGAAATTACTGGAATATATATGTAACTGTTCTGACCGAATCTCCCGGGCAAGTAAAAAGTCTCTTGCCAAATAACGGTCCCGCAAACCTTCTTCCGTTAATACCCTGTCTTTATCAACCGGATTGCTGTAATCCGTTTGCGCATGTCTTACAAAATACACCGTAGTCATTTTGTTTCTCCCTATAAGAAAATGGGCTTCTATAGAAATGCAGTATCTCTATAAAAGCCCGTAAGTTCTTACTTGTGATTAATATAATTTACTAAGCCTTCTGCTTTAATGATTTCCTGCATAAATGGCGGAAATGCCTGTCCTTTGTATTCGGTTCCCTTGGTACGGTCATAAATCATACCGCTGTCAAAATCGATTTCCACTTCGTCACCGGCTTCAATCTCTTCTGCCGCTTCTTTACACTCAATAATCGGCAATCCAATATTAATTGCATTCCGATAGAAGATACGAGCAAAGGTCTCTGCGATTACACAACTGATACCGGATGCCTTTATAGCAATTGGTGCATGCTCTCTGGATGAACCACATCCAAAGTTCTTGTTTGCAACCATGATGTCACCAACTTTAACCCGCTTTACAAAATCAGGATCAATATCTTCCATACAATTCTTTGCCAATTCAGCCGGGTCAGATGAATTCAAGTATCTTGCCGGAATAATAACGTCTGTATCTACATTATCTCCATATTTATGTACAACTCCATGTGCTTTCATGTTCGTTTCCCTCCTATTCTCTTACTCACCCATTACTTCGCATGGACAAGAAATCTTACCGGTAATTGCAGATGCGGCTGCTACTGCCGGAGAAGCCAAATATACTTCTGATTCTACATGACCCATACGTCCAACGAAATTACGATTCGTTGTAGCAACTGCACGTTCACCGGCTGCCAAAATACCCATGTGACCACCTAAACAAGGACCACAGGTAGGTGTGCTGACGATAGCACCTGCTTCAATAAATGTCTTTAATAAACCTTCTTCCATTGCCTGTAAATAAATCGCCTGAGTTGCAGGAATAATAATTACGCGGATACCCTTTGCAACCTTTCTTCCCTTCATAATCTCTGCTGCAATTCTTAAATCTGTAATATGTCCATTGGTACAAGAACCGATTACAACCTGATCAATCTTAATATCACCTACATTGTCAATGGTTCTGGTATTTTCCGGTAGATGCGGAAATGCCACTGTTGGCTTTAACTGGGATAAATCGATAGTATACGTTTCATCATATACTGCATCTTCATCCGCTTCATACACCTTATATTCTCTTACGGAATGTTCCTTCAGGTATTCAATGGTAATATCGTCTACCGGGAAGATACCGTTCTTTCCACCAGCTTCAATTGCCATGTTTGCCATAGAGAATCTGTCATCCATTGATAAATACTGAATACCGTCTCCAACAAACTCCATAGACTTATACAATGCTCCGTCTACACCAATCATACCAATAATGTGAAGAATAATGTCCTTACCACTTACCCACTTTGCAGGCTTTCCGGTCAAAACAAACTGAATTGCTGACGGCACCTTAAACCATGCCTTACCGGTTGCCATACCGGCAGCCATATCCGTACTTCCTACACCTGTAGAAAATGCACCTAACGCGCCGTATGTACAAGTATGCGAATCTGCACCAATAACTGCATCACCGGCAACTACCAATCCTTTTTCCGGAAGTAATGCATGCTCAATACCCACTTCACCTACATCAAAGAAGTTGGTGATATTGTGTGAATTGGCATATTCTCTTACGCTCTTAAAGTGTTCCGCACTGTTACTATCCTTATTTGGTGTGATATGTTCTAACACCATTGCAATCTTATCCTTATATAACACTTCCTGTGTATTGAATTTCTCCATTTCATGAATTGCAACCGGTGTGGTTACATCATTTCCTAATACCATATCAAGATTAGCTTCAATTAATTGTCCGGCTTCTACTACGTCCAAACCGGCATGTGCAGCTAAAATCTTCTGTGTCATTGTCATACCCATTGTAAAATCCTCCTTTTGAATTAAAATCTGTTGCTATCATAACATAGGATTTGTTATAATTGAAATACATAATACGAATATTTGTTATAACTATAAATTATGGTTTATCTATTTGAATATCTACAACCGCAGCTTCGAGGCATATGTATTCCTGCCAGACACGCTTGCGCTCTGGCCAGCACGTAACGGTACATAAGGCTGCACAAAACGCAGCCTAAGTGCCGACGTGCTTCTACGGTCTTTGCAGGAACACATATCCTCATTCGCTGCGACCACATATTTCCACAAACAGATAAACACAATTATAGTGACTGTAGTAATGCTCCGCGCAAGTGTAAACTACTATAACATTGCGGAGCTTACTACTAACGATACATATAAAATGTGGCTTGCTTTTAGTACATATTGGTGGCGAATGTATATATATACTTGTGAGCAGACTCTAGAAGTACGTCGGTCCTTGGATTGCGTTTTTTGCAATCCTAGTACCGCTACGTACTGGCCGAAGCGAAAGCGGGTCTGCGATAAGTATATATATTCTGAGCCACATAGTTTGTTCTCTTCAACAAGCCACAATTTATAAGAAAGGACTTCATATGAACCAAAATTTGAATCACTACAAGGTATTTTACACCGTAGCTAAATACAAGAATATTTCAAAAGCAGCAGATGCTTTATTTATCAGTCAGCCTGCCATCAGCAAAACACTTTCCAAATTAGAGGAAAACCTGGGTTGTAGTCTGTTCCATCGTACTTCCAGAGGTGTGACATTAACCACCGAGGGGCAAATTCTGTATGAACGTATTCGAGAAGCTTTTCAGGTTATTGATTCCGGGGAAGAGGAAATCCGCCATATTAACGAATTGGGTATCGGTCAAATTCGAATCGGAGTTAGTACTACTCTATGTAAGTATATTCTGCTGCCGTATTTACAGGATTTTATTAAGGAGCACCCGCACATCAAAATAACCATTGAATGCCAATCCACCTTACACACTATTGAAATGCTGGAAAATGGTTCCATTGATATTGGTTTAATTGGCGTGCCAAAGAACAAGCATAGTATTATTTTCAATGAAATCAAACAAATCCAAGATACCTTTGTTGCCACACAAACCTATCTGGACAATCTGTCTATTCGGGAACAGGATCAGCAGGATTTATTTTCATCTGCGAACCTTATGTTGTTGGATGAAGAAAACATTACCAGACAATATATTAATGATTATTTTTACCGGAATCAGATCAAAACTAATCAAGTCTTAGAAGTCAGTTCCATGGATTTGTTAATCGAATTTGCTAAGATAGGGCTCGGCGTTGCCTGTGTTATACGGGAATTTGTTAATGATGAATTGAATACTGGACATTTAGTAGAATTACCTATAAAGAATCCTATTGAAGCAAGGAGCGTGGGATTCGCTTATTCCAAATCCCACGCTCCTTCCAAAGCAACTATGCAATTCTTAAACTATATACTACAGTGATGCAAATACAAACTGATTTTTTCCTTTGCGTTTTGCCTGATACAATGCATTATCCGCTTTGGCATACAAGGCATCCAATGTCTTGCCATGCTCCGGATAGATGCTGATTCCTATGCTGGCTGACAATTGAACAGACGCATATTTTTCACATACCTTATTAATTGCCTTCAACAAATCTTCTGCCTTTTTGTTAATCGTCTGCATCTCCGTGGCATTTCGCATTAACGCGAAGAATTCATCACCACCAACCCGGCCTACTACATCCGTTTCCCGGAAATTCATTCGGATTTCTGTTGCCAATGCAACCAAAAACTCGTCACCGGTTTGATGCCCCATAGTATCATTCAGTGTCTTAAAGTTATCTACATCCACCATGAATAATACATGCTTCGTTTCTGTTTCTTCTGCCAAAATCTTCCGAATGCTATCCATGGTAGTTGCCCGGTTCAATACCATCGTCATCTTATCCATTTTGGCTGCCAACACCAGCTTCTGCTCTTCTTGTTTTTCTCTATCAATATTTCTTGCTGATAACATAACGCATAGATGACCGCTATCGATATCTGTCCGAAAACGTATATCATTACTTACCCAGTGAAGAGAACCATCTGACATACAACGTTGATAACGAAATGTCAAAAGCGTTCTGCCGCTTTCATAAATCTCCCGCAGGGTTTCTGCATTAAAATTGCTATAGAACTCGTAAGCATCACATTTTTCATCTAAAATAGATTCTATTGCTGCTTCACATAAGGATTCTACGGAATGACAAGCCTGAACAGTTCCGTCACTTATCTTCTGCCTACGTTGACTAATAATACGCCAGCTATCCACATCTATATAAGATACAGCATAGGTATCCTCCGGAAGTTCAAAAAGATACTTAATTTCCTGCTGGTAATGCTGACGGGCTAAATAATCCTTCGTAATATCCTTGGTGACTCCCAAGACACCGATAATTGCATTATCCTCATCTAAAAGTAAATATTTAGATGTAGAACCATATCGAACTTGACCATTTTCTTCTGCAATCGGCTCAATGTAGTCAACCTGATTCCTTCCACTACGCATTAACTTCCGGTCATCTGCAATATAACGCTTTGCCAACTCTTCATCTTCAAAGATTTCCAAATCTGTCTTTCCAACAATTTCGTTTATGCGTTCTTTTCCGGTCATTCGAACAAATGGCATGGATGCTGCCAAATACGTAAGTTTCGCATCTTTTACAAACATCATATCATTCGTATTATCCAGTACCGTCTGAAAGGCTGCCAAAATTGTATTATGTGATTGTTCACAACAGTTTTTACGATTTATCTTATTCTCTCCCATAGAAAACCTCCAATCAAATATCGACTCCAGGAGTTGTCCTTTGTTGTAAACGATAGATGCTCCTTTATTTCCCCTCAAAATTTCTATGTAACAGTCTATGTTCTTTACCGGCAATTACATCCTCATATACCTGACAAATAATCGGATTATCGGTTGCAAAACGAATCTGAGACTCCCGATCTACTGCATAGATTCCTTCTGCTCTTCCAGCCTTGGTTCTTGGTCCCATTGGAAGCGGCTGTCCGCCACCTGCGATACAACCACGTCTGCAAGCCATAACTTCTACAAAATCGTAGGATGCTGCACCGGATTTGATATTTTCCAACAACAATGCTGCATTGGCCAGTCCATTTACCACAGCAATCTTCACTTCTCTATCGCCAAGCATAACAGATGTTTCTTTGATACCATCGATGCCACGAACACCGGAGAAGCTGATTCTGGAAAGTGCCTGATATCCCTTATCTTCTGATAAATGTCTGAGCACTGCCTCGGTAACACCACCGGTCACACCAAAAATTGACGCTGCACCGGATGCCATACCAAATGGCATATCAGGAGCTTCACTGTCAATTTCATCAAACTTGATACCAGCCTGACGAATCATACGAATTAACTCAATTGAGGTAATAACACTATCCGTATCCTGTCTTCCGTCTGTAAAGTTATCCGGTCTTAGAATCTCGCCCTTTTTAGCAGTACACGGCATAACTGACACTACAAATGTCTTCTTGTTTTCTTCCTCATCTGCCTTTTCAAAATAATCTTTAATTACGGCTGAGAACATACCCTGTGGCGAACGACAGGTTGAAATATTCTTTGCAAACTCCGGATACTTGGTTTCGCAGAACTTTACCCAACCAGGACAACAAGAAGTGAATAACGGAAGATTCTCATTCTTTTCTAGGCGTTCCGCTAATTCCTTGGATTCTTCTAAAATAGTCAAGTCTGCACCGAAATTCGTATCATATATCTTATCAAATCCCATTAACCGCATAGCAGCAACAATCTTGCCCATGGTATTGGTTCCCTTCGGGAATCCGAACTGATCACCAATAGCCACTCTGACTGCCGGCGCAATCTGTGCAACCACTCGTACATTTGGATCCGCAATCGCATTCCACACTTCCGTTACGTTCGTACGAACGGTAATGGCACCGGTCGGACATACAACACGACACTGACCACATCCTACACAATCAGTCTCATTTAATTCTTTTCCAAAGGCAGGAGTTACTTCCATATTGGAGCCTCGGTGCGCAAAATCCAAAGCACCTACTCCCTGTATTTCTGCACAGGTTCGTACACAGTCACCACAAAGAATACATTTATTCGGATCCCTTACAATGGACGGAGAACTGATATCAATCGGCACCTGCTTCCGATTATTGAGGAACCGAACTGCATGAATTCCCACCTTAAATGCTATCTTCTGCAACTCACAGGTACCGTTCTTGGTACATACAGTACAGTCCCTACAATGAGAAGCCAATAACAATTCTATAATTAATTTACGATACTTTCGTATCTTGGTTGTATTGGTTCGGATGACCATACCGGCTCTTGGTTGTTCAGAGCAAGATGCGAGAATTCTGCCTCTATCATCTTCTACCACACACATACGACAGGCGCCGTATACCGATAATTCTGAGTGGTAGCAAAAGGTAGGCAAATCAATTCCGGCCTTCCGAATCATCGCTAATATGTTTTTTTCACCTTCTATAGGGACACTTTTTCCATCTATAGTCATGTAATCCATCTTCTGTACCCCCTATTCTACATTAATTGCACCAAATGGGCAGTCGCTTTGACAAGCACCACATTTAATACACTTAGAAGCATCAATTGTGTACGGACTCCGAATCTCGCCGGAAATTGCACCAACCGGACAATTTCTTGCGCATTTTGAACAACCCTTACATTTCTCCGGATCAATCTTGTAAGTTCGAAGTGCCTGACAATTACCGGTACGGCATTTCTTGTCTACCACATGTTCTTCATACTCATCCCGGAACAGCTTTAATGTACTTAATACCGGAAGTGCCGCACTCTTTCCCAGTCCGCAAAGAGCCGTATCTGTAATGGCCTCTCCTAATTCCTGCAAAATATCTAACTGCTCTAAGGTACCTCTGCCGGCTACAATATCTTCCAGAATCTCCAGCATTCGTTTAGTACCTTCCCGACATGGGATACATTTACCACAGCTTTCATTCTGTGTAAAATTCATGAAGAAACGTGCCACTTCTACCATACAGGTATCTTCATCCATAATTACCAGACCACCGGAACCAATCATGGCGCCCATTTTCTTCAACGAATCAAAATCCAAAGCAACATCTAAATGGGTTCCAATTAAACAACCGCCGGAAGGTCCACCAATCTGAACCGCCTTGAATTCTTTTCCATTCTTAATACCGCCACCGATTTCATAAACAATCTCTCGCAGAGTTGTACCCATCGGCACTTCAATCAAACCGGTATTATTGATACTACCCGTAACCGCAAATGCTTTGGTTCCCGGACTACCTTCTGTTCCAATTCCCTTATACCATTCTGCACCATTGCTAATAATCATCGGCACATTGGCATAGGTTTCAACATTATTCAAAACGGTTGGTTTTGCAAACAATCCCTGTTCAACCGTTCTTGGGGGCTTCGTTCTTGGCATACCGCGTTCTCCTTCGATAGAAGCAGTCAACGCACTACCTTCACCACAAACAAACGCACCTGCACCACGGTTAATATGTAACCGGAAACTATAACCGGTTCCCAAAATATCATCACCTAATAAACCGGCTTCCTCTGCCTGTGCAATTGCAAGCTTCAAACGGCTAATTGCAAGCGGATATTCCGCTCTTACATAAATATATCCTTCCTGCGCTCCCACTGCATAACCGGCAATAATCATACCTTCTATCATCTTGTGCGGATCGCCTTCCATGATGCTTCGATCCATGAATGCACCCGGATCGCCTTCGTCACCATTACAAACTACATATCGAATCTTCTCCGGCTGTCTGGCAACCTGTTTCCACTTATAACCGGTCTGGAAACCACCGCCTCCACGACCACGGAGGTTGGATTCTAAAATCTCATTTACAACGTCTTCCGGCTTCATATCGAAGAGTGCCTTTTCCAATGCGGAATAGCCACCAATTGCCAGGTACTCATTCATATGCTCGGAATCAATATGTCCACAATTCTTTAATACCAGTCTGGTTTGTTTTGCATAAAACGGAATCTCCTCCTGTGCCTTATACTTCACTCCATCCATTTCATACAAAAGACGTTCTACCGGCTCACCCTTTAGAATTGTTGTATTAAAAATCTCTTCACAATCTTCTTCTTTTACTTTTATGTATAAGAAATTATACGGCTCAATTCGAACCAATGGTCCCATTTCACAAAATCCGTGGCAACCACTCTTCTTTACGCCACCTGCATTGGCTACCTCACTTGGACATTCTCCATTTTCGCCATGGGCTACACCTGCGCCAAATTCCACATGAACATCCAATCCTGCATCTTTTACCAATCGGCACATCTTATCATAAATCTTAGCCGAACCACCTGCCAGGCATCCGGTACCGGCACAAATAAGAATACGGAATTTTTCCTGCTCCATCGCCAATTTCGCCTGATTGCGAGCCTCTATTAAATCCTGTCTGTTCTTTAGCATATTAATTTTCACCTCGCAATTCCTGAATCAACGCTGTTACCTTCTCCGGTGTCATGGCTGCATGCACCTCATCATTTACGGTCAATACCGGTGCCAAACCACAAGCACCCAAGCAAGAAACCGTCTCTACTGTAAACAGCATATCCTCCGTTGTATGCTGTCCTTTTTTCAAATTCAATTCCTTATATAAACGATCCAAAATCGTTGTAGATTTCCGAACATGACAAGCCGTACCATCACATACCTTAATTACATATTTGCCCTTCTTCTCAAAGGAAAAATTCTCATAAAAGGTAGCTACACTGTACGCCTTTGCTTCCGTAATATTCAACTTGCCTGCAATATATGTAAGTAATTCCGGTGGTAAATATCGATATTCTGTCTGCACATCCTGAATAATCGGTATTAACCATCTAGGCTCTGTACCATATCTGGCAATAATCTCATCAGCCTTATCATAATATGATTGCTCTAACATAACCTTCCTCCTTTTAGTATTGCCCCTCACTTTGTTTGGCGACATACCTCCTCAAATTACTTCTATTATACCACTTTTTCGACATATGTCATCGGTCATTTTTGCGGTTAAACATGTAAAACACTACCCACACAGCAATTCCTCCCAAGGCACATACGATTGAACCGAACACTGCCAGTTTTGCTACAAAAATCAAAATCGCTCCTAATACTGCCAACAACACTGCTCCTGCCATGCATAAAATGTATTTCTTCATATTATCATCCATGTTTTGTACCCTCTATCTTTCCTTTTCTATTTGCAATGCGCTCTTATCCTTACAGCCCCAACTCAATAGTTCCAGTTTTCGTATTCGTTCATCCTGATAGGCATCTGCCAGGCTGTCTATATCCATTTTATAATTCTTGATTTTTCCGTTTTTAATCTTGAATTGTATATTTATCCGCTTATCCGCACAATTTTTCATAACCTCTAGCAATTCATCATAATAGTTCGGATTTGCACCAAAGCAAGAATAATAATACTGCATTCTGTCCAATACAGCTCCATACGCTTCAATTCCTATTATACAAGCTTCCCAATCTTCCGGAAACGTAACAATTGTAAATGGTAATTGCATTTCTACATACTCCGGTTTGGCAAATAAAGACATCTGCATTCCTCCTAAATTCGTTCTTCCTTCATAAACACCGATTCAAATCTCTGCAAGCCAAACCGGTGTACAAACAGTTCACACTTACACAAAAACATATAATACGGATTTAAGCCCTCTCCAAATAGACTTTCGAAGTTTCCTTGCCCCTTGGAAATAATAACATCTGCCTCTGATAAAACTTGTCCCGCTTCTTCGCTTAATCGCTCCCGAATCGTTCCCGGCGCTCCATTGCCATTTCCAATACATTTGACTACTTCCGTTAGCCCCACTTCTTTGGCATCCTCCATCGTTGCATCATTTATTACATTCTCACCTCGGACAATGACTGTTATCTTTAATTCCGGAAATACTGCCTTTATGTGCTGAATAAATATTTTATCCAATACAATTTCACCACAATTATCCGTCAAATATACCAACGTTTTAGCCTGTCCTAAATCCTTCTTAAAATGCTGATACTCTTCTTCTGAAATCTCCTCTGCTTTGGCTTTCTCCAACAGCTGATAAAAGGTCTGCTCATTTACATCTGTAACTGCTGAAAAATCAATATAATTAGCGGCACATACATACTTAATGCATTCCCTTAGGTTGTCCTCACTATTGCAAATCCATTCTTCCAACTCCGGTTCATTCTCTAAAAGCAGTTGATTGTATTGATGCTTAATGGGAGCATAATCTTGCAATTTACCCCAATGTTTCTCATACAATCGATTCATTTGCTCTGCCAGTGCCGGTGCTGAATCCATTTGACCACGAGTATACAGTATTTCTAACACCTGATGCATATAATCTGATTTTTTCTTCTCGTCCGAAAATCCCCGAACCCGTTGTTCCTGCTTTGAAAGCATACAGGACATACACATTGAATTTGCCTGCATATTAACATTCCTTCCCGTTTCTCTACTTATATTACCTGTATTCAATCTCAAAGAATTCATCATTACTTAGCAGTAAAAATGTACTTAAATCCGTGCCACTTAACGCTTTACTACCATCTTCTTCTATCACACGGATTCGTATGTAACGACCATTTTCCAAAGGCTTATAATACTGATAAGAGGTTACTTCCTCTCCTTCTTCATTGGTTCTTTTTAGAATCGTACATATAATCGTGTCACCATCATCATTCTTTAAGTAATCCAGTGATTGCAATTCTCCGGATTCTCCGCCCTCCTCTATTTCACTATTAACACGTTCCTCAATATAACTTTTATGACTAATCCTCAGTCCATTCAACACAAAACCGGTGGCTTCTCTCGATTCTTCTTCGTCATTATCCGGCGTCCAGCCTTCTAAATTCTTAAAATTGATATCCGTATATACACCATTTTCTGTATACGCAATTCCATACGGGGCTAAACTTGCGGATGCAGTAATAACGGTTGGAGTTCCAACTGCTTCCTGCGTAGTTTCCTCTTCCTGTGAACCTTCTGTTCCCTGTGCCGTATCTGTTTCTGCATTTTCCGGAATTAATTCATCGATTTCAATGGTATCATCTTTGACTGTTGCCATATATCCCGCAGGAACATCTTCTTCATCTGTTGCGGAAGCAACATTTACTACACCATCTGTTACCTTCACCACAGTTGTATTATCTGCTTCTGTATAGGTAGTCTCAAAGGTGGTTCCTCTTACACTGAGGGTAGCATTTGGAGAGTGCAACTCTACCGCAGAGCCTTCTTCCAATTTATTATCAATATCAATCAAAGTGGTGCCATACATCAATTCTACTTTGAGGAGACCTTTCTCTTCATTACCACTTGCTTCAATTGCAATGCATGTATTTTCCAGCACCACAATATACTTATCCGTGTCTGCCAGTAAATGTACCAAACCTTCACTTCCGGTTTCCAAAGTATCCTTAGATTTTAAGTTCATTCCTCCGACAATCTCTATCTCCTGTTCCTTTCGAATTAGAGACACCGGTCCTTCAGCAGCATTAAGCTTTATCACTCTATGCCCGCTATTTAAGTTACATATTACTATCACAATAGCAGCTATTACAACTACGCCTATTGCTACAGCTATTGTTACTTTTCCTTTTTTACTCTTTAACATGTTCTTGTCACTCTCTTTCCTCACTTTTAAATTATCGCAACAATTCCAACAATTCCAGTATCTTCATCATGAACATACCAAGCTGCTTTCCGGTTGCTTCTAAATTTTCTAAACTATCAAAATGATAAAAGCATACATATGGAGAAGCCAATTCATAACCAGGAATATCCAGCAACAACACTCCAAGGATTACTGCAATCAATCCGGTAAATAATAAAATTATCCGATTCAACCATGTGCCTTTTTCAAATTGTATTACCTTTCGCCCTAATACGGCCCATAGAATTAATGGCAAAAACATAAGCACTAACCACGGCAATATATGTTCAGCTGCATTCAAAACCGTAGTCTGGTCATTTAGCAACAGCCATATTCCTTCTCGCACATCTGCCAACCGCATAAAGTTCTCATATGTAGCATGATACAGGATCTGTACATCACAATAACATCCGTATACAAATAGCGTCAATGCCGCCAAAACTGTATTCACACGTTTTCCAAAGAAGGAGGTTACAATTGCAATCACACTTCCAAGACCAACCGCAAACAAAATCGGATAAATCGCTGTCATATCCCAGTTTCTGTAAAGACTCAAATGCGTAACCGCTTCCATGAACACAATACTTAACACTAAAAAAATCAATCCAACAACCGGCAATTGTCGATGTTCTTTCTGCCGCAGTACATTTCCCTGTCGATGTTTCTCTGTTTGTTGTTTTTCCGCTTGCTGTTTTTCCTCCTGCTGCTGAACATCTTCCGGTTCTCGTATTTTTTTCTGTTGTGGAATTTCCTCTTGTTGTACTTCCTGCTGTTTTACTTCCTGTTGCCGATATTCCTCCTGTTGCCGTTCCTCTTCCTGCCGACGTTCTTCTTCCTGTCGACGTTCTTCTTCCTGTCGACGTTCTTCTTCCTGTTTCTGAATTTCTTCCTGCCTGCGCAGTTCCTCTAATCTCCTTTCTTCTTCCTTTTGTTTTCGTGCCAATTCTTCTTCCGGCGTCTCATATAATTGAATACTTGCAAGCAAATCATCTGCCTCTGCCAACAAGCGATCAATATCATTATCGTTATAGTTCTTCATAATTCTCGCTTCCTAAAATATACTTTTCTATTTCACCAACAAAATACATTGCATTCAATAATTGCTTTTCCGCTTCTTCATTTCTGGCAATATAAAAATCATCATAATCTGACTTTTCACGCAAATATGATGCTTCTTTTATTATTCTCGCCATATCTTTGCTCATTTTTTCCTCTTTTATATAAGTCTTATTAAAATATGAAATCACGCCAGAATGCTTTGAAGAATCAAAACCATTTAATACATTTGCCGCACGCATAGCATGAAAAATTGCATAATACGAACGATTCAGGGAGGTTCGTATTTGAGAAATTCTCAAATTCTCTTTTGATGCCTCTATCATCTCCTTAGCACGTTCAAGACGATAATTTGCTAATTCCTTTATGCCACCTTCCAAAGCACAACACCCTCCTCTAGCACACGCTTATAATACGGCAACCGCTCTCCCCACTTTTCAAGATTACCAGACTCAATATCAATTATTGAAAATACCTTTTCATGCTTCAAATCCATATCTGTAGACCAAGATAAAAATTGTGTTCTAGTTGTATCGTTCATTGGTTCACTAAGCACAACAGCAATATCAACATCACTCTCCGGTGTTTCTTCTTTTCTAGCAACTGAGCCATATAAAATAATTTGCTGCATACTACTTCCGAATATATGCAACAGACCTTCAATCAGCTCTTGCTTAATCTCTTCCGATAACATAATGTGCCTCCCTTCTCATAATACAAACCATTCAACAATTTTCTTACATTCTTTCTTAATAGTATACTCTAACTTTTTTCTCTATACAAGCAGAAAAAGAGGCATCGCCTCAACGATTTATAATCGTCAAAACGACACCCCCTTGTTTAATCTACCCTATTTTACTTAAAGTATTCTACACCGGACTCAAAGATGTACTGATTCTGGTCGCCGTAAATATTCACTGCAACCGAATCCCCACGACGCTCGGAATGAGCCATTTTACCTAATACACGTCCGTCTGGAGAAGTAATACCCTCAATTGCATAGTAAGAACCATTAATATTGAAGTCTTCTACCATAGTTGGATTGCCATCAACATCCACATACTGAGTTGCTACCTGTCCATTTGCAAATAACTTCTCAATCCATTCCTTGTTTGCAACGAAACGTCCCTCACCGTGGGATGCAGGAATTGCGTATACACCACCTAAGGTTGCTTTCTGTAACCATGGTGACTTATTGGTAACCACCTTCGTGTAAACCATCTTAGACTGGTGACGTCCAATGCTATTCATGGTAAGAGTCGGTGAATCTGCCTGCTGAGGACGAATCTCACCATATGGAACCAAACCAAGCTTAATAATTGCCTGGAAACCATTACAAATACCCAATGCCAAACCATCCCGCTCATTTAAGAGTTTCATAACCTCTTCCTTAATCTTCTCATTACGGAAAGCAGTTGCAATAAATTTACCGGAACCATCCGGCTCATCACCCGCTGAGAATCCACCAGGGAACATGATAATCTGTGCATCACGAATTCCCTTTGCAAATAATTCTACCGAATCACGAATACCCTGTGCATCTAAGTTCTTAAATACAGCTGTCTGCACCTCTGCGCCTGCACGTTCAAATGCCTTTGCTGAATCATATTCACAGTTGGTACCCGGGAATACCGGAATAAATACCTTTGGCTTTGCGACCTTGTGCTTACATACATAAATATCCTTTGTATCGTAAACATCCGTCTTGATTTCTTTCTGTTCAACATCTGACTGGGTTGGGAACACCTTTTCCAAGGTCTTGGTCCATGCAGCCAATGCTTCTGCCATAGTAATCTCTGTGCCTTCATATTCGAAGACAGCCTTGTCTGTTACCTGTCCGATTACAGTTGCGTCTACACCTAAATCTGCTACCGCTTCCGGTGCAACCTCTAAAATAATTGAACCATAATCTCTTGCAAGTAACGCTTTCTTAGAAACGCCTTCTAATTTCACACCTAGCTTATTACCAAATGCCATTTTGCTGACTGCTTCTAAGATACCGCCGTATCCAATCGCATAAGAAGATACGATTTTACCGGCCTGAATTGCCTTATACAAATCATCATAAATCTTCAATACATATGCATAATCTGGAATGTCATACGCATCCTTTTTAATATCAACCTTAACCAATACATTACCGGCCTTTTTCAATTCCGGTGTTACTACATTCTTAGAGCTTGCAACATCAACAGCAAAAGATACCAATGTAGGAGGTACATCGATTTCATTAAAGGAACCGGACATACTATCCTTACCACCAATCGAAGGCAAACCTAATCCTACCTGAGCATCATATGCTCCTAACAATGCTGCCATCGGCTTACCCCAACGTTCCGGCTTATCACCCAAACGTTCAAAGTATTCCTGGAAGGTAAAACGAATCTTTGATACATCACCACCAGAAGCAGCAATCTTAGCTACGGAATGAATCACTGCATAGATTGCTCCGTGATATGGGCTCCAGCTTGATAAGAATGGGTCATAACCATAACTCATCATAGTAACGGTATCCGTCTTTCCCTTTAATACCGGGAGCTTTGCAATCATAGTCTGGGTCGGTGTTAACTGGTATACACCACCATATGGCATAGTAACGGTTCCTGCTCCAATGGAACTGTCAAACATTTCTACTAAGCCCTTCTGAGAACATACATTCAAATCACTTAATGTATTTAACCAAGTTGCCTTTACATCTGTCACTTCCGGAATCTGTTCAAAATAATTCTCCTTCTGTTCCGGCATCTCAACTACAACATTGGTTTCCTGATGTGCACCGTTGGTGTCCAAAAATGCTCTGGACAGATTTACAATTTCCTTACCTCTCCAGCAAAGAACTAATCTAGGGTCTTCTGTTACTTCTGCAACAACAATTGCCTCCAAGTTCTCCTCTGCAGCATAATCCAACATCTGCTGTACATCCTTGGCATCAACCACAATTGCCATACGCTCCTGTGATTCTGAAATTGCCAATTCCGTACCATCCAAACCTGCATATTTCTTAGGTACCAAATCCAAGTTTACACGAAGACCTGCTGCCAACTCACCGATTGCAACGGATACACCACCGGCACCAAAGTCATTACACTTCTTAATCAAATGAGCAACTTCTTCCCGGCGGAATAAGCGCTGAATCTTACGTTCTGTCGGCGCATTACCCTTCTGAACTTCTGCACCACATGTATCAATTGATTCAACTGTATGTGCCTTAGAGGATCCGGTTGCACCACCGCAACCATCACGGCCGGTACGTCCGCCTAATAAAATAATCTGATCGCCCGGGTCTGAATTCTCACGGATTACGCAACGTCTTGGAGCAGCACCCATAACAGCACCGATTTCCATACGTTTTGCAACGTAATTCGGATGATAAATCTCATTTACCAAACCGGTAGCCAAACCAATCTGGTTACCATATGAACTATAACCTTCAGCTGCACCGGTAACAATCTTACGCTGTGGTAGCTTACCTGTCATAGTTTCAGAAAGAGACTTGGTTGGGTCAGCCGCACCGGTAACACGCATTGCCTGATATACATAAGAACGTCCTGACAGCGGATCACGAATTGCACCACCCAAGCAGGTAGCCGCACCACCAAATGGCTCAATTTCAGTTGGATGGTTGTGGGTTTCATTCTTGAAGCTTACCAACCATTCTTCTGTTACACCATCAATTTCAACCGGTACTACAATACTACATGCATTGATTTCATCTGACTCTTCCTGATCAGCCAATTTGCCCTCTGACTTTAACTTCTTCATTGCCATTAATGCAATATCCATTAAGCAGATAAATTTATCATCTCTTCCTTTATAAAGCACGTCTCTTGCTGCTTCATATTCCCGGAAGCTATTTTCGATTGTCTCTTTATAATATCCATCTTGGAAGGTCACATTCTTTAATTCGGTTGAGAAGGTTGTATGACGACAGTGGTCAGACCAATAAGTATCCAACACACGAATTTCTGTCATGGAAGGATCACGCTGTTCTTCTCCCTTAAAATAATTCTGAATATGTAAGAAATCCTTGAAGGTCATTGCCAGTCCAAGAGAATCATATAAATCCTTTAATTCTGCCTCCGGCATATTCTGAAAACCATCAAAAATTGCAACATCTGCAGGGTCTTCAAATACAGTTACCAGTGTTTCCGGCTTTGTCATAGAAGCTTCTCTGGAATCCACCGGATTAATGCAATGACCCTTAATCCGATCCATTGCTTCTGCAGATACATTTCCTGCAATCACATAGGTAGTTGCAGAACGAATTACAGGCTCTTCCACTTCATTTAACAGTTTTACACACTGCTCTGCAGAATCTGCCCTCTGGTCAAACTGTCCCGGCAAATACTCTACGCTAAATGCCTGCTCTTTGTCGCTCATAGCAAATGCTTCTTCATATAAAATATCTACTGGCGGCTCTGAGAACACAGTTCCCAATGCCTTTTCATAAGTAGCATCTGACAAATTCTCGATGTCATAGCGTACCAAGACACGTACACCCTCTACCGGAATATCCAGATAGCTTCTGATTTCTTCATAAAGCTCTCCTGCCTTTACTGCATACTCTTTTCTCTTTTCCACATAGATTCGTTTTACTTTGCTCATAATGACCTCCATATATTGTAAATTATTCATGAATCCGTTTTATCATTTTGAATGCAACCGAGTTCTGGAATACCATCGGTTGTACTTGCTGGTAAAAAATAATACCATCGGTAGGTGCCACCATTCGGGAAATCACATCTCCCCGGAAAGAATCAACAATCTCCGCTAACAGTTGCCCTCTCGCCACTTCTGTGTTCGTAGATACTTTCTTTCGGAAGAACCCCGGCATATCTGCCCGAATAGATAATAAATCGTCTTCTTCTACCACAGATGAAATGTATCCACCATGACAGTTATATCGTATTATACCCATTCTCGTCAAGAACCGAAGAATTGCCGCCACACCTTGTCTGGCTCGTTCCTCGTCAATACGTTCTGTAGCACCGGTATATACGGAAAACGCACTGGTTCCTTGCTTCTGCCAATTATAAGCAAGGGTCGTGGCATCAAATGCCCGTTCCGACGCCGCTAAGATATATGGCATACCAAACAAACTGGCCATACTCACATTATGGGCGCCTTCCTCCGTCAATCTTATATGGGGAATGAATTCGCCACCCATATAAAAACTGGCAAACTGTATACCGTAACTGTACCCTTTGACCCGTTCCAATATGGCTGCCGCAATCCGACTGGTTGCAGGGCCCTCCGGATTTCCCGGAAACGAACGATTAATATCCATATTATCCGCCACCCAGAATTTTTTTCCTACATTCATGGAATTGTAATTCAAAGACGGAACAATTAAAATCTCTTTATTTGCAACAATTGCTCCCTTTGCTTCTAATTGTTCCAGTTTCGCAATTAGTTGGGAACACATATAGAGCTGTTGAAATTCATTTCCCCGCATAGCTCCAATAATGCAGGCTGCTTTCTCCCCATGTCCAAACCGATATCCAAGAATGGCATACTCACCTCGAAAGGCTGTACTCATATTAAAAATTATTTCTTTATTCATGTAAATCGCCTCCAAAAATCCGGGCGATTAACGCGCCTTCTTCTATTACCGGATATTCCCGAAACGTAAATACCAAGCCATCACACGGAGCATATATCCGTTCTTCAACAGAACCGGTTATTACGTCTACAATGGTACCGATCTTTTCACCCTTCTTCACCTTCATGGAGTGTTTAATATTCGGTACAAATAATCCGCTGCTTTCTGCATTTACAAACCAGACGTCACCATCCGTTGCAATCATTGGTTGCCGAACCGGTTTTACCTCTCCGGCCCAAATTCCCATTTGTTTCATCAAAGAAAAGATACCGTCCACAATCTGCTCACAGTAATCATAATCAATTCGCAATGCTACACCGGCTTCAATTACCATTGTCTTTACACCAATTGTATTCAGTGCATATGCCAAGCTACCCGGACGAACACTAGTAGATGGATGAATCCACACCAATTCCGTATTCATAATCTTTGCATAAGGCATTACTGATTCAATCACATCATCATTTAATCGAACTTGAGGAATCTCACGAATCAATGAATTACTGGAATGAATATCCAGACAAATATCCGCCCCCGCCATATCTTTAATAATTCTGGAAGCCGCATGCTCTAATATAGCTCCATCATCATCTCCCGGAAATACAGTATTCATATCCACATCCAACAGCGGAAAATCTCGTGTCTGTGCATCCAGGCCCAATGGATTCATTGCCGGGTATACATCCACAATACCGGTCAAATTATGAAATTCTTCCTTAATTCTTCGTATAACCTGATAACAAATATATTGTCCGGATAATTCATCCCCATGACTACCGGACGCTAAGCATAATCGTTTTTCAGTTCCTGTACATTCATCCGGTGCCAAGCGGTTCTTTTTAATTCGCAGAACCTCTTCCACCAGCATTTCTACCGATACAACTGTATCAATCATGTTCTCACTTCCTTAATGAAAGAGGCTGTCCCGAAACTCAGACATCTCATCTGCAATTCAGGTCAGCCTCATTTACTATCATCAGAATCATCACCTGTATATCAGGCTTATGCACCAATTACTTTCGACAAAGTTGCTACTAATTGTTCTGCATCAAAAGGCTTTGGAATGAATTCATCTGCTCCGCACTGTACTGCTTCTACCATTTTGTTCTTCTGACCGGCTGCAGTTACCATTACCACCTTTGATTCCGGATATGCTTCTTTAATTTTCTTCAAACCGCCAATACCATCTAATACCGGCATTGTAATATCCATTGTTACCACGTCTGGCTGTAATTCTACATAGCGGTCATATCCCTCCTGACCATTCGTAGCCTCCCCTATTACGGTATGTCCTGCATTTTCTAAAATACCTTTTAATATTCTGCGGGAAGTTCTGGAATCATCTACAATCAAAAAATTAGCCATTTTTTACACCTCTCTATTGTATTCTTCTAACCTTATTAATTAATCGACCATCTGGCTTCCAAACAAATTACCAACTCCAACTTCTTACCGGAAATATACATTGGAATTGTGTACATCGGTCCATCAGTCTGAATCTTGGTATCTTTTACATACATCATTGGTGGCATCAATTCTAACTCAATGTCATCTTCCGATAACTTGCTTGCATACAATCCATTATTACAGTTGATAAACTCACAAATTGCATCCAATGAATCTTCATCAATCTGTTCAAAATCTTCTTTACCAAATGTAGATGCCGCGGCTAAAACCGCTTCCTTATCACCAGAGAATCCAACAAAGAAATTGAATTCGCCTTCTAATTCCTGACTTGCCATAAATGGTGCAGAATAACTATTTACACGTTGTGTCTGCTCCAAACGCAAATCTGTATCAATAAATCGAAGAATATTTCTTGCCATTAATGCTATGTAATCCTTCATAACCGGCGGAATAGAAGTTTCCTTAGTGAATACCGGCACAATCTTATCTAAGTCACTACTCTTAATTGCATCCAAGTCTAATGCACTAAAGCGTTCATCCTTTTTGTAGTTCTTCAGTTCCTTCTGAATACCTTCTAAGGATAAATATCCATGATCTGTTAATGCCTGAACAAACAACAGATACTGGTCTCCTTGCATCTTTAACAGAGAACCAACCTGTTCATCCGTTAAATAACCCTTGTCTACAGCAATGTCACCAAATCTCCGATCCTGTACCTGCTGTAACTGATTGACTTCTTCTGCCTGTGCTTCTGTCATCATGCCATTCACGATTGCAAGCAATCCCATACGAAGTCTTGCACTCTTAATCTCTTCCAGCATTTCTTTATACTGTTCGCTCGTAATTACACCCTTATCTTGAAGGTATTTTCCAAAATAAATCCCAAACATTCGTATCTCCTCCAACTTTTGTTTTTTAACACCCTAGTTAAGTATCATTATACATAACCTTAGTAGCAAAATCAAGGGATTTATTGCTTCTAGGAGTCTTAAGCGAAACCCGTTTCTTTCTTCTCTGTTTTTATAGATTATTCACACATATTCCATTGAATATTTTTTAAAAATCCCGTATAATTATAATACTAATGCTTGTATATAAGGAGTACTTTATGTCGATAAAGAAATCATTGCAATCATCTATGGCAATCGTAGCAAGTATTCCAATTGTTATATTTACAATTCTTGCCATTGTGGTTGCTTACAATAACTATATAAATGTAACAAAAGAAGCGATTCGTTCAACTGCCGAAAACTATCAAAAAGGCTTTGAAGCCCAACTAAATACGCAAATTGTTGAACTGGAAGCAATTGCTAATAATAATGAAATTATTACAAACCTTGTTAAAAAATACAACAATCCGGAAATGGACTTGCTTGCTGATTCCGCTACCGGAGCTTCCATGCACGCACTATTAAGCCAGACTTCCAATGCCTTTGGTAATCATGTAACATACAGCGTGTTCGATATGGAAGGAAATCTAGTTTACAGTTCCAACTATTCTTTAGTTGGTGGCTACAGCCATTATGTAGAAGACATGTCAGCCACTCTGGAAAAAACTCAGGTAAATTCTTCTATTACACTAAATGGCATGTCCAATGCGATACATATTATGACGCCTGTTTCTGTAAAGGATAAATATTATGTAGGTGTAATGGTTGCCAGCGTAGATGCTGATTATTTTGGTAGTTTTATTTCTAAAGGTGATAATACATTTCTTCTGGACAACGCTTCTAACAGTTTGTTCGGAATCGAAATACAAAATGCAGATGCACGTAAAGAAGCAGTTACACATTTACGTCTATATACCGGCGATTCCAGCGAATTAACCGGAACCATCCTAATTCGCAAAGGCTTAGCCTTTGAAATGTACGGATACAGCATCATGCCGGAATATCATTGGGTTTATCTGGTGCAGCAAAACACAGCCATGTATCAGTCCCTGAGCCGTTCCATTCCAATACTGATGATTGCCGTCCTAGCTTTTTTCATGATTTTCACTATTATAGTAAGTTCAAAATTAGCAAAGAAATATTCAACACCGATTTATTTGTTAAAGGAAAAGATGTTACAAGCTTCCAATGGTGATTTAAATGTACATTGTCAAATTGATTCCAATGATGAATTTGGCGAATTATCGGAACACTTTAATGATATGATGGAAATCATTTCCACCAACTATTCCGAGCTGACTACCACAAAGGAGCAGTTGGAACAGAGCCAAGCACAATTAGAAGAAAATTATACCCAGATTAAAACTCTGGCTTTTACCGATACACTAACTGGCCTTGCCAATCGTGTTGCTTTTATGACGCAAGCTCATGAGATTTTCAATCAAGCCGGTAATTTTGTAAATCGCGCTATTCTCTTTATTGACTTGGACAATTTTAAGAATGTAAATGATACCTTAGGTCACGACTATGGTGATTTGCTCTTAAAACAAATTGCCAAGAAGTTATCCAGTTATATGTCAGAGGATGACCTCCTTGCCCGAACCGGAGGAGACGAATTCTTAGTGTTGAAAAAACAAGTGGAATCCAACGAGGAATTAGACCAATTCGCTGCTGAATTGACAACCATCGTTCACCATCCATTTGATTTGGACGGAGAAATTGTCCATGTCTCTATGAGCGTGGGCGTCGCAGTCTTTCCACAAAACGGTTTGACCGTAAATGAATTAATTAAAAATGCGGACATCGCTATGTATTCGGCAAAAATGGCCGGCAAGAACAGTTATCGCTTCTTCGACAGTTCCATGGAAGACGAATTAAATCGTAAAAATGAAATTGAAGACATCTTACATCATGCCATCGAGAATCGGGAAGTATACCTAATGTATCAACCACAGTGTGATATTAAGAGTGGCCGCATCACCGGTTGTGAAGCACTTATGCGATTACGCAACGGTTATTTGGGTCAGATTTCTCCTGCAGAATTCATACCAATTGCTGAAGAATGCGGTGCAATTAACGAATTAGGCACTTGGGCATTGGAACAAGCCTGTGGTTTTAATAAACAGTTATTAGATGCCGGCTTGGGACCATTGACCGTTTCCGTAAATATATCAACGGAACAATTAAAGAGTCCCGGTTTTGTAGACTTAGTTCTAGATATATTAGAGCGCACACAATTGGAACCAAAATACTTGGAGTTAGAAGTAACTGAAAGTGTATTAATGCAATCCTTTGATACCAATATTAATTTCATTGACAAACTAAGAGAACACGGCATCCGAATTGCCTTGGACGATTTTGGAACCGGCTACTCTTCCTTTAATTATTTGACTCAAATGCCAATTGATACCTTAAAAATAGACAAGTCCTTTGTAGACAATATTAGTACCAATACCAAGGATTGTTATATTGCAGAAACCATTATTTCTTTGGCACACAAGTTGAATATTTCCGTTGTGGCTGAAGGAGTTGAAGCTACCGATCAGTTACACATTCTGGAGGCCAATGCCTGTGATATTATGCAAGGTTATCTGTTCAGCAAACCATTATTGGATGAAGGTTATCGTAACATTGTTGAAATTAGTCAGTCATAATATTAAAAACGAAATACACACAATCATTCAATATGAAACAAAATAAAGGTGCACTTCATTGAAGTGCACCTTTATTCTACTTATCATTATAATTTACTAATTATCTTCTTTCTTAAAACTAATGGAAGCAGTGATTTCCAATAATCGTATAGCTACTATATGATTCCACACTACAATACTTTACATTGTTGAAATACATATAATCACCAATGTTATTCACACCGGCTAATGCTTCATTCGCTGCCTGTTGTGCCTGTGGCAATGGTCCGTTGTTCAAATACCCTACCATAACGCTTCCGTTTACAGATGGAAACTGTCCCTTTGCATAAATAACATCTGTCATTGTACCGCCAAAACGACCGCTTCTCAAACGGTTCAGAACAACATTAGCAACTGCCAACTGTCCTTCATATGGTTCATATCCGGCTTCCATACTAATTAAACAAGCCAAAAGATAAGCATCATCATAACTAGCATCCATCGGAGCCTGCTGTGTTGTAGCTACTGTAGTTGAATTACTCAGTGCTTCTGCTCTTGCCTGTTCCTGACGTGCTGCTTCTTCTGCAACAAGACGCTCTCGCTCTTCTTCAATTGTAACCGCAGTTCCTAACTTGAATTCTACTGTTACAAATTCAGAGGATACATATCCTTCGGTTCCATCATCTGCAGTAATTTTATACCAACCATCCAGTGTTTCTGTAACGGTTACCTCTTGATTCATTGCCAATAATCCAATAGCGGAAGAATCTGTACTTGCTTCCTGACGAATACGCAAGGTATCTGCAGTAATAGTTCCTATATTCTTACCATGTTCTTCTGCTAATGGTTCTGCATCTTTACCGGTTACAATGAACTCGGTCTTAACATAACCATTGACATTGCCGGAGGTAATCTGTGTCCACTCACCTGCTGTACCAACAATATCACCGGCACATCCCGGATACAGTTTTCCAATCAATTCAGAATCGGCACTTGCCTCTGCACGAACATTCAGTGTATCCGTAACATTTGCAATAAATTTTCCATCATATGGTGATGTCTCCTGAGTTGCAACCATCTGTACATCCACAGATTCTGTTGAACTTTCAAGAAAACCTTCATACACTGCACTGCCTTCTACGGATGTCATAGACGCCATTTGAATACCCGGTGCTTCCAAGTTCTTTGACTGCTTATTGGATACCATTAAAGTAATTCCACCAGCCAAAACACCCAGCGCTGATACTCCAAGTATTAATCTTCCAATCATCCGACGTTGCACATAACTCATTCGTCTCATAATAACTTCTCCATCTAGATTTTTCCAAACATTTCATAAATTGTCAGAAATTTCTGTTAATAATCTGTTATGAATTGTTACATTTTTATTACAAACCAACTATAACAGATTCCCGCTTGCGTGTCAAGTTGGCCTATGTCATAATGATTCATAGGAAACTTGTGAGTTTTAAACAAGCAATAATGAGGTAAGAAAATGGCACAGATTCGTTTAGATAAATACTTAGCAGACTCCGGCATTGGCACCCGCAGTCAGGTAAAACAATATATCCGAAAGGGAATGGTAGCCGTAAATGGCACCACAGTTACTTCCGGGGACCAAAAGATACATTCAGAATCCGATATCGTCCTTTTTCAAGGAAAGGTCATTGCCAGAGAAGACTATGTGTACTATATGCTACATAAGCCTGCCGGATATGTGAGTGCAACTTCAGATAATATTAGTCCTACGGTGATTTCTCTCATTCAGGACACTACCCATTCTGATTTATTTCCGGTAGGTCGATTAGACAAGGATACTGAAGGATTGTTACTTATTACAAATGATGGAGAATTAGCCCATCGCTTATTATCACCAAAGAAGCACGTTGATAAAACCTATTATGTAGAAGTGGATTCTGTAATTCCGGAAATCGCCTATGAAACTTTTGCGAACGGCATGGATATTGGCGAAGATAAACTCACATTACCGGCGAAGTTGGAACTATTGTCCCCTCAAAGTGCACATCTTACCATACAGGAAGGCAAGTTCCATCAGGTCAAGCGAATGTTTCACGGCATCGGATGTGAAGTAACTTACTTAAAGCGTATTCAAATGGGTAACTTAGTATTAGATTCGGATTTACCGCCGGGAGCTTATCGGTCACTTACAGCACAAGAATTAGACACTTTACTACACTAACGCATTGACATATTAAAGTTTTAGCGATACAATCGGTAAAGAACAAAAGAGCATTAGAAAGGAATTCATTATGAATTTAGCAAAATCATTTACAGTTGGATTTATCGGTCTTGGATTAATTGGTGGTTCCATTGCCAAGTCTATCCGCCGTATTTTCCCGGATTATACAATCATTGCCTTTGACGTAGATGCAAGTGCACTTTCTGCAGCCGTGGAGGATGGTACTGTTACCACTCCTGTTTCACAGATAGATGCCACATTTACAAAATGTGATTACATTTTCTTATGTGCACCGGTGCATTATAACATTGAATATTTAGCAACCTTAAAAGCACTCATAAAACCGGACTGTATTCTAACGGATGTAGGCAGTGTTAAAACCGATATCTATCAAGCAGTGTTAGATATTGGATTAAGCGATTTCTTTATTGGCGGACACCCGATGGTCGGTTCAGAACGTTCCGGTTACGAAGCAGCCAATGATCATTTAATTGAAAATGCTTATTATTTCATTACACCTTCTGCTTCCGTTGCCCAAGAGAAAGTGGATGAATTCAGTACCTTTATTGAGGATTTAGGGGCAATTACCATTATCTACTCTCCGGCCCGTCATGACCAAATGACAGCCTATATCAGTCATATCCCTCACATCATCGCATCCGAACTGGTTAATCTGGCCAAGGAGCATGATGATGCAAAGGGCATGTTCCGCCAATTAGCTGCCGGTGGTTTTAAGGATATTACACGAATTGCTTCTTCTAATCCGATTATTTGGGAGCACATTTTGCTTAGCAATCCCAATAACATTGTTGCCGGTTTGGAAGAATATATTGAAGATTTGCAGCAAATGGTACAAGCCATTCATCAAAAAGACAGTACATACATCCATCGCTTTTTCAGCGAAGCACAACAATACAGGGATTCGATTCCTAATAATGCAACCGGTGTTATTCGTATGAATTATGAGATATTTGTTGATATCCCGGATGAACCGGGGGCAATTGCCGGTGTAATCAACTGCATTAGTGATGCAAACATTAACCTCAAGAATATTGGTATCTCTCATAATCGGGAAGACGAAGAAGGTGTTCTTCGGGTATCCTTCTATGAGAATCAAGCTGCCGTAACCGCTGCTTCTCTGCTGCGAAACGCCGGCTATACCGTATACGAACGATAAGAAAGGACTTTTCAAAATGTTATTCACGAAAAAACATAACTTACAAGGAGAAATTACAGTCCCTGGTGACAAATCCATTTCCCACAGAAGTATTATGCTGGGAGCATTGGCAAATGGCACAACGGAGGTACAAGGATTTTTACAAGGAGCAGATTGCCTTTCTTCTATCGCCTGTTTCCAAAAAATGGGCGTAGAAATCGAGAACAATACCGCAACAAATACCGTTCGCATCCATGGTCTTGGACTCCGCAACCTAAAAGCTCCGCAAGATGTGCTGGATGTAGGAAACAGCGGAACTACTACCCGATTAATGTCAGGTATTCTGGCAGCCCAAAGTTTCACCAGTATTGTAAATGGGGATGCCTCTATTCAAAAGCGTCCAATGAAACGAATTATGACTCCTCTTTCCCTAATGGGTGCGGATATTACCAGCATAAACGGAAATGACTGTGCTCCTCTTCGAATTCAGGGAAAGACCTTACATGGTATTCATTATCAATCACCGGTGGCCTCTGCCCAGGTAAAATCCGCAATACTATTAGCCGGATTATACGCAGATGGCGAAACCAGTGTTACAGAACCGTATGTTTCACGAAATCATACAGAATTAATGTTTGAATCCTTCGGTGTTAATATCCGCTGTAACGGCACAACTGCAACCGTTCAACCGGCATCTCACTTAGATGCACAGCAGATTCATGTTCCGGGAGATATCTCTTCTGCTGCATATTTTATTGTAGCCGGCCTAATCACTCCGGATTCTTGCATTACAATTAAGAATGTTGGTATTAATCCAACCAGAGACGGAATCTTGGATGTATGCAAAGCCATGGGGGCTGATATTACATTGGACAACATTAGAAACCACGTGGGAGAACCAACTGCTGACATTACCGTTCGCACCAGTTCCTTAAAAGGCACTGTTATCGAAGGTGCTCTCATACCGAAATTAATCGATGAACTACCAATTATAGCCATTCTTGCCTGCTTTGCAAACGGAACTACAATTATCAAAGACGCACAAGAATTAAAGGTTAAAGAATCGAACCGCATTGATGTTATGGTTCAAAACCTGTCAGCAATGGGAGCTGATATCGAAGCTACCGAAGACGGCATGATTATCCGTGGCGGAAAAGCCCTTCATGGCGCGGTAATTGATAGCAAGCTTGACCATCGCATTGCTATGAGCTTTGCCATTGCAGGTATGAACGCTGAAGGAACTACCGAAATCCAGGGGGCTGAATGCGTGAACATTTCCTATCCGAATTTCTACCAGGATTTAGAACGATTATAAGACAAAAAGTTCTTGCATCATCAATGGTGCAAGAACTTTTTAATTTAACCATACAACCGGTTTCGTTGTATTCGTACTTGATTAAAATGGTCCAGTAAATATGCTACGTCTTCCTCTCTGGTGCTGATATTGGGAATGGATAATAACTCCTCTCCCTTTTCATTCATCGCTCGAAGTCCATAACTGGTTAATTCCTGTTGTTCATCCTTGGTACTGTTCGAAACGGTCATGGCATAACGAATCATTATTTTCAGCTCCTTCATTCTGTGTTCTGTACTCTTATTGTACCTTGAATGAGCCTCGAATCCCATCGTAAGTGTTCGTAATTTTTCGACTTAGATAGTTATTATACCCTAATAGCCAAAGCTACTATTCGATTTTGATTTTTTTATACAATAAACATTGCATCACCAAAGCTAAAGAATCGATATTGTTCTTCTACTGCTGTTTCATACGCTTTCAATACTGTTTCTCTGTCAACCAACGCAGAAACCAGCATGATCAATGTAGATTCCGGCAAATGGAAGTTGGTAATCAGACAATCCACAGCCTTAAATTCATATCCCGGATAAATGAAGATATCTGTCCATCCACTCTTTACCGGAATATGTCCATCCATCTCTGCTACGGATTCCAGAGTTCTGGTACTGGTAGTTCCAACAGAAATCACCCGACCTCCAGCTGCTTTTGTTTCGTTAATAATACGTGCTGCCTCTTCATCTACCATATAAAATTCCGAATGCATATGGTGATCTAAGACATTTTCTTCTTTTACCGGACGGAAGGTTCCCAAACCTACATGCAAGGTAACCTTCGCAATTCGGATTCCCTTTGCTTCAATCCGTTGCATCAACTCTTCTGTGAAATGCAATCCTGCAGTCGGAGCTGCAGCAGAACCATCATGCTTTGCATATACAGTCTGATAGCGGTTCTTATCCTGCAACTGGTGGGTAATATACGGCGGCAGTGGCATCTGCCCTAATTGGTCTAGAATTTCCTCAAAGATACCATCATACTCAAAGCGAATCAGGCGATTACCTTCTTCTACCACATCAATCACTTCTCCAACCAGAAGACCATCGCCGAAACTGATTCTGGCACCTACCCGTGCCTTTTTCCCCGGTTTCACTAAGGTTTCCCATACCTTTTCTTCTACCCGCTTTAACAAAAGTACTTCGATAGATGCTCCGGTTCCTTCCTTCACACCCATTAAGCGTGCAGGAATAACCTTGGTATTGTTTACAACCAAACAATCTCCGGCTTGTAAATAATCAATAATCTCATAAAAATGCTTGTGTTCCACGTCTCCGGTATCCTTGTGAAGCACCATCAATCTGGAGTTATCCCGCTTTTCCAAAGGATCCTGCGCAATCAGCTCCTCCGGAAGATTATAATTAAAATCACTTAATTTCATAATACAATTCCTGTCATAGAAAATCTGCACAGATATGATTATGTCACCACCTGTGCAGATTCTATTTTTAACCTCTCAATTCTACGCCTAACTTCTTTAATGCTTCTACAATCTTATCTGTAATTGCATTTACTTCATTTGCTTCCAGATTCCGATCCTTTGCACGGAAGGTCATACTATAAGCAACTGACTTCTTACCGGCACCAACCTGTTCACCTTCATAGACATCGAACAGATTATAACTCTCTAACAGCTTACCGCCGTGTTTCTTAATAATTTCTTCAATCTGACCAACAAAAATACTCTTATCCATTACCATACTTAAATCTCTGGTGCTGGCAGGGAATTTGGCAATTCCTTCATACTTACGATCAAAGGTGGCAAGAGATGCCAGCATAGGCAAATCAATCACTGCTACATAAGCTTCACCCTTCATGTCATAGTTATCCACTACTTCCGGATGTAACTGTCCGATATAACCAATTACGTCCTCACCCTTCTGAATAGCAGCCTGACGACCCGGATGTAAGAACGGATATCCGCCCTGCGGATTATAAGTAAATGCCTGATACAATCCAAGCTTCTGGAACAATTCCTCTACTACACCCTTCATGGTAAAGAAATCGCCTTCGCCATACATACCAAGTGTCAGCTTCTTACGTTCTTCCGGAAGTTCTGTCAAAGGTAATGCTTTTGGAATATAGATATTACCAATTTCATATAAACGAGCATCTTTATTTCTACGATTATAATTGGTTGCCAAGGAGGTAATCATACCATTTAAGGAAACGGTTCTCATAATGGAGAAATCTTCACCCAATGGGTTAGAGATTACAATGGCCTTTCTTAATTCAGAATCCTCCGGAATCAACAACTTATCATATACCTTCGGACTCTCGAAGGAATAAGTCATACCACCGGAGAAACCATTGTTCTCACATACATCACGAACAATGTCCTCTACCAACATTTCAAAAGACTTCTTACCAACTGTTGCCTCTCCACATGGAAGTGCTGAAGGAAGTTTGTCATAGCCATACAAACGAGCCACTTCCTCTGCTAAATCAGCCATACAGTGTAAATCCTGACGGAAGGTTGGGATTACTAACTGATTGGTTTCCTTGTTATAAGTCAGACCCAAGCGGTCAAAATATTCTAACATGGTAGATTCCGGTATATTCATACCTAATAAGCGGTTCATTTTCTCCGGTTCAAACGGCAATTCCCAAGGATCTACCGGATTTGGGTAAATGTCAATGACACCTTCTACCACTTCACCACAGCCTAACTCTTCAACCAACTGACAAGCACGATTGATAGCTTCCAATGCCAGATTCGGATCTAAGCCCTTTTCGAACTTAGAAGAAGCATCTGTACGAAGACCAATTCTCTTAGATGCCAAACGAATGTTGGTTCCGTCAAAGCAAGCTGCTTCAAATAACAAGGTAGAAATGCTATCCGTAACCATGGAATTTGCACCACCCATGATACCTGCAATACCGATTTCCTTTTCACCATCACAAATCATCAAAACGCCGGAATCCATGGTGCGTTCCTGTCCATCTAAGGTTACGAAGGTATCTCCGTCTTTCGCACGTTTTACAACAATCTTATGACCGGCAACTGTGTCCAAATCAAAGGCATGCATCGGCTGACCATATTCTTCCATAACATAGTTGGTAATATCAACCAAATTATTAATGGAACGGATTCCTTGTGCTGCCAAACGCTCCCGCATCCACTTTGGAGAAGGACCAATCTTTAAGTTCTTAACAACTCTTGCACAATATCTTGGGCAAAGATCTGTTGCCTCAACTTCAACAGAAGCATAGTTTAACACATCACCGCCCTTAACTGTATCCGGCACTACCGGCGGATGGAACGGCAAACCATAGGTAGCTGCTGCTTCTCTTGCCATACCAACCATACTAAAGCAATCTACACGATTGGAAGTAATCTCATATTCCACAACTGCATCATGTAAACCTAATGCTTCGATTGCATCATCTCCCGGCTTTACATCTGCATCTGCAGGGAATACATATACGCCATTTTCCGGTGCTTCCGGATATAACTCCCGGCTAGAACCTAACTCTTCAATGGCACACATCATACCAAAGGATTCCACACCCCGTAATTTACCCTTCTTAATTTTAATTCCGTTTTCCGGCAACGGACCACCGTCATGTCCACCTGCAACCTTGCCACCGTCTAATACTGTCGGAATCATATCTCCTTCTTTTACGTTTGGTGCACCGGTTACAATCTGAATCGGAGCATCTGCTCCAATATTCACCTGACAGATAATTAACTTATCTGCATCCGGATGACGTTCAATTTTCTCAATCTTACCAACTACGATTTTCTCTAAATTCTTATCCTTTTTCTCATAGCTTTCCACATGAGAACCGGACATTGTAATATCTTCAACAAATTTCTCTACCGGCACATCTAAATCCGGCACATATGCTTTTAACCAAGAAATTGGTGTATTCATTTTATTTACCTCCTAAATTCCGAATTGCTTTTTGTCATTTTCATTCATTATTCTTTGTTATCTGTTTAGAACTGTTTTAAGAAACGCATATCATTCTCGTATAACAAACGCATATCGTCAATTTCATACTTCAACAATGCTACACGTTCCAAACCGATACCGAATGTAAATCCGGAATATTCTTCAGGGTCAATTCCACAATCCTTTAATACCTTTGGATGAACCATACCACAGCCTAAGATTTCAATCCAACCGCTACCCTTACACATACGACAGCCCTTACCGCCACACTTAAAGCAGCTTACATCTACTTCCGCACTTGGTTCTGTAAATGGGAAATGATGCGGACGCAACTTAATCTTAGTTTCCGGCCCAAAAAATTCACGAGCAAACTGCTCTAAGGTTCCCTTTAAATCTGCAAATGTAATATTCTTGTCCACTACCAGACCTTCTACCTGATGGAAGGATGGTGAATGGGTTGCATCTACCTCATCTGAACGGAATACACGTCCCGGCGCCAGAATACGAATCGGCATTCTTCCGGTTTCCATAATACGTGCCTGTACCGGTGAAGTCTGGGTACGAAGCAAAATATCTTTTGTAATATAGAATGTATCCTGCTCGTCCTTTGCCGGATGATTGGCAGGAATATTTAATAACTCAAAATTATAGCGGTCATATTCTACTTCCGGACCTTCTACAATCTCATAGCCCATACCTATAAATACGCGTTCTAATTCTTCTAAAGCAATTTGATTCGGATGACGATGTCCCTTCATATGCATGGTGCCCGGAAGGGTAACATCGATGACTTCATTCTTCATCTTTTCTTCCCGTTGCTTCTTGGTTATATCCTTCTTCACTGCTTCTAATTTTTCTTCAATAGCTGAACGGGTATCATTTACCATCTGACCAACCTTCGGACGGTCTTCCGGTGCAACATCCTTCATACTTTTTAATACCTGTGTCAGTTCACCTTTTTTACCTAACACATTAACCTTAATTTCGTTCAATGCATCCAGATCATTTGCCGCTTCGATTTTTGCAATGGCATCTGCCTGAATGGCTTGCAGTTTCTCTTTCATTCTTTATTCCTCCTAATTATTTGTCCTTTCTATCTTGCAACAACAGTTGCTCGGTGTTGCGTTGCTATCTACAAGCATAAAGAAAGCCCGCCCCTAAAAGGGACGAGCTATAAGTTCGCGGTACCACCCTAATTCCTGTCAATGACAGACACTTAAGTGATGTGTAACGTCATCACACGTTCTGTCCTACTATAATTTCAAACAGAAAGCTCCGGTGTGAAACTAAGAACTTGCTCCTTCTTAAGAGGCTTCCAGCCGATGACCTCTATTCTCTGGCAGGGAAACAGATTCCTTCTTGCACCTTCCATGCTGATATACTATAAGTATTTGATTAAACCTTTTTGCACTGTTCTTATAATAGCCTTGAAATGTCCAACTGTCAAGTGCTCGTTTTATTTTCTCGTACAAGGCAGGAGGCACCAAAAGTAAAACCATCCATCCTTATACTCCATATTGTATTCCCCATCATATCGTTCTATAGTGGTTACAATATTTTCAATTCCAATGCCATGATTCTCTGCATCTGCTTTCGTAGTTTGGAAGCCTACACCGTTTTTGCGAGGTGCTTCCTTGCATGTATTCTGCACAGCAAGAACAATTTCATCTTCCTCCCGTACAAACTTCAACTTAATAACTCTCGTTTCTGCATGTTCACAGGCTTCAATTGCATTATTTAACAGATTGGAAAGCACAATTACAATATCTTTATCATCCAACGGAATATGATTTAATCCGCTCAACACCGGAACGAACATAATCTCCTTTTTCTGCATTTCCTGAAACTTTGAATTCAAGATTGCATTTACAATTACATGCTCTGTATCAATATGCTCCACCCGTTGCTGTTGCTCATGATTCAGATTCTTCATATAAGCCTCTAAAGAATCGTATTCCTTAGCATTTACAAGGGATTCAATACATAGCATATGATTCCGAAATTCATGTGTACGCTTCCGTTGCTGATTATAGTTCTCAGAAATCGTATTGTACATTTGCAATTCCTTCTTCATCTGCTGTTCAAAATCCTGATACCGTCGTACCTTATCTTCCCGTTGTAGAATACAATACAGAAGATAGTAAAAAATCAGATTCATTAATATCAACCAAAAAGCAGAAACTGCATAAATAACAGACTCTTTAGCATATGTAATAATTCCAAAGGTTTCTTCTACTGCAACGATTAAAACCAATTCTGAAAATGGGATAACAAACAAAATCAAGCTTTCCCGCAAATTAAAAAATCTGGTATTCTTCTTCGAGAAGAATCGCCCCAATATCTCCAGTAGGAATAATTCTATCATAAAACCAATAACTGTAATCGTTCCTCCCACCCATGGATTATTCAAGGCTTCCAAGGAAAAAAATAACTGTATCACCGTTACATATAGTAATTCCCACACCATTGTAAACATCATGCATATCAAGCTAAGCGCCAATGTCCGCCAAAAAGATTGCTTAAAAAACCACCACATGACCATTGTCAAAAGCAGAGTTCCAACCGATATTTTAATCGGAAAGATTCGTCGAAATGCCAGAGTAATAAACAAGTATCCGCTAAAAAATGCCATCAGCATACCGATTTGTTGTGGTTTCCCTCGCTTACGCTTATCATTTGCAAACAAAAAGAAAAAACGAAATTTTATTATAATATCAATTGCTAAGGTAATTATATCTACAATTCTATCAACTATCATATGCGCCCCCGATAACTAAGAAATGCATTCTTCACCTCCATATATCGAGGCTTTGCAATATTTAATACCGTTTCATCTTTTAATGTCACATGATAACGGCTAATAGACTTTATATACTTTAAGTTCACCAGATAACTTTTATGAATCCTTACAAACCCATACTGCTTATATCGTTCCTCCAAAGTGTCTAAGCGCTCTACTAATGTATAGGTGTTTTCCGATTCTATATCCATTTCGAAAAACAGCATATGCAACCGACTTTCAATATATTTGATATCATCCAAACATATTTCCAAATCTCCTTCACGAAAACCCAACAGTTCCGTATAGTTCGTGCGATCCAACAAAGCCATGATTGCATCCAGACTTTCATTCATTTTTGCCTCAATGCTCTCATTATCTTTCATAATGTAGCGAATCGCCTTAACCTTGTAACCTTCTAACGCATACAGAAAATAGGATGTAACAAATACCAAATGAATATCCTGAGAATACTGACGAATACATTCGGCTGTTTGAATACCATTCAATTCATCCATTCCAATATCCAAGTACACTGCCTGGTATCCCCTTATCTTTTCTGCTTTTTCGATCAACTCAAGTCCGGAAGAAAATAAATCAATCTGATATGCATACCCATGTAACTCCATATAGGTTGCTATTATTTTTTGCATCTGTTCCCGAAACAGTAGCTCATCATCACAAATTGCAATCTTTATCATATGTTCTTCTCCACTAGTCTTCTAGCGCCAATACTCCCCGCATATCAATTAATGGCGCACCAGTTCCCCGAATATAATCACCAGTAATGGTTACCCGGCCAATACTTTCATCTCTTGGAATCTGATACATAATATCCAACATGAATTCCTCAATAATTGCCCGCAAAGCTCTGGCACCGGTCTTTTTCTCCATCGCCTTTTCTGCAATGGCTTCATAGGCAGAATCATCGAATCGAAGGTCTACTTCATCCAAACTTAACAGTTTCTGATACTGCTTTAAGATTGCATTCTTCGGCTCCTTCAATATCTGAATCATCTTTTCTTTATCCAACGAATCCAAGGTGTAAATCACCGGCAAACGACCCAGAAATTCCGGTATCATACCGAATTCTCTCAAATCCTCGATGGTTACCTCTTTTAACAAATTCTCTTCCTTGTCGTACTTATCCTTTAAATCCGCCTTAAAACCAATGGATGCCTGCTTATTCAACCGTGCTTTAATAATATCCTCAATATCCGGAAACGCACCGCCACAAATAAACAAAATGTTCTTGGTATTAATGGTTGTTAACGGAACCATGGCATTCTTACTTCCGGCACCTACCGGAACCTCCACTTCTGCTCCTTCTAACAGTTTAAGTAGCCCCTGTTGTACCGATTCACCACTTACATCACGGCTATTGGTATTTCGCTTCTTTGCAATCTTATCAATTTCGTCAATAAATACAATGCCTCGTTCAGCCTTTTCCACATCATTATCTGCCGCTGCCAAAAGCTTCGACAATACGCTTTCCACATCATCGCCTATGTATCCTGCTTCTGTTAAGGTAGTTGCATCTGTAATGGCAAGCGGTACATTGAGCAAGCGTGCAATGGTTTTAACCAGATAAGTCTTACCACTTCCCGTCGGTCCAATCATCAGCATATTGGACTTCTCAATTTCAATATCATCTACGGTATCTGTTAACACACGCTTATAATGATTGTATACAGCAACAGAAATTACCTTCTTCGCATAATCCTGTCCAATGACATATTCATCTAATTGTGCCTTCATCATATGCGGTGCCGGTATAGTCTTCAAATCCAACTCCGGTTGTTCCTTCTTTTCTGCTTTCTTCTTTTTCTTTACCTTCTGGGATTTTGGAATATCATGGGCACCACTCATATTAAATTGCGACATATCCATTCCGCTTAAATCCATAAACTGCATATTACTGGTATTGCTGAATGTATCAAAGGTATTCTGCATACAATCCGGGCAAATATAAATTTCGTTTGGTAAATAAATCAATTTACCTACAGTGCTTTCCGGTCTGCGACACAAATAGCAATACTTTTCATATTCATTTTCATCATCTACAGTTTCATTATTATCAATTATATCTTTTGACATAGTATCCTCCACAAATAACGGTTTACCGTCAGCTTATTTTTGTTAATAGTCCTTCTATACTAGTGGAATTATAGCAAAAAAACAGGAATAATTCTATCCATATTTATAGGAATAACTTGAAATTAATGTAAATTTAAAAATAAAGCTATAGATTCTTCATAAATCTATAGCTTTCGTACTACTTTTTCGTTGGGGAACACAACCCTATGACGGTTCCCACGCCATAAGATACATGAAGTATCAAGAATAACATAGGTAATAGCAAATCGCTCATCCGAAATTTCTTCTGTCCGATAATTCCCACTACCGCCATAGCAATTGCTAAAAGCCAATATAATCCCCACATTGCAATTGCCAGCCATGGAAATGAAACAAAACACAAAACTGTTGTAATCAAAATCCCCAGTATAAATGCAAATGGTACAAAGTGATACAAGGAAAGACATCCGGGACAAACCTTTACTGTTTTTCCAATCCAGTATCCATTACCATATTTTTGCTTTATCATTCCGGAAAAGGAATTCCGGATATGTTGGTAAGACACAATATTCGAATCGTAACAAAATTGATACCCTGCCTGCCGCATTCGATAGTGTAATTCATTATCCTCTGTTCGCCCCAAGGCTTCATTAAAGCCTCCCACCTCTTCAAAAATACTTCGTCGATAGGCGGCATGAAACATGGAATTAACATATTTTCGTTCACTTTCTCTCCGGTAAGGAGCAATGCTACTGCCAAACATAGAACTCTCCGCCAAGAATAAGGTTTCCTTCCAAGGAGTCGGTTCATCAATAATATTGGGTCTTGGACCACCGGTAATCATTTCACCTTCCATATGCAATTCTACGTTCTTTTTTACAAAATCCTTTGGTATGGATGCGTGGGCATCAATTCGAATCAGTATATCCTCTTTTGCTTCTGCAATTACTACATTCCAACCGGCTGCCTGTTTTCGTTTTGGATTGTCCAAAACCAGTATTCTGCGAAAACCATATTCTTGGTTCTGTTGTGCAAACAGTTCCAGCTTCTTACGGGTATCATCAGAAGATGCACTATCTACTAATAAAATCTCCATTTGGTCATGGGGATAGTCCTGCCCAGCTATGTCTTTTAGTATAGACTCAATAACTGCCGCTTCATTGTATGCTACCACGCCCAAGGATACGGTCATATCTGATTTATTCGTTTGCTCTGGAACCTGTAACATGGTTGCTTTCCTTTCCTGAATCATCTATCACTCATATTTGCTATTCTGATTATCTATATCACTTACTCGCCACAAAGCTTCTCATAGCAAGTATGGAACTTCTCAATAATGTATGCAACCTGTTCATCGGTTAAGCAGGTATGCAACGGCAATGATATTTCATTTGAAAACTGCTGATAAGCATTTGGATAATCCTCTATCCGAAATCCCAACTTCTGATATGCAGTCAGTAACGGCAAAGGCTTATAATGCACATTGCTGCTTACACCTTCCTCTGCCAGTTTTGTGATCAACTGATTCCGGAATTCCATATCCTTTCCATCTAACCAAATTAAGCACAAATGTCCACTGGAACGATAGTTGGTTCCCACATGCTTCAACCCATGCACAGGCAAATCTGCCAAACCCTTTTGATACCTTGCTAATATCTCATGACGACGTTGCATTAATCCTTCGTAACGCTTCATCTGGACCAAACCGATAGCTGCATGTACGTCTGTCATGTTACATTTATAGTACGGTTCAACTATGTCATATTCCCAAGCTCCAAGCATAGTCTTAGCCAACGCATCTTTCGACTGTCCATGGAGGGACAATAACATATATTGACGATAAATAGCCTCTACATCCATGCCCGGTAGCGGATTCCAAACCAGTCCACCGCCCTCTGCAGTTGTCAAATTCTTAACTGCATGAAAGGAGAAGGATGAAAAGTCTGCAATACTACCACTCCGCTTTCCGTTACGCACTGCGCCAAAGGAATGAGAAGCATCTGCTAACACTACTACTCTTCCATATAATTCCTGTAATTCATTGGCCGGTCGGAACAATGATTTTTTGCGTTCTACAATATCAAAAATCCGGTTATAGTCACATATAATTCCTGCCAAATCCACGGGTATAATGACCTTGGTTTTTTCTGTAATTGCCTGTTCCAATTGGTCATAATCCATTTCTAAGGAATCAGGTTGGGTGTCTACCAACTTCACAGTTGCCCCGACATGACAAATAACACTTGCTGATGCCGTATAGGTATATGCGCTGGTGATGACCTCATCTCCCGGTCCTACCCCCAACAATCGCAATGTCATTTCCATGCAGGCTGTAGAGGAATTTAGACAAACGGCTTTCGGTGTACCACAATACTCAGCTATTTTTTGCTCCAACTCCTTCGTTCGAGGTCCGGTTGTAATCCAACCTGATCGCAAAGCCTCTGCAACTGCTTCTATTTCTTCTTCTGTTATAT
>JAFTZJ010000051.1 GCA_017461045.1 Lachnospiraceae bacterium | reverse complement strand
TTGTTTAATTATCAAGGTTCATCGCTTGTCATTCAAACGGAGAAGGAGGGATTTGAACCCTCGCGCCGCTATTAACGACCTACTCCCTTTCCAGGGGAGCCCCTTCAACCGCTTGGGTACTTCTCCAAGTACAAGCGTTTGATTCATACCTGACTTTTGTCAGGAGCGGAGAGGATGGGATTCGAACCCATGTGCCCTCTCGGACAAACGGTTTTCAAGACCGCCTCGTTATGACCACTTCGATACCTCTCCAGAACATATTATTTTGTCATTTCCTTGTCGCTTTTTACCAGCGACATTGATAATAATATCATTTTCAATTAGTACTGTCAACCACTTTTTTTGCATTTTTTCAGAAATTTGTTTCGCCCAAAATCAGCCTTGTTTTTGCCGTAAAAAAGCCTCTGCCAGCACCATATCCTCCGGTGTTGTAATCTTAATATTACAATAGTCACCTTCTATTACTTTTGCACGAATTGACGAAAAATATTCCACTAACATTGTATCATCTGTAATAGTCACCGCTTCTGCGCTACGCATTTTCACATAAGCCTCTTTAATAACCGGCACCCGGAACGTCTGAGGGGTCTGAATTTGCCATAGAGTCTTTCGGTCCGGTGTCTGAATTCCATATCCTTCTTCGTTCACTACTTTAATCGTATCTTTTACCGGCATGCCCACTGTACATGCTCCGGATTCACGAGTTGCTTCTATAGAACGCAGAATCATATCCCTTGTAACAAATGGTCTGGCACCATCATGAATCAGCACAATTCCGTCTTCGATACAATGCAAGCCTTGTTCCACGGAATCATATCGTTCTTTTCCGCCAGCTACAACATTCGTTACTTTATCAAAACCATATGCATCAACGATGTCTTTTTTACAATATTCAATTTCATTCTCTCCTGTTACTAAAATAATGCGTTGAATCTCTTCACATTCTTGAAAGCATTTTAGAGAATAATAAAGCACCGGCTTATTCTGCAGGAGCATGAATTGCTTTTGAACCTGACTGTTCATACGCTTTCCTTGTCCTGCTGCCAGTACAATCGCTGAAACCTGTTCTTTCATTCTTTTACCTACTTCTGTTATTGCCTACAAAGCATTAACGTTCTCCTAATTTTAAGTTCGGAACTGCATTCAAATCCAATCCGTGACGTACGCCCTTTTTAAACTCATAGTATCCTGCCGCTCCAATCATAGCAGCATTATCTGTACAAAGAATCGGTGACGGATGATAGAATGTGATTCCATTGGCTTCGCACATTTCTTTCATTGCCTGACGAAGGGCTGAATTGGAAGCCACACCACCGGCAATTGCCAGTTTCTTCATTCCGGTTTCTTCCATTGCTAAACGTGCATGTTCAGTCAAAACATCTACCACCGACTGTTGGAATGAGGCAGCCACATCTGCCTGATTATAGCTTTCACCCTTCATTTCACATTGGTTCAAATAGTTCAAAACCGCTGACTTTAATCCACTGAAACTAAAATCATACGGATGATCTGCAATGTTGGCTCTCGGGAATGCAATAGCCTGAGGATTTCCTTCCTTCGAGACCTTGTCTATCTTCGGTCCGCCCGGGTAACCAAGCCCAATTGCACGTGCTACTTTATCAAATGCCTCTCCGGCTGCATCGTCTCGAGTTCTACCCAAGACTTCATATTCACCGTAATCGGTTACTTTTACCAAATGCGAATGTCCGCCGGAAACCACCAAACAGATATATGGAGGTTCCAAATCCGGATTCTCGATATAATTGGCTGAAATGTGTCCTTCTATATGATGTACACCTACCAAAGGAATATTCTTTCCATAACTGATTGCTTTGGCTTCTGCTACTCCTACTAACAGAGCACCCACCAAGCCCGGACCATAAGTAACTGCAATTGCGTCTATATCATCTAAAGTCACTTGTGCTGTATCCAATGCTTCTTGGATTACATAATTAATATTCTCCACATGCTTACGGGAAGCAATTTCCGGCACTACGCCACCATACACCGTATGTAAATCAATCTGGGAGGCTATGATGTTAGAACGAACCTCGCGACCATTTACAACCACTGCTGCCGCTGTTTCATCACACGACGATTCAATTGCTAATATTTTAATTTCTTCCTTCATTTCCATGTTTTGATACTTACCTTTCAGTATTACTATTCCGCCGTGTTGTCATTGGTAATAATTTCCTGCCAACCTACAATCTTCCACTTACCGTTTTCTTTTGCCAGTAGGTACTGCACTTTTACCGGATTTGTAACGGTATTCTCTTTTATACTGCAGTTTACGATTACCATGGCATATTCAATACCTTCTACCTTGCTATATTGCACTAATTCTTCTGCATCAACCGTATAACTGATATACATTTTTCCCGTTTCATGAAAGGCTTCTATGTCATTCATTAAATCAGCATATTGCTCCGATTCCGCATTTGCCTCTAACAACTCATTTGAAAATAAGCAACGAACCTGATCATTTAAGATTGCATACTCATCTTCTTCCAATTCCTCATTATATAAGGTCTTAAGAATACGACAATGCATCTTCACTACATCTCTTGCCGCCTTCGGATATTGTGCTTCCATATCATACATCTTCAGCACTTCTATCTCCGTCATATTTTCTTCTGCCTGTTGATTGCTGTTCTTGGAATTATTCGTCAAACGAAAATAAAGTGCCAGCACCACAACTACAGCTAATATTAAGATGACAATAAACCGTATATTTTTGCTTTGTTCCGATTCCGTTATCTTCTTTTTATTCTTAGCCATAAGCCTCTCTCCTTTATGCTTCATCTTCAAACATTAACTCGCACACACGTCCATCTCTGCTGATGATTGTTTGTGGGAAAATTTTCCGTACCTTACTTTCAAATTGCTCCGGATGAACTAAGGACGGACTGTAATGTGTCAGCCACAACTCTTGTACTTCTGCCTGCTTGGCTAACTCTGCTGCTTCATACATGGTCATATGCTTATATTCTTTTGCTTTTTGCTCTTTTCCGTCTTCACCGTACATACCTTCGCAAATAAACAAATCCGACCCCTTTGCATTCTCTACGATCGAACCGGTCGGTCTGGTATCTGTACAATAGGTTAGCTTTAATCCTTTTCGCGCAGGTCCTAATACCATATCCTGGGTGTAAACAGTCCCCTGATATTCTACTTGTTCTTGCTTTTGCAAAGAACTCCAACATGGCATCGGAACCTGATTTTCTTTCGCTTTATTCACATCAAATTTTCCTGCACGGTCCAATTCTATACTATAGCCATAGCAGGTTACATTGTGATTTACTCGAAATGCATGTATGTTCAATCCATTTACATGTATGGTCTCTTCCGCTTCCTGCAGTTCATGAAATTCAATCAGAAATGGTAATTCCGGTGCGATGGTGCGCAACGCTGTTACCACCTTTTCCAATCGCTTAGGTCCTACCAGCAACAGAGGTTCTGTCCGTTCTGCATTCCCTAAGGTTAACAACAGACCCGGAAGACCACTAATATGATCTGCGTGAAAATGAGTAAAGCAGATAACATCAATTGGCTTAAAGCTCCAGCCACATTTTTTCACTGCTATCTGCGTTCCTTCTCCACAATCGATTAGTATACTGGTCCCATTATATCGTACCATAAGGGAGGTTAGGGCCCGCTGTGGCAACGGCATCATTCCGCCTGTGCCCAGCAAACATACATCTATCATATCAAGTTCCTCACTTCATTTATACTTTCCTTATTGTAGCAATATTCAGTTGATAAATCAATAATTCCCAAAAGAATCTTTACAACACTTCCTCCACTGCTTGTTTTCGAATCGGAATTACAAATCCCCGAACCATCTCGTCATAACAAGTCTCACACATATGGAATTCATGCAATTCCAAATCCTTTTCCGAAAAATATCCCCATTCTTTTTGAACCTTTAAGCAATCCTCTTTCTGATTGCCCTCTTGTACAAATAACATTCTCCCACATTTATTACATCTGATGTGTTCCATAGCCAGTCCGCCCTTTCTTCCTTACGTCGTCATCTCCCATTCTTCAATCTGTTTCCATTCTTATAATTAACTTGTTATATACATTATATAAGAAGACAAGGAATGCGTATAGTGGAAAACTCTGTCAGTTTCTGTTGTGGTTATTCTAAACTCCGTTGCATGATAATGCCGTGCTCCGTTGGTTGAGTATAATAGTTTTTGCGAACAGCAATTGCTTGAAACCCATTCTTCTTATATAAAGCAATTGCCGGAAGATTGCTTTCCCGCACTTCCAGCATTATTTGTTCACATTCGCATTCTTTTGCTTGCTGTATCAAGACTTCCAACAATTCCTGTCCTATTCCTTCTTTTCTTCGTTCCGGCATAACACCAATATTCATAACATCTGCTGTATCCACAGAGGTGGTAATGCCTGCAAAACCGCATATACCATCCACGTCTTCCGCAACAAAATAGTAATTCACAGAATATTGAAATAACTCTTCAAACATCTTCAAACTCCAAGCATCTGCAAAACATGCCCGGTCAATTGCAAATACAGCTTCACAATCCTCTTTCGTCATTGGTCGTATTTTCACCATATCGTTTCCTTCCTTAGGCAACTGTATCCTTACTTCCTTATGCGTTACGCTCTGCTCGCTCCCGTTCTGCCTGAGACATTCGAAGATAATCCGGACGATGCTCCGCCGCAGTTTCTGTCTTTCCTTCCTTGGCAAGTTGCATAGCACATACGCCCAAGGCTCCGGCTCTCTGACCATTCATATGGGCCGGGGCAAATGTGTGTGGCAATGAAAGTTGCTCGTCAATATATGCCTGATGAACCGCCACGCCGTCCCCTAAGAAGACAATCGTTTTATTCTCTTCCTGTTTTGCCATAATTGTTTTCAATAATTCCATTAATTCTTCAATGGAGATTGCACATTGCTCCTGATAAGTAATCAATGCATCTCCTTGAAAACCAAAAACACCTGTATAGACCTGATTGCGTCTTGCATCCATCATAGGACAAATAATCTCATTATATCCCTGATAGTTATATGCCAATCCATTTACCGTTGGTACGGAAATTATCGGCTTATCCAATGCCAAACCAAGTCCTTTGGCTGTGGCAGAACCAATTCGCAATCCGGTAAAGGAGCCCGGACCTCCTGCAACTGCAATGGCATCAATGGTATCCAGGTCTGTTTCTGTCATTTTTACAATCTCATCAATCATCGGGAGCAACGTCTGAGAATGTGTTTTTTTGTAATTCATGGTATATTCTGCCCGCATTATTCCATCTTCGATAATGGCTGCTGACGCTACTAAGCCCGAACTATCCATTGCTAATATTTTCATTCTGACACCTCCGTAATGGTAACCTTTCGATAATCAAATCCCCGTTCTAAATCCTTTTCAATCCGAATCTCCGTATACTGCTTTGGCAGGCTTCCCGGAATCAAATTCGCCCACTCAATCAAGGAAACACCATCCCCATCCAACATCTCATCAAATCCAATTTCAAACAGTTCTTCTTCATCTCCGATTCGATATACATCAAAATGGTAAAATGGCAATCGTCCTTCATCATACACCTGCACAATGGTAAAGGTCGGACTGTTGATTGCTTCTTCAATACCAATACCCGAACCAAAGCCTTGGGAAAAAACAGTCTTGCCAACTCCCAAATCACCAATCAAGCAGAACACATTTCCCGGTTCTGCCTGACTTGCTAATTCATATCCAATTTGAAACGTATCTTCTGCTTTATAGCTTTCTTTTATCATGCTTCTCTCTCCAAATAAGCCGGTATCTTCTTAACACCTGCTTCTTTACAACCCTTTGCTATGATTGCTTCTATTTCCTTTCGGCTGTCGCCCATCTCACGAAATGCAATAATGGAACCTGCGTTTCTGGCAGTATAAATAATAAGAATCGTCGGTGTCTTTCGAATCTCCAATACCTGATTCCAGTCAACGTATTGCTCGTTATCTTCCTGTGCCACCCGCATACCGGATTCACTAAAAGTATATTCCAGTGGTTGCTTATAAATCGGCGACAGTTTGACCTGTTGCACTGCCTTTACCAGGAGTATCAACGGATTCACTACCGTAAATAATAATCCGATGACTAAGAGAATTACCTTTCGCATCATATCCGCAGAACCGTCCAGAGACATTACAAATGCCACCAAAGCCGCTATACTAATACCCAAGCCAAAGATTCCGCGAAAAGAACGGTGTAAATGCTGGAAGAGGAAGGAGTACATATACCCTACCTTCATTCCAACTGAAATCGAAACACCATCTTCCTCCTGCATTGTTTGATTTTCTTCTAATTCCTTCTGTTTTACTTCCTGCTCACTCATGTATGCGTCCCCTAAATCTTCATAGTCAGCTGAATGCGTTTCTTTTGCAAATCAACTCCAAGAATCTTAACCTCTACAATATCACCAACACTTACAACCTCTAACGGATGTTTAATAAACTTATCACACATTTGAGAAATGTGAACCAAACCATCCTGATGAACTCCGATATCCACAAAGGCACCAAAATCAATAACATTTCTAACAGTTCCTTTTAATATCATGCCTTCCTTCAAATCTGTCATTTCCATAACATCCGAACGAAGGATTGGTTTCTGCATCTCATCTCTAGGGTCTCTTGCCGGTTTCTCTAATTCTTTGATAATGTCCTTCAAGGTCATTTCACCGATATCCAAATCTTTTGAAAGACTCTTCGTATCCTTTGCTGCCAAAGAAAGACCAATCAAACCACCAGATGCAATATCTGCCAATTTATATCCCAATTTGGTCAAAAGTTTCGTAGCTACTTCATAAGATTCCGGATGCACACTGGTGCCATCTAACGGATTCTCTCCTCCGGATATACGCATGAAGCCTGCACATTGTTCATATGCCTTTGGTCCCAGCTTTGCTACTTTTAATAATTCTTTCCGGTTTTTGAAGGTTCCATGCTCTTCTCTATAAGCAACTATATTCTTTGCTAAAGCCTTTGAAATACCGGATACATATTCCAATAATGAAACGGATGCTGTATTCAAATCCACACCTACCCGGTTTACACAATCCTCAACAACATTGGACAAGGCATCACCCAGTTTCTTCTGGTTCATGTCATGCTGATACTGACCAACACCAATGGACTTCGGATCAATCTTAACTAACTCTGCCAACGGGTCCTGAATTCTTCTTGCTATTGAAGCAGCACTTCTCTGTCCCACATCAAAATTCGGGAATTCTTCTGTCGCCAATTTACTTGCAGAGTAAACAGAAGCTCCGGCTTCATTTACAATTACATACTGTACCGGTTCCTTGATTTCCTTTAATAATTCTACAATTACCTGCTCGGATTCTCTAGATGCAGTACCATTTCCTACTGAAATCAGTGTGATTCCGTATTTCTTAATTAATTTATGAACTTCTGCTTTTGCTTCTGCCACCTTATTCTGCGGTGCCGTCGGATAGATTACCTTGGTATCCAACACCTTACCAGTCGTATCGACTACTGCCAATTTACAACCGGTACGGAATGCAGGATCCCAACCAAGAACAATCTGTCCTGCAACCGGAGGTTGCATCAACAACTGATTTAAGTTCTGTCCAAACACTTCAATGGCACCGTCTTCCGCATGCTCTGTCATCTCATTACGGATATCACGTTCAATGGAGTCTGCAATCAGTCGATGATAACTATCAGCACAAACTGCCTGCAAAATCGCTGTAGTATTTGGGTTTTCCTTAACAATTACCTGTTTTTCCAGATACTTTAATATTTTTTCTTCTGGTGCCACAATCTTAACAGTCAGCACTTTTTCCTTTTCTCCACGATTTACTGCAAGAATCCGGTAACCGGCCATTTTAGAAACTGCTTCCTGAAATTCGTAGTACATCTCATATACTGATTCTGCTTCCTTATCTTTAGCAGTCGAGGTCAGAAGACCTTCCTTCCATGTAATGTCACGAATCCATGTACGGTACTGGGCATTATCTGACACTGCTTCAGCCAGAATATCCATTGCTCCCTGAATGGCTTCTTCTGCAGTAGTTACACCCTTCTCTTCGTTAATATATGCCTTTGCTTCTTCTTCCAAAGAGGCATTGGTCATCTGAAGTTGAATAATATTCGCCAGACCTTCCAACCCCTTTTCCTTTGCTATGGTTGCTCTGGTTCTGCGCTTCTGCTTATAAGGACGGTACAAATCTTCTACCGCCACCAAAGTCATGGCATCTTCAATTGCTTTCTTTAATTCCGGTGTCAGCTTCTCCTGTTCTTCAATACTCTTTAATACAGCAGCCTTACGCTCTTCCAAATTCCGCAAATAAGTCAACCGCTCATCCAAATCACGCAATACTTCATCATTCAAGCCACCATGTGCTTCCTTACGATATCTTGCAATAAATGGTATGGTATTGCCCTCATCAATTAATTGAATAACTGCTTCTACCTGACTAACCTTAATTCCTAACTCTGATGCTATCACCTTTGTGATGTCCATAACTTCGTTCCTCCAACTGTTACTAAATATTTAATGTAATATCTTTTCCTTGTGGTTCAAATGGTCGAAATGCAACTCCTGCCATCTTAAACATTCGTTTTGATGCAATGGTAGATTCCGTATCTGCATACTTATCGGATAAATAAATTACTTCTTTGATTCCGCTTTGAATAATCGCCTTCGCGCATTCATTGCATGGAAATAATGTAGAATAGCACTTTGCGCCCCGCAAAGAGCCACCGCGATAGTTTAATATAGCATTCAATTCCGCATGACAAACAAAAAAGTACTTGTTATCCAGCGGACTACCAATTTTTCCCCATGGCATTATATCATCATCGCAACCGGATGGCATTCCATTGTATCCAACGGATAAAATCCGATTATTTTCATCTACAATACAGGCACCTACCTGTGTGGATGGGTCTTTGCTGCGTTCTGCAGATAATAAAGCTATCCCCATAAAATATTGATCCCAACCAATATAGTTTTCACGTTTCATTCCCATAACAGTCCCCTTTCTCTGTTAATACCCAGTCACAATTAGTTATATTTTATCATAATTCCGTTTTTTAGTACATAGAAAAATCGAACCGCTACAGGCTTTTTCCACCCATAGCGGTTCGATTGTCTTTTTTATTCAAAACTAAGAATTGTATTAGTCACCTAAAGAAAACTTGTCATGAATTGCATTCATAGCCTTCTCAGTGTATTTCTCATCAATCAATACGCTGACACGAATTTCAGAAGTAGAAATCATCTTAATGTTAATACCCTGATCGTATAAGCATTCGAACATCTTAGCCGCAACACCAGGATTTGACATCATACCAGCACCAACGATTGAAACCTTAGCAACATCCTTCTCTACGTCAATCTTGTCATATTCATGGAAGTGACGTTCAACAATTTCTACCGCTTCCTGTGCATTATCTTCAGCAGTTGTGAATGTAATATCCTTGGTTCCTTCTCTACCGATTGACTGTAAAATCATATCGATATTGATGTTATGTCTTGCTAAATGATTGAACAAACGGAATGCAACACCCGGTTCATCCTTCAATCCAATCAATGAAATTCTTGTTGTATCTGTATCTGCAGCAACACCGCTAACCAGCATCTTCTCCATGTTTCCTACCTCCTTAACTACGGTTCCTTCTGCTGTACTTAAGCTGGAACGTACGACTAAATTAACGCCATATTTCTTTGCCATCTCTACGGAACGGTTGTGTAATACACCGGCTCCTAAAGTTGCCAATTCCAACATTTCATCATAAGAAATTACATCTAACTTCTTTGCCGACTTAACTTTTCGAGGGTCAGCAGTAAATACACCTTCTACATCTGTATAGATTTCACATGCATCTGCATGTAAAGCAGATGCTAAAGCAACTGCTGTTGTGTCAGAACCGCCTCGTCCTAATGTGGTATAGTTATCAAACTTATCCACACCCTGGAAACCGGTAACGATAACAATCTTTCTTTGCTCCAGTTCATTGCGGATTCGCTCGCTATCAATTCTTTTTAATCTTGCATTTCCGTATACACTTGTTGTATGCATACCTACCTGAAATGCATTTAATGAAACAGCCGGAACACCTAACTGATTCATTGCCATTGCCATTAACGATACTGACATCTGCTCTCCAATGGTAAAGAGCATATCCATTTCACGTTTTGGCGGATTCGGGTTGATGTCTTTTGCTTTGTCGATTAACTCATCTGTATATTTTCCCATAGCAGATAAAACAACGACAACATCATTGCCTTTTTTGTAGTCTTCGATACAACGATTCGCTACATTATAGATTCGTTCTTTATTGGCTACAGAAGTTCCGCCGAATTTCTTTACTATTAACATGACTTCCTCCTAGAATTTATATTGAAAACAAATGATCAATCAGCGTGTGACCTTCTGCCACATAGATTCCACTTGCCTTCGCATCTTTTTCATTATATCGGAATTCGTTTTCTACCGGTGCACTGCTATCATATAACATATACGGAACAGGATCACTCACATGGGTACGTAACGCAATTGGTGTCGGATGATCCGGTAATACCAGAATCCGAACATCTTCCGTGCTGGAATCAAATGCTTCCTTAACAAGCTTAATCAAACGTCCATCTAAGAACTCAATCGCCTGAATCTTTCGCTCCAAGCTACCTTGATGTCCCATTTCGTCCGGTGCCTCTACATGAATATATGCAAAATCATATCCATCTTCCAATAATGCTTTAATTGCAGCATTGGCTTTCCCTTCGTAATTGGTTTCCAATCCTCCGGTCGCACCTTCTACAGAGATATTCGTTAAGCCTGCTCCAACAGCGATTCCCTTTAATAAATCCACTGCTGAAATCATAACACCATTTTTGTGATTCTTTTCTTCAAATGATGAAAGTGCCGGTCTGGTACCAGCCCCCCAGAACCAGATTGAATTAGCCGGATTTAATCCCTGCTTCTTCCGTTCCACGTTAATTGGGTGGTTAACCAAAATATCATAACTTTTTTCCATCATTGTCCGAAGCACTTGGTCTTCCGGCAAATACTCTCCGATAACCTTACCTAATATATCATGAGGAGGAGTTAATGGCAACACTTTTCCATTATCCCAAATGGTCAAATGCCGATAACTGGTTCCTACATAGAACTTATACTCTGCATAAATCGGCTCCAATTCTTTTCTCACTGCTTCCAACAAAACAGCAGCATCTTCTGTCGATATTTCGCTAGAGCTATGGTCAATAATTGTACGTGCTTCATATGTGTCTTCATCCTCAGATACCGTTACAATATTGCAACGGAAAGAAATATCTGTAGGCTTCATATCCACTCCGATACTAAGAGCTTCCAACGGAGAACGACCGGAATAATACTTCTTTGGATCATATCCAATTACGGATAAATTCGCGGTATCACTTCCCGGACTCATGCCATCCGGGATCGTATGAACCAATCCCACTTCTGATACTTTAGCCATTGAATCCATGATTGGTGTCTTTGCATATTCCAAAGGAGTCATGCCCCCGATTGCTTCAATTGGATCGTCTGCCATGCCATCGCCTAAAACAACAACATATTTCATCTGTCTTTCCTCCACCTCTATTAGAATCCAACACGAACGGTACTAATTACACCTTCAAAATTCTGAATTGCTTCCTTAAATGCTCCTTCTGCCATTGGTGCTGTTACAAATGCAGTCTCATTTGCAATACCCGGTGCCTTCACATAAAGGACATCACCAAATGCATTCTTCACATCATCCATATTTACATCATCAATGTCTTCTGATTGAATGCGTACTAAGAATTTATGCTTCCAGTCATCAAAGTTGCCAAGCTCTAATTTGCCCGGCTCCCAAATCTGCATAATGTTCCTACCCATATGCTTTACTTCATCTACAATATCAGAAACAACCGCGCTTGCTGTCGGAAGTTTACCTGCTCCACGACCATAGAACATGGCGTCATCTAACATATTGCCATGTACAAACACTGCATTGAACACATCATTTACATGATATAATGGATGCTTCTCACTTACTACAAATGGAGCTACCATAACATAAACCTTATCTTCAATTCGCTGATAGGTTCCTAACAATTTAATAGAACCCTTTAATGCCTTGGCATACTCAAAATCCTGCTGTGTGATTTTGGTAATACCTTCTGTATGTACATCTTCATAATCCACCTGCTGACCGCATACTAAGGATGTCAGAATTGCAATCTTACGGCATGCATCATATCCTTCTACATCTGCTTCCGGATTCCGTTCTGCATATCCCATTTCCTGCGCTTCCTTCAAAACATCTTCAAAAGCCGCACCCTGGTCACGCATCTTGGTTAATATATAATTGGTTGTTCCGTTCAAAATACCGGATACTTCTGTAATATCATCACAAGTCAAGGAACTGGTCAACGGACGGATAATCGGAATACCACCACCAACACTGGCTTCATACAAGAAATTCACATTGTTATCTTTGGCAATCTGAATTAATTCCGCTCCATGCTTTGCTACCATTTCCTTGTTAGAAGTACATACACTCTTACCTGCTTCTAATGCCTGTTTCACAAATGTATGTGCCGGCTCTACACCGCCCATAACTTCTACTACAACTTTTACATCTTCGTCATTCAAAATAACATTGTAATCGTGTACTAAAATTTTCTGAATCGGATCCCCTTCGAATTCACGCAAATCCAATACATATTTGATATTAACCTCATCTCCGGCACGCTTATTCACAATTTCCTGATTGGTCTGAATTACTTCTACCACTCCTGAACCAACTGTGCCATAACCAAGTACTGCAATATTAACCATCGTCTGTCTCTCCTTTTGCTTTCTGTTTCAAGCTGTATTTTCATGTATTTCATTAATTTCTTATGAATGTGCTTGAATGATCTGCTCAATATCATCCCATTCGCTCTCTGATAAGATATTTGCAATTGATATCTCCACTACAATTCGATTGCTCACATCAATAATTCCACCAATATAGTTTGTAGCGTCTGTGCGAATTACAAGTGGAATTTCCTTCTGTTGTTGCGGTTCAATGGTTTCAATTCCTACCACTGCATCCACTTCAAAAGCAAGTTGAATAGAACCGGATTTCGCTATCAATAACTGGCTATCCCTTGTCCGTTCAATCTCCTCCATATGAAATCTGGAACGTAGACTGTATACAGGAATAATCTCTCCACGCAGATTAATCATGCCTTTTACATTCTCCGGAGCATCCGGCAATGGAATAATCATGTAATCCTGCTCAATCGCCTTTACATATTCAATATCCATACTATAATGTTCATTTCCCAATCGAAATACTACGTGTTTTACTTCACTCATCTTCACCACTCCTATCCCGGTTCACATTTGACCATTTTAAAAATGCGTTGATAAACAAATCAATATCTCCATCCAGAACCGCTGATACATTACCGGATTCCGCATTGGTTCGATGATCCTTTACCATTGTGTACGGTTGCATCACATACGAACGTATCTGACTTCCCCAGGTATTCTCAAGCACTTCGCCTCGAATATCTGAGATTTTCTCCAAGTTTTCCTGCTGTTTAATCATATATAACTTGGCTTTTAACATCTGCATAGCACGATCTTTATTACTATGTTGCGAACGCTCATTCTGGCATTGAACCACAATTCCTGTTGGCAAATGTGTAATACGAACCGCCGATGATGTCTTATTAATATGCTGACCACCTGCTCCACTGGAACGATAAGTATCAATTCGTAAGTCATCATCATTTATTTCAATCTCGATGTCTTCTTTAATATCCGGCATAACATCGCATGAGGCAAACGAAGTCTGCCGCTTGCCTGCCGCATTAAATGGCGAGATTCGAACCAGACGGTGAACGCCTCTCTCAGATTTCAAATATCCAAAAGCATTCTCACCATTTACCTGAAAGGTTACAGACTTAATTCCGGCCTCTTCTCCATCCAGATAATCCAATACTTCTAATTGGAAGCCTTTCTTCTCTGACCATCTTGTAAACATACGGTATAGCATACTTACCCAGTCGCATGCTTCGGTTCCACCGGTACCTGCATGAAGGGTAACCACTGCATTTTCCTTATCGAATTCACCGGACAATAAGGTACGGATTCGTAATGTGTCAAAATCTACCACAAACTGTTGAAGCATTTCTTCAATTTCCGGAATCAAAGAAGAATCATTCTCTTCCTCTGCCATTTGAATCAATGTTTCCATATCATCAAATTCTGCTTCCAAGCCCTCGAAGGCTTCCACAGTATCCTTCAGACCCTTTACCTTTTTCATAATCTCTTGAGACCGTTCTACATCATCCCAAAAGCCCGGCTCCTGCATTTCATAATCGTACTTTTCAAGTTCATCCTTCAAATAAGGAATGTCAAAGTGAATCCCTTACTTCCATTAGTGGTGTACGATATTTCTTCAGTTCAAACCGAAACTGATCTAATTCTATCACTAATCTCACCTACTTTATTCTGTAATTCTGTCAATCATGCCTTGCGTAGTTTCTTACTTGCCACGTCCACAGCACAGCTTGTATTTCACACCAGAACCGCATGGACACGGATCATTTCTTCCGATTTTCGCATCTTTTCTCTTTACCGGTGCTTTAGTTAAGGATTCATCCTTATTGGTTCCGGTTGCTTTCGCCACCTGTTCACGTTCAATCTTCTGTTCTACACGCACATGCAATAACAGACGAGTTGTATCTTCTTTAATCGCATCTGTCATGCCCTGGAACATATCATAACCTGCATACTTATATTCAATTACCGGATCTTTCTGACCATATGCCTGCAAACCAATACCCTGACGCAACTGTGCCATATCATCAATGTGATCCATCCACTTACGATCAATTACCTTCAAAAGAATTACACGCTCTAATTCACGAATCTGCTCTTCCTGCTGGAATTCACTTTCCTTCGCTTCATACAACTTGGTTGTCTCTTCCTTCAAGCGTTCCTTCAAGTCTTCAACCTTGCTACTCTTCAATTCAGCATCCGTCAACACTACCGGCTGTAACGGAACAATTGGAAGCAATGTATCATTCAACGACTTCATATCCCATTCACTGGCCTGTGCATCCCGTAAAATGGTACGATCTACACAATCCTCAACGGTATCCATCATCATATTATAAACAACTTCTCTCATATTCTCGCCATCCAAAACACGACGACGTTCTGCGTAAATGATTTCACGCTGTTCATTATTAATATGGTCGTATTCCATCAAATTCTTACGAATACCGAAGTTATTGTTCTCAATCTTCTTCTGTGCACGTTCTACCGCTTTTGAAAGCATCTTATGATGAATTTCTTCTCCATCCGGTACATTCAGCTGATTCATCATGGTAATAATTCTCTCTGAACCAAAGAGGCGCATCAAATCATCTTCCATGGACAAATAGAACTTGGATTCACCCACATCGCCCTGACGTCCGGCACGACCACGCAACTGATTATCAATACGTCTGGATTCATGACGCTCGGTACCGATAATCTTCAAACCGCCTAACTCTAACACGCCTTCACCCAACTTAATATCTGTACCACGATCTGCCATATTGGTTGCAATAGTAACTGCCTTCTGCTGTCCGGCATCTGCTACAATCTCTGCTTCCATCTCATGGAACTTCGCATTCAATACCTTATGCGGAATTCCTTTCTTCACTAACATATGGCTTAATTCTTCCGATCCTTCAATACTAACTGTACCAACCAGAACCGGCTGTCCCTTTTCATATGATTCAATTACAGAATCTACAACTGCGTTTAATTTCTCACGTTTTGTACGGAACATGGCATCGTCATGATCCACTCTCTGAATCGGAAGATTAGTTGGAATTACAATTACGTCCATACCATAAATCTCACGGAACTCGGTTTCTTCTGTCTGAGCTGTACCTGTCATACCAGCCTTCTTATTATATTTATTAAAGAAATTCTGGAATGTAATTGTTGCTAAGGTCTTACTCTCTCTCTTAACCTTAACATTTTCCTTTGCTTCAATAGCCTGATGCAAACCATCCGAATAACGACGACCCGGCATAATACGTCCGGTAAACTCATCAACGATTAATACCTCGTCATCTTTCACTACATAATTCTTATCACGGAACATCAGATTATGTGCCTTTAATGCAAGAGTCATATTGTGCTGAATATCCAGATTCTCTGCGTCTGCCAGGTTGTCAACATGGAAGAATTTCTCAACTTCCTTTACACCCTGGGCAGTCAGCATTACATTCTTATCCTTTTCATTTACAAGGAAATCACCATCTTCTTCAATTTCTGTACCCATCATGGCGTCCATCTTTGATAACTCACCATCAGAGCTGCCTCGTTTCATACGACGTGCCAAATAATCACACATACGGTATAAATCTGTAGATTTACCGCTCTGACCGGAAATAATTAATGGAGTTCTTGCCTCATCAATCAATACAGAGTCCACCTCATCCACGATAGCATAATGAAGCTCTCTCTGAACCAACTGTTCCTTGTAAATAACCATGTTATCACGAAGATAATCAAAGCCTAATTCATTATTGGTGATATATGTAATATCACTGTTGTAAGCTTCTTTTCTCTCCTCACTTGTGGAGCTATTCAAAATAACGCCAACCTTCAAGCCTAAAAATTCATGAATCTGACCCATCCACTCAGCATCACGCTTTGCTAAATAGTCATTTACCGTTACGATATGAACACCCTTGCCCTCCAACGCATTTAAGTATGCAGGAAGTGTAGAAACCAAGGTCTTACCTTCACCGGTTCTCATCTCGGCGATTCTTCCCTGATGCAATACAATACCACCAATCAACTGTACGCGATAATGCTTCATATTCAATACACGATAAGCCGCTTCACGAACCGTTGCAAAAGCTTCTACCAAAAGATCATCCAAGGTTTCGCCTTTTGCTAAACGTTCCTTGAATTCTACGGTCTTTCCTTTTAATTCTTCATCACTTAAAGCCGCCATTGTAGAATCCAATGCTTCAATCTTATCTACAATTGGATAAATACGCTTTAATTCCTTTTCACTATGGGTTCCAAATATCTTTTCGATAATACTCATTTTACAACTCCTACTTTCTATTTTCTCAGCGTTTCTTTTATATAATTTAGAAACCTTCTGCAATTCCCTCATTAGAATTGTTTCTTATTTTATTTAGTGACAGTAATGGCACTATACAATCTGTTACATTGTAACACCATTAATTGGTACACGCAAGAAAAAAAAACAGCATCCCTTGTGTTTTCACCACATTGGGATGCTGTCTGTTACTTATTCATTGTCCGTGTTACATCTATTAGAATTCCGGTTCAATCAATCCGTAAGTATTACCTTTTCTCTTATATACTACATTCACTTCGTCTGTCTCAGCATTACGGAATACGAAGAAATTATGTCCAAGCAATTCCATCTGAATACAAGCTTCCTCTGCATCCATTGGTTTTACTGCGAACTTCTTGCTACGAATAATGCGAATCTCTTCATCATCAATATCCTCATCATCCATAAAGTCCTTCTGGAAGTATGCTGCGTTCTGCTTCTGGTCTACCAACTTCTTCTTATAACGATTAATCTGACGCTCGATTACTTCCTCAACCAAATCGATGGATACATACATATCGTCACTTACCTGCTCTGCACGAATCACATTGCCCTTTACAGGAATTGTAACCTCTATCTTCTGTCTTTCTTTTCAACAGAAAATGTAACCTGTACTTCTGTCTCATTGGTAAAATACTTGTCCAGCTTGCCAAGCTTATCATAAACCGCTTCTTTCAAGCCTTCTGTAACCTCGATATTCTTTCCGCTAATTATGTAGTTCATAGTGCCCACTCCTTTACCTGTCATATTGAAGGAAATCCCTTCGACTGACAATCTATCAGCCCTTCTCATTGCCTCCGATTGTCATATAAGTATAGAATTCATACAGTTATACATACATCCTCTATACTCATAGGTATATTATATCATAAATCTGCAGATTTTCAATCTTTTTTACGGGATTATCATAGAATATTTGCCTATAATTTCAGAATTTTCACACAATTCATTCATATTTTTCTTCTTTTTTCACTATATTTTTTTCAACTACTTTTTTGTTTTTGTGCATTTTCATAACTTCTGACAAAACAAACGTTTCGTTAATGTTCCTTCACCCTTTTCTATTTTTTTGTGGAAAACGTGTATAACTTTGTGAATAACCTTGGTTTTCAAGTGTTTTTTCGCTTTTAGAAACTGTGGACAACTAAGTTTTCCACAATTTTATTCATGTCAAAGGTGTAAAAAAGATTTATTTCTCCAAAAAAAGATTGTGCAGATTCCCAATTTTATCATTTTTAAGTTTTTTCTATTGATTTATTGTTTTCTGACAATTGATACTATTGTCCCACCACTCACTCATATGCATAGCATTCAAAAAAGGACCTCACATATGTGAAGCCCTTTCAGTTATTTATTCATTTTGAATTCCAATTACGGTAAAATTCTGGTTGCACCACATGGTGTTTGATAATATGCGTTGGATACAATAATACCGGTTCTTGATGTGCTGGCATGTACAATCTTACCATCACCAATGTAAATGGCAACATGTCCGATTGTAGAACCACCGTTGTTGTAGAACAACAAATCACCAGGCTGTACTTCATAGATTCCAATGTTCGTACCATTCTTAATCTGATCTCTGGAAGAACGATACAAAGAATATCCAAACTGTTCATAGATACGCATGGTAAATCCGGAACAATCGGTTCCGTTTGTCAAACTAGAACCACCATATACATAAGGATTACCCACGAACTGTAATGCATAATTTACTAAGTCTGCTCTTGTGCCGCCGGTTGCACTTGGTGCTACTGCCGGTGGTGGAGTCTGAGTTGCCGGTGCAGATGTTGCTGCCTGCTGCGCTGCTGCCTGTTGTGCTGCCGCCTGTCTTTCCAATTCTGCCTGTCTTGCTAATTCTGCTTCTTCCTCTTCCTTAGAAATTGCAGTTCCCAAATCAAATTCAATGGTAATAAATTCATTTGAAACATATCCGGTAAAGTCCTCTGCAATCAGAAGCTTTGTCCAACCTTCTGCTTCTTCTACCACTTCATAGGTCTCACCTTCCGGAATCATGGTTAAACAGGTGCTTTCTGCACTTGCTTCTTCTCTTACCTTCAAGGTAGTAGTGGTTACGGTTGCAATCTTATCGCAATTAGCTTCTGCGTAATCACCTGCATCATCACCAAATACTACATATTCATTCTTAACATAACCGGTTACTGAGCCCGACTCAATCTTCGTCCACTCTTCTCCCCGTTCAATTACACTTGCAATTGCTCCATGTGGTAATTTACCAACTGCTTCTGAATTCGCATCTGCCTCTGAACGGATATTCATATAATCCGAAACATTTGCCATAAGCTTGTTCTCAAATTCCGGATATCTTGCTGTAGAAACCGGTGCAGCCTCTTCTACCGGTGTTTCTGCTTCCTGACTTACTTCGGAGCTTGCTTCTGGTGCAACCTCTGCAGCTTCTGCATTCTCAGTAGCCGCCTCTGTAGATGCCATACTTGCTACATACTGGTCGATTGCCGCATCAATACCTGCAACTGCTGTATCCTTATAGGTTTCTTCCGCCATAGACGTTGAGTTCATGGTTAACACCATACCGACGCCGGCAATTATAATGAATGTATTTCTTACTATTTTCCGTATCATTATGTATGTTCCTCCTAAAACGAACCACAAATTGTTACAAAGTTGTTACAAAACTACGAACATATTATAACAAGCCCTCTCACGGAAGTCAACCCGTATATACAAAAAACCACTTACAAATACTGGAATTTCCGTTTTCATACGAAATAACTATATACACCGTTTTATCCGTACAATTTTACAAGAAATATCTAAAAATCCATTTCTTTTGCTTTATCATAATTGGATGGTACGGAGTAAAATACGGATAAATCGAGGAAATTCACTTTTGCATCCGTAACACACTTAATAAAGAAGCTTTTAAAAAGGACTCAAAATACAACTATTCGACTCACAAATTACAAGTTGCTTTTTTTGCACTCATTTGTTACAATTAGATTAGTTAAACGAGGGCACACTGATGCCTTGCTACTTTGCGAAGCAAAGTACATCACAATCAGGAGGTGAGTGTATGGATATAGCAGGATTATCAATGGCTATGTCAATGGATAGAGTGAATACGGAATGGGGCTTGGCCATGATGTCTAAAGCAATCGATACTGTAGAAGATACAGGTGCCGCACTTACTAAATTAATGGAATCCTCCGTAACACCGAATCTGGGACAGAATATTGACATAAGATTATAAGCATTGAGGCACAGCGCGAGGCTGTGCCTTTATTTATTTCAAAGGAGATTATTACTATGTTAAACAACATTTTTCAAAAAGGAAAAACCGTACTATCATGCGAGGTATTCCCTCCAAAGAGAAATGATGATATGTACACCATTTTCAAAACATTGGATGAGATACAAAGTTATGCACCGGACTTCATCAGCGTTACCTATGGTGCCGGTGGCAGTACCAGTAAAAAAACTGCAACCATTGCCGCCTATATCCAAAATATATGTGAAATCGAAGCCCTTGCCCACCTGACATCCGTTGCTATGGACGAACCTTTTTTACGTCAAATGGTTACTGAATTACATTCAAAGGGAGTACATAATGTATTAGCTTTGCGGGGCGACCAGCCACGAGATATGAGTGATGAAGATTTTAAGAATCGTTGCTTTCAGCATGCAAGCGATATTATTCCAATTATTCGAGATGCATCGGATTCCGACATCTGTATTGCTGCTGCCTGCTATCCGGAAAAACATCCGGAATCTGCAACCGTTGAAGATGATTTACTCTATTTAAAGAAGAAAGCCGACACTGGTGTTAACTTCTTCATTACCCAGATGTTTTTCGACAATGATAAGTTCTTGCAATTCCGCGAGGCTGCTTGTGCACACGGAATCAATACACCAATCACAGCCGGAATCATGCCAATTACATCTGCCAAGCAAATCGGAACCAGTGTACAATTATCCGGCTCCTCTGTTCCAACAGAACTAAGCAATCTCCTTGCAAAGTATGGTGATAATCCGGAGGATATGCGCAAGGCCGGTATTGACTATGCCATTCGCCAGATTAATCATCTTGCTGAACATGATGTGGACGGCATCCATCTATACACCATGAACAAATCAGATGTTACAAAAGAAATTTTTCAACAGATTCACATCAAGCGATAAAAACCTCTTTACTTCTAGTTTTTAATACTATATAATGTGGTTATTATGTAATGAGAAGAAGGTGAAACATATGGTAGGAACTACCCTTGAGGAAATTCAATTAGAAATCCGAAACGCAATTCAAATGGATTACATTGAACCAGCTGATATTCCGGCCATTGAATTATATATGGATCAGGTCACTACTTTCATGGACAAGCACTTAAGTAATAACAAGCGTGTTTCTGATGATAAGATTCTGACTAAGACCATGATTAATAATTATACGAAGAATCATTTACTTCCTCCACCGGAGAAGAAGAAGTATTCAAAAGACCACATAATTCTATTAATTTATACTTATTATTTGAAGAACTTTTTATCAATTGGAGATATTCAGAAATTATTACATCCAATGATCGAAACATATTTCAATGCACCGGAGAAGGATTCCGTAAATCTAACCAGTATTTATAATACAATTGTAGATTTGGCACATGACCAATACCAATTGGATAAATCCGGTATCTTTGAATCTTATGATATTGTATGTAACAAATTAAAGGAACAGCATCCGGATACTCCAATGGATGAGAACATGAAATATTTACAGGATTTCACTTTTGTTGCATTACTCAGTTATGATATTTATCTTAAGAAGCAATTAGTAGAACGAATTATCGATGAAATCGCACCTCCACAGGAGGAATCCAATTCTAAGGAAGATAAAAAGGAATCCAAGAAGGATTCTAAAAAGAAAGCATAAAGCCCGGAATTCCGGGCTTTATGCTTTTTATTTATTCTGCACTTTTTTGTTCATTCAACCGCTCTAATGCAAGCTTCATTCCGTCTGTTCCGTAATTCAACATTCGGTTTACACGACTAATGGTTGCAGTAGAAGCGCCTGTCTCATTGGTAACCTCCAAATAGGTTCTTCCCTCTTCCAGCTTCTTGGCAACTTCAATTCTCTGTGCCATGGATAAAATCTCGTTCACTGTACAGATATCTTCAAAAAATGCATAATACTCTTCTTTGGTCTTTAGGGTTGTCATCGCATCGAACAACAACTCTACTGCCTCTGTATGAATGGTTTTTCCCATATTTTCACCTCTTCCAATACTAATCTGCAATTACTGCTTGTTTTCCTTCTTTACCTTTGGCTCTTTCTGAACCCAAACAGATACCGCTGCCCGATTAACATAGAAGTTACCAAAACCATCATCATCAATCTTGATGTTGTACTTTGCATTTTTCATTTCGTCTACAAAATGCTTTCCTGCAAACTGCTTACCAATGTACATACGCTTGGTTCCGCCGGTTCCGTCCGAAATTACTACTGCACAACCGGAACCCTTATGCTTCGCATCACCTTCCCGTGTCCAGCCAATTACATTCGGATCATCGAAATAATCATGCTGTTCACCATATGCATATTTCTTACGAAGCTTCAATAGCTTATCCAACACTGTCTTCATTGCCGGAATATTATCATGCGGAATTCCTGCATAATCACCATAGAACAAACAAGGATAACCGCTTTGACGCAACAGCACCATGGCATATGCCATCGGCTTAAACCAATCCTCTACCCAGGACTGCAACGCCTGTCCAAGCTGGCTATCATGATTATCAACAAAGGTTACTGCCTGCATTGGTCTTCTTGCTACCAGTGTATTATCAAAAATTGTTCTCAAATCATAATTACCATGTGCTTTTGATGCATCATGAAAATGATGGTGCAATGGTACGTCAAATAAACTCATGGTGTTATCTACTTTTTCAAGATAGGAATCTAATTGATTGATATCCCAATCCCAATATTCTCCTACTGTAAACAATTCCTTACCGGTAATCTGACGCATTGCCGGAACCCACTTCCGGTAGAAACTACTGCTGATATGTTTTACTGCATCCAGACGCATACCATTGACGCCGGTAAAATTCAAATACCACTCACCCCAACGATATAATTCCTGCTCCACTTCCGGGTTACTGAAATCCAAATCCGAACCCATTAGGTAATCATAATTACCGTTCTCATTGTCTACTTCTGAATCAAAGCTCTTACCTGCGAATTTATATATAGCATTCTTCTGAGAATTCTGATCCCAATCAATTCCATCAAAGTGTGTCCAATTCCAATTAAACTTAGAGTACGCACCCTTTCTGCCCGGGAAATTAAACTTGGTCCAACCAAGAATGACTTTCTTATCGCCAACCATCTGATTCCGGTTGCAACCATTGAATTCTTCTGCAGTTACCTGTTCTGTCTCATCAGCACCCATTTTGTGATTTAATACGATATCTGCATATACCTCAATTCCTTTTGCCTGTAAAGCCTGAATCGCCTCTAAGTATTCATCCTTAGTGCCGTACTTTGTAGGAACAGAACCCTTCTGATCAAATTCTCCCAAATCATATAAGTCATATGCACCATATCCCACATCATGGATACCTTGTGCCCCCTTATAAGCCGGTGGCAACCAAACCGCAGTAACACCCATAGTCTTTAACTTAGAAACGTTGTCCTTCAAGGTCTTCCATAAAGATGCATCATCCGGCAAATACCATTCAAAATACTGCATCATAACTCCGTTCATACTCATACCCACAACCTCCATCTTTCAGATTAGTCTTTAAAACTCTTACTTAAATCTCTCAATTACTTCCGCATTCGCCTTCATTGCATTTTCTTCCATCTCGCGACGCTCAGCCAATAAACGTTCTTTGATTTCCGGATGTTGGTTTGCCATAATCTGTAATGCCAAATAAGCTGCATTCTTGCTTCCGTTAATTGCTACTGTTGCAACCGGAATTCCCGGTGGCATCTGCACAATCGAATATAATGCATCCATACCATCTAATACAGAACCGGAAAGAGGAACACCGATAACCGGTAATACAGTCTGTGACGCAACAACGCCCGGTAAAGCTGCTGCCATACCTGCTGCCGTAATAATTACTTCTGTTCCGTTTTGATTCGTTTCTTCAATAAAAGCAGAAAGTCCTGCATGGGCACGATGCGCAGATAAGCATCGTACATCAACTTCCACACCATAACTTTTTAAAATGTCTACCGCCGGTTCCACTTTTGGTAAATCGCTGGTAGAACCCATAATAATTGCTGTTCTCATGTTTTCATTCCTTCCTTAGTCATATATTTTATTCTAATTCATCTTTCCTCATTTTTCAATCCTGTTTCACAGTTTTCAAAATCCATGAATATAATATCCCAAAATCAGTCTCAAAGGAGATTATATGACTGGCAGATTAAAACGTATTACAGCTGTACTTAGTGTGCTTACGATTCTTGTTTGCTCATTAAGCGGCTGTACCAAAACCCCAAGTGAAGAATTAACCAAGGTTACATTAAATGAGGTTGCTCATTCCATTTTCTATGCCCCTCAATATGTAGCAATTGAATTGGGATATTTCGAAGAAGAGGGGATTGACTTAGAATTAGTAACCGGATTCGGTGCCGACAAAACCATGAGTGCCTTAGTTGCCGGCGAAGCAGATATCGGATTTATGGGCTCCGAGTCTTCCATCTACCTATACAACGAAGGTGCTGAGGATTACGCTGTGAACTTCGCTCAATTAACACAACGGGCTGGTAATTTCTTAGTTGCCCGAGAAGCCACTGAGAATTTTCAATGGGAAGACTTAAAAGGCAAAGAGATTATTGGCGGGCGTCCGGGTGGAATGCCGGAAATGGTATTGGAATACATTTTGAAGTTAAATGACATTGACCCGGAAACAGATGTAACATTGGTTCAGAATATTGATTTCGGTAATACCTCCGGTGCATTTGCCGGCGGAACCGGTGACTACACCGTTGAATTCGAGCCATCTGCAACAGCCTTAGAACAGGAAGGTGTTGGCTATGTAGTTGCCTCCTTAGGCGTGGATAGCGGTTATGTGCCGTACACAGCTTACTGTGCAAGACAAAGATATATTGAAGAGAATCCGGAGGTCATTCAGAAATTCACCAATGCTATGCAACGAGGCATGGATTACGTGAACACTCACACACCGGAAGAAATCGCTGAGGTAATTGCTCCGCAATTCGAAGAAACAGATGTTAAAACCATCGCACTAATTGTAGAACGTTATGCTTCTCAAGATACCTGGAAGGAAGATTTAATCTTCGAAGAAGACAGTTTCCAGTTATTACAGAACATTCTGGATGAAGCCGGCGAATTGGAAACCTTTGCTCCGTATGAGAATTTGGTAGATACCAGCTATGCGGAAAAGGCACTGGAAGAAACAAAATAGTTCATCCCACAAACAAAATAAGGCTTTGCCAAACACAGCAAAGCCTTATTTCTATTTCCCATTTCTATTTCTCATCAAATGGACGATTTAATTCTTCTGTTCCGTCTAATACAAATCTGCCGTTTTTCATAATCAACACTTCTGTTCCGTCTGCATGAATGGAAGTAATGCTGCCGATTTCCTCATACGGTATGGTAATATCGGTGTGGCAGTTAAAATATGCTTTGGTTTCATCTTCTTTCCGAAGAATCGAGTATTCATTATCCTTTGCCACGATTTCTTTTCCGTCCGGATTAAACAACCGATTCTCTTCGCTGTAGCTATAGCAGGTATCACCCACCGCAAAATGAGGCCCCATTTTTTCCACAATTAAAATCGGTAATTTGTATACGATATCATATTGATTCGCCATTACATACGCAGTAGTATTGGTTCCGATTGCAAATTCACCAATCGGCAAGGTCTCACGATTCAACAACAAATTCTCTTTTACAAACCGCACATTTGCCTCTTCTGTATCAAAGTTCTTGCAGGTGTATTCTGCCATCATTCCGTCACGGAAGCGTATTTCCAAGTCAACGAATTTCAAATCATTCAAGAATACTTCGCTTACATTTAACACTCCATTGGTGCCTTGCAGTTTCGGGGAAGTAAACACCTCTCCAACCGGAATATTCACATCCGCCAGACAATTTTCAAAATTCGTTTCCTTATCCGGATTCTCCAGTTCGTGCATCATTACTGTAATATCTGTACGATTCTTACCGGTTCCCTGCACTCGTACTGCCTTGGCCAAATCCAATTCCTTGATTAAAGTCTCCTGAATATTACGGTATAATCGTTTATCCAATGTATTAACCTTTACGGTCTCACGGAAAATCGCCTCAAAGTCTGCCCCGATTTCCGGTGTTGGATATGCAATGATTGTAAAGCTGTACTCGTCCCGTTTCACATAACGGTTTACCAGCTTGCTGGATTGTGTCGTGTATTCTACGGATAATTCCTGTTGCTTTTTGCTTAATGCTACGCAACTCTTTTTCTGCTTCGGTTCAAATGGTGTCTCACCAAAGGTTTCGATAACAGCCGGACCCGCATAC
>JAFTZJ010000007.1 GCA_017461045.1 Lachnospiraceae bacterium | reverse complement strand
TTCTGCCTGCGCTTCTTCCCGTATCAATTGCTCAACTTCCCAACTCTTCATATATTGAACCTCCACTTCCTTGTCTTTCTTCACTTCTTTGACATAGTTATGGATTGCCTGAATGTTTTCATCCGTTACATTCTCGGCAACGCTACTTTCAATATATTTTAACATTTTTTGCAATTCTTGGCTAGTATTTAATGCATTTCCTTTTGTATTTAAAAATATTTTTATTGCACCATCTTCATATTCCACGGTCGAATCCTCGACGCACTGGTTTTTTACCGTATATACCATTCGATTCTTACCAAACGGATCATAAGGAAGTATCATAATTATTACAACCTTTTTTAACTGTCGATAATCCCATCCGCCTTCCAGCAAACGCGCATCGATTAATCCTTGATAAAATCGAGTTCGTTTAGGCAATCGCTCTCGTTCTACAGTCTGATTCGGTTCAATATCGTATATTTCTGAATCAATCTCCATATCGATGTCTGGTTCAGCCACCTCAACATAAGCATCTAAACGGATTCCATGCAAGTCGGTGTCCAACCCGGCAAAAGGTTTCTGTGGAGCAATTTTAATCTTACCTATCTTCTTTCCCAAAATCGGCTCTAATAATCTCCGGCAAAAATCCTCGCCTTCTTCTCCTCTGGATACCAACTGTTGAAACAGAAAATTATCCATTACATTCAATTCTTCTAATTTGCGTCTTACCATACAATTAGCCCCTTTCTTTTGTTGTTATGTGTTATTACTTTGGAATAAAATCGGCGGAATTGCCTGAATTTTATTGAATATCAACTTGGATTCTTGCAGATATTCAAGAAACAACAAGTCTTTGACCTCTTTAGTATAAATCAATTAATTAATTTCGTCAATTATTTTTTGACACAAATCAAAATAAGGGAAGCGTACAAGTACATTTCCCTTATTTTGACTAATTATTCAATAAATCACGAATCAAAACTCATTAATATCTGAAGTGTCTCCTTTAATATAAAAAACTCAGGAACAAAATGTTCCTGAGTCTTTAGCAGTCCGTAGGGGAATCGAACCCCTGTTTTCGCCGTGAGAGGGCGACGTCTTAGCCGCTTGACCAACGGACCATATTCTCTTTGTCACTTGCGACCTTGTTAGTATAACAAAGAGAATCGAAAAAAGCAAGTACTTTTTTCATTTATTTTTTAAATGTCGTTTTTACAGGAAAATCAAAGATTATGAACCATTTCCCATATAATCAAACAAGCTGAATTGATCCGAATCCGGTATATCACTCAGCAAGCCAAGTTGTGTAAACTTCTCAATGGTAGATTTACCGATTTTAGCCATTTCACGCAAATTATCCTTAGATGAGAACCCACCGACTTTTAAGGCTTCTTGCGCAGCTTCCTGTACCTGTGCTGCCGCCTTTCCACCCAGACCTTCTATACTGCATAATGCCGGCATAATCTTACCATCAATAATCTGGAACCGTTCCGCATCTGCACGATAAATATCAATCGGCATAAATTCAAATCCTCTGGCATACATTTCCAATACCAGCTTCATATCCTTCAAGCTATCCTCGTCCTTCGGTGATTTCTCAGGATTCTTCCGAATTTCATCCATATGAAATTCCAGCTTCGAACGTCCAAAACACATAGTTTCATAACTAAAAGCATCGGCACGAATGCTGAAGAATGCTGTGTAATACTCCAATGGGTAATTAATCTTATACCATGCAATACGCCAAGCCATCATAACATAAGCCGCAGCATGAGCCTTCGGGAACATATACTTAATCTTCTTACATGACCAAATGTACCATTCCGGCACATCATGGGCAAGCATCTCCTCTTCCCATTCTGGTTTTAAGCCTTTACCCTTACGCACACTTTCCATAATCGTAAAAGCCAATCCCTTTTCCAAGCCTTTATGAATCAGGAATACCATAATATCATCACGACAACAGATTGCCGTTGAAATAACTGCCGTTCCGGACTTAATTAATTCCTGTGCGTTACCAAGCCATACATCCGTACCATGTGCCAATCCTGCAATACGTACTAAATCTGAGAACATGGTAGGCTGCGTATCTACCAACATCTGCATAGCAAATTCCGTACCAAACTCCGGTACACCCAAGGAACCAAGCGGCACTCCACCAATATCCTCCGGTGTAATTCCCAAAGCCTCTGTACTTCGGAATAAGGACATAACTTGTTTATCGTCCAGCGGAATGGTTTTACAATCCACACCGGTTAATACCTCCAGACGTCGAATCATAGTCGGATCATCATGACCCAGAATATCCAACTTTAACAGATTATGGTCAATGGAATGGTATTCAAAATGTGTAGTAATAATCGATGTATTCTGGTCATTTGCCGGATGCTGAATCGGTGTAAAAGAATAAATCTCTTCATGCTTTGGTAATACAATCATACCACCCGGATGCTGTCCGGTCGTACGTTTAACACCAACGCAGCCACCGGATAACCGTTCAATCTCACTGCTACGCTTCTTAATATTGCGTTCTTCAAAGTACTTCATTGCCATACCAAATGCTGTCTTATCAGCAATGGTACCGATAGTACCCGCCCGAAAAGCATGGCCCTTAGTAAATAATTCTTCTGTATACTGATGTGCATTTGCCTGATATTCACCAGAGAAATTCAAGTCAATATCCGGCTCTTTATCACCTTTAAATCCTAAAAAGGTCTCAAATGGTATATCATGCCCTTCTTTCAGCAGCTTATGTCCACAATTAGGACAATCCTTATCCGGCATATCACAACCGGAGTTTCCGGAAAAGGCAACAACTTCCGGGGAATTAAAATCAACAAAATGACATTCCGGACATATATAATGTGCCGACAGCGGATTCACCTCTGTAATACCTGCCATGGTTGCAACAAAAGATGAGCCAACGGAACCTCGGGAACCAACCAGATAATCATGGTCATTGGAATCCCACACCAGTTTTTGAGCAATGATGTACAACACTGCAAATCCATTGGAGATAATAGAATTCAATTCACGCTCCAAGCGTTCCACTACTACATCCGGCAAATTCGGTCCATATATTTCATGAGCCTTATCATAACAGATTCTGGTTAATTCTTCGTCCGAATTCTCAATAATCGGTGGACATTTATCCGGACGTACCGGTTTTACATATTCAATCATATCTGCAATCCGATTGGTATTGGTAACAACCACTTCCTTGGCCTTATCCGGACCCAGATACTCGAATTCTTTTAACATCTCATCTGTAGTACGGAAGTACAACGGACTCTGATTCTCTACATCCTTAAATCCTTCTGAGGCCTGAATAATCGAACGATAAATGGCATCCTCCGGATCCAGAAAATGTACATCACAGGTAGCCACTACCGGCTTATGGAATTCCTCACCCAGTTTTACAATCTTACGATTGTATTCCATCAAATCATCTACAGAATCAATCGGATAATTGTCATCCTCAATCATAAACTTATTATTACCTAAAGGCTGAATTTCCAGATAATCATAAAAATCAACGATTCGTGTGATTTCCCCATCATCCACACCATTTAACAATGCCTGATACAACTCTCCTGCTTCACAGGCCGAACCAATAATCAAGCCTTCCCGGTACTTATTAATCATACTCTTTGGCATCAAAGGGCGACGATTAAAATACTGCAAATGTGACATAGAAATCAGACGGTATAGATTCACTCTACCAATTTCATTTTTCGCTAAAATGATTCCGTGATATCGTCTGGATTTCTTGATATTATCCGGTGAGCCTGCCGCCAATGCATTTAATTGGTCTAAATTCTCTACATCCCGTTCCATCAGCATATGAACAAATTTCAGGAACATTTCTGCAGTAGCTTCCGCATCATTTACTGCACGGTGATGGTTTTCCAGAACGATTTTCAATTCTTTTACCAATCGGTCTAAGGTAAATTTACCAAGATGCGGCAATAAAATGTGCGCCAAACCAAGGGTATCCAGAATAGTATTAGAGAACTCCAAGCCCTGTTGTCTTGCCTCATTGGCAATAAAACCGGTATCAAATGAGGCATTATGTGCAACCACAACTGCATCCCCACAGAATTCCAGGAATCTTGGTAATACCTCCTCAATATTCGGCTGATTCGCTACCATTTCATCCGTAATTCCCGTTAAACGTGTTATATTATAAGGAATTGGACGTTCCGGATTCACAAGCTGAGAAAAACGATCTACAACTCTTCCTTTTTCAATTTTAACTGCACCAATTTCTGTTATCTTATGGAACTTGGCATTTTTACCGGTGGTTTCAATATCGAATACAACAAAGGTATCCCAAAAGGTCTGCCCCTTTGAACGAATAATCAAACTCTTTAAGTCATCTACAAAATAACCTTCTACACCATAAATAATCTTAAAATCATCATTGGAGTCTAATACATGGTTCGCAATTGGAAATGCCTGCACCACACCATGATCCGTGATTGCAATACCCTTATGTCCCCAAGCCTTTGCCCGTTTAATAATCTTCTTAATATCAACCACACTATCCTTGTCACTCATAACTGTGTGCATATGTAATTCCACACGTTTCTCCAAGGAATCATCCGTTCGTGCCACCCGAAAATCTCCGCTTTGCTTCATACCTACAATGGAACCAATGGTAATATCATTGGCATAGGTATCATAGGATACAATACCCTTAATACGATAGAAACCGCCTTGCTTAAAAACATCTAAAAATACTTCTAAATCATCGTTTGATAAAAAGACTTTACCACTAATTGTGTCAGTAAAGTCGGTTATATTAAAGGTAACAATGGTCTTCTCATTCCGGATTTCTCTAGTTTCTAATTTAATAATCTGTCCGTTTACAACCACTTCACCTAATTCCCCTTGGATTTCCTCAATCGGAATTACATCACCTTCACAGTTTCTTCCGTAGAATACATCCGGGTCTTTAGAGCTATGCAAGGCAGAACGACGAAAGCCTTCTCGCTTTTCATAGTTCTTACTGCCTCTTTCCTGATTTTTAGGTGCGGCAGCATTTGCTTTTGGCTTTTCTTCTTTCGCTTCCGGTTTGCTTTTTGAATCGGCAGCAGGACTCTTTTCCGGATTCTTCGTTGCATTTTCGATTTCTTCTGATTGATTATCTTTTGAAGAAGCCTCCAATTCTCGAAGCTTCTCAAGCTGTTTTTCCCGTTGCTCCCGTTCCAGTTGTAATCGTTTTTCATGCGCCTCCCGTAAGGCTTCCTTATCTTCTTCTCTGTAATTAAATCCAATCTGAATTTGCATATTAAAACGTTCTTGAAATAGTTCCAGTAAAAAGTGCTGTATTTCTACATTTCTGCACTTTGCCAAATCAGAATCAGGCATGGGTATCGTAATAACATCGTCATTTACCACCCATGCCTCGTCTTTTACAAGTAAATAATTAATCGGATCTGTCTCTTTAATCTCGTATAAGAGACTATCCATATACTCCTCACAAATATCAGATAATTGATACCGCTCGGAAAGTTGAAACTGCAGGTGAAGCTGAACCTCCTTCGCTCCGCCTACAGTATTCTTTGCATATGGCAATATCTCGTTTTGCAATTGCTGTATGTATTGATAATGTATTAAATGATTCGAGCAGACATGTAAATGCAACACCTTTGAACGTCTACTGAATCGTACCTTTTCCATCCATACATCTTCAAAATACTCTTGAAGTGTCTTCGAGGGACGGTAAGCCTGAAACAGGTTCAGAATCCCGATTTTTCCAGCTTCCATCTTCATTCCTCCTTTGGTAAGCATAGGAATCCTATGCGACTATAAATTCCAATGGTCTAATTCTTCTTTTAATGCTGACAATAATTCCTGTTCCGGCATTTTACGAAGAATCTCCCCTTTCTTCATTAACAATCCTTCGCCATTACCACCTGCAATCCCCAGGTCAGCTTCTCTGGCTTCACCGGGACCATTCACGATACACCCCATAACTGCAACCTTAATATTCAGATGCTCGTAATCGGTCACTAATTGTTCTACCTGATTTGCTAAACTAATTAAATCAATAGAAGTTCTGCCACAGGTTGGGCAAGATACCACTTCAATACCGCCACTACGCAGATTCAAAGTCTTTAATATCTGCTTTGCAGTAATGATTTCATTGACCGGATCTCCAGTTAAAGACACTCGAATGGTATCACCAATTCCTTGATTCAATATAATACCCAGACCGACGGAAGATTTGATATTACCACGCAATAAGGTACCCGCTTCCGTAATACCTACATGCAACGGATACTTCGTCTTTTCTGCAATAATTTCATGGGCTCTTACGCACATCATAACATCTGAAGATTTAATACTAACAACCATCCGGTCGTATCCCAATTCTTCAATCATACGCACCTTATCCAAGGCACTTTCTACAATTCCTTCGGCTGTAACACCATGATATTTCTCAACCAGTTCTTTTTCCAAAGAACCACTGTTTACACCGACACGAATCGGTACCTGATGCGCTTTTGCAACATCCACAACTGCTTTAACACGGTCAGGACCGCCAATATTGCCGGGATTAATACGAATCTTATCCGCACCATGTTCCATAGCCAGAATCGCCAGCTTATAATCAAAATGGATATCTGCTACAAGGGGAATATGAATCTGTTTCTTAATCTCAGAAATGGCTCTGGCAGCAGCCTCATTATTAGCTGTACAACGGATAATTTGGCAACCAGCATCCTCTAAGGCAAGAATCTGCGCCACCGTTGCAGCCACATCCTCGGTCTTCGTATTCGTCATAGATTGAATCAGAATGGGATTCCCGCCACCGATTACTTGATTTCCAATTTGTATTTCCTTTGTTTGATTACGATATAACACTTTATTCACGTTCTCCTCCAAACCTGTATACTGCATTTTAGATAAATAGATTCCGAATATCCTTAAAAGTTATTAAAATCATTAAAATAAATAAAACTACAAAACCAATTGCATGCACAACTGCTTCTTTTTCTTTTGGTACCGGTTTTCTGGTAATCAATTCTATTAATAAGAATAACAAACGTCCACCGTCTAAAGCCGGAAATGGCAATAGATTAATAACACCCAGATTAGCACTAATGAGTATCATAAAATTCAGTACATTCAGGGATACCATCAAATATCCACCAGTTACTTTTGCTTCTACCATAGTTTCATTCATAACATCTGCCATGCCTACCACACCGGAAACCTGATTTACGCCAACATTACCGGTGATTAACTGTTTCAAACTGACAAAGGTAGTCTTAATCCAATACCGGAGTTCCAACCAACTTCGCTGAATATTGGTCAGAAAATCTGCCTTGGTTCGTACTAAATAATCACCTTCTACCTGATAACCGCCCATTAAGCCCATCTGATACGTACCGGTTTCCTGATTGAATTTCGGAGTCACCAAAACCTGCATTTTTTCATCATTTCGCAACACAGTTAGTTCCACCGGCTCTTCAGACTTATAAAACTGCATAAACATAGTTACTTCCCGGAAATCATAAATACGGTTTCCGTTAATATGAGTAATCATATCCCCTTCCTGTAAACCGGCTGTTTCAGCACCGGAGCCTTCTTGAACATAATTAATCTCACTAGTCAAATAACCACCCAATCCGATAAGAAGCATAGACACAAAAAATGCCAATATAAAATTAAAGATTGGACCTGCAACGATTACTGCTATTCTAGACCAAATCGGCTTATTGGAAAAAGCCCGCTCATCATCGCAGACCTCTTCATCCTCACCAAGCATCATACAATATCCACCAATCGGCAGGCATCGAATTGAGTACTGGGTGTCACCTTTCTGCGTCTTAAAAATACATGGCCCCATTCCGATAGAAAATTCCGTAACACCAATTCCGGTCCATCGGCACATTAAAAAGTGACCTAATTCATGAATCAAAATAATGATTCCAAACACCAAAACAATAATTAATATATTAACAACTGTGCTCAAACTTCCACCTACTCTCGATATATTCATAGGTCCATTGTTCCGTTGCTAAAATCTCCTCAACGGTTGGATTCTCAATCTTCTTATGTGCTTCTATACAAGCTTCTATCATTTCATAGATTTCTAAAAAGCGAATCTTCTCATCCAAAAACTTTGCAACCGCATACTCATTGGCCGCATTAAATACAGTCGGAAGACTTCCACCGTCCCGTCCAACCTGATATGCCATTGCCAGTCCTCGAAACACCTCCATATCCGGTTTCATAAAATGCAGGGCCCCCAAGGCACCAAAGTCCAGCCGCTCACCACCAAGAAACCGTCGTTCCGGATAAAACAACGCATACTGAATCGGAAGCTTCATATCCGGGGTGCCAAGCTGTGCCATAACTGCACCATCCACAAACTGAATCATAGAATGAATCACGCTTTGGGGTTGAATTACCACTTCTACATCGTCAATCTCAACATCAAAGAGCCATTTGGCCTCCATTACTTCTAATCCTTTGTTAACCATAGAAGCAGAATCGATGGTGATTTTTCTTCCCATGCTCCAATTCGGATGCTTCAACGCATCCTTTACTGTTACCGTTTCTAAGAAAGCAGAATCTTTCCCCCGGAACGGACCGCCGGAAGCAGTTAAGAGAATTTTATCAATCTGCTTGGATCTTTCACCATTTAAGCATTGAAAAATAGCAGAATGTTCACTATCAACCGGAAGAATGGACACTTGGTGTTTTTTAGCCAACGGCATAATAATATGCCCTGCAGTTACCAAGGTTTCTTTGTTGGCTAAAGCAATATCCTTGCCAGCCTGAATGGCTGCAATCGTCGGTTGAATGCCTATCATACCAACAATGGCCGTTACCAGAATATCACTATCCTTCTGTACGGCCACTTCTAATAATCCATCCATTCCGGAAACAACGGTCACATCCAAGTCCGCCACTGCCCTTCTTAGTTTTGCCGCATTTTCTTCTTTCCATACTGCAACTAATTTCGGACGAAATTCCCGAATCTGCTGTTCTAATAACTCTATGTTGTTACCTGCTGCAAGAGCTGTCACCTGCAAATCATTGCAATAACTACGGACAACCTCCAGCGTCTGAGTTCCAATAGAACCGGTGGAACCCAGAATTCCTATCTTTTTCAATGTTATGTCCTCCTATAAGTACGCACTCATCATGTATGTAACCAAATAATATACAATTGGTGCAGTAAAAATCATACTGTCAAACCGATCCAGAATACCACCATGACCCGGAATCAAATTACTGTAATCCTTAATCCCATAATTTCGCTTAATGGCAGAAGCAGCCAAATCACCAACAACTGCAGGCAATGCTCCGATACCACCAATAATTGCGAACAAAACCGGATAATTATAATCTCCAAATTCTGCAAATTGCTTAAATACAAATCCATAACCAAATCCGATCAAAGCAGCTCCGCAAATTCCGCCAATAAAACCTTCTACGCTCTTCTTTGGACTCAATACCGGGAACATCTTATGCTTACCAATCAGTATTCCGACTAAATATGCACAGATATCATTGCCACACGCACAAATCAGTATCAACATAACAAGTAAAAAACCCTGTTGCATGCTTCGTAACTGAAAAATATAACCAAGACTCACTGCAACATAAAAAAATGAAAAGAATGCACACACCATATGCTTAATCTCATACTTGGGATAACGGAATACATAAATGGTCAACAATAACAAC
>JAFTZJ010000050.1 GCA_017461045.1 Lachnospiraceae bacterium | reverse complement strand
GTTTAAGCGTTCCTTTAAATGGTTTCTTTTACTCATGTTATAAAATCTCCTTTGTTTTCTGATGTATTAAGTCGCCAAACTCATATACATCATACGGGGAGATTTTATTTTTTTCAAATTTCATGTTCTATAGGAATGCTTCTAAGTCTTCTTTCTCAACAGTAAAATACTGATTTATTTTCCATGTCAGTATTAGGAATCCGGCGCCAATACAAAACATTAAAAATATACTAATTAAAATTCTTAATAATCCTTCCGGTATAAGCGGTGTTATGCAAAACACTCCAAATCCAAGTCCCAAAGTGGTACACACCACAGCCAAGTTTATTAAATACTGTACAATTGAAATATGTAATCCCCGTAAAAAATCCTCCTTCAAAGACCCCTGTCGTTTTACAATATTCCAAAAAATTGACAAGTTAATAGGCATTAGCAACACACTCATACACCCCACTACAATATCAATTATGTTGGTAATCTGCTGAATTCCAGACTGATTCCCTAATATTGAATAAAGAATCACCGCCAGAAGTCCGGAGCAAAGAGAAATTACTATACCAGTCATTAAAAAACAACCTATAATTGTACCTACACGTTTTAACATGCTTAACCCTCCATTTCATTTTTATAAACTTAATCATTATACACAAAAAATGTCGTTTATTCGCAAAACCAGCATAATTGACCCTGTTTTTAGCATATTTGGTTTCTTTAGACATAAAAAAGAGCATTTACAATGGATTTTATCCATCGTAAATGCTCTTTTTTATATCTAATTATTCAATTATTAATTATCTACAAATAGTTTGCCGGGTTCACATGGGTTCCGTTCACTATGATTTCAAAGTGAATATGTGGTCCCGTACTATTTCCGGTATTACCGGTCAATGCAATAACCTGACCCTGGTCTACATACTGTCCGTTACTTACACTAATGCTACTTAAATGTGCGTATCGGGTACGAACACCATCGCCATGGTCAATAACTACACAGTAGCCATATCCACCGGACCAACCAGCAGATACAACGGTTCCTGCTCTGGAAGCACGACATGCGGTTCCCGTTGGAACACCCCAGTCAATACCCTTATGGACAGTTCCCCATCTTGGTCCATATGGAGAAGTTAATACACCATAAGTAGTCGGACGAATGTAGGTCGGCAACGCTTTGGTTCCACGCTCTACAATCTTAGCAACTGCTACTGAATTAATCTGTTCTTTGATAATCTCTCGCTCGGTTTCTGTACCATTATTATAGGTAACCACTGCGGTTACGGTACGATTACCGGTCTGAGGCTCTTGAATGACTGTATTATCACCCACATACTTGTCCGGATTATCCACATACTGAACCGGCGCTTCGTAATCCTCTGTATAGGTGGTCTGTTCTTGCATAATTACGGATAATTCCGGCTTCGGAACCATAACAACAATTTGGTCACCAATCAGGATGTTAGAATCAACTTCCAATCCCTCATTAATTGCTAACAGCTCGTCCGTTGACATACCATACTTGTCCGCAATAATGGATAAGCAATCTCCGGATTGCACCTGATAGATTTCATTGTTGGCATGTTCCTTAGTAATGCTTGAGAAAGCAGTTTCCACATCGGTTAACTGGTCTCTTGCTGCATAGGTTTCAATGATTTCAATCTCTTCTTGGAATTCTACGGATAGAATACCATCTTCCCCTACATTGGCAGATGCATCTGCCACAATCGGATTCCCTGCTTCATCCGTAGCTGCCAGAATCGGTGGATTGTTCGCTGTCTTGGATGCATTTACCACGTTTGTGGTCATGGCGCCTACCTCTTCTTTATTCAAGGATGCCAATTCGATGACAAATTCGTTATTCACATCGTATGCACCCTGCACCTGCTCCAGCAATGCCAACACCTCTGCTTCGCTACCGAGCGTTACAGTATAATCATTAATTTTTATTGTGTATGCTAATGTCTTCTCTGCAATCAAACAATCGGTCAATTTATCATAAATGGTCTGTGCCAGTTCCCCTTGTGAGGACACCTTGGATGCTCTGGCTCTTACCGGCTCATATGTAACCTCTGCCTTTAACAAGGTTAATTTCTCAGACTGGGAATTCAAGGTCAGTCTTGCAGCCTCATAGGCCTCAACCGCTTGTTCTTCGCTTTCTGCGATTCCCACCGCTTCTCCGTTAATTAACACCTGATACCGCTGAGATACCATGTCGCTATTTGCTGCTACCGGAAAGGCAAACAATGCCATAGCCGACGCAATAATTAATGCCCGATACATTTTAAGCTTTCGATGAACATGTTTTATCGTTCTCATTTTCGACTCCTTAAATCAATACCTGTCACTAGTTGCGTTACAATTGTGTTTCCTTTTGTAACATTTTCGTAATATATCATACCAAATTCCCTTCCCAAAGTAAAGGGATTCCTATATTTTACAGAGATTTTTTATCTGTGGATTCTAGTGTCTTTGCAACCTCTTCCATCAGACTTTCCACATCGTGTCCCTCAGCATCTATAATCAAGTCTGCGTACTGTTCATACAAAGGAATCCGTTCGTCATATAAATCCTTTAGGGTCTGTCCATCCTTCAAAACAACTCCTCTGCGACGGATATTACCTAACCGGTGGCATATGGTGGCATAGGATAATTTCAAGTACACAATGGTTCCGATTTCCTGTAAATGCTTCATGGCATTCTCGCAATAAACTACACTGCCTCCGGTAGCAATCACATGATGCTCCGTAGTAAGAGATGCATTCACCGCATCTTCCACCTGCAGGAAGCCGTCTTCCCCCTGTTCTGCAATAATCTCACGCAACAGCTTTCCTTCCCGTCTCTGAATCAATAAATCTGAATCCGTAAATTCGTACCCCAGAACCTTTGCCAGAACGACTCCTATGGTACTCTTTCCGCATCCCGGCATTCCAATCAAGATAACATTCTTTTTATTACCTTTCACGACTACGCCTTCTTTCTAATGGAATAACCAAAACTGCCAAGCTGTTCTCCCATTGCGTAGTATTTGCCATGGGAATACGCCAGTGGCTTTGCTTTTGCCAAATCAAAGGTTCCCTTCTCGTCCAAATATTTCTCGCTCACCTGAACATTTACCACTTCTGCAATAAACATATCGTGGGTACCCAATGGTACAATGTCTTTTACCTTGCACTCAATATTCACCGGACTTTCCATAATAATCGGCGCATTGATTTTCTCCGCCTCTCCTTTAGTCAGTCCTGTTGCCTGAAACTTATCCTCATCCCTTCCGGAACGAACTCCGCAATAGTCGGTTGCTTTGATAATTTCTTCTGTGGTCAGATTCACTACAAACTCACCGGTTTCCTTAATCATCGGATAAGAATGACGCTCCGGTCTTACAGAGATATAGAGCATGGCAGGGTCTGAACAAATGGTTCCTGTCCATGCGATGGTTAATACATTATCATTTCCCTTACTGTCTCTACAGGTTACTAATACTGCCGGCAACGGATACAGCATGTTGCCCGGTTTCCAACTTGTCTTATTCATATTTATTTCCTTCTTTCTTTTATATCAAATACTTTCATTGAAGAGAATACTTGTTTCTATGGATTTTCGCAAGTAGTTTTCTGCTTCTTTCCGTACTTTTCAATGCTTTTCTCTATTCTTTTTGGGTTGTAATTACGAACAATTAAACGTATAATAAGGAATACAGAAACTTTTCGTTGGAGGTGCAGCATGGCAGCGCAATACTTGGACATCGAGGATGTTCCGGAATCATTACAGAAAAAAGTTCATCAGACCCTTGCCTTCCGTACCGGCAATTTCGTATGGCGTGTGAAGTTCAATACGCCACTGAATCCGGCAACCGTCAACAATACAACCATGTATGTATCCAATGAATTTAACGAATTGGTTAAATCCAATATCCGATACGATATTCCGAATAACATGATTGAAGTGACACCTTTGGAGCCATACACCGAAGGCCTGTTCTACTTTTTGAACATCACAACCAAGGTTCGCTCAAAGGGCGGTCAGCGTTTGAAGGAACCGGTTAAGATTAAATTCAAATTGTAGGGTTGAACACTTATTATCCAACACAATTACAATTTATTTATGAACGCACAAAGGACTACTTGGAATCATTCCATGTAGTCCTTTACAAATCCTATAAACATGTCCCATTCCTCCGGATTTTCTACATAGAATCGGGGACAATTTTTCCCTGTCACATCATAATGCCGTATTACATCCGTTTCCGGATCTAAATGATAATAATCACACAGCTCAGCGGTTAATAACACACATCGGTTATAAGTTGCCGTAGTAAACTCACCGCTCTCATCCGGGTGGCAACACTCAATCGAAATACTATACTCATTTGCCTCTTTCGTGGCATAGGCGATTTCATTCAAAGGCATACACTGAATAATTTCACCCTCCATACCAATCACAAAATGACTACTGGCTGAAGTTACCGGATTCGTAGCAAGGCTTTCAAAGTAGTTCCGATTCGCCTGCGCCGTACTTCCCGGATTGGCCGTGTAGTGAATGACAATCTTCTTTACCATCCCCAAGGAATCTCCCGGTCTGGAATAATCATTCACGGTTAAATAATCCTCTTGTATCTCCAAATCCGGAAAAACTTCTGCCGCTGATTCAATGGGTTCTACCGGAATTTGCGGTTTTAATAAGGATAACATTTCTATACCCGACTTGTCCGGATTACTGACATTTACCAAAATGATAATTCCGATAAATGCAGCCAACACACCGACCACAACCGGTAATAGTTTACAAAAAGCCCGGAATCCTCGTATGCTGTTTTCATTTCTTTTGTTTCTCATCATTTTCCTCATTTATCTCTGCTGTTTTCATACATGAAAGAACACTTTTCGTTACTTCCACCAGCTTAAGTTTTTGTTGCCGGCTCAACTGCTTTATGGCATACTCTCGCTGCATAGCTTCTTCCTTCGTTGCGTATTCCTCGAAATACACCAACCGCACCGGCAGACGGGAGCGAGTGTACTTTGCTCCTTTTCCCTGATTGTGAATATCCAGTCGCTTTTCCAAGTCCGTCGTCCACCCTGTATATAGACTTTTATCGCTACATTCTAATATGTATGTATAATTCATGACATTCCTTTCAACCACACCGCAGGGCTGTAACACCTTGCGGTGTGTCCTATATACAAAGCAGCCGGCGAACTGGTATTTTATCCATCTGAGCTTATTGGTTGTTGTCAACCGCTATTTCATAGTAATAAACGACTGCTGATTTGTCGAATCCTTATGAAATATTTTATGCATGAAAAACCCGTTTGTTCTGTAAATATTTTATTGACATTTGGTAATCTATCTGTTACATTAACTATATCATAACTCTCAAACGTTACGAAACCATTTATAAAATCTGATTTATTTCTTACAATCACACAGAAAGGGTTTTCATGAAAGGTATCTATATGTGTATGTTGCTTCTTTGGGTCATGGGTTCTCTCTCATTCAGCCTGCGGATTCCTTCAGCAAAAGCAACTTCTTTCAAATCGGAGCATAGCCCAGCCGCTACCGTTTCGGAGCAAATTCCCATAATCACCGAAGTAACTCTTAACAGTAACAACCTGTGCAATCCCGGTTATGCCATTGCCGGGAACCGAATCACATGCACCTTTACAACCATCCGTCCCTGTAATCTTACCATTTCAACGGACAATACCACTATCAAACCTCCCCCTGCTTCCAATTCCGCACCGAAAACTTCCCCTCTTCTAGCGAATCCCTTTGGGAATCAGACGCACTGGACCTGCACCTTTACTATACCGGAAGGAATGGTAAAGGATCAGAGCCTTATAACCGGCAGGGACATTCTGAATAAACTTTTTCCCGGTGGTTACCTATATTATGGTGAGAATCCATCCATAACCTATTACGCACCATTGCGCATCGATTATCAATGCGTTCCCGTTTTTCCGCAAAGTCATCTTCTTCATATCAAATCCAACCATCCTGTTGAATTATTGCCACCTGACTACTACCGGGACGAACACGGCTACTTCTGTTGTATTTCCCTTATTGATGTTGCCGGCAACGGACCGCTCGGCATCACAATTCCCCTTGAAGCAGGCGATATCCTATTGTATAATTTAAATGATACAAAGAACGTACCGTTAACAGAAACGGATACCTTCATTTCCTTCGAATCTTCAGAATAGGAGGCGCCTATGCTGGAAAAAGCAATTGCAATCGCGGTGGAAGCTCACCGGGGACAAATTGACAAAGCCGGAAAACCATATATTTTACACCCAATGCGTGTTATGCTAGCCGGAAAGAGCCAGGACGAAATGATTTGTGGCATTCTTCACGATGTAGTAGAAGATACTCCTATTTCCATTGAAATGCTGAAAAACGAAGGTTTCTCTGAGGAAGTGCTGGAGGCACTCCGGTTACTGACCCATGATTCGGACCTTTCTTATCAGGATTATATTGCCACAATCACAACCAATCCTTTGGCAATTCGCGTGAAATTAAATGATTTACACGATAACCTGAATCGGGACCGTCTTGGAATTCTAACCAAAGAAGACGAACGTCGCATGGAAAAATACAAAAAATCGCAGGAATACCTTCTGCGATTTCTTGACAACAATATTCACGATGCTTAGGATTTTTTCTAAGCATCTTTTTTATTTATTTCTGTTATTTACTCTGCAAAGCAGGCATCTACAATCGCCTGTGCTTCAGACGCATCATCACATACACAGAAGATCACATAGTTCCCCTTGGTTTCAACATATGCGCTCTCAAGCTTTGGAACTTCCTCTGCGTTATAACTCTGGAAGGAAGCTACCTGTGCATCAATTCGAGCTTCAATACCATCTTCAATAACTGCTACCTGTTCTGCGGAAGCTGCTTCTAATACTGCAACCTCTTCTGCTGTTGCATTGGTTCCCATGTACACCTTACCGGATGCAACTGAATCACTACCAATTCCATATAAGGTCAACGCTTTATTCAATTCAATTTCTCCAAGCTGGTCGTTCCATGTCACGCCACCATATAAATCATCTGCCAATGCCGCTGTATCAATGGTCTTTACCTGACTTGCACCACAACCGGTCAAACAAGCCATTGTCAAGCCTACAACTGCAACGAAACCTAATAATTTCTTCTTCATTTTCTGTTCTCCTTTTCTAACATAATTCTACTATTTTAACTCGTATGTATTATTTTTCAAATACATCAACCATTTATCACAAAATTCTCCATTGCAATGAATACCGTCTACACTGGCACCTGCCGGCAAAGCACCGGTTTCATCTGCCAAAGCAGAAGACACATCCAAGTAAATCACGTTCTGTTCCTTTGCAACTTCTTCTATCAAGGCATTAAACCGCCGAACATTGTCATTATTGTAAATCGGATCACTTGCCGAACGCTCAGCTGAAATCGGCAATATATTCTGAATATAAATCGTCGCATCCGGCTGCAATAGCTTAATATCCTGTACAAGCTTCGAATACTGATCCCGGAATATTTCATCACTTGGCCAACCCAATTCATTAACACCAAACATGATGTAGATTTTGTTGAACTGCTGCTCCTGCAAGGCTTCCATTACAGTTACCACCCGACCATCTTCCATAGTTACAATGGCATCGGTATAAATTCTTGATATACTTAATCCCTTTGAAGAGTATGCACGAATATTACTTATGCTGGAGTATAACATAAATCCTTCGGTTCGGGAATCACCAATAAATAATGCATCGTCAAAGTATGAATCGCTTACGGTTGTTTCCACCCGGACATACTCTCGATTCACATCAGCCAGGCTAATCCTTCCCACACCAATAGAATATAACATAATCGGCTGACGGGTAAGTGCTAATCCCCGTTTTTTTCCACCATTGGAAGCAGTCACCTCCGTTGTTGGTTCTGCAGTGGTTTCCTCTGTAGCCTCCGTTGTTATCTCCTCTGTTGTATCGGAACCTTCAGTAGCCGGCTCCTCGGTTGCGGTATCTTCTGTAGCCGCTGTCTCTGCTGTGGCATCTTCTGAAGTTGGCTCCTCGGTTGTAGGAGTCTCAGTTGTTGTAAGCTCTGAGCTTGCACTTGCCAGGTCTGAGGTATTCCCCTCCGGATTCTGCTGTGAATCCTTTGACCAAAACTTAAAATATAAAATCGAAAAAGATGCCAGTAAAAATACCACGGATATAATACTAATCGTCAGAATTTTTCTACGTCTCAGCTTCGTCTTATAGCTTCTCTTATAATCCAGTGCCATCTTTTTCGCTCCTTTCTCCCTAATTGCTTACATTCAATCCCTGCATTTTCCTATTTTTTGACAGATTTCTCCTTATAAGCCCGTATATTATACCACGTTTCAAAATAATTGACTATCCCCAAATATTACATATTTATTAGAAATCTGTCCCATTTTTTAGTCGATTTTCATGTAAAACTGTGTTACAATAATAAATACGAATTATGACAACGAACGGCAAAGGCCAAAACTTTGACGGAATAGGAGGTTTTATTATGACATCAGCACAGCAAATCACCTACAAAGGCGAAGCTTGTATCGAATTAAAGGCTGGCGGTTATCTTGCATTAATTGCACCGGGCATCGGAAGCAACGTTATTCGCCTTCGAGACGAAGCCAATGATATTGAAATTTTCCGCTTTCATGAGGAAACAACCATAGAAGAAATCAAACAATCACCGGAGGTGTATGGCCTACCTTCTTTGTACTTGCCAAACCGCTTGAACGGCGGTCGTTTGAAGACCACTGATGCCTTGTATCAGTTGCCGATGAACGAAGCAGACCTTGGTAATTTCATACATGGTTTCCTACACAAACGGCCTTATTCTGTGATTGAAGTAACCGCTACGGAAGAATCAGCCGTTGCTAAAACCGAGTATTTATACGATGAGAATGACGAATATTTTCAGCATTTGCCAATTAAGTTCAAAGCAGAATTCACCTTTACTTTATCCAAGAACGGATTGGATTATGCATTTACTATGACGAACCTGTCTTCGGTTCAGATGCCTTATGGAGTATGTACTCATACAACTATGATGGGACCATTTACGTCCGACGGCAAGGGAGAAGATATGCGTCTGTATGTTCCGATTGGTGAAAAGTGGCAGTTGAATCATCGTTGCCTGCCAACCGGCGTATTTATGCCATGGGATAATCATGACCGCCAGTATTTGACCGGCTCTATGGTTCCTGTAAAGCGGGTTATTGATAATGATGTTTACTATGCGGAAATGGGCGATATTGACGACAAGCCATTTTACGGCATTGTTGCTACGGACGTAGCTTCCAAGAAGGAAATCCGCTATGAAGTATGTCAGGATTACAAGTTCTGGGTTATCTGGAATGAATGGGGCAAGAAGGACTACTTCTGTCCGGAACCAATGACATGGATAATTGATGCACCGAACCTGCCTTTGGCACCGGAAGACACCGGATATGCAGAATTGGCACCGGGGGAAAGCAAGACCGTTACCCAGCATTTCTATACAGTAGTTCCAAAATAAATCGGAATTTACCGAATTGAATACGATTTTGAATGTCCGACAATTCATGTTTGCTTGTTTTGTCGGACATTATTTTTTCTAAGACCTCAAAAGCTAACAAAATCACTGTTTTTTATACTTACTTTTTCTTGTTTTTATGCCTTGAATAAGATATAATAGACCATATGAGACCCTAGAGGGTCCGCTAGAACAAAGGGAGGTACATACACACATGAAATTCGGTTATTTTGACGACCAAAACAGAGAGTACGTGATTACAAATCCTAAGACACCATATCCATGGATTAACTACTTAGGTAATCAGGACTTCTTCTCTCTTATTTCGAATACGGCAGGCGGTTACAGCTTCTACAAGGACGCACGTCTTAGAAGAATTACCCGTTATCGTTACAACAACGTTCCAGTGGATATGGGTGGACGTTATTTCTATATCAATGAAGAAGACAACATCTGGTCACCAGGTTGGTCTCCAGTTAAGAAAGACCTTGAGTTCTACGAGTGCCGTCATGGTATGGGTTATACTGTTATCAGCGGTAAGAGCAACGGCTTAAAGGCAGAGGTTACTTTCTTCGTTCCTAACAACTTCAAGGGCGAGGTTCAGAAGGTAACATTGAAGAATGAAGGCACTTCTCCTAAGGAATTTAAGTTATTCTCATTCTTAGAGTGGTGTTTATGGAATGCAGAAGACGATTCTACTAACTTCCAGAGAAACTTTAACACCGGTGAAGTTGAGGTAGAAGGTTCTACATTATTCCACAAGACTGAATACAAAGAGCGTCGTGATCATTTTGCATTCTACACAGTTAATGCAGATATCGAAGGCTTTGATTGCGATCGTGAAAGTTTCATGGGATTATACAACGGATTCGAGGCACCTCAGGCTGTATTGGCCGGCAAGGCTAACAACTCCAAGGCTGATGGTTGGTCTCCAATCGCTTCTCACTGCTTAAACATCAGTTTAGCACCGGGTGAGAGCAAGGACTTAGTATTCGTTCTTGGTTACGTTGAGAACCCACAGGAAGAGAAGTTCAATGCAGATGGTTCTATGAATAAGTCAAGAGCTTATGCAATGATTGAGCAGTTTAATTCTGCTGAGAAGGTAGACGCAGCACTTGCTGAATTGAAGAAGAGCTGGTCAGACTTACTTTCTAAGTATACCGTTGAAACTCCGGATGACAAGATGAACCGCATGGTTAATATCTGGAATCAGTATCAGTGTATGGTTACCTTTAATATGTCCCGTTCAGCTTCTTACTTCGAAAGCGGTATCGGACGTGGTATGGGATTCCGTGATTCTAACCAGGATTTACTTGGTTTCGTTCACCAGATTCCGGATCGTGCAAGAGAAAGAATCTTAGACTTAGCAGCAACTCAGTTTGAAGATGGTGGATGTTTCCATCAGTATCAGCCACTTACCAAGAAGGGTAACGACGCTGTTGGTGGTGACTTCTCTGATGATCCATTATGGATGATCCTTTCAACTGCTGCTTACATTAAGGAAACAGGCGATTACTCAATCTTAGATGAGATGGTTCCATACAGAAATGATGAGAAATTAGCTCAGCCAATGATGCATCATTTACAGCAGTCATTCTATCGTATTGTAAATAACTTAGGACCTCATGGTCTTCCACTTTCAATGCGTGCTGACTGGAACGACTGTTTGAACCTTTCTTGCTTCTCAAATACTCCGGGCGAAAGCTTCCAGACATGGACTTCTCCAAAGTATGGTGATGACAAGTATTCAAAGGTTGCAGAATCATTATTCGTAGCTACATTATTCACATATGCAGGTCCTGAATACGTTGCACTTTGCAAGTACAAGGGAATGGATGATAAGGCTTCTGCTGCACAGGCTGAAATCGATAAGATGAAAGACAACATCGTAGCACATGGTTATGATGGAGAATGGTTCTTACGTGCTTATGATGACTTCGGCAAGAAGGTTGGTTCTAAGGAATGTGAAGAAGGTAAGATCTTCATTGAGCCACAGGGCTTCGCTGTTATGTCTGAAATCGGTAAGGACAAGGGTTATGACTTAAAGACCTTGGAAAGCATCGACAAGTACTTGAACTGCAAGCATGGTCTTGTATTGAACAACCCTGCATTTACTAAGTACTACATCGAATATGGTGAGATTTCTACTTACCCAGGTGGTTATAAGGAAAATGCCGGTATCTTCTGTCATAACAATGCATGGATTATCTGTGCTGAGGCTTATGTTGGACATGGTGACAAGGCATTTGAGTACTACTCAAAGATTGCACCTGCTTACTTAGAGGATATTTCTGATTTACACAGAACTGAGCCATATGTATACGCTCAGATGATTGCCGGTAAGGATGCAGGACGTTTCGGTGAGGCTAAGAACAGCTGGTTAACCGGTACTGCTGCTTGGAACTTCGTAGCAGTTTCACAGTATATGTTAGGTATCATTCCAGACTTCAACGGATTGAAGATTGATCCTTCTATTCCGGCAGCTTGGGATGGCTTTAAGGCAACTCGTCAGTTCCGTAATGCAACTTACAACATTACCGTTAGCAATCCTTCACATGTATGTAAGGGTGTTAAGAGCGTAACTGTTGATGGCAACGCAATTGAAGGCAATGTTCTTCCAGTATTCTCAGATGGCAAGGAACATGCAGTTGAAGTTGTTTTAGGTTAATTTCTAAACAAATACAACTTATATACAATAAAAACCACCGTCGCAAGACGGTGGTTTTTATAATTGAATCAACAGATTCAAACAACACGAATATTCTCTGTTATAATGATATTCTTCCTGTGTTATGCTTCAATTCCCATATTCTTTAAGTACTCGATAACATCCTCAACGGTGTTCAAATCGGATACTTCGTCTGCCGGAATTTCAACATTGAATGCATCTTCGATTGCCATTACTAATTCAAATAAATCCAACGAATCTGTATCCAAGTCATCTTTGAAAGAGGTACTTAATTCTATATTATTCGCATCTACACCAAGCTGTTCAGAAATAATATCTCTCATCTTCTCAAACATAACAATACTGTCTCCTTTTTCACAATCATTCTTAAGTCCGTGCGGTTTCTATTAGTAGCACACATGTAATATACAACAGCCCTATATTGATGTCAACAGAAACCTTGGGAATCTTTGCTAAAACTTTAATTGATTAAACTCTTCCAACGGCATTGGGCGTGCAAAATAGAATCCCTGTGCCACATCACAGTTTGAACCCTTCAAGAAATTCACGTGTTCTGTGGTTTCTACACCCTCTGCAATAATCTGCAACTGCAACTCCTTTGCCATGGCAATTGTATGTCGAATTACGACTTTTCCTTTTTCAGAATTCAATGTATCATCCAAGAATCCCTTATCAATCTTTATTACATCTACCGGTACATTCCGCAACATATTCAATGACGAGTAACCGGAACCAAAGTCATCCACTTCCAAGCGGAATCCCATTTCCTGTAGTCGTTTTAATAATCCATACAATTCATCTGAATTATCGAAGAACATCGTTTCCGTAATTTCCAAGGAAAGTGCTCCCGGTGTTAATTCATACTTCTGCAGTAAATTCTCCAGAATAGACTCTATTTTCCGATTGAAAATATGGTAACGGGAAACATTTACGGAAACCGGGAATTCTTTTCTTCCTTCTGTTCTCCAGCTTTGTATTGCCTTGCAGGCTTCTTCCCACATATATTCATCCAGACGCATAATGAAGCCATTGCGTTCAAAAAGTGGTATAAAATCATTTGGTTGCACCATACCACGAGTCGGGTGATTCCAGCGTGCCAACACCTCTGCCCCTACAATTTCACCACTTTCCAAGTCGAACTTCGGTTGCAGATACATAACAAACTGTCGATCCTTTAATGCTTGCTCCATTTCTGCTTCAATCCGATTGTTTTTAAGAATCTCTGTCCGATATTCTTCATCATAAAATGCGCAAAACTGCATTGCATTATCTTTAATCTTCTTCTTGGCTAACGCTGCCCGGTCGCACATGAGATTTACTTCTAATCCGCTCTCATCCTCTGGCAGATATACACCATATGATGTCTTAATTTCGAATTCGAATTTGTTGGATTCGATACGCTTCTTCACACGTTCAATAAATCTTATGATGTCTCCCTTTGTTTCATACGTAATGCAGATACAAAAGACATCACTGTGCATACGACAATATGCATTCGGTGGTAATACTAATTCCTTTAACACATCCGCTAAATGAATCAATACCAAGTCGCCAACCCGCATGCCAAATAAGTCATTAATAACCTTAAATTTCTCAATATCAAATACAATCATTGCATGGTTGTGTCCATTATCCCACTGCAAATGATGTGTCACCTGTTCATTAAATCTCTGGAAATTCGGAGTTCCGGTCAAGTAATCATAATCCCGATGGTATCGTAGCTCTGCATTCGAACGAATCTCATCGCTAACATCCTTCATGGTTCCAATAATCCTATCTACGTTTCCATCTTCCCCACATATGTACTGAAGCGTCACCTTGTACCAATTCACCACGCCTTTATTATTGATAAAACGGCATGTAACTGTCTGTTCACCGCGACGACTGACAAACAGAGTCCGATATAATTCTATATCCTCCGGATATACAATTCCGGCAGTCGACTCGTTCGCAGTAAAATCCTCATTCGTAATGGAGTCTATTCCAAAATTCTCCATAAATAATGGCGAACAATAGGTATGTCCAGTTTTGTAATCTATTTCGAAGACGATGGTTCGCAGTTGACGAACTGCTGCCAAATACATCTCCTCCATGAAATCATGATTCTCCATTCTCAATCTCCCGAACTCTTTGTCTGTTACTTTCATAGTCCTTTTTATAGTAACAAGTATTTAGTACTTTTGTCAATTCATTCCAAGCATTTCACTTATAAATTGTGCAAATACTACAAACTCCTGTATAACTTTTCTACGTTTTATCATTCTATTTCCAATTTTTTCTCTTACTTGACAAGATATATGGGTTATTTTATTATATAAATAGGAATCATTCTTATTTTTATAATATAAAGGACGTGAAATTATGAAACCAATTATGAAACGCAGTCGTCAACGCGACGCAATTTTAGCATATCTGCATACACGAACAGACCATCCGACTGCAGAAATGGTACATACCGCTTTACTGGAAACCATGCCAAATATTAGCCTGGGAACTGTTTATCGAAATCTGGCTCAATTAGCAGAATACGGCATTATACTACGGATTTCCTGCGACGGAAAAGTGGATCATTTTGATGCAACCACTACTTCACATCCACACTTCTATTGTAATGCTTGCGGTTGTGTAGAAGATATTACGGCACCTTTGCCTTACAATCCGATTAATTATGTCTCTGCGGCTTTTAAGGGAGAAATAACGGATTGCAGCATCATTTATTCGGGTACTTGCGAGCATTGCACAAAGCAGGCAACCGGCTAATTACCTACTGCTTTTCTTATTCGGCAAAAAATACCTACTAGGAATTCATTTATCCTTCCTAGTAGGTAAATCATACAACAACAAATGATATTTTGATTTTTCACAAAAATTCCAACTATTCTACTTGTAAAACTTCCATTGGATTCATTGGCTCTCCATCTTTCGTCATAGCCAGATATAAATGCTCCCCTTCCTTTTCATAGTAAGGAGTTGGGGCAGATACCGTCCCCAATATAGTCTCATCCCATACTTCGTCACCCACTTCTACACGAACATCCTGTAATTGTCCGTAGGTGACTCTATAACCACTTCCTAAGTCTACTGTAACTGTAGTTCCGTATTCCTTCGTTTCTTCTACTTCAACCACCTGTCCGTGCCAGATTGACACTACATCTGTTCCAATCGGTGCCTGCAAAAGCATACCCGGATTGCAACGATAGGTTTCTAAGGTCTCAAAATATACGGTTGTATCCATGCTATAAGGCAAAATCGTATTTCCGAGTACCGGCATTACGACTTCTTCCATACCATTAAAAATCAATCCTTCTAATGGCTCATATGCCAATGTTTCATTCGACATAACGCTTTCTACTTGGTCAACCTCATCTGACATGTTGCCTTCTTGTGCCACAGCGTCCGTCTCTACTTCATTAGAGACATGTTCATCTTCAGCCATCTGCGCTTCCGTAATCATTCCTTCTGCCACTTCTCCGGTCTGCCACATATCCATTGGCACATCCATGTCACCGTCCAAAATGGTCTCCTGAATCTCTTCTGTAAACTCTAATTCTGTAGCTTCTGCCATCTCCTGTTCCATTGGTTCATTCAAGTTAATTTCCTGATTCTGCTGCTGTTTCTTATTGACATTTACATTGTAAATTGCCAATGCTGCTACCAAAGCAACCACACCAACTCCAAAGGATAAATAGAAACCGTTTGCTTTTAAGAATTCTACTGCTGTTTTCTTCATTCTCATCACCTCTGCTACTATTGTTTCCAGAGGTGGTAAATTTATTCATTGGTTTCAAAAGAAAAGTCAAAGCCATGCAAAAAGGCTGTACTTACATTACCATATGCATCTTTTGCTGTAACCAAGACAGTATAATCGCCTGTTGCCGGCTCCCATACCCACGAGATACCGACTTCCTGAACATCACTATAATTATCCGTTACCAAAATTGCTTTTCGCAACTGCTGTTCCAAGTCCTCATCGTCGGATGCCGTAAATATCTTCTGCTCCGGTTCTTCAATTATAGGTGCTTCTCGATCCAAATGAACTGTAATTTTTTTCGGTTCTGCCGGATTTCCGGCTAAATCTGTGGCCTGTATGGTTATTTCATAGGACCCTTGCATTTTATCCTCTATCCGTTGGATATGGATATCTAAACAATCCTTTGATAACAGTTCCCCGCTATCCACCACATCTACGCACATGGCAATGTTTGCCACTCCATTTGCAGAAGACGCCTGTGCACGATTCAACATAATCTCATCCTGCTTGACTACAATACTAGGAGCAATCGTATCAATTACCCGAATCACACCTGCCACAGAAGTTACGTTCCCTTCTTCATCTTCCACTTCATATACCACAGGATATTCACCAACTGTCATTGCATCTACAGTGCCTTTTACAACTAATTGTTCCGTAATTACATTACCACTGCCATCCAAAGCTAATACTCCACAAGCCATCTGGTAGGTACAACCGCGTTCAATGGTCCGTTCTCCTGCACCTAAAATCCTCGGTTCTCCTGTATGCCATGGATTCTCTTCATCCGGATCTGTTGGGTCCCAGCCGGCATGCTCTTCATCCACATCAATCGTCTCTGCTACAGGTTTTCCCAATGGTCCCGGATAGTCACTATCATAAATGGTAACAATGGTTCCCCTTGGACAATTGTCATATATCCATTTGGCATCTGCTACGGACAAACGAACACAGCCCAATGAGGCAGCTTCTCCTAATTTATTATATTCTTCTGTTTCCAATTTACTTTTATTCATTGAATAGTACGGAACCGAATGGAACATTATTTGTCCCTGAATACGATAGGCATATTGACCATATACGCCACCAACCAAGGAGCACCACTCGTATTTACCGGAGGTTTCAAAGGTTCCGGTTGGAGTACCATCATTCATGCCTACCGAACAAACCATGGCCTTTATAGGCTTCGTGTAATAACCATTTTCATCCAGTGTGTACACAGTCACAACATTTTGTGCACGATTCACCTTGATATAATACGGACAGCCATTGTCTGCCGGAGCCTGGCTGTAATCCTCCATATCCCGAAGCACTTGCTCTACCTGTACTACCGTCTCGTTGCTCTCAGAGCTTACCTCTTGAGGATTGGCTTCAACCACGTCAGAACCCGGACGCAATACTGCCTCCGTTCCCTCACTACTTTCTTCCATCGGACTATTCTTTATAACATCTGCCTGTTCTACCCGGCTGGCAGCCCACAAAATCCCCATTCCGCTGACTGTCATAAGAGTTAAACTAAGCAAGGTAATTCCTATTTTCTTTCGTAATTTCATCGATGTTTCATCCTTTCATCGGTTCAATGATACACCATATTCCCCATGCAAGTAAAGTACCTAAAATGATAGTTTTTCTGACAATTGAACCCCCGTATAATAATAGCATAGAATTTCATCGTAGGTTTTTCCATTTTTTTCCAAAACCGAGGCGCCGTATAGACTCATGCCCAGTCCATGTCCCTTTCCCAGACTGACAATTCGGAATTCCTCTCCCATATCTTCTATATAATAATTTAAGGAGCTTAACCCAAACCGTTCCTGCGCCTGTTCGCCGGTTAATTCTTCTCCATTACACATTACCTTCTTGACATAACCATGCTCCGTTCCTTCCAAAATGGACAATTCCTGTATTTCTTCCTTGGACACACAAACCAGATTCATATAATCTTTGGACTCTACATCATGGTTACTGACAACCGCAGTCAAATACGGCACGGATTCTCCGAAGAGTTCCTCTGCGCTAACCGTAGTACCCACGCTTACCCGGTGGTACATGGCATCTATACATTCTCCGTCATACAGAATTACAACACCCGCTGTGGCTAAAATTGCTTCTTCTATCTTGTCCATATACGCATCGTAATTTTGCTCTCCAAATCGCTCCCGGATTTCCTGTTCACTTAAATATACGGAATCCAGTTCCTCGCTATCAATATTCCCCATTCCCTGCATTTTTTTGTAAATGTTGGTCCGTTCAGCCACTGCTAATGCTTTCCAAACCTCAAGCCCCGTATCCCCCGGCAAAATTCCCGGTAATACGCCTCTTAAATAGGCTTCCACATCTAAAACAACATATGCGCCTTCTATTTCTAAGGATACGGTTTTCCCTGAATCGATGGTTGCCACCGTTACGATTGTTGTCCCTACCCTTCCGGTTAAAGCCATTGTCCCCAGATAGGGAATCATAATCGCCAATATAATCATGGCAAATGCCATTGTTAATTTTTCCCTCATGTCTCGTCCTCCCGCTAGAATTTTATTCAACAAAGGGCGAAATTATACCTCTTTCTTGTGATTCTTTTCTTCGATATACAGATACTTTGTAGAATAATTCTTTTCCCTCCGTATGGGGCTACTAGAAATGTTGTTAAACCTTCACCACAACCAAACAAAAGGAGCTGTCACACCAAGAATAGTGCGACAGCTCCTGTCATATGTTGTTCACATACTCTATTTTGTTTTCTTACTTCTTAGCCTTTGGAAGCTTTACAGTAATCTTCTCTAACTTCCAGATATCATCTACATATTCCTGAATGGTACGGTCAGATGAGAACTTACCTGCACAAGCTGTGTTCAACATTGCTGATTTTGCCCAAGCAGCTTCATCACGATATGCAGCATCTACTCTCTTATGAGCATCTGCATAAGAATCGAAATCCTTCAATGTGAAGTATACGTCTTCCTTCGTTAATGAATCGTATAATTCGCGGAATAAATCCGGATCCTCTGGTGAGTAGAATCCATTGATTAACTGCATCAATACGGTACGTACAGCCTGATTGTTGTTGTAGATATCCATTGGATAGTATCCACCCTCACGCTCGTACTTCATAACTTCCTCTGCAGACATACCGAAGATGAATGCATTTTCCATACCAACTTCTTCTACGATTTCTACGTTTGCACCATCCATGGTACCTAAAGTTAATGCACCATTTAACATGAACTTCATGTTACCGGTACCGGAAGCCTCGCGGGAAGCAGTAGAAATCTGCTCGCTGACATCAGCTGCAGCAAAGATAATCTCTGCATTTGATACACGGTAGTTCTCGATGAATACTACCTTAATCTTACCCTTGATTGACTCATCATTGTTAATTACATCTGCTACTGCATTGATTAACTTAATGGTTAACTTCGCACGCTTGTAGCCGGCTGCTGCCTTTGCACCAAAGATAAAGGTTCTTGGCACCATATCCATGCCCGGATTTGCCTTTAACTCATTGTATAAGTGCATAACATGTAAAATGTTCAATAACTGTCTCTTGTACTCATGCAAACGCTTAACCTGTACATCAAAGATAGAACGTGGATCTACATCTACACCATTGTGCTCCTTGATGTAGTTTGCCAAACGAATCTTGTTCTGATACTTGATGTTCATGAATTCCTGCTGGCACTTTGCATCGTCTACGTATACTTTTAACTTTTCAATCTTGCTTAAGTCGGTAATCCACTCATCGCCAATCTTATCAGTTACCCAGTTTGCTAACAATGGGTTACCATGTAATAAGAATCTTCTCTGAGTAATACCGTTAGTCTTATTGTTAAACTGCTCCGGACGCATCTCATAGAAGTCTCTTAACTCACGCTTCTTTAAGATTTCGGTATGCAACTGAGCAACACCATTTACAGAGTAAGAACCTGCGATAGCAAGATGTGCCATCTTAACCTGTCCATCGTAAAGGATTGCCATGTTCTTAACCTTAGACTGGTCACCAGGATATTTTGCCTGAATCTCAGCCACATAACGTCTGTTGATTTCTTCAATAATCTGATATACACGTGGAAGCAATCTTGAGAATAACTCGATTGGCCATTTCTCTAACGCTTCTGCCATGATGGTGTGGTTGGTATATGCACAAGTCTTAGTTGTGATAGCCCATGCGTCATCCCATTCTAAGCCTTCCTCGTCCATTAAGATACGCATTAATTCTGCAACTGTTACAGTTGGATGTGTATCATTTAACTGGAATACTAACTTGTTTGGAATATCATTTAAGTCCTTGTTGTTTTCCTTAAACTTCTTAATTGCAGTCTGGATAGAAGCAGAAATGAAGAAATACTGCTGCTTCAAACGCAATTCCTTACCTGCATAGTGGTTGTCATTTGGATATAATACCTCAACGATAGTTCTTGCTAAGTTCTGCTGTTCAACTGCCTTCTGGTATTCACCCTTGTCAAAAGAATCCAAGTTGAAGTCCTGAATTGCTTCTGCATCCCAGATTCTTAATGTATTTACTACATTGTTACCATATCCGATAACCGGTAAATCATATGGCACTGCACGGATTGCCTGATAACCATCCTGAATGAAGTAATTGCGGCCATCACGGTTCTCAACGCGTACATAACCACCGAACTTAACTTCACAAGCATATTCGCCACGGCGTACTTCGAATGGATTACCGTCTCTTAACCAGTCATCCGGCTTTTCAATCTGATATCCATCTTCGATTGCCTGCTTGAACATACCATAACGGTAACGGATACCACAGCCATATGCCGGATAGCCTAATGTTGCAAGTGAATCTAAGAAACAAGCTGCCAAACGTCCAAGACCACCATTACCAAGTGCTGCGTCCGGTTCCTGATCTTCGATTACATTAATATCAAATCCTAATTCATCCAATGCTTCCTTAATCTCATCATAGAAGGTTAAGTTAATCAGGTTGTTACCTAATGCTCTACCCATTAAGAATTCCATGGATAAATAGTAAACAGTCTTAGCATTCTTCTTTTCATATTCTTTATGTGTTGCAATCCAACGGTCAATGATGTCATCCTTTACTGCATATGCAACAGCCTGAAATACCTGCTGCTGGGTTGCTTCATCAATGGTCTTACGATAAAGCGTCTTTACATTACTAATGACTTGTTTTTTGAACTCTTCTTTGTCGAAATCAATTTTCTTTTTCATTTCCCTTATTGCCTCCTTAGCATTTTCTCCTCTTCAATCTTCAAAAACACAAAAACATTTTATCAGAAACAACGGCTTTCCACAATACCTATTTGCTTTTAAGCCTACTGTGCTGTACTAATCTGGGTTACACCAAAGATAACTTTCTCTCCGTTGATGTTCCATTCCTTGGTAAATCCGTTCATTTCACCCAACATAATCATTTCCGCTAATGTATCCTGCTTAATGGAATCTGCATTCTTGGTAATGATTTCTGCAATGGTATCGTTGTCATCAACATATACGACAATCTTATCGGTCACCTGGAAGTCTGCTTCCTTACGCATTGTCTGAATCTTGGATACGATTTCACGTACGAAGCCTTCTTCTACTAATTCCGGTGTCAGATTGGTATCCAGAACAACGGTTACCTTGTTATCCTGCTGTGATACATAACCTTCCATCTGTGCCATCTCGATTAACAAATCTTCCTCAGCCAGTGAAACGGTTACGCCATCCACATCGAAGTTAATCGCACCATTTGCTTTCAAATCAGCCATTGCCTGATTGCCATTTACCTCTGATAAATACTTCTTAATACCGCCTAACTGTTTGCCGTACTTTGGTCCTACTGTACGAAGCTGCGGCTTAAAGCTGTAAGAAGTAAAGTCGGATACATCTTCCTTGAACTCTGCCTTCTTTACATTCAGCTCGTCCTCAATAATCTCAACATAGAACTGTGAAAGTTCCTGCTCTGCCTTAATGTACATGGTTCCAATTGGCTGACGATTCTTGATATTGGCTGCGTTACGAGCGGCACGGCCCAACACAACCACATGGAGAACTTCATCCATAGCTGCTTCCAGCTCTGTATCGATATATGCCTCATTTGCTACCGGGAAGTCACACAAATGAATACTTTCCGGTGCATTCTTATCCAATCCGCATACCAGATTCTGATAAATATCTTCTGTGATAAACGGAATCATCGGAGCTGATACCTTACTGATAGTAACCAGTGCAGTATACAGGGTCATATATGCATTAATCTTATCCTGTTCCATGCCTTTTGCCCAGAAACGGTCACGACAACGTCTTACATACCAGTTACTCATGTCATCTACGAACTCAGATAATGCTCTGGTTGCCTCCGGAATCTTGTAGGAGCCTAACGCATTGTCTACTTCCTTCACAACCGTATTCAATTTTGACAATAACCATTTATCCATAACCGCCAGTTTGTCGTATTCCAATGTATAGTTCATTGGATTGAACTGGTCGATTTCTGCATATAACACGTAGAATGCATAGGTATTCCACAGAGTACCCATGAATTTACGCTGTCCTTCTACTACGGCATCTTCATGGAAACGATTTGGTAACCATGGTGCAGAATTGCTGTAGAAGTACCAACGAATGGCGTCAGCACCGTATTTATTCAAAGCATCCATAGGGTCAACTGCATTACCCTTGGACTTACTCATCTTCTGACCATCCTTATCTTGAACGTGACCCAAAACAATAACGTTCTTGTATGGGGCCTCATCAAAGAGCAAGGTGGAAATCGCCATCAGGGAATAGAACCAGCCACGAGTCTGGTCAACTGCTTCACTGATAAAGTCAGCCGGGAAATTCTCCTTGAAAATGTCTTCATTTTCAAATGGATAGTGCCACTGTGCAAATGGCATTGCTCCCGAATCAAACCAGCAATCAATAACCTCCGGTACACGATGCATTTCGCCATTACATTTTTCACACTTAATGGTCACTGCATCTACAAATGGACGATGGAGTTCGATATCCTCCGGACAGTTATCGGATAATTCCTTCAATTCCGCAATGGAACCAATGGCGTGACGATGTCCGCACTCACATTCCCAAATATTTAATGGAGTACCCCAGTAACGATTACGGCTTACGCCCCAATCCTGAACATTTGCAAGCCAGTCACCAAAACGACCCTTACCGATGCTCTCCGGAATCCAATTTACTTTGTTATTATTCTTAATTAAGTCCTCACGAACGGCTGTCATCTTGATGAACCAAGATTCTCTAGCGTAGTAAATCAATGGAGTATCACATCTCCAACAGAATGGATAATCATGCTCGAACTTCGGAGCATCAAATAACAATCCCTGCTTATCCAAATCTGTTAAAATCAATGGGTCTGCGTCTTTTACAAATTTACCTGCATATGGAGTATTGTCGGTCATGTTACCGCTGCCATCTACCAACTGAACAAATGGAAGGTCGTAATTACGTCCTACCTTCGCATCGTCTTCACCGAATGCCGGTGCAATATGAACGATACCGGTACCATCGCTCATGGTTACATAGGAATCGCAGGTGATGAAATGTGCCTTCTTGTCCTGCTTGGTTGCTAAATCAGCTGCAACCTGGAACAATGGCTCATATTCCTTGCGCTCTAAATCGGTACCCTTATAGGTCTCTAATACTTCGTATGCCGGAGTATCATCGGTTGCTAATTTTCCTAATACGTTATCTAATAGGGCTTCTGCCATGTAATATACACGACCGTCTGCTGCCTTTACCTTACAATAGGTTTCATCCGGATTTACACAAAGTGCTACGTTACTTGGCAAAGTCCAAGGTGTAGTGGTCCATGCTAAGAAGTATGCATCCTCTCCGATTACCTTGAATCGAACCACTGCAGAACGTTCTTTCACTGCCTTGTATCCCTGTGCCACCTCATGAGAAGACAACGGAGTACCGCAACGTGGGCAGTAAGGTACAATCTTAAAGCCCTTGTATAATAAATCCCGATCCCAGATTTTCTTCAATGCCCACCATTCTGACTCGATAAAGTCATTGTGATAGGTTACATATGGATCGTCCATATCTGCCCAGAAACCAACCTTGCCGGAGAATTCCTCCCACATACCTTTGTATTTCCAAACACTTTCCTTACATTTACCGATAAATGGCTCCAAACCGTATTCTTCAATCTGTTCTTTGCCATCAATGCCAAGAAGCTTCTCTACTTCCAATTCTACCGGAAGACCATGGGTATCCCAGCCTGCTTTCCGGATAATCTTGTGTCCCTTCATAGTCTGGTAACGAGGAATCATATCCTTGATTACACGGGTCAATACATGACCGATATGTGGCTTACCATTCGCGGTTGGTGGTCCGTCATAGAAGGTATACACCGGACAGCCTTCTTTTTCTTCAATACTCTTTTCGAAAATCTTGTTGTCTTTCCAAAACTGTTCTACTTTCGATTCCCGTTCTACGAAATTCAGATTCGTGGATACTTTTTCGTACATTTGTCTCTTCCTTTCCAATATTATTTAAACGTAAAAGGAACCTACATCCATTAGGACGAAGGTTCCTGTGTTCGCTATACCACCTAATTTCTTACAAGCTCTGAATGTAACATCCGATATGGAATCCCTTTACATCCATCCACTCACGCTCCCTTTAACGCAGGAATTACGGCAGAGTCTACGAGGATTTCTCTTCTTCGGTCTGCAGCTCCGGAGTGATATTCACAGATTCCATACTAGCATCGGGCTTCCACCATCCCCGACTCTCTATGCCGTTCTGAAAACGTTACTGTCTCCATCATTGCCTTTTCACAATCATTTACACCTTACAATAAGAAGATTTATTTGTCAAGGGATTCTTCTGCCGGTTTTCCTTGTTTTCCCGAAAGAAGCTTCCAGGTTACAAGCATAAGAGGCGGTTTCTCATCCTTTGCATATACAATCCGGTATAGAATCTGGTGTAGAATCAGAAATACCGCTGCAATTCCCGCATAGATAAAGTTTGCGAGTGTATAGACTTGTCCTTGTCTATCATCCAAACTGCGCAAAACAACAAAAGCAAAGCCACCTTCTTTTGTTATTGTTTGACCCCGTTCCCGATAGGTCTTTACATATTGCGTCTCGCCTTCAAAAGGCTTATCCAACTCCACTACTATGGTTTTCTCGTACACATACGTTTGACTATGCGTTGTGGCGTTATAATGCACTTCATCCGTTTTTACTATGTCTACACGGGCAATCTCACCAGTCAATACATGGGTTTCCAGATGAACTATATGTATCACTAAAGCTCCAACTGTCACCGCTACGCAAACGGTAGCAACAAACAGACCTAACACTTCAAATCCAAAGACTGCAGTAATAAGGTTTTCCTTGGCACACAATAAATCCCTGCAACTACTACAAGCACCAAAAAGACAATCGCCAAAATGCCTTGGCACAACATCTTCTTAAATAGCATGAGGCCTCCTAATCAACACTTAACTTGAACCCCGAAGAAGAAGTTTGACTCTGCTCCTTCACTTCCTCTAAGCTAATTTCATTATAATAATTTGATGGTTTTTTATTTTCGCTACCCATTTCATCCGACATTTCCACCAAACGTTGAAAATCCCGCTGGAACAAATTTCTTCTTTCTTCTGTTAAGCCACGCAGAATGTGTGGGTGATTGAGTCGCAACCAATCCAAAAGGTCTTCTGCTTTTGCAACGGATTCTGCCGTCATTTGATAGCTCTTACCATCACGCATCATTATCACAAGAAAGTGATTGGCTTTTTTAGACTTAAATAGTCCATAAGGTCCATAGTGTTCTGTAAACATTATGGTATGATAATACACCCAAATTACATCTTTTACCATTCCTAATTTAATAACTGTTCCCGGCGTACATGCAAAGAATCGTTTACCGAACGCTGTGTTAGCATTCTGATAACCGGAATTCAAATCAGCCTCAACCTCTTCTTCAGTTAAGCCGTATTGTCGCATTACTTTTTTTGCTGAAGCCATATCCAGCCTAAAAATAACAAATATTACTGTAGCAATAATGGCTATAAGCACAAGCCCACCCATAATTATACTTGGCGTAACCGGATCTAACTCTGTTAAATTTTGTAACAAAAACAACAAGCCCGAAGTTGCACCTACTATAACCAGCAAAATCAAGTCAAGCAATAGAATTGTATGAATAATTGTTTTATTAAATTTTCTCATGTTTTTCCTCCTAATTATTCATTGTTCCTTTTTTTCTTGATATATCAACAAGTCTCTCGAAATCATGCTCGTATGCATCCATCAATGCATCGGAATAATCCAATATGACATGTGGATAATTCTTCGCTATGTATACCAGCAATTGACATTTCTCAACTTCGGTATTTAAGTTCACAACATACTTCATCTTATCTTGAAAAATCAGAACCATATTATAACCTTCCCTGAAACTACTTGCTTGGCTCTTATTTTCGGAAGACATCTGCATCGGATACACCCACAATAGCTCTTTTGTCAAATAAATATAACTTTTCTGCTCTGAATTGAAAGAGATGTATTTTTTTCCAATCATGAGACTGTACAATACAAGCCCCCGAAGCAAATCCAATTGCACCTCTCCTTCCCGCCAACCATTCTTTTTCATAGCTTCCTTCATTGGTTTTTTATCAGAAATCTTCATACGCTTAAATAGCAACTTTCTTTACCTCGTTTCCTTATACTTGCTTCTTGCTTACTCATCGAATATCATAACGAATCAAGTTAACCATATTCTAATTTGACTTTTAATGCAACAATTCTGCAGAAACAGGCAATTTTTCAGCAGAAATAGGCAATTTAAAATGAAACAGGCAACCCTCTATTGTGATATGATCCCTCTTAAGTAGACAAGGTAAATAACCAAAATCTACTTAAGGGGGATTTTTTATGGGCAGATCGCCATATACACCCGAATTCCGTGCGAAAATCTCGCAGGAATATTTGGATGGTTTAGGATCCTATGACT